>DATAOB010000001.1:0-1825 GCA_036265935.1 Beijerinckiaceae bacterium
TTGATTGTCCTCCTGAATTGGCAACCGAAGTGCTGCCGTGAGATTGTAACGTATCGTTACAATTGCCGTTCCGTTTATGAGGTCAATTCCTCGGCCGCCTCACAAAAGAGCGCCGCTGAGGCAACAGCGGCAACGCCTGTTCGCTAAGAACACCGTCGAGCGTCCGCGGCCCCACGCACAAAAGAAATCTTCACGTGGCGACAAAGCCGACCTCAACTTTCGGAACTAATTTTTTGAGCGCGGCGTACATGGAAAGCGGAGTATTACGAACAGGCCGGCGCCGCGACCACAAGAACTGGATTAACAGGCTGCTGAAGAACACATCGCCGGCACGGGTGTTTTGTCCCGCCGGCGGTGGCAACGTCCGGATTTCGCGATGCGAGCCGAGGTGATCAGGCGGCGGCTCCAAGGAGTTTTGGCAATCTGATCAGGTTGTAGGCGGCGGCGGTCAGCGTGAAGGCCCATCGGACCTTATCTCGTCCTCGATGTCGGGTCTTGCGCAGCCCGCCGATCGTCTTGATCCAGCCGAAGGCTTCCTCGATCCGCTTGCGGGCGCGTTGGCTCAGCGCGTAGCCCGCGTGACGCGTCGTCCGTGCGTCGATCGCCGATCGCCGGCCGGACAGGTTCTGTGCGACGTGCGGGACGACGCCGTGCGCGCGCAGGGCCGCAACGAAGGCCGCCGTATCATAGGCCTTGTCCGCCGCCAGCGTCGGGCGCGGTCCGCGCGCCACGTCTTCGATCATCGCCTCGGCCGCCGCACGCTCGCCCCAGCCCGTCGCCGGCGTCAACTCGGTCTCGACGATCAGGCCGTGCCGGTTCTCCATCGTCAGATGGCCCATGTGGCAGAGCTTCGCCCCCTGGCCAGCGCTCTTGCGGTAAAGACGTGCGTCCGGATCGGTCGTCGACGCATGGGTCTCATTGGTGCGCTTCTCGCCGTGGAAGTCGCGCTCGGTATTGCGGCCGCCATCCGTTGGCGGGGCGCCCGACCCATCCTTCGGACGGAAGCTCTTCATCGAGGCCCAGGCTTCGATCAGCGTGCCATCAACGGAGAAGTGCTCGCGCGAGAGAAGGGCGCGAACCTGCGCCTGGTTGAGCACGGCCGCCATGAACTCCCGCGCCAGGTCGCCGTCAATCAGCCGATCCCGGTTCTTCGCGAACACGCTCGGGTCCCACACCGGCGCATCCATCGACAGGCCGACGAACCAGCGGAACAGAAGATTGTATTCGAGCTGCTCCATGAGCTGGCGCTCCGAACGCACCGTATAAAAGGCCTGCAGCAGCAGCGCCCGCAACAGCTTCTCGGGCGGAATCGATGGCCGGCCCGTCACCGAGTACAGCTTGGCGAACTGCGGCGAGAGCGCCTCAAGCGCGCCGTCCACGATCGCACGGATCGGCCGCAACGGATGATCTTGCGGCACTCGTTGCTCAGGCCGCACGTACGAGAACATCCCTTCCGTCCGCTCGTCACCGCCGCGCATCCCACGCTCCCTCGTTGAATGCACCGCAGGGAATCACAGCTCTCGATGCTTTGCGACCGGGTTTTTCATCAGCCTGTTAGAGCCCTGGGCCGAATGCGACTGTTTGGGCCACGCAGCGAAAGACGCGGTGCATCAATTGCGCGTGTCAGAAGACAATCCACACAAGGGAAGCTCCAGGCTGCCGCCCAGGGCCGGCCGCGGAAGGTAAAGCAGCCCATTCCAGTTGGAATGGGCTGCTTCAGCAAGTCGCCGTATCTACTCGCTCGCCCGGCTTAGAAGCACCGGTAGCGGTAGCGGTAGGCCCAACGGTAGCCGTTGGTGACGTAGAGCGTCTTGAACTTGCAGTT
>DATAOB010000002.1:0-65097 GCA_036265935.1 Beijerinckiaceae bacterium
TTGGCAAGATGGACCACTCGGGCCTTTATCGCGGGACTTGTGGTGGAGGTCTATGCGGCCAAGATAACGAGGACGGTAGCGATTATCGCTTTGAGCCCGAACGTGAGCAAGTGGCTCGGCCTGAGCAAGCCCGATCCGCTGGTGATGAAGTGGAGCCTTCTGCCCGCCGAAACCGCGTCCTACATTCATGAATTGGAAATCATCGACCCCGAGGGCAGTAGGAGGCTATCGAATGGTCCCCAAGCAAACCCAAGTGGCCAAGCCGCTCGTGACAGGCTGCTAGGGCTGGCAGCCGAGGACACAGCTTGTCGACAATTGCGCTGGTCTAGGCCCGAACCGTCCAGGAGCCCGATACAGACGGCATTCCAGGCCCCTCCCAGCGGCGGCAGCCCGCGATATAGCCAGTCCCAGTGAACCGCAGCCCATGCGCCCCAACTGGTGCCTGAGGGGTCCGCATAGGGTCCGCAGAATTTCAGGGCCATAGCGCGATCGCAATAACCCATTGATTTTACTGGTGCCGCAAGAGGGATTCGAACCCCCGACCCCCTCATTACGAATGAGGTGCTCTACCAGCTGAGCTATTGCGGCGGCCTTTGGCCGCGATCGGGCCGAAGCGGCCTCGTCTTATCGAGCGGGTCCGGCATTTACAAGGCGCCGAACAACGGCAAACGCGCTCACTCGCCGCCATATCGCAGCGCCGCCGCGGCGGCGAAAGGCGCGCCGGCGATTGCAGCGAGGCTCAGCGCGCAGAGGATTGCGAAAGGCGCGGCAAAAGGCACGGGATCGGCCGCACCGGCGCCCGCCGCGGACACGCCGAAAATCAGAACCGGGATTGTCAGCGGCAGAACCAGTACGGCCATGAGCAGACCGCCGCGGCGCAGCGATACCGTCACCGCCGCGCCGACGGCGCCGATCAGGGTGAGCGCCGGAGTGCCGGCAAACAGCGACAGCGTCACTCGCCCGAGCGCCGGTGCCTCCTGCGCCAGTGCCAATCCAAACAGCGGCGCGATGACGACGAGCGGCAGCGCGGTCGTCAGCCAATGCGCCGCGCATTTGACGAGCACGATCAACTCGAGCGGCGTTTCGCTCGTCAGCATCAGGTCGAGCGAACCGTCCTCGTGGTCGGCCTGAAACAGGCGATCGAGGCCGAGCAGGGTCGAGAGCAGCGTCGCGATCCAAAGGATCGCCGGGCCGATGCGCGCCAAGAGATTGAGATCGGGGCCGACGGCGAACGGAAAGATCGCGGCGAGCACCAGGAAGAAGACCAATCCCGTCGAGGTGCCGCCGCCGCTGCGGCGCGCGATGCCGAGTTCGCGCCAAAACAGCGCGGCGAGAGCGGACCTCACGCTACTGCCTCAGCGTCAATTGCCGCGCATTCGGCAGATCGAGCGCGCTATGCGTCGCAGCGACGATCATGCCGCCTTGGCCGAGATGGTCGTGCATCAGATGCGAGAGCCGCGCCTGCGAGGCCGCGTCCAGCGCGTTCAGCGGCTCGTCGAGCAGCCAGATCGGCCGCGGCGCGACGAGCAGCCGCGCCAACGCCACGCGGCGTTTCTGGCCGGCCGATAAAACGGCGACGGGAAGGTCGCTCGCGTGCGCCAGCGCAAAAGCGGCAAGCGCTTCCGCGGGCGGCAAGCTCGTTCCCCTGCCCTGCCGCGATCTCAGCATCGCCGCCCAGAACGACAGGTTCTCCGCCGCCGTCAGGCTCGCCTTGTTGCCGTCGGCGTGACCGACGTAGTGCGCGAGCTCGGCGCAAGGCGGATCCTCGGCGCCGCCGATCGCGATCCGCCCTTGCTTCAGCGGCAACAGGCCGGCAAGCACCCGAAGAAGCGTCGATTTGCCTGCACCGTTCGGGCCGGTGACGATCAGCGCCTCGCCGGGCGCGAGCGCGAAGCTCAACCCATCGAGAACGCGCCTGCCGCCGCGCTCGACCCGGATATCGCTGACTTCAAGGCGCATGCCGAATTTCCGTGCGGCTCTGCTCATCGGAGCGGCGGCTCTTCGTGTAGCCGCGTTCGGCAAAAACTCCTATAAGCGAGCGACCGCTCCCCACCGCTTTCAGGACACCGCCCGAATGCCATCGCTCGACAGTTTCAAATGCCGCAAGAAGCTCACGGTTGGCGCGCGCACCTACCATTACTACTCGCTGAAAACGGCAGAGAAGAACGGGCTCAAAGGCATTTCGAACCTGCCCTTCTCGATGAAGGTACTTTTGGAAAATCTGTTGCGCTTCGAGGACGGCCGCTCCGTCACCAAGGACGACATTCAGGCAGTGTCAGCGTGGCTCGACGATCGCGGCACCGCCGACAAGGAGATCGCCTTCCGGCCGTCGCGCGTGCTCATGCAGGATTTTACCGGCGTTCCCGCCGTCGTCGATCTCGCCGCGATGCGCGACGCGATGACCAAGCTCGGCGGCGACGCGCAGAAGATCAACCCGCTCGTGCCGGTCGATCTCGTCATCGATCATTCCGTCATCGTCGACGAATTCGGCACGCCGAAAGCCTTCAAGAAGAACGTCGAGTTCGAATATCAGCGCAATGGCGAACGCTATCGCTTCTTGAAATGGGGCCAGAGCGCGTTCGACAATTTCCGCGTCGTGCCGCCAGGCACCGGCATCTGCCATCAGGTCAATCTGGAATATCTATCGCAGACGGTCTGGACCAAAAAAGAAAAATACAAAGCCAACGGCAAGGCCGAGACGGTCGAGCTCGCTTATCCCGATTCGCTCGTCGGCACGGATTCGCACACGACGATGGTCAACGGCCTCGCCGTTCTCGGCTGGGGTGTCGGCGGCATCGAGGCGGAAGCCGCGATGCTCGGCCAGCCGTTATCCATGCTGTTGCCGGAAGTGATCGGCTTCAAATTGACGGGCAGGCTGAGGGAAGGCGTCACCGCGACAGATCTCGTGCTCACAGTCACGCAGATGCTGCGCAAGAAAGGCGTCGTCGGACGTTTCGTCGAGTTCTTCGGGCCGGGATTGGGCACGCTGCCGCTTGCCGACCGCGCGACGATCGGCAACATGGCGCCGGAATACGGCGCGACCTGCGGTTTCTTCCCGATCGATGAAGAGACGCTGACTTATCTGCGCATGTCCGGCCGTCCGGGGCCGCGCATCGAGCTCGTCGAGGAATATGCAAAAGCACAAGGCATGTTGCGCACCGAGCGCACGCCCGATCCCGTTTTCACCGACACGCTGGCGCTCGATCTCGCCGACGTCGTGCCCTCGCTTGCCGGACCGAAGCGGCCGGAAGGACGCATCGGGCTGAACGACGCCGCAAAAGGCTTCGCCAGCGCCATGCAAACCGAGTACCGCAAGAGCGCCGACGAACTCGGCAAGCGCTATAAGGTCGAAGGGGCGAATTACGACCTCGGCCACGGCGATGTCGTCATCGCCGCGATTACCTCGTGCACGAACACGTCCAATCCGAGCGTGCTGATCGGCGCCGGTCTACTCGCGCGCAATGCCGCAGAGAAGGGCTTAACGTCGAAGCCGTGGGTGAAGACCTCGCTCGCGCCGGGCTCGCAGGTCGTGGAGGAATATCTGCAGAAGGCCGACCTGCAGAAACATTTGGACAAGCTCGGGTTCAATCTGGTCGGCTTCGGCTGCACGACCTGCATTGGCAATTCCGGCCCGCTCGGCGGCCCGATCTCGAAAGCCATCAACGACAACGACATCGTCGCCGCCGCCGTGCTCTCCGGCAACCGCAACTTCGAAGGCCGCGTCAACCCCGACGTGCAGGCGAATTATCTGGCATCGCCGCCGCTCGTCGTCGCTTACGCACTCGCCGGCTCGATGCAGAAGGATCTGACCAAAGAGCCGCTCGGGTCCGACAAGCAGGGCAAGGACGTGTATCTCCGCGACATCTGGCCGGATTCATCCGAGATCAATGCGTTCATCCGCAAGAATGTCACGCGCTCGCTGTTCCGCGCCCGCTACGCCGATGTGTTCGAGGGTGACAAGAACTGGCGCGCCGTGCGCGTGCCTGCCGGTGAAACGTACAAATGGGACATGGGCTCGACTTACGTGCAGAACCCGCCCTATTTCGAGGGCATGGAAATGAAGCCGAAGCCCATCGAGGACATCGTCAATGCCCGCATCCTCGCGCTGTTCGGCGACAAGATCACGACCGACCACATCTCGCCTGCGGGCTCGATCCGCGCGACGTCGCCCGCCGGCAAATGGCTGATGGAGCGGCAGGTCGCGCCGCAGGACTTCAACCAATACGGCACGCGGCGCGGCAATCATGAGATCATGATGCGCGGCACGTTCGCCAATATCCGCATCAAGAATCACATGCTGAAGCGCGCCGACGGCTCGATTCCCGAAGGCGGCATGACACGCCACTGGCCGGACGGCGAAGAGATGCCGATCTACGACGCGGCGATGAAATACATGGCCGACGGCGTGCCGCTCGTCGTCCTCGCCGGCGCCGAATACGGCAATGGCTCGTCACGCGATTGGGCGGCGAAGGGCACGCGGCTTCTCGGCGTGCGCGCGGTGATCGCCGAAAGCTTCGAGCGCATTCATCGTTCGAACCTCGTCGGCATGGGCGTCCTGCCCTGCACGTTCGAGGAGGGCACAACCTGGTCGACGCTCGGCCTCAAGGGCGACGAGCAGGTGACGATCCACGGGCTTCGCGAAGGCCTGCGGCCGCGGCAGAAGCTTTCAGCCGAGATCACCTTCGCCGACGGCGCGAAAAAGAACGTGCCGCTGCTTTGCCGTATCGATACGCTCGACGAGCTCGAATATTTCAAGAACGGCGGCATCCTGCATTACGTGCTGCGGCAGCTCGCCGCTTAGCGCTGATGCCCACCTACAAGCTCCTGCTCCTGCCCGGCGACGGGATCGGCCCCGAAGTCATGGCCGAAGTCGAGAAGGTCGCCGCCGCGCTGGCGGGCACCGGCCTGGCAAGCTTCGAATTCGAGCGCGGCCTCGTCGGCGGCTGCGCCTATGATGCGCATGGGCAAGCGATCAGCGATACCGACATGGCGCTCGCGCGCGCGGCCGACGCGGTACTGCTCGGCGCCGTCGGCGGGCCGAAATGGGACGGCGTGCCCTATGACGTGCGCCCCGAAGCCGGGCTCTTGCGCCTGCGCAAAGAGCTCGCGCTCTTCGCCAATCTGCGCCCGGCGATCTGCTATCCCGCACTTGCGGACGCCTCGTCGCTGAAGCGTGAGGTCGTCGAAGGCCTCGACATCATGATCGTGCGCGAATTGACCGGCGGCGTCTATTTCGGCGAGCCCAAGGAAATCCGCGATCTCGGCAATGGCCAGAAGCGCGCAATCGACACCCAGGTCTACGACACCTACGAGATCGAGCGCATCGGCCGCGTCGCCTTCGAGCTGGCGCGCAAGCGCAATAACAAGGTCACTTCGTCGGAGAAGCGCAACGTGATGAAATCCGGCGTGCTCTGGCACGAGGTGATCACCGCCCTGCACAAGCGCGATTATTCCGACGTCAGGCTCGAGCATCAGCTCGCCGACGCGCTCGGCATGCAGCTCGTACGCTGGCCGAAACAGTTCGACGTGATCGTCACCGACAACCTGTTCGGCGACATGCTGTCCGACGTCGCGGCAATGCTGACCGGGTCGCTCGGCATGCTGCCCTCCGCCTCGCTCGGCGAAACCGACGCCAAGACCGGCAAGCGCAGGGCGTTGTACGAGCCGGTGCACGGTTCGGCCCCCGATATTGCCGGGCGCGGCCTCGCCAATCCGATCGCGATGATCGGCTCCTTTGCCATGGCGCTACGCTATTCCTTCGGCCTGGGCGAAGCGGCCGACGCAATCGAGCGCGCCATCGCCGACGCCCTGGCGCAAGGCCTTCGCACGGCCGACATTAAGGGCGATGCCGCGCAAACGATCTCGACTTCGGCGATGGGCGACGCTGTCGCCGCGGCGCTGGAGCCGGCAAGCTGAGCCGTAAGTCTCAGCTAAACCATAAGAATTTCCGAAATCAGCGACGTGGCGTGTGCGAACCCACACTGCCGCGCGAGCGGTTACGCATTATCCCTAATTCAACAAATTGCACCGATTCCGGCGCGCCGGAACCCGGTGCTCGTAACGGATCGGCAACGGATAGAGGCGTAAAAGCTTTCTTGCGACGGCTCGTGTGTTTTGAGCTGATCGGGAGGTTCAAATGCGTGTCATCGGCAGAAACTCCCCCAAGACGGCCCTCGGCGCGATCGGCGTCGACCTTCGCGCCTCCTATCCGCCCGAGACTTCTGCCTGCGAAGACATCGCGCGGTTGCTGCAGCGTCTCTGCGCCATTCCGACGAATGCCGCTGTTGCCGAGAGCCGCAGCGAGGCGCAGCGCCCGCAGGCTTTTGTTACGATCCGTTAACCGGTAGCGGCTTGGCGCGCCGCATGGCGCGTCGCCTCAGGCGGAGGGTCTAACCGGCGCATCAATCGCATCCGGATGCCCGGCCTTCAGCAATCTGAAGAGATATTGTCCGTAACCTGATTTGCCGGATCGGTTCGCCGCCTCTTTGAGCTGCTCGCGGGTGATGAAGCCCTGCACGAAGGCTATTTCCTCCGGGCAAGCGATTTTTAGACCCTGCCGGCGCTCCAGGATTTCGACGAACTGGCCGGCTTCGAGCAGGCTGTCATGCGTGCCGGTATCGAGCCAGGCAATGCCGCGGCTCATGATCTCGACATTGAGATCGCCGCTTTCCATGTAGGCGCGATTGACGTCGGTGATCTCGATCTCACCGCGCGCCGACGGCTTCACCGCGGCGGCGATGTCGACGACGCGGTTGTCGTAGAAATACAGGCCGGTGATGGCGAGCTGCGAGCGCGGCTGTGCCGGCTTTTCTTCGATCGAGATCGCCTTGCCTTGCGCGTCGAGCTCGACGACGCCGTAGCGCTCGGGATCGGAGACGACATAGCCGAACACCGTCGCGCCGCGTTCGCGCGCGGCGGCGCGCGCCAGCAGGTGCGGGAAGCCGGAGCCGTAAAAGATGTTGTCGCCAAGCACGAGCGCGACGCGCTCGGACCCGACAAAGTCGCGCCCGACAATGAACGCGTCGGCGAGCCCGCGCGGATGCTCTTGCACGGCATAGGAAAGCGCGATGCCGAATTGCGAGCCGTGGCCGAGGAGCGTTTGGAAATGCGCCTGGTCTTGCGGCGTGGTGATGATCAGGGTGTCCCGGATGCCGGCAAGCATCAGCGTCGACAAGGGATAATAGATCATTGGCTTGTCGTAGACCGGCAGGAGCTGCTTCGATACGACCGTGGTGATCGGGTAGAGCCGGGTGCCGGAGCCGCCCGCGAGAATAATGCCTTTCACTTTGCCTCCGCCGGTGTGAGCAGAGCTTCGACCACTTCCCGCGTTCGCTCTTGCCAGGGCGGACTCTTGTAGCCGAAAGCCGCCGCGAAGCGGCTGCTGTCGAGTGCCGAATTGGCGGGGCGTTTCGCCGGCGTCGGATAATCCTTGGTGCCGATCGGGTGGACCGGGATGGAACGTCCGCCGGAGCGGGACGCGACGCCGACAATTTCGCTGGCAAAGCCGTGCCACGTCGTCACGCCGCTTCCGGCGAAATGGTATGTGCCCCACTTTGCGCGTCCGGCATCGCTTGCTGCGATTACGGCGAGCAGCGCTCGCGCGATGTCGATTGTCGCCGTCGGGCAGCCACGCTGGTCGGCAACGACAGAGAGTTGTTCGCGCTCGCGCGACAGACGCAGCATTGTTTTCAGAAAATTGTTGCCATAGATGCCATAAACCCAGGATGTGCGCAGGATCGCGTGCTTCGGATGCGCCGCGCGCACACGCCGCTCGCCTTCCTCCTTGCTATGGCCGTAGGCCCCGAGCGGTGCCACCGGATCGTCCTCGGTGTAGGCGTCGCTTTTCGTGCCGTCGAAGACGTAATCGGTCGAGACATGCAGGAGCGGGATATCCAGTTCCGCAGCGGCTTGCGCGAGATGCCCCGGTGCGAGCGCATTGATTGCGTGGGCAGCCTCGGCTTCGCTCTCCGCCTTGTCGACGGCGGTATAGGCGGCACAATTGATGATCGCGCGCGGCGCCGCTTCGCACACATAGGCGAGCGCGGCCTCTTCTCGCGTGATGTCGAGATCATCCCGGCCGGCGGCGATCGTCGGCATCGCTCGCTCGCGCGTCTCCCGCACGAGCTCCTGCCCAAGCTGGCCCCTGGCGCCGACGATGAGAACCGGTCGGCTCACGCGACGACCCCGAGCCGCTCACCGCGGTAGACGCCGGAGCGAATGCGCTGCCACCAGCTTTTGTTATCAAGATACCAGGCGACGGTCTTGCGCAAACCTGTCTCGAATGTCTCGCGGGGCCGCCAGCCGAGGTCGCGCTCGATCTTCGAGGCGTCGATGGCGTAGCGCAGATCATGCCCCGGCCGGTCGCCGACAAATGTAATGAGCCGCTCGCGCGAGCCTTGTTGCGGGTCGGGCGCGAATTCGTCGACCAGCGCACAAATTTTTCGCGCGACGTCGATATTGGTGCGCTCGTTATGGCCGCCGACATTGTAGCTTTCGCCGACCCGGCCCTGCTCCGCGATCAGCTGAAGAGCGCGCGCGTGATCCTCGACATAGAGCCAATCCCGCACATTCGATCCGTCGCCGTAAACCGGCACCGGCTTGCCCTCGAGCGCATTCAACGTGACGAGCGGGATGAGCTTTTCGGGAAAATGGTAGGGACCGTAATTGTTCGAGCAGTTCGACAGAACAACCGGCAAGCCGTAGGTGTGGTGCCAGGCACGCACCAGATGGTCGGACGAGGCTTTGGACGCCGAATAGGGCGAATTCGGACTGTAGGGCGTCTCCTCGGTGAAAAAACCATCAGCGCCGAGCGAGCCGAAGACCTCGTCGGTCGAGACGTGATGGAAGCGGAAGCGCTCGCGTTCTTCGCCTTTCAGCATGCGCCAATGCGAAAGTGCTGCCTGGAGCAGTGTGAACGTGCCGACGACATTGGTCTGGACGAATTCGCCCGGTCCGTCGATCGAGCGATCGACGTGACTCTCGGCCGCGAGATGCATGAGCACGTCGGGACGAAAGCCTTCGACAATTGCGCGCATGTCGCGTGCATTGCAGATGTCGCCTCGCGCAAACTTGTAGCGGTCGCTTGAGGCGATGCTCGCAAGATTGTCGAGATTGCCGGCATAGGTGAGCTTGTCGACGACAAGCACCCTATGCGGCGTATTCTCGATGAGATGACGCACGACGGCCGAGCCGATGAAGCCGGCGCCACCCGTGATAACAAAGCGGCGGGCGGTCACGCTGGCATCTCGAAAGGCGAATCGAAGGCGCCGAGCGATGGAAGTTTTGCGTCTTTGTCGGAGACAAGCGCGCGTTCAGCCGGAACCGACCAGTCGATGCCGATCGCCGAGTCGCTCCAAATAATGCCAGCCTCCGATTGCGGTGCGTAATAGGAGTCGACCTTATAGGCGACGACTGTGTCGGGTTCTAGCGTGCAATAGCCGTGGGCGAAGCCACGCGGCACGAAAATCTGCTCGCCGCCGTCAGCGGTGAGACGCGCGCCGCACCATGTGCCATAAGTCGGACTGCCACGACGTAAATCCACCGCAGCGTCGTACACCGCGCCGCGCAAGACCCGCACGAGTTTCGCTTGCGCATGCGGCGGCACCTGGAAATGCAAGCCGCGGATCGTGCCGGTCTGCGCGGAGAAAGCCTGATTATCTTGCACGAACTCGCAATCGATGCCCATCTCGGCAAAGTCGCCCTTGCGAAACGTCTCAAGAAAGTGGCCGCGCGAATCCGCAAATTTGCGGACCCGGACCACAATGACGTCCGCTATCGACAACCGCTCCGATGAAAAATTACCCATTCCCTACGCTCACCTCCCACATGCATTAGGCAGATCGGCGGGCATGTAGCAGAGCCCGACGGCGAGAGCCAGTTTCGGCTACCGCAACACTGTGGCCTTGACCCACCAGCCCGGATGGTCGCGCCGGATCGCGCGCGCGGCGCGCGCCGCCTGCCGGCAATTCTCAAACAGCGCAAAGCAGGTCGCGCCCGATCCCGACATTCGCGCCAACCTGCTGCCCTTTGCGGCGCTGAGGACGGCGAGAACATCGACTATGACGGGTGCGATACTGCAAGCCGCGTCTTCGAGGTCGTTCCGCGTCTTTTTCAGCAGGCCGAACAGGCTGGCCGCATCCGCCGACTTGGCGACCACCGGATGGGGCGCCGCGCCGATGCTCTGGCCGGCTTGCAATCCCATTCGGGAAAATACCGCCCGCGTCTCCACCGCCACGCCGGGATTGACGAGAACCGCAAAAATGGGTCCTGGCATCAGGGGCTCACCGAGCCGTTCGCCGAGCCCACTCATCATCCGCGCGCGCGGATCAAGACAGACGGGAACATCGGCACCGGTGGCACGTGCCGCATCGGCCACCGGCGCATCGGCGATCGAGAGGCCATTATGGGCCGCCAGGAGCCGCAGCGCCGCCGCGGCATCGGACGAGCCGCCGCCGATGCCCGATGCGACCGGCAGGCGTTTCATGAGATGAAAGGCGCCGACTTGTAGGCCGGCGACGCGGTCGGCAAGTTCCCGCGCCGCACGCAGAACCAGATTGTCGGCAGCCGGTCCGACGCCAGCAGCATTCGGGCCGGCAATCGTCAACGCCAATTCTGCGCCTGGCTCGAAGCTCAAGAGATCGCCGACGCCGGCGAAGGCGACCAGACTTTCGAGCTCGTGGTAACCGTCGGCGCGCCGGCCGAGGATGTGCAGCGTCAAATTGATTTTCGCCGGCGCACGCGCCGTGAACATCAAAGGGTCACGGGCTGAGCGCGTTACGCGCTCAGCCGCCATTCTTTGTTTCGGCTTGCTTCTTCGGCTCGGCCTCCGCCGCTGCCGGTTTCTCCTCGTCCGGCAAACCGTTGTCGATCTTTTTCAAGATGCGATCGAGATCTTCAGGCTCCGGCTTCAAATCGCGCGCATGATTCCACTGGAAATGCGCTTCGAGCTTCCGACCGACGCGCCAATACGCGTCGCCAAGATGATCGTTGATAACCGGGTCAGACGCCTTCAATTCGATTGCGCGTTCGAGCTCTTTGACCGCCTGATCGTATTGCCCGAGCTTGTAATGCGCCCAGCCGAGACTGTCGACGACATAACCGTCGGTCGGCCGCAATTCGACGGCGCGGCGGAGCATCTTGAACGCCTCGTCGAGATTGATACCCTGATCGACCCAGGAATAGCCGAGATAATTCAAAACCAGCGGCTGATCCGGAAAAAGCTCAAGCGCCTTCTTGAAATCGCTTTCCGCTTTCGGCCATTGCTTCTGCCGCTCGTAGGCAATGCCGCGATAATAATATAGTGA
Organism: Beijerinckiaceae bacterium; assembly: GCA_036265935.1. GTDB lineage: Bacteria > Pseudomonadota > Alphaproteobacteria > Rhizobiales > Beijerinckiaceae > JAFASC01. The sequence goes on from DATAOB010000002.1 coordinate 11,304, forward strand.
CCAGAGGCTCTTTTCCGGTTTGGTCGATAGCTCCAGCGCCTTCGTATAAGTTACCGCCGCGTCCGCGAATTGCTTGCGCGAGCGCTGCAAATTGCCGAGCGCCGTCAGCGCTTCTTCATTCTTCGGCTTCTCGTTGACGATGTCCTGCAGCCGCTTCTGCGCCTCGTCGCTCTTACCCAGCGTCTCGAGCAGAAGCGCCGTCTGGATATCGGCATTGACGCGCAGCGGACTGTCTTCCGCAACGCTGTTATAGACTTCGATTGCCTGCTCGTATTGTTTCAGCCGCTCGAAAATATCGGCGAGCGTCACCGTCGCAAGACCGTTCTTCGGCGAGAGATAGAGCGATAGGCGCAGATATACGATCGCCGCGAGCTCGTCGCCCTGGCGGCCGCCGACCGCGCCGAGTCCATAAAGAACTTCCGCCGCACCCTGCTCGGCCGAACGGATCAGCGGTTCGAGCTGCTTGCCGGCGCGTAAGTCCGCGAGCGCCGCGGTGACGAGCGGGTGGCGTGGCAGAATCTGGTCGAAAGCTTCATATGCGCGGATCGCTTCGTCGCGGTGTCCGTGCCGGTCTTGGAAACGCGCATAGGCATCGACAAGCCTGAGTGTGCTCTTCTCGCCGTTATAAGCGGCCTGGAAGCGCTTCGTCGCTTCTGCGGTATTGTTGGCGAGTTCCGAAATCAGCGCGGCGTGATAGTCGCGGAACGTGCCGAAGCCTTCATCCTTCAGCCGATCGACCTGCGCCAGCGCGCGCTTGTAATCGCCGCCTCCGGCATAGGACCAAGCGGTGAGCAGGGTCGCCGTGATGTCGCGCTGACGCCCGGCGCCGCCCTTCGACAGGCTGTTGCGCGCGCCGCCATATTGGCGCTGCTTGATGGCGCGAATGCCGAGCGCGAGGTGCGCCAGGCCGTTGTTGGCATCGCGCTGCAGCAGCCGTTCGGCGAGGCCGAAAGCATCCGGCATGTTGCCGTTGGCGAGCGAGGCGACGAAGGCGCGCTCGATCAGCTCGGGATTACGCGGATCGTAGCGCAGCGTCTCGCGAAAGAAGGTGGCGGCGGCGAGCGTATCGCGTTCCGCCCCTGCGATCAGCGCGGCGAGGTAATTGCCGGCCGGGCTGTCTCCGACCTCGAAGGGCGTGGCAATCGCGAGGTTATCCCGGGCCCGGGCGCTGGCCGATTGATCGAAGCCGAGGCCGGTGAGGAGCAGGGCGGCGGCGCCAGCGGCGGCAAAGGGACGAGCGGAACGGCGGCCGAAGCCGGTGAGGCGGGCGAGCTTAGGTGCAATCACGGGGGGCAAATTCCAGAGGGCCCATGAGGCCCGGCAGGTTGAGGAGATTGCGGAGGAAGATGGCCAATTTGCGCCGCGCCCGCAAGCCGCGACGAAGCGCAGCTAAGTTTGCCCCGGCCGTAGCGTGTAGAAGATGTGGTGGCCGATCACGTCCATCTTCTTCAATCGTTTGGCCCAGCGCGGACGCACGTAATTGGCATGGTAATGGGTCGATCCGCCGACATCGGCCAAATAGGTTTTGCCGTCCATCACCGCGTCGGCAATGCGCCGTGCCGTCCCCCACGATTCGTCGTCCGTGATGCGCAGCGACTTGCCTTCGCAAGCAAACGAAAATTGGCAAGCGTGCCAGCGGTGGCGGTTCTGGTAGACGACGCCGCAAACGCTGGCTGGATAGAGCCCGCTTGAGACGCGATTGAGCACGACTTGTGCGACCGCCGCTTGGCCCTCTTCGGGCTCACTGCGCGCCTCGAAATAGATCGCCTCCGCGAGGCACTTTCGCTCCCGGCCTGCCTGCTCCTGGTCGATGAGTGAGGCGTAATCGGGCCGACCCGGTGTCCGTGCGACTTGCGTGGTCCCGGCGTCCTTGGCCACCCCGACACGCGGCACCCCAGGCAGCGCGACAATCTCGACCGGCGTTGCGTCGGCCGGAGCCGGGGTAGTCGATCCGAGCGCGACGGCGCGCGCGACCTTGGGGGTGGCGCCCTGCATGAGGCGCTCGGCGATTGCAGCCGGCCGTACGGTAAAGGCCGAGCCGCCCTGGCCAGGCGAGGCGTCGGCGCGCGTCCGCTGAGTCGTGGGGCTTTCGCCATCCCCCCACGGCTCGAAGCTGGCAACGGCTTCGGGGCCCTGCGGCTCACCCTCTGCAGGCTCGAACGTTGTCGCCGGAGAGGTCTCGTCGTGGCGGAAGGTGAGTATCCCGGCCATGTACTTGGAGATCCCATTGGGGCCGCGCAGCTTGGTGTCGAAGGTCGGGCGCAGCCGCACCGCTGGGTCGCCCTTATGGGCGCGGTCGACAATCGGGAAATGGCGAGCCTGAATTTTGAGGTCACCGCGCGGCGCAATTTCGTCCGGAAGGGCGGCGAAATCTTCAGGCGCGCCGATCGCCAGGCGCGCCTCGCGCAAGAGACCGCGCCCGGAGCCGAACATGCCGAGATTGCCGGTAAAAATATCGCCGCGCGGGACAAGGTCGATCGGCTGCATGGCGGCGCGTGCGACGATCGGCGCCATGGATGCGCCGCTGACGACATCCTGGCCGGCATCGGCGGTCACGGATACGACAATGCCGATCCCGAGGCACCACGGCGCCACGACAGTGAGCGCCCAACCGATCCGCGACCGACCCATACGCGACCCGCGCACCTGTGAATGGGTGAGGTGCGCGCCGTGGCGCGCGGGCCACGTAAAAGCGCGCAATTCTCTTCAAAAAAGTTATCGCCCCTTAAGATTGCGGGTGGGTTACTGGCGGGGTGTGTACCCGTGTGCCGGAATGGCGCATGGCTTTCGCAGGCCGCATTTCGGTCGCTTTGCGGGCCGATGTGGCGAGCGGAGCCAGGTCACACCCGGCATTACAGGAAAGTTAGCGTCATGAAAGCTCGCTCTGCTGCATTCATTTCCGTGGCCGCCTTCGCGGCTATGGTCTCCCTCGCTTCGCCCGCTTCCGCCCAGGCGCGCGTTGGCTTTCTGCATTGTGCGGTGGCGCCGGGCGCAGGCATGGTCGTGACCTCGGCTCGCGCACTCGACTGCACGTTCACGCCGAGTGTGCTCGGGCCGGTGGAACGCTATGTCGGAACCGTCACGCGCTACGGCATGGATCTCGGTGTGACAGGGCCCGGCGACATCGACTGGGCGGTGCTTGCTCCAACTGCGATCCCGGGGCCAGGCGCGCTTGCCGGCGTGTATGGCGGCGTCGGGGGTGTGGCGACGCTCGGGATCGGCGGCGGCGCTGCGCTCCTAGCTGGCGGCAACGGGCTGACGACCAGCTTGCAACCGCTTTCGGTTCACGGCCAGAGCGGCGCCAACCTTGCAGGCGGTATCGTGGGCATCCAGTTGACCTACGTCCCACCACCGGCGGGCCGCTATTATCGACATCACCGTGCCCATCGACGCCATTATCGGCACCACGCTTAGAGCGCGTGCGGCTAGATCGCGGGCCGCAACCGGCGCTCCAGTTCCGCGGCGATCTTGAGCTCGCGCGCAAATGGGCCGCCGTCGCCGCCGAGTCGTCGCGCGGCGGCAAGACCCGCCGAACCGAAGCGCGCGCGGATGCTTTCTTCGATCCACATTTCTTCTTGACGGGCGCGCCTCGCTTCGAGGCGTTTGCCTGCTGCGAGATGCGCCCGGTGCGCGTCAATTGCGGCTCGCAGATCCGCGAGGCCTTCACCGCGCGCCGCCGAGACGAGTACGACCGCCGGTCGCCAATCCCCCGCTTGCCGACTGAACAGGCTCAGCGCACCCTCCGCCTCGCTCTTGGCGCGGCTCGCCGCCGTGCCGAGATCGGCTTTGGTGACCGCGACAACATCCGGCAACTCCATGACGCCGGCTTTCATGAATTGCAGGCTGTCGCCGGAGGCGGGCTGGATGCAGAGCACGACGGTGTCCGCGACGAGCACGATGTCGGCCTCCGATTGGCCGATGCCGACTGTTTCGACGAGCACGCGGTCATACAGCGCGCGAAGCAGCGCGACCGCGGCGATGGTCTCGTCGGAAAGTCCGCCGAGCCGGTCGCGCGCCGCCATAGAGCGAATGTAGACGTGCGGATCCTTCGGATCGCTGACGATGCGCGCGCGATCGCCGAGTAGCGCGCCGCCGCTGACGCGCGACGATGGATCAACAGCAACCACCGCAAGGCTTTCACCGGTGGCCCGCCAATCGCGGAGCAGCGCGCTGGTGAGTGTCGATTTGCCGACGCCCGGTGGCCCGGTCAGTCCCGTCACATGCGCGCGTGACGCAGCGACGGCTTCGTCGAGCAGCGCCGCGAGTTCTGCGGTGCCGCGCGCCGTCTCGATCAGCGCAAGCGCAGAAGCGACGGCCCGCTTGCCACCGGCGGCGATCGTCGCGAGCGTCGGAATCCGGTGCTGCTTCACGAGCAACCCCGCGCCGTCATCACTCGCCGACAAGATGAAGCACGAGCTCGCGCGTATGCGGCGCGCGGCGATGTTCGAAGAGATAAATGCCTTGCCAGGTGCCGAGCGCGGGCTCGCCGTTGACGATGGGAATGGCAAGATGGGTTTGCGTCAGCGCCGTGCGAATATGCGCCGGCATGTCGTCCGGACCTTCGGTGTCGTGCTCATAGATTGCTGATTCCGGCGCGATGCGCTCGAAATAAGCTTCCATATCGGAGCGAACGGTAGGGTCGGCATTCTCCTGGATGAGCAGCGACGCCGAGGTGTGCCGGCAAAAGACCGTCATCAGCCCGGTCTCACATCGATGTTCCGCGAGAAAAGCCCGCACGTTGCTTGTCACGTCGGTGAAACCGCGCCCCGATGTCCTAATCCTCAGCCGATGCTGCGCCTGCCGCATATGGTTCGCGTGTCCTCTCCCTTTCGGGCGATAGCACGAAATCCTCCTCCCGCACGCCTGCCGAACGATGCGTTCCTTTCATCGACAAGCCGTGCGCTCCGACCTAGTCTTCTGCCGACCATCACACCGAGAGGGAGAAAAGTATGGCTCAGCCTGCCCTGAAAAAGGAGGCACCCCCGGTCCACACCCCCGGGCGCGGCCGGATATATGATTCGATCACCGATACGATCGGCGATACGCCGATCGTGCGGCTCGACCGTATCGCCAAGGAGCACAATATCCGCGCCAACCTCCTGGCGAAACTCGAATTCTTCAATCCGATCGCCAGCGTCAAGGATCGCATCGGCGTCAGTATGATCGATGCGATGGAAGCCGCGGGCAAGATCACGCCCGGCAAAACGACGCTGGTCGAGCCGACCTCCGGCAATACAGGCATTGCGCTCGCGTTCGTCGCCGCGGCGCGCGGCTACAAGCTGATCCTGGTCATGCCGGAGACGATGTCGGTGGAGCGCCGCAAGATGCTGGCGCTGCTCGGTGCGCAATTGGAGCTGACCCCCGGCCCGGGCGGGATGAAGGCGGCTATCGGCAAGGCGCAGGAGATCATCGATTCGACACCGGGCGCGGTGATGCCACAGCAATTCGAAAATCCCGCCAATCCGGAAATCCATCGCCGCACAACGGCCGAGGAAATCTGGAAAGACACCCAGGGTGAGGTCGACGTCATCGTCTCCGGTATCGGCACGGGCGGCACGATCACCGGCGCCGGGCAGGTGCTGAAGCCCCGCCGCCCAGGATTGAAGATGGTTGCCGTCGAGCCGGTAGAATCGCCGGTGCTTTCGGGCGGCCAGCCAGGACCGCACAAAATTCAGGGGATCGGCGCGGGGTTCGTGCCGGCGGTGCTCGACACGTCGGTCATCGATGAGATCGTGCAGATCGATAGCCAGACCGCCCTCGACATGGCGCGCCATGTTGCGCGGCTCGAAGGCATCCCGGTCGGCATCTCCTCCGGCGCGGCGGTGGCGGCGGCATTGAAGATTGCGGCGCGTCCGGAGATGGCCGGAAAGAACATCGTGATCATCATCCCGTCGTTTGCGGAACGGTATCTTTCGACGGCCTTGTTCGATGGGCTGTAATGACCGCGCAACCTGCCCATGTGGTGATCAGGGCCGCGATCTGCGGCCCTTTTCATTTGCACGACCCTCCGATATGCGCTCCGGCAGGAGGGCGCGGATGGCATACGCAAATATCGAGGTCGAGACGCACGAAAAGGTCGGCCTCATCCGGCTCAATCGGCCGCAGGCGCTCAATGCATTGAATTCGCCACTCGTCGACGAACTCGGCCAAGCGCTCGACGGGTTCGAGCGCGACAACAATATCGGCTGCATCGTCATCACCGGCTCGCCCAAAGCCTTCGCGGCAGGGGCCGACATCAAGGAAATGCAGGCGAAGACCTACGCCGACGCTTATCTCAATGATTTTATCCTGAGTTGGGAGCGTGTATCGCGGACGCGAAAGCCGACCATCGCCGCAGTTGCCGGCTTCGCCCTCGGCGGCGGCTGCGAACTCGCGATGATGTGCGACATCGTCATCGCCGCCGAGAACGCGAAATTCGGCCAGCCCGAGATCAAGCTCGGAGTGATGCCCGGGGTCGGCGGGACGCAGCGCCTGACTCGCTTTGTCGGCAAGGCCAAGGCGATGGAAATGTGCCTCACCGGCCGCATGATGGATGCAGCCGAGGCCGAGCGCTCCGGCCTTGTCAGCCGCGTCGTTCCCGCCGATCAGCTCATCGAGGAGGCCCTGAAGACGGCGCGCACCATCGCTTCGATGTCACGCCCGGTGGTGATGATGGCCAAAGAGAGCGTCAATCGCGCCTACGAGACGACGCTTGCCGAAGGCATCCGCTTCGAGCGGCGCGTGTTCCATTCTATGTTCGCGCTCGAAGATCAGAAGGAAGGCATGACCGCTTTCGTCGAGAAGCGTTCGCCCAATTTCAAAGATCGCTGAGGTTTGCACATGAGTCCTCGTCTCTCCGGCGTCATCGCTGCGATCGCCACGCCGATCAACGCCGAACTGGCGCCCGATGTTTCGCGCTTCATCAAGCTGGCGCAGCATCTCCTCGACAATGGCTGCGACGGCCTGAACGTCCTCGGCACGACCGGTGAGGCGACATCGTTCTCATTCGAGCAGCGCGCGAGCGTGATGCGGGCAGCAGCGGCCGAACTCGACTGCAAGCGCCTCATGGTTGGCACGGGAGCGGCTTCGCTCGCCGAAACGACGGCGCTGACGCGGCTTGCCGCCGAACTCGGCTTTGCTGGCGCGCTCATCCTGCCGCCCTTCTATTACAAAGACATCGATCCCCGCGGCGTGTTCGATTATCTCGCCGCAATTATCGGGGCGAACGCGGCGCGGTCGATCCCGATCTACCTCTATAATTTTCCGGCGCTTTCGGGCGTGCCCTATGGGCGCGAGCTCGTCGCCCGGTTGATCGAGGCCTTCCCCGATCGAATGGCGGGGTTGAAGGATTCCTCCGGCGACATGCCCTATGCGCGGGCGCTCGCCAAGGCTCATCCGGGCTTTGCCGTCTTCCCCTCGACCGAAGCCGCGCTTGCCGAGGCGCGCAGCGCGGGCTTCGCCGGCTGCATTTCGGCGACGGCCAATCTGAATTCCGACCTCTGCGGCGCGGCCTGGAACAGCGGTGATCAGCGGGCGCTCGAGCGCGCCGTCGCCATCCGCAAGCTCTTCGACGGCAAGCCGCTTGTCGCCGGCGTCAAGGCGGGGCTCGCCCATATGCACGCCGACGAGCGCCTCGCGCGGACGATGCCGCCCCTGGTGGCGTGGCCGGACGCGGAGCGGAAGGCGCTGGCGCGTGCGATCGATGAAATTCGCGCGGCCGTGCCTGCCTGAGCCGTGCAGCGTTGACCCTTGATAGGGCCGGCCTTATAAGCCGGCGTTCACTGTCCTGAAGCGGCGCGTTCACGCATGCCGGGACGAAGATCAGCCGTTTTAAGCGTCGCGGCATCGCCTGATCGGGCGCGTCTGCTTTGAGGAAAATCCATGGCGAATACCAAATCGGCCAAAAAGGCCGTTCGCAAAATCGAGCGCCGCACTGCAGTCAATCGTTCGCGCCGCAGCCAGATGCGCACCTATGTCCGCAAGTTCGACGAGGCGCTCGCGACCGGCGATGCCGAGGCAGCGACAACGGCTCTGCAGGAGGCCGCACCTCTTGTCATGCGCGCGGCGCAAAAGGGCATCCTGCACAAGAACACTGCATCGCGGAAAGTATCGCGCATGACCAAGCAGCTGAAAGGTCTGGCGAAATAATCTGCCGCTTGTTGTGCCCGCGACGAGCCGACCCGGCCGTGCGCCGGGTTTTCTTTTGCGACAGCCGCCACGCCATTCGAATTTTTTTGGGCCGGGATTCGGCGGTTAAAAATTTGTTAACTCGGACAGAGCGTTATTCCCCAAGCCAATTGACGCGTCATACCCTCGCCTCTTGACTCGCCCGATATTCGCGTAACGTTCTCATTTGCTCGATCTTTGCGTCGCCGCGAGCCGTATCGAGCACGCTCGCAAGAGCGGGCTTTGAATCAGTGACTTGCCTGCGTCAACCTGACTCATGGGTGACACAAAAGTACGTCGGCACCACCTTGTGTGTCGGTCTTGTGACAACCTGATTGCGCTCGCCAAAGCCCGAGTCTACGTTTTTCTGGAAGCCGGGGCTTGTTCACTTCGCACGTGAAAAGCGCGGGAGGCGCTGGGGGAACGGCAGTTTTTTGCGCGGTGGCGCAGACTCTGCTCTCGCTAGCTCGTATCCGCACTTCGAAACGTTCGAGGATTGGTCTCGACGCCGCAAGGCGCCGCGGGAATGTGCGTTTCGTTCCGTTCGGTTTCGATTCAAGCATTGGTTCGGGGACTACGACTGCGGCTCAGCGACCGCAGAGGGGGAAACAATGAGAGGCCGACAGACCGCCAATAAGTATAAAGAATGCGGGCATGCGTTTGGGTTTCTGAGGCGAGAATGCGCGTTGCATATTGAATCCGTTGCTGCCAACGGCGCTGTGTACCGGTTTGCTGCCGCTGATTTTTCGATAAGTTGTCGCGACTCCGGTTGGGTTTTGAAGCTCGGGCCGCCACTTGGCTGATCGCCCGCGCCGCTAGGCGTCAAGCAAACCCATCCTTCCTGGCCTGTTGACGAACGGTTGCGCACGCCGCGCGCCGTCGCAGGCTCGATTTGCGCCTGTCTCAAGGTGATGACAATGATCGCTCATACACAGCAATCTGCCGCATATTCGCAATCGCGTTCCGATGAAAATCGCGCTCAAAGCGTTGAAGAAGCCTGGTCCCGCGCCTGTCGGCGCCTGCGTGCCGAACTTGGCGAGGCCGTCTACGGCTCTTGGCTCGCTGGTCTCGAGCTGGTGCGCATCGAAAACGGCGTCGCCCACGTCTCGGTGCCGACGAAGTTCCTGAAAAGCTGGATCCAATCGCATTACACGGATCGAGTTCGCGCCGCTCTCTCCAGCGAATTCGGCGGCATCGAGAAGCTGAATGTCGAGGTACGCTCGAGCACGAAGATGCGAATGCCGTTGCGCGACCCGAACCTCGAGCGAAAGCCCGTCACCGGAGCTGGTGTTGCACAAACGGCACCTTCCAGCAGTCCCAGTACAGTGCAGGAAAACGGCGACACGCGACGCGAGCAGGCTCCCGCGAATATCGATGCGAATGGATTGTCGGGGTCGCCGCTCGACAAGCGTTTCACCTTCTCCAGCTTCCTCGTCGGTAGCTCGAACCAGCTCGCCCATGCCGCGGCGATGCGGACCGCGCGGACCAAGCCCGGCGATCCTATCCTATTCAATCCGCTCTACATTCACGCCTCGGTCGGCCTCGGCAAGACACATCTCCTCCAGGCGATCGCGCACGAGGCCGGCGTCAATGCCCGCCGCGTCATCTACCTGACCGCCGAAAAGTTCATGTACGGCTTTGTGGCCGCGCTCAAGGCACAGACGGCGATCGCTTTCAAGGAGAAGCTCCGCGGCATCGACGTGCTGGTCATCGACGACGTGCAGTTCCTGCAGGGCAAATCGATCCAGCAGGAATTCTGCCACACATTGAACGCGCTCATCGATGCGGGACGGCGGATTGTCATCGCCGCCGATCGACCGCCCGGCGATCTTGAGAGTCTCGAGGAGCGGGTGCGCTCGCGTCTTGCCGGCGGGCTCTGCGTCGACATGGGCAGTCTCGACGAGACGCTGCGCGTGCAAATCATCGAGGCGCGCATCGCCGCGGCCCGCGACATGCAGCCGCAATTTTCGGTTCCGCAGGCGGTCGTGTCTTATGTGGCGAGCGCGATCCAGACCAACGGCCGCGACCTCGAAGGCGCGGTCAACCGGCTACTCGCGCATTCGACATTGACCGGGACGCCGCTCACGGTCGAGACGGCGGAAGCCGCGATCCGCGATCTCATCCGCACGCGCGAGCCGAAGCGCGTGAAGATCGAGGACATCCAGAAACTGGTCGCGAGCCACTACAATGTCAGCCGCGCCGACATTCTGTCGTCGCGTCGCACCGCCAACGTCGTGCGCCCGCGCCAGATCGCGATGTATCTTTCGAAACTGTTGACGCTGCGCTCGCTGCCCGAAATCGGCCGCCGCTTCGGCGGGCGCGACCACACGACGGTTTTGCACGCCGTGCGCAAGATCGAGGAACTTGCCGGCCGCGACGGCATGCTGCTCGACGAGATCGACCTGTTGAAACGCATGCTTCTGGAGTGAAACGCAGGCCTGAGAGCCTGTTGAAAAGCTGTGGAAGGATTGTGGAGAAGTTTTGCGGCGGACGCACGATGTTTGTGCTCCGCCCCCCGTTTGTTCGCGCGCGCAGTTCAATGCTGCTACACCCCAATCCTGAGTGCCATGGCTTTTCCGAGCTGCGAAAGAGTCATACAAGAGACGCGGAGGGCGAGGGCGTGGAAATGGTTCTCGATTTTCTCGGAAAGCACGCGGCTCACGCGGAGGAAAAACCGCGTCCCCGTCTTGGCCCTAAGGTTCGGCCGCTCGCGGTCCGAAACGCCGATATGCTGGCCTTGAGAACAGCCCGCGAGGCGCGGCTTGCAGCAGCCGCTGCCTCCAGCCCGATATCAGGACCCGCTCGCGGCGCGAACGCAATACCCGTCGAGCGGCGTCCGGCAGAACGCGCCGGGATGCTTTCAACAACCGCCCCCCGCAGCGCGCCGAGGTCCTGAGCGGCACTGAACGTGGCATTGCGCTATCTAATCGGCTAGCAGTCGCCTGCGACTAGGCGAAAGCTGGATCATCGATGTCCGCCCCGGCGGCCCCACCAAAACGGTACAGCCGTATCGGGCTCTACCTGCCGATCTTCGCAATGCTCGTGTTGGCGATCGGCTGGTCGATCTTCTGGTACATCGCCGCGACCATCACCGGGCGCGAGATCGGCGCCTGGATCAAGCGCGAGGCGGAGGACGGGCGCATCTGGACCTGCCCCGCCCGCAGGGTCGGCGGTTACCCTTTCCGCATCGAGATCACCTGCAACAATCCGAGCTTTTCCGGCCCCGCCGCCGGGATTCCGGTGGTTGGCAAGCTCGGCGGCATCCACATTGTCGCGCAGATATACGATCCGAAACACATGATCGGCGAGGCCGACGGGCCCTTCGATTTCACACTAACGCAGGACGGCAGCCATACGAGCGTAAACTGGAAGCTGTTGCAGATCAGCGTGCGCGGCATTCGCGACGCGTTGCAACGCGCCTCGCTCGCCGCCGATCAGGTCGAGTTCACCGCGGGCGTTGCAAACGGCCGCAGCTTCAGCGGCCGCGCCGACAATCTCCAAATTCATGTGCGACGCGGCACCGAGGAACAGCGTGCCTACGATTTCGCGTTGACGTCGACGAATACTGTGTCTGCCGGTCTCGACGACGCGACCGGAATTAGCGCGCCGGCGACGTTGCAGTTAATCGGAACCCTGACACAAGCCGAGGCGATCGGCGGCGGCACAATTCCGCAATTGCTCGAACGCTGGCGCACCGCCGGCGGCTCGCTGGTGTTGCAGAATGCGGCATTGCTGCAAGGCAGTCTCAACGCGCAAGGCACCGGCACTTTGCATATCGATCGCACGCACCGGCTCGAGGGACGCATCGACCTTACCGCCTCGGGCCTGGCGCCGGTCCTGCAGCGCTACGGCATCGCGCCGCAACTCCTCGATATAGGCGGCCTGATCGGCGGATTGCTGACCGGCCGCGCGCCGCCGCACGGGCCGGGACAAATCCGTCTCCCGATCGTTTTCGACCGCGGTCAACTCGGGCTCGGCCCGCTTCGCGGCGTCGCGCAATTGGCGCCGCTCTACTGATGCGCATCGCAATTCTCGGCGGCGGCCCCGCCGGACTCTACTTCGCATATCTGTGGAAGACGCGTCACCCGCGCGATGAGATCGAGCTGTTCGAGCAGAACGCCGCCGACGCCACTTTCGGCTTCGGCGTGGTCTTCTCCGAACGCGCGCTCGACTTTATGCGCGAGGACGATCCCGACACAGTCGACGCCATCATGCCGCATATGGAAACCTGGCGCGACATCAAGCTCGTTCATCGCGGCGAGGAGATCGTCATCGACGGCGTCGGTTTCTCGGCAATCGGCCGGCTGGCATTTTTGCAGCTCTTGCAGGATCGCGTGCAGCGCGCCGGTATTGCCCCTCATTATGGCAAGCAGGTCACCTCGATCGACGAGCTTGCCGTTTTCGATCTCGTGATCGGCGCCGATGGCGTGAACTCGCTGCTTCGCCGCACCCTCGAGGGTGATTTCAGGACGTCCCTCACCTATCTCGACAACAAATTCATCTGGTACGGCACGACGCAATCCTTCGACACGCTGACGCAGACGTTTGTGGAGACAGAGCTCGGCACCTTCAATGCGCACCACTACCGTTACGCCCCGGCGAGCAGCACGTTCATCATCGAGTGCGATCGCGCGACATGGCTGCGGGCGGGATTCGATACCCTGTCGCCTGATAAAACCCGCATACTGTTGCAGCGCGTTTTCGCCGAGTCGCTGCGCGGGCACGCGCTGACCTCGAACAAATCGACGTGGCGGAATTTTCCGTGGATCTGGAACGAGCGCTGGTCGTTCCGTAACATGGTGCTGGTCGGCGATGCGCTGCATACGGCGCATTTCTCGATCGGTTCCGGCACGCGGCTCGCGCTTGAGGATGTCATCGCGCTCGTCAAGGCGTTGGAGAGCGCGCCTGGCGATCTTGCCTCTGCGCTCGCCCTTTACGAAACGAGTCGCCGACCGATCGTCGAGAAGCTCGTGCGCGCCTCAAAGGCGAGCGCCGAGTGGTACGAGCATTTCCCCAGGCATATGCGGCTCGCGCCGCTCGATTTTGCGATGAGCTATATCGGCCGCTCGGGCCGCGTCGATCGCGACCGGTTGCGCGCCATGTCGCCGAATTTCATGGTGCGCTACGACGCCGCGCATCTTCAAAAGAAAGCGCCGCTTTCGCGATGAAAGCGGCGCCCATCTGAGGAGGGGAGCGCTTAATCCGGCGCTCCGCTTCGGTTATAGCGATCAGTCGTTCGCGTAGATATCGCGGTCCTTTGTCTCCGGGACGAAGAGCAGCCCGACGACGAAGGTCATCAGCGCGATGACGATGGGATACCAGAGACCCTGGAAGATATTGCCGGTTGCCGCCACGATGGCAAAGGCAGTCGGTGGCAGGAAGCCACCGAACCAGCCGTTGCCGATGTGATAAGGCAGCGACATGCCGGTATAGCGGATACGCGTCGGGAACAGTTCGACGAGCATCGCGGCGATCGGCCCGTAGACCATCGTCACGTAGATGACGAGGACGAAGAGCAGCGCGATCTCGGTTAGCGACCGTGAATCGCTCAAGACGGCGCCGATACTCGGCGTCTTGAGGATCGTCGGATCGCCGGCCTTCGGGTAGCCGGCGGCCTGCGCCGCGGCGACGATCGCGTTGCCGTTGTTGTCGCTCGTCGCGGCATCGGTGCCGTTGACCTTGGCGGTCATCGGCGATCCTGCGGGCCCGTTGACGAGCTCGTAATGGATCGAATTGTTCGCCAGCGTGCGCCGCGCCACGTCGCATGGCGAGGTGAAGGTGCGCACACCGACGGGATCGAACAAAGTGCCGCAAGTGGCGGGATCGGCCGTGAGCACGACCTTTACCGTCTCCGTCGCCGTGATCAGCTTCGGATTTGCCGTCTTGGCGATCTGCCCGAACAGGGGAAAGTAGGTGATCGCGGCGATTAGGCACCCGGCAAGCAGGATCGGCTTGCGGCCGACCTTGTCCGACAGCCATCCGAACACGATGAAGAACGGCGTGCCGATGAGCAGCGAAAATGCGATGAGCAGATTTGCCGTCGTGCCGTCGACCTTCAGCGTCTGGGTCAGGAAGAACAGCGCGTAGAACTGGCCGGTGTACCAGACCACCGCCTGCCCTGCCGTTCCGCCGAGAAGCGCGAGGATCGCGACCTTGGCGTTGTCCCAGCGACCGAATGCTTCGGTCAGCGGCGCCTTGGAACGCGTTCCCTCCTCCTTCATGCGCTGGAAGGCCGGCGATTCAGCAAGCTGCAGCCGAATCCAGATCGAGAAGGCGAGCAGGATGATCGACAACAGGAACGGAATGCGCCAGCCATACGAGGCAAAAGCCTCGGTCGACATGTTGAGGCGCAGCACCAGGATGACGATCAGCGACAGGAACAGACCGACCGTCGCGGTCGTCTGAATCCACGATGTATAGAAGCCGCGGCGTCCCTGCGGCGAGTGTTCTGCGACGTAGGTCGCGGCACCCCCGTATTCGCCGCCGAGCGCCAAGCCCTGCAGAAGCCGGCAGGCGATGAACGCAACCGGCGCCGCATAGCCGATCGATTGATAGCCGGGCAAGAGACCGACGATGAACGTCGCAAGACCCATGATCGTCATCGTCACGAGGAAGGTGTATTTGCGGCCGATCAGATCGCCGAGACGACCGAAGAACAACGCGCCGAACGGGCGCACCGCGAAGCCGGCGGCAAATCCGAACAACACGAAGATGAATTTCGCCGTGTCGTTCGTGCCGGGCACGAAATTCTGGCTGATATTCGCGGCGAGCGAACCGGCCAGATAAAAATCATACCATTCGAAAACCGTACCCGCGGACGAGGCAACGATGACCTTGCGTTCCTCCGCCGTCATGCGGCGCGTCTCAGGAATCATTCCTGGTGTTGCTGCGATGCTCATGATGAAGACACCCCCGGCTTCTTAACGAGGCAAGAGCAGGCCCATGAGCCTGCTCCCGCCGTCCCTTGATCCTTTAGTCATGAAGGTGGTCGCCCAGCCTCCCGTGCCCAGCCGCGATTGGCAGCCGCCGCGCTCTTTTAACGAACGTCTCTTTACCCGTCCGCCTCAATCGGCTTGCCGGTCTTTACGTTTGGTATACTACTGTCGAGGCGGCAGCTCAGTCGACGGGATCAGCATGGAACCTTCGTCTACAGCCTTTCGTCGGGCAGTCGCGCTGTTAACCATAGCGGCATCGCTTTCACTGGCGTCCTCCGCGGCTTGTGCGGGGCGGGGCGTCGTCAGCATGGGGCGTGTACAGGCGATCCGCGCCGCATGTCGTTCGCCGCGAGCTCGTGAATCGCCATGCGATCGTCACGAATCATCGCCGGGCCCACGATCGTTTCAATCGGCACCATCGGTTCGGAGAACGTTCGCTGCCCTATGCGCCGTATTTGGTGGATACCGGCGAGCCGCCGCACCGGTCTTTGCCGATGGCGATGACGTTGGGGCGCAGGTCATGCCGTACGAGCGCCCGGTCTGTGTGCGGCCGCTGATCACACAAATAAAGCAGGTGCGCCACGCCGGGCACTTGCCGCGCGTGATTTACGGGCGCCCTCCCATCTGCTGACGTAGTGCGCCGCTGACGAGCGCCAGCGCGATTGCGCAGGCGTTCGACACGTTAAGGCTTTTTACGGGCCCCGGCAGATCGAGCCGCGCCAGTACATCGCATTTCTCCCGTGTGAGGCGGCGCAATCCCTGACCTTCGGCGCCGAGCACAAGGGCGAGCGGAGTCGAGAGGGCAATCGCCTCGAGCGGCTTCGGGGCTTCGGAATCGAGACCGACTCGCGAGAAGCCGTACTCACCAAGCGTATCCAATGCGCGCGCGAGATTGGTCACATTGATCAGCGGAACATATTCGAGCCCGCCCGAGGCGGCTTTGGCGAGGACGCCCGAAATCTGCGGGGAGCGGCGGTGCGTGGTGATCAGCGCCTCGACGCCAAACGCGGCGGCGGTGCGAACGATCGCACCGAAATTGTGCGGATCGGTGACCTGATCGAGCACGAGGACGATTCCGCCGGATTGGGCGAGGTCGGAAATGTCGCCGGCTTCGAGCGCGCCGGCTTCAAGAAGCACGCCCTGATGCACGGCCTGCGCGCCGAGCCGTACCGACAGGTCCTGCGACGTGACAAGATTTACCGGCACGCGCGCCGCGGCAATCTCGGTTGACAGGCGATCGGCCGCCTCCTTCGTCGCATGGAGCCGCACCAGTCGACGGCGGCCGACACGTAGCGCTTCCCGCACCGGATGCAAGCCGTAGACGAAGGTGAGATGCGGATCGACGCGCGCGGCGGCGGATTCGTGGGCGCGCCCGCGCGGGTTCCGCGCGACTCGCTCCGCGTCTTTCGTCTCAAGGCGGGGCGGACGGGGACCGCGCCGATCGCTGCGCATTTTCTGATTCCTCCAAGCCGTTCCCTCCCACGCGAGGTGCCGTCGGGCAATGCCGGCGCGGCAGGTGCCGGGGTTGACAGGCCGGGAGGGCCTTTCGCATATGCCGGGCCTGCGCAGCCGGCTCATGCAGCGGTGGCGCGCGGCCTTGCGCCGCGGATGGGGGAATGTCCCGAGCGGCAAAGGGGGCGGACTGTAAATCCGCTGGCTAAGCCTTCGTAGGTTCGAGTCCTACTTCCCCCACCAAACTGCCCGGTTCGTCGTTGCACGGGTGTCGTTCGTCAACGGCGTTCGTTACACCCAGCGCATATCCGTGGCAGCGGGGCGGCGCCGCAGTCTAAAGACTTTGCGGTGCGGGCTTCAGGTCGCCGGCGGCGCGGGGTGCCTCCCCGCGCATGTCCCGCGGCGAGCTCGGCGCGCGGCAGATGCTCGACTTTCAGCTCATCGGGCGAACCATGGCGCGGCAGACAATCGCGCGGTAAGTTGCATTCTGATGCATGCGGCGATGTTGCGCGCCTCAGGCTTTGGTGAACATCGGCAGTGGATATCCTTCCGCACTGTCTTTGAACACGAGCTTTACCGGCATGCCGACGCGGATGTCTTCGAAAGCGCAATCGACGATATTGGTCATCATTGTCGTGCCTTCGCTAAGCCTAACATAGGCGATCGCGTAGGGCACCTTGGCGCGCCGCATGATCGAATAGGAATAGACCTCGCCAGTCCCTTTCGCCGCGTGCATCTCGATCGATGTGCTGGCGCAATGCGGGCAGACGCGGCGTGGATACCAATGGAAACGTCCGCAAGACGTGCATTTTGGCAGGAGCAGCCGGCCTCGCGCCGCGGCTTCCCAAAACACCTTCGTCTCCGGGTTGGCTATTCTGGCAAGTGCGTCCTCTTTTACGGCCATCGCTATTCGCGCTCCAGGATCAGTGTCGCATTGGCGTGCCGCGTTCCGAGAGAGCCGCCGGTGCCTTGCGCCAATGCAAGCCGGCAGTCGGGCACTTGCACCTTGGGATGCGCCTCGCCGCGCAGCTGCCGCACCGCTTCGATGATTTTCGTCATGCCGCCGCGATTGGCGGGATGATTGTTGCAGAGGCCGCCGCCATCGGTGTTGAAGGGCAGCTTGCCGGTGCCGGAAATGAGATTGCCGTCGGCGACGAAACGGCCGCCCTGACCTTTCTCGCAAAAGCCGAGGTCTTCGAGCTGAATGAGCACGGTGATGGTGAAACTGTCGTAGATGGAGGCGTATTGAATGTCGCTCGGCTTGACCCCGGCTTCTTGGAACGCCGCCGCCCCAGAACGCGCGGCGCCGGTATAGGTGAGATCGACATCGCCACCGAGCTGGCCTTTGACCGATTCACCTGCGCCAATGAGTTTCACCAGCGGCCGTTTCAATGAGCGCGCGATTTCGGGTCGTACGACTATGACTGCGCCGCCGCCGTCGCTTATGACGCAGCAATCGAGCCGGTGCAGCGGGTCGGCAATGATCGGCGAATTGAGAACATCGTCGACCGTGACCACATCCCTCAGCATCGCGTTCGGATTGTATTGCGCATGGTGCGAAGCGGCGACCTTGATCCAGGCAAGCTGCTCGGACGTGGTGCCGAACTCATGCATGTGACGCCGCGCGACCATCCCGTACATGTTGGCAAGCGCCGGCCCGAACGGGCTCTCGAAAGCCGTATCCGGCTGATTGGGATTGAGCGGGCGCACAGCCGTGCCGGTCGCCTGGCCTTCGCTGCGTGGCCGGCCGGCGAGCGTCACCAGCGCGACGTCGCATTTGCCGGCGGCGATCGCCTGCGCCGCATGCGCGACATGGATGAGGTAAGAGGTGCCCCCGGTATCGGTCGCGTCGACGTGCCGAACTTTTAAGTTCAGATAATCGACCATAGACATCGGCCCCATGCCGGGGGCGTCGCCCGCGCAAAAATAACCCTCGACGTCGCGGATCGACAGCCCCGCATCGGCGAGCGCGCCGAGCGCCACTTCGGCATGGAGCTGCGCCAGGCTCGAATCTGGCGCCTTGCGCGTCGGATGCTCATAGGCGCCGGCGATATATGCCTGGCCTTTGATGCTCATGCGCTTCTCTCCGGCAATTCAGTACGAGCGTGGCAGGTCAAGAACATGCTCGGCGATGTAGCTCAGGATCAAATTGGTCGAGATCGGCGCGACCTGATAGAGCCGCGTTTCGCGGAACTTGCGCTCGATGTTGTATTCCTCGGCGAAGCCGAAGCCGCCATGCGTCTGCACGCAGACGTTTGCTGCCTCCCACGAGGCGTCCGCCGCGAGCATCTTGGCCATATTCGCCTCCGCCCCGCAATCGAGCGCCGCCTCGTAGCGCGAAAGCGCGTCATGCACCATCAGCTCCGCGGCGCGCATTTTCGCATAAGCCTGCGCGATCGGGAATTGTATGCCCTGGTTCTGGCCGATGGCGCGTCCGAAGACGTGGCGCTCGCGCGCGTAATCCCGCGCCTTTTCGATGAACCATTTGGCGTCGCCAATGCATTCCGCCGCGATCAGAATGCGCTCGGCATTCATGCCGGATAGAATATAGCGAAAGCCCTTGCCCTCCTCGCCAATGCGGTTCTCCGCCGGAATGCGCATGTTCTCGAAAAACACTTCGCACGAATTGTGATTCATCATCGTGCGGATCGGACGGACGGTGAGCCCATTGTTCAAGGCCTCGCGCATATTGACAAGAAAGGTGGAAAGCCCCTCGGTTTTCTTGCGCACCTGGTCGCGCGGAGTCGTGCGCGCCAGCAGCACCATCAAGTCGGAATGCTCGGCGCGGCTCGTCCAGATCTTTTGGCCGTTGACGACGTATTCGTTGCCCTCGCGCTTGGCGAAGGTCCGCAACGACGTCGTATCGGTGCCGCTCGTCGGCTCGGTGACGCCGAACGCCTGCAGGCGGAGCTCGCCCGTTGCGATTTTGGGCAAATACGTGGCCTTTTGTGCCGGCGAGCCGTGCCGCAGCACCGTCCCCATCGTGTAAAGCTGGGCGTGGCAGGCGGCGCCGTTGCAGCCGCTCGCCTGGATGGTCTCCAGGATTGCCGCCGCAGCCGAGAGGCCAAGCCCCGAGCCGCCGAATTCTTCCGGTATCAGAACCGAGAGGAAGCCCGACTTCGTCAGCTCGGTCACGAATTCGGTGGGATAGGCCCGCCGCGTATCGAGATCGCGCCAATAGGCGCCCGGATATTTCGAGCAGAGCTTGCGCACCTCCTCGCGTATCTCGGCGTGATCCTCGGTAAACGGCTGATGACCGGTCATGGACGCCTTTCGGCTGGGCGAACCTGCGCTCGATCCTGGTTGTCGCGCGGGAGCGACGATGCGGCAAGCGCGGACGAGAAAGATCGCTTATTGGACGCGCTTGATCCCTGACGCAACCGAAGGACGCGCAGGCGCAATGCGGCGACCGGAACTGTTGTCGAGCTTGACTCGTTGCCTCGATTATCCACCGAATAATCGCGAGCTAACGATAGAAACTAGCCTGAGGAAATGCACTTGGACCAAAGATTCGCGCAGACGACCGCTCACGAGGGCGCATCGCGCCAACCCTGGCCCTCCGCGGGGCTGACGCGTGTTCCTTACCGCGTGTTCCAAAAAAATGAGACATACGAACGCGAGCAGAAGTGCATCTTTCAGGGCCCGCTCTGGCACTACCTCTGCATGGAAATCGAAATTCCCGCCGGAGGCGATTTCCGCACCACCAAGGTCGGCGACACGCCGGTTGTCGTCTCGCGCGATTACGACCGCGAAATCTACGCATTCGAGAATCGCTGCGCCCACCGCGGCGCCCTGATCTGTCTCGACACGCACGGCAAGGGGCGCAAGGATTTCAGCTGCGTTTATCACGCCTGGACCTACGACACGAAAGGCAACCTGATCGGCGTCGCCTTCAAGGACGGTGTCAAGGGCAAAGGCGGCATGCCCGAGAGCTTCCGTATGCAGGATCACAATCCGCGCAAGCTCCGCGTTGCGACGGTCAACGGGCTTGTCTTCGGCTCTTTCTCCGAAGAGGTCCCGCCGATCGAGGAATATCTCGGGGAAGAAATCCTGTCGCGCATCGACCGCGTGCTCGGGCGGCGAAAGCCCGTCGTGATCGGGCGCTACACGCAGGTGCTGCCGAACAACTGGAAGCTCTACATGGAGAACGTCAAGGATTCATACCATGCGAGCATCCTGCATCTGTTCTTCACGACGTTCGAGCTGAACCGGCTCTCGCAGAAAGGCGCGATCATTGTCGACGAGACCGGCGGCCATCACGTGAGCTATTCCGCGATCGATCCCGAAGCGGCGAAAAGCGAGGAATACGCCAAGCAGCAATTGCGCTCGGAAAGCGAGTACAAGCTCGCCGATCCGTCGCTCCTGCAAGGCTTCGACGAGTACGGCGATGGCGTGACGCTGCAGATATTATCGGTGTTCCCGACCTTCGTTCTGCAGCAGATCCAGAATGCCATCGCGGTTCGCCAGATCGTGCCGCGCGCGATCGAACGCACCGATCTCAACTGGACCTATCTCGGTTTCGCCGACGACACACCGGAGCAGCGCATGGTGCGGCTGAAACAGGCCAATCTCGTCGGGCCCGCCGGCTATATTTCGATGGAAGACGGTTGCGTTGGCGGCTTCGTGCAGCGCGGCATTGCCGGGGCTTCCGACGAGGAGGCCGTGCTCGAAATGGGCGGCGCCGCAGCGGAAAGCAGCGAAAGCCGTGTGACGGAAGCCTCGGTGCGCGGCTTCTGGAAAGCTTATCGCACGCATATGGGCCTTTAGCTCGTCCGATGGACGCATTACGCCTGATCGTGCAAGCGCAGTCGGATTATATCCGCTGCATCGACGACGACCGGCTCGAGGAATGGCCAGATCATTTTCATGGGCCATGCAAATACGTCGTGACCAGCGCCGCGAATTATCGCGAAGGCTTAGAGGCGGGCATCATTTTCGCCAATTCGCGCGGCATGCTGCAGGATCGCGTCTCAGCCTTACGTGAAGCCAACATTTACGAGCGCCAGTCCTACCGGCATATTCTCGGGCAGCCGGCGATATTGTCGCAGCACGGTGCGGAAGTGCGCACGGAGACGCCGTTTTTCGTCGCGCGCATTTTGCAGGACGGCGACACCGATCTCTTCGCAACAGGGCGCTATCTCGACCTCTACAGGATCGAGGACCACAAAGCCAAACTAGAGGAGCGGACGGTCGTCTGCGATAGTTCACGCATCGACACACTGCTCGCGTTACCGCTTTGAGTGCTGAGGCACCACAGGCGATCGCGCTGGCGATCGGCGATCCGAATGGAATCGGACCTGAGATTGCGGTCAAGGCGGCGCGGCACTTTGCGGATAATCTCCAGATCGAGATCATAATTGTCGGCGACGAGCAGGTCGTGCGCTTTTATGCGCAGCGTTTTGCGCCGGATTTGCCGATCCAATTTTGCGGCGAGGATACGAGAGGGGCGCGTGCACTGAAGCTGGTGCCGGTGCAGTCGCTCCCGCCGGATGCATTCATGCCGGGCAAAGCCGGCGCGCCAAGTGGCCGGGCAACGGTGGACTATGTCAGCGCCGCGATACGTTTAATCAGAGAAGGCCGCGCTGCTTCGGTGGTCGCCTGCCCACATTCGGAAACGGCTGTTAATGCGGCAGGCATACGTTTCTCCGGCTATCCCGGCCTGATCGCCCGCCTCACGGATATTCCCGAAAGCGAAGTCTTTCTGATGCTCGTCGGCGGCGGCCTGCGCATCGTGCACGTGACGCTGCACGAGCGACTGCAAGATGCGCTGTCGCGGCTTATGCCCGATCTCGTCTGCAAAGCGGTGAATGCCGCAGCCGATGCGCTGCGTTCGCAAGGAATTGCGCGGCCAAAGATCGGTTTGTTCGGCATCAATCCGCATGCCGGCGAAGGCGGATTGTTCGGCGACGACGACGAACGCATCACCGCGCCCGCCGCCGCCGCGCTTCGCCACGCCGGCCTGGACGTAGAGGGACCCCTCGGTGCCGATCTCATGCTGGCGCGGCGGGACGTCGACGCGTTCGTCGCGATGTATCACGACCAGGGCCACATTCCGGTGAAGCTTCTCGCCGGGCGCAATTCCGCGGCGATGTCGATCGGTGCGGGCTTTGTCTTCTCCAGCGTCGGGCACGGCAGCGCTTTCGATATTGCCGGGCGCGGGACGGCGGAGCCCGATGCGCTGATCCGCGCGATCGAACTCGTGAGCGGCCGGACCGTTGTTCAAAGTCGAACAGGTGCGGCATGACCTTTGAGGTCGCGATCGGGCACAGCGACATCGTCTTTCCCGCCGACTCAGGCGAGACGGTTCTCGATGCGGCGGAACGCGCCGGCTATTCGCTCCCCTATTCGTGCCGCAAGGGCGTCTGCAGCACGTGCGAAGCGGGCTTGCGCGCCGGAACGGTGGCGCTCGGCTCGCAGCTCATCGAGGGGCCGAAATCCGCAGTTCTGCTGTGCCGCGCCAAGCCACAATCCGACATCATCGTGCATCCGCGCCGCATCGAGCGGCGCGAGGCTTCCGGAACGAAGACGATCGATGCGTGGGTGTTCCGGCTGAACTGGCCGACGGAGGAGGTCGCGACCCTGCTTCTGCGCTTTCCCGTCAGTATCCGCGCGAAGTTCAAAGCGGGTCAGTATCTGCGGATAAAATCGCCCGACGGCAGCGCGCGCAATTTCTCGCTTGCCAATCCGCCGCAGGAAAGCGACGGCGCGCAGCTGCATATCCGCCATATCGGTGGCGGGCATTTTTCGGAAGGCGTTCTCCGGCAACTGAAGCTCGGCGACCGCGTGCAGATCGAGGTTCCGTTCGGCGATTTCTTCCTGCGCGAGAATACGGAGCGCCCGATCATCTGCCTCGCGACAGGCGCGGGTTTCGCGCCGATCAAATCGATCGTCGAACATCTGATCAGGCGCGAAAGCACGCGGCCGGTGAAATTTTACTGGAGCGGTAGGCACGCTCAGGACCTGTACATGCGCGCGCTTCCGGAGAAATGGGCGCGCAAGTTACCTTGGTTCGAATTCACGCCTGTCCTCACCGCGCCCGACGAATCGTGGAGCGGCCGCAAAGGCCTCGTGCATCGCGCGGTGATCGAGGACGTGCCGGACCTTTCGAATTACCAGGTCTATGCAAGCGGCAATCCGCTGATGATCCGTAAAGCGCGCGGCGATTTTACACGGCAAGGAGGCCTGCCGGAGGATCAGTTCTTTGCCGAGCCCTTTGTGACCACGGGCACGTGAACAAAGACGGGGAGATTGGCGATGAGTTTGCATGACGACAATTTTCACGTACCGGCCTTCATCAACGAGAAGCCGATCGGCGCCTCGCAGTACATCATCACCCTGCTCTGTGGGTTGGTGATGTTTCTCGATGGCTTCGACACGCAGTCGATCAGCTACATGGCGCCACTGATTGCCAAGGAGTGGGGCTTATCGCGCGAAGTGCTCGGTCCGATCTTTTCCTCGGCGCTTACCGGGCTCATGGTCGGCTATCTCGTCCTATCGCCGCTCTCCGATCGCTTCGGTCACCGGCGCATGATCCTCATCAGCACCATCGCATTCGGCGTCGCGACGTTGATCACGGCTTTCACCAGCAACGTGACCGAGCTGATCGTGCTGCGCTTCGTCACCGGCCTGTTTCTCGGCTCCGCCATTCCGAGCGCCGTGGCGCTTACCGGCGAATACAGCCCGAAGCGGTTCCGTGCGACATTCGTGCTGGCCATCTATTGCGGATTTTCGCTGGGCTTCGTCGCCACCGGCGCGCTCGCCGCCTCACTGCTGCCGCTCTACGGCTGGCGCTCGCTGCTGTGGGTCGGCGCGATCGCGCCGCTCGTGCTGTCAATATTCCTGTTCTTCTTCCTGCACGAATCGCTGGATTTTCTGGTGCGCACCAAGGCCGACGGCCACCGCATCTGGCACATATTGCGGCGCGTCGATCCTGCGCTGCCGGAAGGGGCGCCGCGATCGTTCACGACAGAAGAAAAGGAGGTCGGCAGTGCCGTCGCCAGCCTGTTCACGTCCGGGCGGGCGGTTGGTACCATCGTTCTCTGGATCGTTTTCTTCCTTAACCTCGCCGAGTTCTACGCACTGCAGAGCTGGCTGCCGACGATCCTCACCAACTTAAAATACCCGCTGACGAGCGTCGCGCTCGCAACGACGCTGACGACGGTCGGCGGCATAATCATCGCAGTGGTCATCGGTCCGGCGATGGACATGCTCGGTCCATATCGCTCACTCGCGGTGCTCTATCTGCTTGGCGTGGTTTTCGTGGCGCTGATGGGCGCGGCGCTGTCGTACCCCGAATGGGTGCTGATGTTCGCCACCTTCTTCGCCGGCTGCTGTGTCAGCGGCGGACAGAAAAGCGTGATCGCGCTTGCTGCCGTGTTTTACCCCGCACCGATCCGCTCGACCGGAGTCGGCTGGGCACTGGGCATCGGCCGCTTGGGTGGAATCGGCGGCCCGCTACTCTTCGGCCTGCTCCTCAATTATGTCACGCCGACGAGCATCTTGTATGCCGCGGCCGTGCCGATGCTGATTGCCGCGATTCTCATCGCATTCCTGGGTGTGCGGTACGGAACGCGAGTCGTGGCGCCCCAACCCGCACTGGCAGAATGAATTGACGCGCCGCCTCAAGCCGCCGTGCTTTGCGGCGCATAGAGCGCCTCGATCTCCGCGGCGAATTTCGTGTAGATGTTGGCGCGTCGCACCTTCATTGTGGCGGTGACCTCGCCGTCGTCGTGGTCGAGCTCTTTCGTCAGGAGATGAAAGCGCTTCACCTGCTCGACCGGCGCAAGCGCGTCATTGGCCTTCTCGACTTCCTGCGAGATCAGGCGGAAGACGGCCGGGTGCTCGGCCAGCGAGCGAAAGGTGGTGAAGGCGAGGCCCTTCTGCTCGGCCCATTTGCCGACATTTTCGAAATCGATCTGGATCAGCGCGGTCACGTAACGGCGCGCATCGCCGATGACGATGCATTCCTTGACGAAAGGGCTTGCCTTCATCGCATTCTCGATCAGCGAGGGGCTGAGATTCTTGCCGCCCGACGTGATGATGACGTCCTTTTTGCGGTCGACGATCTTGACGTGCCCGTCGCACCATTCGGCGATGTCGCCGGTGTGCAGCCAGCCATCGATCACCGTGCGCCGCGTCAGGTCGAGATCCTTGTAATAGCCCGCGAACACCATGCCGCCGCGGACCAGCACTTCGCCGTCTTCTGCGATGCGAACCTCGGCACGGTCGACGGCAGGACCGACGGTGCCGAGCTTCACGTCCTCGGCAAGCTGGCCGGTTACGCCGCCGGAGGATTCCGTTTGCCCGTAGACCTCGATCAGCGGCAGGCCCATCGTGCGGAAGAACATGAACACCTTCGGTGGGATCGGCGCCGCGCCAGTCACGCAGATGCGCGTGCGGCGCAAGCCGATGAAATTTTGCAGCGGGCGGAAAACAAGCCAATACCACAGCGCGAATGTGAGCCTCTCGCGGAGTGTGCGCGGGCCGGTCAGCGCGAAAGGCTCGCAAGCCGCGAAGGCGCGCTCGACAAGCATTTTGTTCAGTCGGCCGCTTTCCAGCGTCTTGATGTGGATTGCCGAATGCATCTTCTCCCAGATGCGCGGCACGCCAAGGAACAGGCTCGGCGCGACTTCGCGCAAATCTTCTTGCACGGTGCGCAGCGACTCGCCGAAATTGACCATCATGCCGTATTGCAGCGGCGCGAATGTCGTCAACCCCTGCTCGGCGACGTGACAGAGCGGCAGGTAAGAGAGCGTCGTCGAGCTCGCATCGAGTTTCAGCCGCTCGGCATAGCCGGGCACGGCGGCGGCGATATTCGCATACGAAATCATCGCGCCTTTCGGTTTGCCGGTCGAGCCCGACGTGTAGATGATGATGGCGATGTCTTCCGGCCGCTGCGCGTCGACGAGTTTGTCGACATGGTCCGGGTCTTCCGCGTCCGCTTTCGCGCCAAGTTCCTCCAGCGCATCGAACGACACGACCTTGTTTGAATCGTAGGCCCGGAACCCTTTCGTTTCCATCACGACGATGCGCTTGAGCTTCGGCAGTTCGTGGCAGGTTGCCAAAACCTTGTCGGCTTGCTCCTGGTCCTCGCAAAGGACGATCTCGCAATCGCCGTGCTCGAGCACGTATGCCACTTCCGGCGCGGGGCTTGTCGCATATACGCCGACAGTGACGGCGCCGATTGCGCCGGCGCCGAGCTGCGCCAGTACCCATTCGATCCGATTTTCGGAGATGATGCCGATATGCGCGCCCTGCTTGAGACCGAGCGCGCGGAGCCCCATGCCGACCGCGCGGGCGCGCTGCCAATACTGAGCCCAGGTCGTCGGGTGCCAAATGCCGAAGCGCTTCTGGCGAAGCGCGATCGCTTGCGGCCGCGTGCGCGCGTGATGCCGCAGCCATTGCGGCAGGGTTTGGGGTTTCATTGTACCATCGCCAGGCATGCTATGCCTCTTCAACTCAGCCAGCGCTTGCGTCGCTTGTAATGCTTCACGTCGCGGAAACTTTTGAAGCCGCCGGCGCCGACGCCGGCGCCCAGATAGAACTCGCGCACATCGCGATCGCCGGTGAGCTTCTCGACCGTTCCGTCAATGACGATCTTGCCCTGCTCCATGATGTAGCCGTAGCTCGCGACCGAAAGCGCCATGGCGGCGTTCTGCTCGACCAGCAGGATCGACACGCCGCGCTCCTTGTTGATGCGGCCGATAATGCGGAAAATCTCCTCGACCAGAACCGGCGACAATCCGAGCGACGGCTCATCCATGAGGATCAACTTCGGACGCGCGATCAGCCCGCGGCCGAGCGCCAGCATCTGCTGCTCCCCGCCGGAGAGATAACCGGCAACGCCGGTGCGGCGCTCGCGCAGGCGCGGAAAATAGTCGAACACCGATTCAAAATCCGCTTCCACTTTATCGCGGCCCTCAAGCGCGTAAGTCGCCGCGATGAGATTTTCATCGACCGTGAGATCGGGAAAGATGCGGCGGCCCTCCATCACATGGAAGAGGCCGCTGCGCACCAGCGCATGCGGCGCCTGATTTTTAATGTCGGCGCCGTCGAAGCGAACCGTTCCGGCGGTGATCGCGCCGCGTTCGAGGCCGAGCATGTTCGACACGGCCTTCAGCGTCGTCGTCTTGCCGGCGCCGTTCGAGCCGAGCAGGGCGACGATCTGCCCGGCTTTCACCGCCAGCGAGAGGCCGCGCAGCACCTGGATCGTGTGGCTGTAGACGACCTCGATATTGTTGATTTCGAGGATCGTCTCGCCGGGTGCCGCGCTCACGTGCGGCTCACGCCTCGGCCTTGATCCAATCGGAGACCGGGTCCATCTTGCCGGCCTTGAGATTGGCGCGGAAGATGCGGCCGACGCCGATCGAATTGCCGGGAACGCTGATCGGCACGCCGATGACGCCGCCCATGTCGTAATCCTTGATCGTGTTCAGCGCCGCCTTGAGATTGGCGCCGGTCATCTCCTTGCCGGCTTCGATACAGCGGCGCATCGCCTCGGTGCCGAGCGTCAGATTGGTCCAGGGCTGCAGGTAGGAATTGGTGCGGTATTTGCCGCCGTTCGCCTTCTTGATGAAGTCCATGGCGGGGCCGCTGACGCCTTCCTGGTTGACATAATTGTAGGCGTTGACGCCGAGATATCCGTCGGCGACGTCGCCCATCTTCTGCAGGATGCCGAGATCGGAACTGTAGAATGTGCCCATGAATTGCGTTTCGATGCGCGCTTCTTTCATCTGCTTCATGAATTCGGGAATCGGCGCCATGACGTAGCCGTGGAACACCGTGAATTCGGGCCGGGCGCGGCGCAGTTTCAGCACCTCGGATGACACGTCGAAGCTTCCCGGCGGCGTGACGATCTTCTCCACCTGCTCCAGCCCGAGCGTTTTGGCGAGCGCCTCGCTCCTGGCGATCGGATCGCGGCCGAATTCAGTGTCGGAATGAACGAAGGCGATGCGCGCGCCCTTTTTCGTTGCGGCGATGTGCTTTAACAACATGCCGACCTGCGCCGAATAACTTGGGCCTGGCATATATTGCAGCGGATATTTTTGCGGGTCGTCGATTTCGGACGCGAACGACGCACCGGCCAGCAACAGCCCGCGGCGATTGACCTCCTCGTTGATCGTCTTCTGGAATCCGGTGGAGTCACCCAGAAACAGCGGCACCTTGTATTCGGCGACCAGCCGGTTGAACACCGCGACCGCCTGCGGCACCTGATAGCCCGTATCCTCGACAATGAGCCGGAGCTTGCGCCCGGCAATGCCGCCGCGCTCGTTCAGATATTGCGCGAAATGATTGGCGCCGTCGGTGCCTTCAATGCCGGCAAAGGCGAACACGCCGGTCATCGGCGAGGCAATGGCGACCGGAATTTCGCTCGCCTCTTGAGCGCGCAGGCCGCGCACCCAAGGCGCCGGAACTGTGGATGCCACCGCGCCGGCGCCGAGCCCAGCCAGAATTTTTCGTCGATCGGTTCGCATGCAATCCTCCCGTTCGGTTTTCCTCATTAGGCCATGATTTCTCAGGTTCGGAAAGGCCAGAGCGCGAAGCGCTGCCGCGTCCGCTGCCAGATTTCGTTGAGACCCAGCGGCTCGAACATGAGGAAGCCGACGATCAGCGCCCCGAACACGATCGTGCGCACCGGCGAGAGCAGCTTCACGGCGTCGGGCCAATATGGTGCCAGGTCCGAGGCGCCGATTTTCAAAAGCTCGGGGACGAGTGTCATGAACACGGCGCCGAAAATCGCGCCCCGCACCGAACCAAGCCCGCCGACGATGATCGCGGCGACGAAAAAGATCGACTCGATCAGCCTGAAGCTCTCCGGCGTGATGACGCGGAAGAGATAGACCCAGAGCGCGCCGGCCATGCCGGCGTAAAACGAAGCCAGCGCAAAGCTCATCAGCTTGTAGCGCAGGAGCTCTATGCCGAGCAGCTCCGCCGAGATATCGCGATCGCGAATGGCGATGAAGGCGCGCCCGACACGCGTGCGCAAGAGATTGCGCGCCCACCACACGGTCAGCGCGGCGATCGGCATGGCGATCCAGTAGATCGCGCCCGCCGTCACGAGTGCGCGGCCGAAGAAGCTCGCCGGCTCGATCGTCAATCCGCGCGCGCCGCCGGTGACAGAAGTCCAATTGAAGAAGATCGATTGCAGAATGAAGGACGCGGCGATTGTGGTCAGCGCGAGATAGAGACCTTTCACACGCAGGCTCGGAATGCCGAACACCGCCCCGACGGCCGCGGCCACAAAGCCGCCGGCCGGAATGGTCAGCCAGAACGGCAGCGCGAGATGATTCGACAGATAGGCCGCAGTGTAGGCGCCGACGCCCATGAAGGCCGCATGGCCGAGACTGACAAGACCGGTAAATCCCGTGAGAATCATCAGTCCCATCGCCGCGACGATGTTGATCGCGATGAGACAGGCGAGGAGCTGCCAGTAATCCGAGGCAATGAAGGGAAACAGGATCAGCGCGAGGGCGAGCGCGGCAAACCACGCGCGTTGCACGTTTGTTTTGAAGATCGCCTCGTCGGCCGCGTAGGTCTGTTTCGCCGAGCCGATCCGCATCTCAAAGCCTCTCGATATCATGCGTGCCGAAGAGGCCGTAAGGTTTGACGACGAGGACCAGGAGCAGGATGACGAACGTTGCGACCTGCTTGTATTCGCCACCGATATAGAGGCTCGCCATCGCTTCGAGCCAGCCGATCAGCAGCCCGCCGACAAGCGCGCCGAGCAGGCTGTCCAATCCTCCCACAATCACGACCACAATGACCGACAAACCGATCGCACCCATCGCTGACGAAATTCCGGAAATCGAGCCGACGAGAATGCCCGCTGCCGCCGCGGTGATCGCGCCGAGAATCCACGCGAACGAGAAGACGCCGGGCACGTTGATGCCGACGCTATAAGCGGCGGCCTGGTCGGCAGCAGTCGCGCGGAGCGCAATGCCGCCGCGCCAGAAGCGAAAGACGGTGATGAAGGCGGCCATGATCGCGGCCACGATGATGAAGCTCCAGCCATTCTTTGAGGCGAGAAAAGCTTCCGCGCTGCCGAGCGGAACGAAGAACGGCTGGTCGGGAAGAAAGGTGGGCAGCGAGCGCGGATCGGCCGTCCAGGCGATCTCGACCAGGCCGACCATGATGCTGGCCAAGCCGATTGTCACCATGAAAACCGAAATCGCGCTTTCGCCGATTAATCGGCGGAAAATGAAGCGCTCGAGGAATCCGCCGACCGTTCCCGCGGCAATCAACGCCAGGACGATCGCCGCCCAATTCGGCAGCGCCGCCTGCGCGGCGAGGCCGAAGAAGAAGTAGGCGCCCATCATCATGAATTCGCCGATGGCAAAATTGATGATGCGGGTGGCTTTATAGACCACGACAAAGCCGATGCCGGTCAGCGCGTAAAGGGCGCCAACGCAAAGTCCGGCGAGACTGAATTCAACGAAGTCGAGAATTGCCGGGCTCATAAAGCGGCGATCTCTGCCACCGCTTCGCGCACTTCGCTGCCGATCTCGCCGCTGCCGAGATAGGCTTTCGCAACCTCCTCGTTTCGTTGCACATCGGCGGGCAGACCGCGCGCGATGATCTCGCCGAAATTCAAAACGACGACGTGATCGGAAATATCCATGACAAGACGCATGTCGTGCTCGACCATGAGGATGGTGACACCCCATTCTTCGCGGACGTCGAGGACGAAGCGCGCCATGTCCTCGGTCTCTTCGCGGTTCATCCCGGCGACCGGCTCGTCAAGCATCAAAAGGCGCGGCTTCATCGCAAGCGCACGCGCCAGCTCGACGCGCTTCTGCAATCCGTATGGCAGCGCGCCGACCGGCGCATGTCTGATGTGGTCAATTTCAAGGAAATCGATGATGCGCTGTTCGATTTCGGCGCGCAGCTCCATTTCTTCACGCTGCGGACGACCGTAATAGAACAACGCCTCGACAAGCGACGTGCGCAGATGCGCATGCCGCCCGAGCTTTATGTTGTCGAGAACGGTCAGCCCACGAAACAGCGCGATATTTTGAAAGGTGCGCGCCAGTCCGATCTTGGCGCGAGCCGGCGCTGATAGTCCGGTAATGTCGCGTCCTTCGAAAAAGACGCGCCCCGTCTGCGGCCGATAAAACCCGGAAATCGCGTTGAACAGCGAGGTCTTGCCGGCGCCGTTCGGCCCGACCAGCGCGGTAATCGAACCGGACTCGACCTTTAATGTTACATTGCGCAGCGCCTTGAGGCCGCCGAAGGCGAGCGAGGTTTCGTCGACGCGCAATATCGGTCCGTCGGCACGCGCGTCCCCTTCGCTCTGCAAGCGGCAATCCTCCCCTCCGGCGATTTCTGTGCTCGCCCAGCTCACGCCGATCATACCGAGTTCGCGACGGGAGGCGACTCGGCTTCGGCGAGCTAATAGCGCCCCGCGGCGGAGGGGTCCTGATCTGCCGTCGGTGCGCGGAACCGCGGTGCGAGGAGTCCCGGTGCGGGGGCGGGTTGTGCGCGAATCAACGGATTATCCGTTCCCACTGGCGCGACCGGGGTGGTTTCGGCGCGCCGGCGCGTGGCCTCCGCTTCCGCAGCAGCACGTCGCTGTGCGGCTTCGGCGGCGGCGCGGCGCCGCGCCGCTTCGGCTTCGGCCGCCGCGCGCCGCTCCTGCTCGATGCGCTCCTGTTCGGCGCGGCGCTCGCGCTCGATACGCTCTTGCTCGGCGCGTGCCAGTTCCGCCGCTTCGCGATCGCGCTCCTCCTGCCGCGTGCGCTCCCATTTGAGGCGGCGATTGAAAAAGGCGCGCTCTTTGATGTCGAACTCGAGCGCCTGAATGCGCGCGTCCTCGCGCTGCGCGGCACGCGCGGCGAGCGCCGCGACGAAAGCACTCGAATCGATGCGCCGCGCTGGCTGCGACAGGAGCCGCGTCCAGGCGACGGAAATCTGCGGCGGCGAAGCAGACCAACCGCGCGGCGGCACGGCAAGCGCGAGATCGGCCTGCAGGTTCAGCGCAAGGTTTCGGCTGTCGAAGGCCGGCTGTAAGCTGACGAGCGTCGGGCCAACTGGGTAGGCCGCGCGCGCCGACAGACGCAGCACGCCGCCGGCCAGCGCCGCATTGTAATAAAGCTCGGTGTTCGTCTTGAACGGCGCGTGGTCGAGCTCGCGTGACAGCGCCGCATCGACCTCCTTCGGCTCGACGCTGATCTTTTCGTCATCTGCAAGAGCAATGACGCGTGGCAGAGCGGTAGGGTCGAAGCCGTTTACGCGAATGTTGCCGAGGCCGATTTCACCGGCCCCGGCCAGGCCCGCGGCGAGGGCGGCTTCGCTCTTGCCGCTGGACGCAAATTCCAAGCTGCCGGTAAGCGAGGCGGCGAAGGCGGGTCTCTCGACCATAAGGTGATCCAACGCGAGACGGCCGGAAAACGCGACATTGTCCTCCTCGCGCCGCAGCGCCAAGCTGCCCTCGACGCGGCCCCCCGCCAGTCGCATCGACAGACGGTCGATGCCGAGCGCTCCGGGCGCCATTGTGAGACGAAGCGAGGCATCGGTGCCTGACAGCGTGTCGCTGACATCGACGCGGGCCGCCTTCACGTTAAGTCCGATCCCCGGCGGATCGGCAAGCGGCTGCGCAAACGTCGCATCCGGCCAGACGGCCGCCGCTCGAACCGGCTGTTCTCGGCCAAGGATCGTCCAGGCCAGCGTTCCGAGCGGCAGGCGATCGAGCGCGAGCGAGCCGCCGATTGCTGCCGCGTCCGCCGAACGAACGAGCTGACCGGACACGGCGCTGCCGGCAATGGTCCCGGAGAGCGGCTCAAGCCGCCAATTCGCCGGCTTCCAATCGAGCCGCCCCGTAAGATCGAGTGGCAGACGTGTGGTCAGATCGGGCGGTGTCAGAGCCAGAAGCTGCAAGAGAGGCACGACATCGCCGCTCGTCATTTTGAGGCCGCCGGAGAGGGTAGGCCCGTCCTCGTCGAGGCGGAGCGTACCGTCGAGATTCGCGGTTGTGCCGGCGAAGGCCGCGCTGAGGAAGCCTGCCCAGGCCGCGCCGAGCCGGCCACGTCCCGTGGCAGCGAGACGCCCCTTCCCCAGCCCCCGTAAGGGCAGGACGCTCAAGCCGACCTGCCGCGCGAGTCCGGCAGCTTCCGGAGCTTCGAGGAGGATTGTGGCTTCCGACGCCTGCGGGTCGTCGGCCGCTTGTGCCAGCCGAAGAGAGGCACGCGTCGTGCCCAGGCTGCCGTCGATCGTCAGCATGTTGAACCCGAACAAATCCGGCCGGCCTGGATCGCTCTCGCCCTGGAGCCGCAGATGTGCGGGCGACAACGCCGCCGCGCGGGATTGCAGGAAGCCGGCCGCAGAGCCCGGCGCCACACGCCCGACGAGGCCGGCGAGATCGCGGAGCTGCGTCGCGTCCACTCTGGCATCGAGTTTCGCTGTACCGTCGCGCCAGAGGCCGCTCGCCTCGATATTCGCACCGCCAAGATCGGCGACCGAGAGCCGCTCAAGGCGCGTTTCCGTCGCCTCGCGGGCGAATTTCGCCCGGATGCGGCCGGCATCGACCGGCGTTGCGGCAAGCCCGCCAACCTTCACTGCCTTAGCATCCAGGGTGATCGACAGATCGAGGTTTGCGGCGCCTTTGGCGGCACCCGAAAGGTCCGGCAGCTTCTCGATATCAAGCGCCGGCGAGGTCAGATCGGCGAAGAGCCGCGCGCGTTCGGCGCCGAGCGCGCGGGTATAGGACAGCGTGCCGGCGAAGCTTGAGCGATCGAGTCTTGCCCGAAGATCGCGGATCAAAAAGCCCGCGGCAGAGAGTCCGGCCTCGCCGGCAACTTCAATCAACCTGAAGGGGAGCGCCCTCAGGTTTTCTGCCATGTCAGGCAGCATCGGCGAGAGCCAGCCGGCGAAACCCTCCGGATCGCGGCTTGCGAACTCCAATCTGCCGTTGAACCCCGGAGCGACGCCCCGCTCGAAGACGCCGTCGATAGAGAAGCGGCTGCGCGCGGGTAGAGTCGCCGCAGCGGAAAGCGCCAGGGGCTTTTTTGGATCGAGCCGCAGCGCGGCGGAAGCTTCGCTCGCCGTGTCGCCGCCGAGTGTAATTGTATCCCCGTGCCAATCGATTGCGATCGGCAGAGGCGGCACTCCCTGCGACACGCTGGCGGCGCGCAAAAGCCCGCCGAGGTCATATTTCGCCTGCAGTCGATCGAAGTCGAGCTGGCGGGAGGTCAAGTCGATGTGGGCATCTGCGGAGTCGCCGAAATGCGCATCGGCTGCGCCGCTCGCGCTCAGCGCCGTCTCCTCGTCGCCGAGCCGCATATCCACGTTCGAGCCGTGTAGCCCCTGCGCATCGGCATTGCCGGAAGCGATCGCGCGCCAGGGCAGCGCCGCATCGCCGATACGGCCGCTGAACGTGGCGGTGCCTTCGAAACCGATTCGCCGCCGGCCTTCGATCGAGCGCGCCGTGAGCGCGCCATCGAGATCGGCATGGCTCACCTCGCCTCGCATGTCGAGCACGAGCTTCAGCCGCAGCCGGTCGGCCTCCATCATGCCAGTCGAAAAGCGGTACGTGAACGGCCGGCCGTCGCGGGTGAATTCGCCCTGGCCTTTCACGGGGCCAAGCAGGGTATCGGCGCTGCCGCTAAATGAAATGGCCGATATCGCGTTCCTCTCGTGCCCGTTCGTATCGTTAAGTGCGATCGTCCCGTTCCGCACGAGCAGCTTGTCCAGCTGGATCTTGTCCGCCCGCCCCGCCGCGACCACGGGCAGGGCAATCCCGCCTGTCGCGTCGACGTTTGCGGTCAGCCGCGGCGCGTCGAGATCCGCCACCAGAATCTGGAACTCGCCGCGAAGGAGCGGCACGAGTGACAGTTCGAACCGGGCGGCATCGCCGCTCAGGTGAAGCTCGGCGCCGCTGACCGCGAAGCGCTGCACGGAGAGGGTCGGCGTCGGCAGCAGCTTTATGTCGATCGGGCCGGCGATTTCGATTGGTACGCCAAGCGCTTGCGAGAGACGCGCTTCGATCGCCGCGCGATGAGCCGACCAATCGATGAAATACGGCACGCCGAGCGCCATCGTGAGCACCACGATGGTGATGATGGCGGTGATGGTGAGAATTTCGCGCAACGTAAGGAGAGCCGAGTCGGGACAATCCGTACTCTCAGTCTATGTCTTTTCCGTGCGCCGAGGCACGACCTGCCAGCCGCGCTATGCGGCGGCGCTCGATGCTGGCTCGGCTTCGAACGTTAATCCCGCATTATCGACGAGCCGCTTCACGAGTGCATCGCCCATGAGCGCGCCGGGCGTCCAGAAGCCGCCCTGCGCCGGCGCCTCGCGCGCCAGGCATAAAGCGGCTTCGGAGATCATCTTCGAGGTCGAGCCATAGCCCGGATCGCGATCACCTTTCACGGCGAGGCGAAGCGCCTCTTTGCCCTGTCCTTCGGCAACGAACAGGATGTCGTAATAACCGCTTTCCCTTTCCTCGCGGCTCGGTCCCTCGCCCGGTTTGGGTGCCTTACTGCCGGTGAGTGGGTTGAATTTGGCGATGGCCTCGGCCGCGGCTTTGCCGATATCGCCCAAGCCCGC
The DNA here is from genome assembly GCA_036265935.1 of Beijerinckiaceae bacterium. GTDB lineage: Bacteria > Pseudomonadota > Alphaproteobacteria > Rhizobiales > Beijerinckiaceae > JAFASC01. Next base: position 47,375 of record DATAOB010000002.1, read on the forward strand.
CACCATCATCTCATCGTAGAGGAAATCCTTGCCGTAGGCGTGACCGCTGAGGAAATTCGTGCGGTGCACGTTTTTCGTGTTGATCGGCGCCATGATGAATGGCGCGACCCATGCCCCAATTGCCGCGTCCCAATAAGGCAACAGCGTGTTGGGTTGCGACGGTCCGATAAACCCGGGCGTCAGCGCAAAGGGATCGGCGAGCAGCTTTAATAGGCTCGGACGTTTTGCTGCCGCGGCGAGGGTCGCCTTCAGGCTCGCGGCAGTGCCGCCGGAAAAGGTGCCGCGCATCGCGCGAACGCGGCCTTTGATACGCGGCGCCGGCGCGCCCCAGGCTTCGCGGCAGCGCTTCTGCAGCTGTTGCACGCCGAGGTCGAATGGAATCGAATCGAAGCCGCAGGAGAAGACGATGCGCGCGCCGCTCGCGCGTGCCGCCGCCTCATGCGCATCGATCATCTCGCGCATCCAGCCGGGCTCGCCGCACAGATCGACGTAACCGGTGCCCCTCGCGACGCAGGCTTCGACAAGCGGCGTGCCGTAGAGCTGATAGGGGCCAACCGTGGTGATCACGACCTGAGTGCGCTCGGCCATCGTATGCAGCGCGGCGGGATCGGCCGCATCGGCGATGACAAGCGGCAAGTCGCTTCGTGCGTTGATAGAAGAGCGGATTTCCTGGAGCTTCGCCTGGCTGCGGCCAGCGAGGGCCCAGCGCGGCGCGTCTTCCGCTCGCGAGCGCCCGACCAGATATTCAGCGACGAGACGGCCTGTGAACCCTGTCGCACCATAGACGATGATCTCGAACTCACGCTGCGATGCCATGGCTCATCTCCTCGTCCAAAATAGTCCAGGTGCGGCGCAGAGTTTAGCGCACATCGGCGGACGGAAACCAACTGTCTCAGGTAGGGGCGTTGCCGCCGACGTTTCGCGCCGTAGATTACGCTTGCGGAATACGGGGAGCGACGCCGATGAAGAAACAGGATGTTGCAAAGCAATACACGACCCCCATCGGAGCGCCGGCATTTGTGAAAGGGCCGCATCGCTTCACTGATCGCGAATACCTCAACATCACCTACCGCACCGATCGTGATGCGCTTGTCAGAATTGTGCCCGAGCCGCTGGAAGTCGACGAGCCCCTCGTCCGTTTCGAGGTGATGAAGATGCCGGACACGACCGGCTATGGCGCTTATGTGGAATGTGGCCAGGCGGCTGTCGTGCGCCATGGCAAGGAGCGCGGCGAATATCTTATCGGCATGTATCTTGACAATCTTCCGGCAATCGCCGCGGGTCGTGAGATCAGCGCGTTCCCGAAGAAACTCGGATCGGCCCGGCTCTGCATCGACTCCGATACGCTGGTCGGCACTCTCGACTACGGATCGCTGCGCGTCGCAACAGCGACGATGGGTTACAAACACAAACCTCTCGATCTCAAAGCGGCGCGCCAGGAAGTGGCAGTGCCGACCTTCATGCTGAAAATCTTGCCGGGATATACGGGCGAGCCGCGGATATGCGAGCTCGTGCGCACCCAGATCAGCAATCTGACAATCAAGGGCGCATGGACGGGACCGGCCCGCCTGCAACTCTTCGAGCATGCGTTAGCACCGTTTGCGGACTTGCCGGTGCGAGAGATCGTCTCGGCAAGTCATATTCTCACCGATCTCACGCTCTCGCCGGCGGTTTTGGTCCATGATTATCTCGCCGTTCAGGAGGAGACTGCCGCCGATATGACAGCGCTCGCGGAACTTCCATGAGCGACAATACTGAGGTGGATATCCTGAACCGCTATTCGCGCGTGGCGGTGATCGGCGCCGGCGTTATCGGCGCATCGTGGACCGCCGTTTTTCTCGCACACGGGCTGAGCGTCGTCGTGAACGATCCCCGCAAGGATGTCGAAGATTTCGTTGCCGATTACATAGGCAAAGCCGCTCCGACGTTGCGGGAATTCGGGCTGCCGACCGAGAATCTCAGTAAGAAACTCAGCTTCGAACCCAATCTCGAACGTGCGGTGGGCGATGTCGACGTGGTGCAAGAGAATGGACCCGAGCGGATCGAATTTAAGCAGGATTTATGGGCGCGTATCGGCCGCGTGATTCCTTCACGAGCGCTGCTTCTCTCATCGAGCTCGGCGAAGACCGCGACCGAGCAGTCGCTCAAGATGGAAAACGCCAGCCGACTTTTGATCGGACACCCCTTCAATCCGCCGCACCTCATTCCACTAGTCGAGGTCGTGCCGGGGGAGCGCACCGATCCAAGCGCGGTGCAAGACGCTGTCGCCTTCTACAAAGCTTTGGACAAAGTCCCGCGCGTGCTTCGCAAGGAAATCCAGGGCTTTGTTGCCAACCGGCTGCAGCGCGCGATTTTCCGCGAATGCTGTCACCTCGTGCTCGAAGGCGTGGTCACCGTCGATGAGCTCGATGACATCGTCACCAGCTCCATCGGTCTGCGCTGGGCGGCCGACGGGCCTTTCCGCTCGTTTCATCTCGGCGGCGGCCCGGGCGGTTTCCCCGCCTTCTTTCGGCAATTTGCGCCGGGAATGGAGGCGGCGTGGAAGAGCCAGGCGCCTGTGGCGCTCGACGAAAAGGCGCAGAAGACGATCATTGCGCAGGCCGAGGCGTCCTTCGCGGCCGCCCCCGTCGAGCAACTGGAGGCGGAGCGAGATGCCAAGCAGCTCGCAATCCTTCGGGCGCTCGCATCGGTGAAGGAGCGAGGCGAAGCGGCTACCTGATCGAGGCGCGCAGAGCCATGTTGGATGCATAGATAAATCAACGAGACAAGAGAAACTTGAATGGCGCGCCTTTTTGAAGGTTTAAAGGTCCTTGATTGCGGCAGCTTCATTGCGGCGCCCGCAGCTGCGACCATTCTCTCGGATTTCGGCGCCGACGTCATAAAGATTGAGCCGCCGGGCGCTGGTGATCCTTACCGCGCTATCCCGAAACTACCCGCCAGCCCGCAGAGCGACGAGAATTACGCCTGGATGCTTGCCTCCCGGAACAAGCGCGGTCTCGCGCTCGATCTCGGCAAGCCTGCAGCACGGGAGGTCATCTGCCGGCTCATCAGCACCGCCGATATTTTCATTACTAATTTTCCCCTGGCAGTGCGCAAGAAATTCCGCCTCAACTACGCGGACCTCGCGCCCCTTAACGAGCGGCTGATCTATGCCTCCTTCACTGGCTATGGCGAGCGCGGAGAGGAGGCCAACAAACCTGGGTTTGATATTACCGCCTGGTGGGCACGATCAGGACTGATGGACGGCGTGCGCACCGAAGCGAAAGCGCCGCCGGCGCGGCCGCTGACCGGGATGGGCGATCACCCCTCCGGGATTTCGCTTTATGCCAGCATCGTCATGGCGCTTTATCAACGCCAGATCACGGGAAAGGGTGCCTATGTCGGAACGTCACTCATCGCCAACGGCCTCTGGTCGAACGGCGTCATGGCACAAGCGGCCTTGTGCGGCGCCAGATTCATAGACCGGCCACCCCGCGAGCAGTCGCTGAACGCTTTCACCAACTATTACCGTTGCGGGGATGGGCGTTGGCTGATCCTGACCATCCTGAACGAGGAGCGGCATTGGCCGGTTCTGGCAAAATGCCTAGGACGCGAGGAATTGATCGACGATCCGCGGTTTCTTACCAAACGAGACCGCCTCGCTCACGCGGTCGAACTCACCGCGATTTTCGACGAAGTCTTTGCCAGCAAAGATCGCGCGGAGTGGCGTGACATTCTAAATGCGGGCGGAATCGTTTTCGATGTTGTCGCATCGGCGCAGGACATCCGCGACGATAAACAGCTTTTCGCAAACGAAATCCTGGTGCCGTTCGAAGGCGAAGAAACGCTGACGATTACCAGTCCGGTCTTCCTCGCTGGCCAGCAAAAAGCCCTGCCTCGGCGCCCGCCCGCTGTGGGCGAGCACACCGAGGTCATATTGCGCGAAGCCGGCTACGATGCCGCAGCAATCGAGCGACTTCGCGCTGAGGGTGCCGTCGCATGAAGCGGCGGCGGCGGGCCTAAGCCGCCGCCTCCCAAAGCTGCGGAACCCAGTCGCGCCCTCGTTCATGCCGCAAGGGATCCTTATAGAAAAGCCTGCGCAATCCGATGTTCCGATCGAACTTCCTCCACGCTCCTTCGGGCTGCGCAAGACGATCGGCGATCGCTAAGATTGCGGCGGGATTTACGCCAAGCCCAATATGGCTTGCTTCGACCTCGATGTTCTCGGTCGTCGCGGTTTCGCGCTCGACACTGCACCGCCAGGCGACGACACCGTCTGTGCGGCTGAAAATCATGTCGTCGGAACCGGTGGCGGCGAGGCAAATCGCTGATCCCCTATGCTGTCGACCTGCTCGCCGCTTGCGAGCTCATAGACACGCCATGCATTCGTCGCGCGCGGGCTGCCCTTGAACGGCGTACCCAACGTAATGACGCATCTAACGTCCTCCGGCGCGAGTTTCGCTATCTCCCGCGCGTAAATTCCGCCGAGGCTCCAGCCGATGAGCGAGACCTTGCGATCGGATTCGCGTCGCAGTCTTTTCACGCGGTCGAGGCACGCATCCAACACGTCTTCGCGCGGCCCGAGATTAAGACCGAGGCCCAATTCATGTGGCTTGTAGCCTTGTGCGCGCAGGAACTCCCGCAACGCGAGGGTCGACACATCATCAGCGGTAAGACCGGGGAAGATCAATACGGAATGACCGTCGCCGCGTTGGGCCGAATGAAGAATCGGTAATGTCGCGAGGGTCGCCGCATATTCAAGCGATGCCCTCCAAGGCAAGGAGCAGCTTGCTGGGTGGACGAATACTGGTTGGCTGTGCGTGCACTGTTGATGATCCTCTCGAAAGGAAACTCAAAACGACCGGCACGCAGTTTGGTTCGAGAGGCGCGACAAAATGACCAAGCGATTTCGGTGCGATCGCGGCATCGCTGAACGTTGAAGATTAGTCGATCGCCCGGCCGCAGCAGGTGGAATTCACTTTTGTTAATCGATGGACGCGAATAGCTACAGGATCACGTCGTATCGCGCCAAAAGCCTATCATCGGCTTTGGCGACATGCATCACAAGTTCGCGGCGAAACAGCCCGTCACTCCGGTTTTGCTTTTCGCCGGGAAAATAGAATTGGGTCGTCAGCACTGATCTCTGCCCGGGTGCCTGAATCTTCAGGTGATAATGCCGCGTGCGGCCAGGATAGAGCCCGGGCATGATGGTGCGGAAAAGGAATCGGCCTTCTGCATCCGTGAAAACGTGACCCCGCAGGCGAAAACCCTTATTATCGTAATCCCCCTTCTCGTCGGCATGCCACAGATCGACGAGAACGCCGGGAATTGGTCGGCACAAACGTGTCAGCACATACCCGGAAAGCTCGACCGGCTGCCCATCTATGCCAGGCTCTCGCAAATCGCTACGCTGCGGCGAGCGCGGCTTGAAGAATGGGCCTTCCGTCTCGGGAAGCGTCGGCTCGTCGCCATCGTGACAGGCGGGTGTTGGCGCAAGGCCTTGCTCTGCAAGTGCGGCGTTCCCGCAGACCCAGAGGCCGGTGAGGCCGATTGCCCCGCTCGCCAGCATGCGCCGACGCGATGGAGCGCAAACAAGGTCCTTCATAAGCGCCTCCATTCCGCCTCCGCCCGCAGCGGAGGGTGGCACTAATCGCGGAGCGAGCGTCCGCCAAACACTCGCGTAGGCGTCCGTCGCTAACGGGCTAGAATATAGAGGAATTCCGTCCCGTCCATCTCCTGCCGTCCGGCACCCGTGCTGCACGACCCAGGTGCAGTTGGGGGGGTTACCTTTGGGAACCGTCCCGCGAGAAGAGCCCAGCGATCGGAAGGGTCGGACGGCCAAACCCGGTAAGGACAGGCCTGTATCCCTTCGGAGCTTTGCAGTTGCCAGCGGTGATCAGCCGGGCGATAAGATGCGCGTATTTCACCTTCCAACAGCGTCGCGAATGCATTTCTTAATTGATCGCGTTCGCATCATCCCAGATAAACTCTTCTCGTCAGCAGCCTCGTCGCAAGTTGCTTTGGCGTCCCTCTTGCAATTGTTCATAAAGCTCTTCAGAGATGGCCCGGAAAGCTTCTTGTCATCGGCCTGCGCCTTGCATGTTTCCGTCCGAGCCGCCTTAGCCGGAAACGTCGCTATGGCTAGAACCGCAAGGATATAAATCCATCTCATTAGACTGCCTCTCGAAAGGGGCGGAACACGACCTGGATCCGTATCCCGCCTCGCCCCAAGGGGCCTGGCATTACCGAAACTTCTCCTGTTAGGCGAGCTTCTACAGCGGAAGCAGATACCCTTCTGTCTTCGCGCGTCCAGACGCGAAAGGCCCTGAATGTTTCGTTCGCAACCACACCTGATATTTGTTATGAGAGTCTAATCTCGTCAGCGTACATCGTTCTACTGCTTCTTCCCACCAAGCACAGCCTTTGCCGCATCTATCACCGGAACATCATGGTGCGACATACAAAAATCCTTCAGAGCGTTCGATCTACTCCTAAACCGGCTAACATCTATGATTGTATTGTTCTGCTGTGCATTGAAGAAGCCGCTCAGCCATATCGAAATGGTTCTGGCATCGGTGACTTCGTAGGTGATCAACTGCTTGCACGTGATCTTCGAGACATCAACCGTCATCTGCGCGTTCGCCGCTGACGTGCCGAAAAGAACCGCTGGAGCTAACACATAGAATCCGACCCGCATCTGATCACTCCATCTGGTCCGACGCCGAACGCAGGATAGGCACGACAGCCGGCCTCCCTTTTTAGGTCCAGCTCAGTGTTATGCCGATATCGCCAGGTACGCCGCCGGGAAAGTCGACCACCTGGTATCGCAGCTTGTATCCTCGGGGGCGCAGGTGATCGTACCAGAGCTGATACATTTCCCTCGGCAACCCGGTCAGTGTCTTTTCCCAGCCGGGTTCCTGCTGGTTGATGGCTCGACCGAAATCCGTACAAAGCTCCTTCGGGAAACGATGGACCTGCACTTCGGTCAACCCGTTCTTCACGGCGCGGTTGATAACCGCGGCGGCACGTTTCTTCTTCTCCTCCTCCGATAATCCGGAGGGCTTGCTGAGCTGATCGAGAAGTGCCTTCTTCTCCGTCTCCTCTACCTTTTTCTTGCGCAGATAATCGGCAGCTTTCTTTGCTTCTATCTCGGCGACTTGCCTCATCACGTCGTTTGCAGACGGCAGAATATCGTCCGAGGCGCCGGGAACGGCACTCTCGCCCCTAGCAGCAGCGCTCTTGACCATTACAGCCTCCCTAGCCTTCCGCTATCGATTGCACATGTGCATCGAGTTTTATACCGGTGCGCGGACCTGCCAAGGCGAATCTTCGACGGGCAGCGTTTCTGAATCTCTTCGTTTTCCACGGTTTATGAGCTCCCTTCCTGGCGCATATCCGCAACAGCACTTCAGTATACCTCCTGCACGCGCTTTACCGTCCGAAGCATGTGGAGATCGTCGTATGCGCCCTTCTCGGAGCGTTTCGGCAGTTGCACCTTCTTTTTTGATATTCTTTCGAACGGTATGGCTTTCAAAATATGAGAAATGCAGTTAAGGCGCGCACGCCGCTTGTCATCGGAATGTAAGATGTACCATGGCGCGTGTGGACTATTCGTGCGCGCCAGCATCGCATCTCGAGCCTTGGAATAGTCGTACCAGCGGCGATACGACTCAAGATCCATTGGGCTGAGCTTCCATTGCCGCAAGGGCTCGTCGATTCTTGCGTGGAACCTGCGCTCCTGTTCTTCCATACCGACCTCAAGCCAAAACTTGATCAGAATCATCCCACTGTTTACGAGATGCCTCTCGATTTCAGGGCACAGCTCGAGAAACCGTTCGTACTGGTCGTCGGTACAAAAGCCCATGACATGCTCTACCCCCGCCCGGTTGTACCAGCTGCGATCGAAAATGATCACCTCGCCGGCCGCAGGGAATTGGTTGATGTAACGCTGCATGTACATCTGGGTCTTTTCGCGATCGGACGGCGCCGGGAGGGCAACGACGCGGAAGACGCGGGGACTTAGCCGCTCGGTAATGGCCTTGATCGTACCGCCTTTGCCGGCCGCATCGCGCCCTTCGAACAAGATGATGACGCGCGCTCCCGTCGATTTCACCCAGTCCTGCAAATAGCATAATTGAACCTGGAGCTTTCGCAGCTCCGACAGGTAATCCTTTCGCTTCAGCTTGCCGGAATGTTCAAGGACCTCATCTTCCATCGTAACAGGCTCCGAGCCTCCGCTGACCTTCGGCTCCGCCCGTCACCGGCACAGCCATGAGAACGGCTTCATAACGAAACCAGCCTAACGTCGAGAGCACCGGCACGCCAAGAATCATGTCGGCACTTTATGTGCGGCTTCGTCCACCAGGCCTACTGCCAGCGTAATAGGACCTGAACTGCTTTCAGAAACCTGTCAACGCCGGCAGTCGCGTTCATTACCAGCGACGGTAATGACGCCGCACGGTTCGGCGCGTGACACGTCGCCAATGGCCATAGGCAGCATCGACGATTTGACCCTCGCTAATCACCGGCGCGGCCGGCATAGGAACGACCGGCATCGCCAGCGTTGGCTCTACAAGCAGAGCTACCGCAACGAACGCATAAGCAAATTTTCGCATGGCGAACCTCCCAGGAACCCATCTGCCGCTGTGTGCGGCAGGCGCACTCTGAGCGCGTATTATCGAGAAGACAAGCTTTTTTGCGGGGGTCATGCCCGCCGCATTCTTTAACTTGAACAGGATTAGCGAACGTGCTCTTTTTTGCTTGAGATCATAGCGGCGGCCCATAGCCCCCTACGGTATGAGCTGGTGACCGCCGCAGATTTGGGGGGTGCGATGCGTGTCGCATTTTACGCAATCACAATCCTGTGTGGGTTGGGCTCCGCTGCGGCAGCCCAGCAGCAAGCGCCCGCGGCGGCGCCAGTCGGCGTCATTACCGCGCAACGAAAGCCGATTGCAAAGACGCTCGATTTTGTTGGCCGTGTCGAAGCGATAGAGCGTGTCGAGATCAGAGCCCGGATCACCGGATATCTGGAATCGATTAATTTTCGGGAGGGCGATCTCGTGCGGCAAGGTGCGCCCCTTTACGTCATCGAGAAAGGGCTTTTCGAAGCAGATGTACAGCGTGCACAGGGGGCGTTGGAGAGAAGCAAAGCGTCGAAGCTGCTGAGCCAGGTCCAGCTGCAACGCGCCGAAGAGCTCCTGGCACGCAATGCAGGAACGCAAGTCACACGGGATCAAGCGCTCGCCGCAGATCAGCAGGCCGAGGCCGCCATTCTCACCGATGAAGCGAATCTTCAAACGGCGAAAATCAACCTAAGCTACACCGATATTACCTCTCCGATCACCGGCAAGATCAGCCGCACCGCCGTGACCAAAGGCAATGTGGTAACTCCGCAAACGCCGCCGCTGACCACGATCGTTAGTCAGGATCCGATGTACGTCGCGTTTCCGGTCAGCCAGCGAGAGTTTCTGCGGGCGCAGAAAGGCGTTAAGGCCAGCGACCTAAAAAGCATCAAGGCACAGCTGCGCTTTGGCGACGATTCCGTATACAAATATCGGGGCACGATCAATTTCGTCGACGTCAGCGTCGATCGGGCAACGGACACGGTGCTGGTACGTGCGACATTTCCTAATACCGAGTCTGGGCTGATCGATGGTCAGCTCGTACGCGTCGGACTGGAAAGCGACAAGCCCGAGGACAAGATCGTCATCCCGCAGGCCGCCTTGATCGCCGATCAGGAAGGCGTGTACGTGTTCGTCGCGGACGACGGTAAGGCTGTCATCAGGCGCGTGACGCCCGCGGGCGAGAGTGGGACGGGCGTCGTCATCGACCAGGGTCTCTCCGGCGGCGAGCTCGTCATCGTCGAGGGACTTCAGAGCCTGCGCGCGGGGATGCCCGTGCGCGCAAGCCCTGTCGCGCAGGCGATCGACCGGAGCTGATCCCATGCTGTCTGCGATCTTCGTCGATCGGCCGCGGCTCGCAATCGTCATCGCGGTGATCACGACGATCGCCGGCGCGCTCGCCTTCATCGCGATGCCCGTCGCGCAATATCCCGATATCGTTCCGCCGCAGGTGTCGGTCACGACCATGTATCCCGGCGCGAACTCGGCGGTCGTCGACGCGACGGTTGCGCAACCGATCGAAGCGCAAGTTGTCGGCGTCGACAAGCTCATCTACATGAAAAGCACGAGCGGCGACGATGGCAGCTATACGCTGACCGCATCGTTCGAGCTTGGAACAAATCCCGACATCAACACCGTCAACGTCAATAACCGGGTGCAAACGGCATTGTCGCTGTTGCCGCCAGAGGTCCAGCGGCAAGGCATCAACGTCAAGAAAAAGTCGACGGCGATCTTGGCCTTCGTGACACTGTATTCGCCGAAGCATAGCCGCGATCCTCTGTTCCTATCGAATTACGTCACGATCAATCTTCTCGACCAGATCAAGAGCACGCCGGGCGTCGGCGATGCTTTTCTCTTCGCGGCGCAGGACTATTCGATGCGCGCGTGGGTGAAGACCGACCTGCTTACCGGCCTCAATCTCACGACCGGCGACATCATCAAGGCCATCGAATCGCAGAACATCCAGGCGGCGGTCGGGCGGGTCGGCGCACGGCCGATCTCGAGCGATCAACAGCTGCAACTCAACATTCAGACCAAAGGTCGTTTAAGCTCCGCGGAAGAGTTCCAGAACATCATCATCCGCACCAATCCCGACGGCTCGGTTCTACGTCTACGCGATGTCGCGCGCGTCGAGCTCGGCGCCTCCAATCTCGACCGAGATACCCGCTATAATGGCGAGGATGCGGCGGCGGTCGTGGTCTACCAGTCGCCGGGCGGCAATGCTTTATCGACCGTCAAGGACATTCGCGCGAGGTTGTCGGAGCTGGAGAAACGCTTTCCGGAAGATCTCGCCTGGAAGATTACCTACGATCCAACAATTTTCGTGACCGACACAATGCATGAGGTGCAAAAGACGCTGATTGAAGCGTTCGTCCTGGTCGTGATCGTTGTTTTCCTGTTTCTCGGCAGCCTGCGCGCAACCCTGATCCCAACCCTGGCAGTTCCGGTTAGCCTGATCGGCACTTTCATCGCGCTCAAGGCTGTAGGCTATTCCGCAAATACCGTTTCGCTGCTAGCCATCGTGCTGGCGATCGGGATTGTCGTCGACGACGCTATCGTCGTCGTCGAAGCCGTGGAAAAGGTCATGGAAGACCACCCCGAACTGTCTCCGGGGGAGGCGACCAAAATCGCCATGGGGCAAATCACCGCGCCGGTCATCGCCATTACCTTTGTTCTGCTGTCGGTCTTCGTGCCCGTTGCCTTCATTCCCGGCATATCGGGGGAGTTGTTCCGGCAATTTGCCATCACCGTCGCCGTTGCAATGCTGCTTTCGGCGGTCAACGCATTGACGCTTTCACCGGCGCTCTGCGGAGTGATGCTGAAAGCCCATCATGGGCCACGGCGTGGCATCATGGGCTACGTCATGCGCTCGATCGATTGGGTACGCGATCGATATGGCGCGGTCGTTGCGCGCCTTGTGAGGTTCTCGGTCATCGGGATCGCAATGGTTGCCGTCGCCGCTTTCGGAGTCGTTGGCCTCGCCAAGGTCACGCCGACGGGCTTCCTTCCCGAGGACGATCAAGGTGCAATTTTCGTTATCGTTCAGCTGCCTGGTGGCTCATCGATCGGGCGCACGTCGGACGTGATGCGCCAAGCGGAAAGGATCGTGAAGGAGGATCCCGCGGTAGCCGAGTATACGTCGATCGTGGGACTGAACTTTATCGATAATTACTCACAACCCAATGCCGGCTTCATGGTCGTCACATTCAAGCCCTTCGAAAAACGTAAAGAGGATTCGCTTGGCGCCAAAGAGGTGATTACTCGTCTCAGAGGGAAATTTCGAGAAATTCAGGGAGGCACGGTCATACCGCTCGCACCGCCACCCATTGTCGGGCTCGGCACCGGCGGTGGATTTACCTATGTCCTGCAGGACCTGCGCGGCGCCGATCCCAAGGAGCTGGCGCAAGTCCAGCGCGGGCTCGTCGTGGCGGCAAATCAAGATACGAAACTGCGGGGCGTATTCAGCACGTTCTCGGCGACAAATCCGTCCATCTATCTCGATATCGATCGCGACAAGGCGCAAATTCTCGGCGTCCAATTGAAGGACGTCTTCCAGGCGCTGCAAGCGTCGCTCGGCGGATATTTCATCAACAACCTGAACCTCTTCGGTCGGACGTGGCAGGTCCAGGTTCAGGCGGAGGCTGCCGATCGCTCCAGCATCGACGACATTTATAGAATCAACGTCCGCAACACCGAAGGGAAAATGATTCCGTTGCGGAGCTTGGCCGAGACACGCGTTGTCGTCGGTCCGCCCGCGCTCATCCGCTACAACAATCGGCGCGCGGTCACGATTCAAGGTGGTCCAGCTCCCGGCGTGTCCTCCGGACAAGCGCTGCAAGCGATGGAACAGGTCGCGGCAAAGACGCTGCCGCCGGGCTATGCCGGCGAGTGGACGGACACCGCGTTCCAAGAAAAGCGGGCCGAGGGAAAGACAGCCATCATTCTCGGCTTCGCCGTCCTGTTCGCATATCTTTTCCTGACGGGTCTCTACGAAAGCTGGACGATCCCCGTTCCAGTCCTCCTGTCAGTCACGGTCGGTATTCTTGGCTCTTTCGCGGCAATCGTTTTCAGCGGACTGACGCTCGATCTTTATGGTCAGATCGGGATGGTCGTGCTGATCGGCCTTGCCGCCAAGAACGGCATTCTGATCGTCGAATTCTCGAAGGAAATGCGTGAACGCGGCATCCCGCTGCGCGAAGCCGGCATCGAGGGCGCGCGCCTGCGGTTCCGGCCCGTCATGATGACCTCGTTCGCGTTCATCCTCGGCCTCTATCCGCTGGTAGTTGCAAACGGCGCCTCCGAACTCGCGCGGCGTGGGGTCGGCACACCGGTGTTCGGGGGCATGATCCTGGCGTCCTTCGTCGGGATTTTCGCAATACCGCCGCTCTACGTGATGTTCCAAGGTATTCGCGAGCGGTTGCGGCCAGGCGCACGGCCCAAAGAACCCGCGCATGGCACGGACGTGAGCACGCCAGCAGGAGAAATCCATGCTTCTGCGCCGGCCGCGGCGGAATGAAGACGATGGAGCCGGCCTTCGCACGCGCAGGAGAGCTATGCGACCCCGCCATGGTCCACTGAACTGGGCGCCTTCTGCGAGCCTGTGAGTTGATTGTAGCGATCACGCAACAGGCGATCCAAGTGAGCCACCGCAATCGCAATAGCACCCATGTTCTGTTCGCTTCCCCTGCCCTCGACCGCGTCCATCGATACCCGTTCAACGGCCGCATTGATTCGGCTGCGGATTGAATCGAGCTCCTCGGCCGAACCGGCGTTATCGATGGCCTGAATGACCTCAGGAACCTTTGCCAGAAGCGGCGGCTCCCGCATTATCCTCGATATTCCGAGGAAGCGCAGAACCGCCATCGCGACCGAGGCGAGCGCGCCGAAAATAATCGGTCCGATGTAGACCCAGTCGCCGTATTTTTCGACGAAGGTCTGCTCCTCACCGTCGTAATAGACCTTCGCTCCTGGATGCACCGGAATGGCTGCATCCTTGTCCGTACTCGCCGCCTTCACGAAAGAAGCCAAAGCGGACTCCGCCACCATCTTCTGGCGGTCTTCGAAAAGCGAACGGGTCAATTGTGTGATCTGTTCCGCCGGTACATTGCGGTCGGCGATGAGGTCCGTCGCCACTTCCAGCGTGGTGACGTCCTCGGGTGGAAGCAGCGGCGAGCCGCCGAATTGGCCGGAGCTGATCTCGCCCTCCTCATAAGCGGGTGCGGAGGCAGCAATAGCCTCAGCTTCCTCGATGGGAATGAAACGAAACGACATGCCGCTTGCTTTTCGGACGGCGTGCCAGGCATCCGCGACCTTGCTGCTTCGCACGATGGGTACGACAAACAGCAGCGCGCTGACCTTCTGATCGCGAAGGGCTGCTGCGACGCCGCCGGCCGATTGCTGCACGTCAACGGTTTGCAGGCTAGTGCGATATTGCCGCCGCAGAGTGTCGAGGAGGGCGCTATTGGCCTCCGGCGGGCCGATGATCCCGATCGATCGCCCGTTCAAGTCGGTAAACTCCATCGCGCCGGATCGGGTGGTCGCGAGAATGACCACAGGATCGCTGTGGAGTCTGGCAACTGCTCTCGCAGAATCGCCGACCTTGATGTCGGTTCTTGTGATCGCAAGCTGAACTTCCCCGCGTGTAAGCTTTGTGATGGACTCAATCGGCCCGCCGGTGTGAACAATGGAAAGGCGCACCGGCGATTTGTCGGCGGCCAGGAGCCGGGAGAAAGCTTCGGCCAATTGCGCATCGTCAAAGCCGGGCGGGCCGACCGCCAGAGACAACATGGCGGGCCGGGTCGCCCACCGCCACGACCAACCGGTCAGCGCCGCGCAAACGCAAATGGCTGCCCCGACTATTGCCCATCGCCAGAATCGGGTCATGCCCTCAAGCCTGTATTACCGGCCTCGAAACGATAACCGAGTTTCGGTTGCCCGTCTCGCCGCATCGAGCACGTCAGGACAGCTGCATAATGATATGGACCACGCGCGGCTCGCGCTTCGTGGTAACCTGCAACCCACTTTGATAAAACACCTTCAACATGGCGGCATTCTCCGGCAAGACCTCGGCGATTAATTGCTTGAGACCAGCCTGCCGAGCAACAATGATAAGGTGATGCAGCAGCGCCGCGCCGATTCCTTGGCCCTGATATTGATCGGCGACCACGAAAGCGACTTCTGCCTTCGAAGTCCCTGATACGACGTAACGGGCGCCTCCGGCGATGACGGGCTGCCCGTCTTCTTCGAGAATCGCAACTAAGGCGACATGTGCGATGAAATCGACGTCTAGGTAATGCTCAATTTCCTGCTCGCTGAAATGGCGCTTTGCGCCGAAAAACCGGCGATACAGGGAGGCATCGCTGGTCCGCTCGACCGCCGCCATGAAGTTGGCCCGATCGTCGGCTCGAAGCGCCCGGATTTGTGTGTTTCGTCCATTGCGCAGCGGCGCGATCGCGGAATATCTGGCTGGATCGGCCACGGATCAACTCCTCCATCGCGGCGCCGAGGTGGTCACATTTCCAGTTCCTTGAAACGCTCGATCGCCGTGCGCGCATTGAACAGCAATCGCTCCCGCCCGAGCTGCTTATCCAACCCGGAGCGGCGCACCATCTCCAACACGCCGGGATTGAGCCCTGCGAGCCAAACGTTGGCGCCTCTCTCCCTCGCGCGCTTGTCGCCATCGATGATCATCTGCAGCGCCGAATACTCAATATCAGGCACGCGACTGAAATCCAACACGACCACTCGCGGCTCGTACTGTGCCTGAAGGGCGGCGATCTGGTCCGCAACTATTTGCGCATTAAGGAAATAAAGACGCCCCTCTGGACGCACGATCAGGAGTCCTTCTATCGTTTCGTCTTCGGGATGATCCGGCGAGAGCGGCCGCAAGACGTCAACCCCGCGCTTGCGCCCAATAATGGATACACGCGGATTGGCCGTCTGGCTGGCGAGACCGATGAGAGACAGGATGATGGCAAACACTATGCCCTGCAGGGTGCCGAACGCAAGCACGCAGACAGTGGCCGCAACAGCCCACCAAAACTCCATCCTGCGCACGCGATAGATCGCGGCAAACTCCGCCGGTTGAATGAGACCGACGGAATAGACGATGACGATCGCTGCCAAAGTGGCATTCGGGAGGAGCCCGAGGATCGGCGCGAGCAACAACATCGTCGCGAAAGCGGCAGCCGCCGTTACTAGGGTCGCTTTCTGGGAGCGGCCGCCCGCCGCACGCACGACGCTTGTTTGTGAGGTGCCGCCGCCCGCAGGCATTGCGCCCAGCAGCGCGCCGCCGATATTGGCGGCGCCGGTGGCGATCAATTCGCGGTTCGCGTTGATGGACGGTTCGCCGCGGCGAATGAAAGCGCGCGCAGCGGCGACGCTCTCGGTGAAACTCATCAGCCCCAGTCCTAGCGCGCCCGGCAGCAGTGCCCAGACGAGATGAACGTCAGGCAAGGTGAGCGATGGCAGTCCTTGCGGAATATGGCCGACGGTGGAGACGCCCCGCGCAGGAATGTCAAGAAACCAGGATACGCCGATGGCGCTTCCAACGATGACAAGTGGGGCAGGAGCATGCGGTAGCAGAACTTCCATTGCAATGAGCGCGGCCAGCGTCGCCGATGCGACCGCAAGCGTCGGCAGGGACGTCTCGGGAATGTGCTGAACCAGGCTGAGGGCGTCCTCGAAGAACGACTGCTTCGTGACGTGCAATCCGAGCAACTTTGGCGCCTGATCTAGTAGAATGACGAAGCCGATCCCCGTCTTGAAGCCCGTCAACACCGGCACGGAAATGAAATTCGCGGCGAAACCGAGACGCAGGAGCCTAGCTACGAGCAGTAACGCGCCGACGACAAGCGTGAGTGTCGCCGTCGCCGCGATGAGCTTCCCCGGATCCTTATCCGGCACGATTAGGTCGAGTTCGGCGCCAGTCAGAATTGCCAGTGTGGCGGTCGAGGTGACGCTGAGCACGCGTGAAGAGCCGATTAGCGCATAAATGATTGCGGGCGTGAACGCGGTGTAGAGGCCCACAGCCACCGGCAGGCCGGCGACTGTCGCATAGGCCATTGCCTTGGGCAGCACCACGGCCGCGGCCGTGAGCCCAGCGACGACGTCAAATCGGGCCTCGTTGCTCCCTGGCCCCCCGTCTGTCGAAATCGCCAATTGTCGCCTTCATCGTCCGACGCGGTCCCGTATGCTACACTATCCTCCAGACATTGCACTGGGAGGGTGGAGGATGAGCCAGCCCGCGCTTGCCGCTTTTGCGCCGACACCATTCTTGCGCCATGCATTCCAGTGGTGGCTTGCGCAGCTGAAACATGTGCTGCCGCCCACGGTCTTTTTCTTCGTCGGGTTCAACCTGATCTTATGGACGAAGCGGCTGATCCTGGAAGAGCACGGCGTCGAGTTCAGCGGCTTTTTGACCGCAACATTAGCGGCATTGCTGGTTGGAAAAGCGGTCCTCGTCACAGACAATCTGCCCTTCATGCGCCGTTTCGACGGGGCACCGATCATCCAACCGATCTTGTTCAAGAGCGCAATTTATTGGCTATGTGTTTTCATCGTGCGAATAGCCGAGGGACTCGTTCATTTCCTCTGGGACGGCGGCTCGCTAACCGATTTTCCCACCTACCTCATCGGGCATTTTTCCTGGTCGCGATTCTTATCGATTCAGATCTGGTTGATGGTGTTATTCTTGATCTATGTCACCGCACACGAACTGAATACGCTTTTCGGCGACGGTGAGCTCAATCGCCTCTTCTTCCGATGGCGAGCATCCGAGGCGAAGCTAACCCGCCGTCACCGCATTCGGCTGCTCACGCGGCTCAATCGATTGACCGAGGCCAATCCGATCGAGGCGTTTACTGAGCGGGGCTCGCCGGCGCACGTCGAGCTAGTCGATATCCTCCACCAGCTCGCTTCGCCGCTCCTCCCGGTGCGCACTTAGTCACCGCCCGTTCCTCCCTGGGCATCTCTCTGAGCCGAAAGCCTTTGAAATTCTGCGACTACGGCCGCGATCAAAACGGCCGATAGTACATAGCCGGTCAGCACCTCGATGCTCGCAACCACTCTGCCGAAACCCGCAGGTGCGACGTCGCCATAGCCCAGCGATGTCCATGTAACGAC
>DATAOB010000003.1:0-13723 GCA_036265935.1 Beijerinckiaceae bacterium
TTCAGAAGCTTAGCAAAGACCAGATGGAAGCCGCGACGGCCGCCGCCGCGTCCGTGACCAAGGGTTTCCAGACGATCGCCGCCGAGACCAGCGAGTACTCGAAGCGTTCGCTCGAGAACGGCTCCGCCTATCTCGAGAAGCTGCTCAGCGCCCGCAAGATCGAGGATGCCGTGCAGATCCAGCAGGACTTCGCCAAGACAACCTATGAAGGTTTCGTTGCCCAGGCGACTCGTGTTGGTGAGCTCTATGCGAACCTCGCTCGCGAGGCTTTCCGCCCGATCGAGACGGCCTTTTCCAAGGCGCAGTCCGTCGCTCGCTAATTCGGCAATAAGCTCAGCATCCGCTCAAGCTTCGAGCGAATGAAGGCCCGGCAAATGCCGGGCCTTTTCTTTTTGTGTGGCTCGCACCGCTTCCCGCCTTGTCTTCGCCGTGAAGCAAAAGAAATCTACGCAGCATGTGTCACTGGGTCGACGCTCGTCCTGTGCGATCGCACCCCCCTTGGCTGCGTGGCGAGGCGGTATATCTGAGGCTTGGAGAACCTGCCGCAGTGAGTGCCGAAGCTACAGTTGCCGATCCATCGAAATTCGCCCGGGCCTCGGCGCTCGTGCGTGACGCCGGGGCGCCGTTGGCTTCTCGCCCGACCATCGCATCCGTAAAAGCGAGGATACCTTTAGTCGCGGCGAAGGAACCGCGCCGCGGCAACGACGGCGGCAACGGGTCGGGCACCGCGGTCATCACGCGTACCCGAACGCAGACCCGCCGCCCCAACATGTATCGGGTTCTTTTGCTCAACGACGACTACACTCCGATGGAGTTCGTGGTCGCAGTCTTGCGGCGATACTTCAACAAAGGTCCTGAAGAGGCGACCCGCATCATGCTGCACGTTCACCATCATGGCGTCGGTGAGTGCGGGGTCTTTACCTACGAAATCGCCGAGACCAAAGTGACTCAGGTGATGGACTATGCGAGGAAGCATCAGCATCCCCTGCAATGCATTATGGAAAAGAAGTGAACCAAACAGCGAGCGCGACGCTTAGAACGAAGCACGAGCCACAGCACACGGATAAGACGCACAGGATCTGGAGCCAAAATGCCCTCCTTCTCACGTAATCTCGAACAATCGCTCCATCGTGCGCTTGCGGCTGCCAACGAGCGCCACCACGAATATGCGACCCTCGAGCACCTCCTTCTGAGCCTTGTCGACGACAGCGATGCGGCCGCCGTGATGCGCGCCTGCTCGGTAGAGCTGGACGCTCTGCGCAAGAACCTGCGGGACTATATCGACCAGGAACTCGAAAACCTGGTCACCGACGGACGCGAAGACGCAAAACCGACTGCCGGCTTTCAGCGGGTGATCCAGCGCGCCGTGATCCATGTTCAATCGTCCGGCCGCGACGAGGTGACCGGCGCCAACGTGCTCGTGGCGATCTTCGCCGAACGCGAGAGCCATGCCGCGTATTTCCTGCAGGAGCAGGACATGACGCGCTATGACGCCGTTAATTACATCAGCCACGGCATCGCCAAGCGGCCCGGCCTCTCCGACACATCGAAGACGCCGCGTGGCGCCGACGACGACAGCGACCGTTCGGACGCGAAAGACGGCAAGGATTCTGACTCGAAGAAAAAGGAAGGTGCGCTCGATGCTTATTGCGTCAACCTGAACCGCAAGGCAAAGGACGGCCGCATCGACCCACTGATCGGTCGTGAAGCCGAGGTGCAGCGCACCATCCAGGTTCTGTGCCGCCGGCAGAAAAACAACCCGCTGATGGTCGGCGATCCTGGCGTCGGCAAGACGGCGATTGCCGAGGGTTTAGCCCGGAAGATCGTCAAGGGTGAAGTTCCGGAAGTGCTCGCCGGCGCCACCGTCTTTGCGCTCGACATGGGCACGCTGCTGGCCGGCACGCGTTATCGCGGCGATTTCGAGGAACGCCTGAAGCAGGTGATGAAGGAGATCGAGGCGCACAAGAACGCCATCCTCTTTATCGACGAGATTCACACCGTGATCGGCGCCGGGGCCACGTCGGGCGGCGCGATGGATGCTTCGAACCTGCTGAAACCGGCGCTCGCACAAGGGACGCTGCGCTGCATCGGCTCGACGACCTACAAGGAATACCGGCAATATTTCGAGAAGGATCGTGCGCTGGTGCGCCGCTTCCAGAAGATCGACGTGAACGAGCCCTCGGTTCCCGACACGATCGAGATCATGAAGGGCCTCAAACCGTATTTCGAGGAGTTCCACAAAATCCGCTACACCAACGAGGCGGTGAAGGCCTCGGTAGAGCTCTCCGCGCGCTATATCCACGACCGCAAGCTGCCTGACAAAGCCATCGACGTGATCGACGAGACAGGCGCGAGCCAGATGCTCTTACCGGAATCGCGGCGCAAGAAGACGATCGGCATCAAGGAGATCGAGACGACGATCGCCACGATGGCGCGTATTCCGCCCAAAACCGTATCGAAGGACGATGCCGAGGTGCTTCAGCATCTCGACGATACGCTGAAGCGCGTCGTCTACGGCCAGGACAGCGCGATCTCGGCACTCACCTCGGCGATCAAGCTGGCGCGCGCCGGCCTGCGCGATGCGGAGAAGCCGATCGGCTGTTATCTGTTCTCCGGTCCGACCGGCGTCGGCAAGACCGAGGTTGCACGGCAACTTGGCATAAGTCTCGGCGTGCCGCTGACGCGTTTCGATATGTCGGAATATATGGAGCGCCACACCGTCTCGCGGCTGATCGGGGCGCCGCCCGGCTATGTCGGTTTCGATCAGGGTGGATTGCTCACCGACGCGGTCGACCAGCATCCGCATTGCGTGCTCTTGCTCGACGAGATCGAGAAGGCGCATCCCGATCTCTACAATATCCTCCTGCAGATTATGGATCATGGGAAGCTGACCGATCACAACGGCAAGCAGATCGATTTTCGCAACGTCATCCTAATCATGACGACGAATGCCGGCGCCGCCGACATGGCGCGCGCGGCCTACGGCTTCACGCGTTCGAAGCGCGAGGGCGACGACATGGAAGCGATCAACCGCCTGTTCGCGCCGGAGTTCCGCAACCGCCTGGATGCAATCGTTCCATTCGCGCATCTGCCGACAGAAGTGGTCACCCGCGTCGTCGACAAGTTCATCATGCAGCTCGACGCGCAGCTCTCCGAACGCAACGTCACGATCGAGCTTACCGACGATGCACGTCGCTGGCTGGTCGAGCACGGCTATGACGAAGCGATGGGCGCACGGCCGATGGCGCGCATCATCCAGCAGAAGATCAAGACGCCGCTTGCCGACGAAGTGCTGTTCGGCCGCCTGAAGAATGGCGGCACGGTGCGCGTTGTCGTCACCTCGGACGAGGCCGGCACGAAGTCGCTGAGCTTCGTGTTCCCCGAGGGGCCGGTGCTGCCGCGGCCCGAACGCGACATCGTCGAAGCCGGCAAGAAGCGCGTGCGCCCGGAGCCTGAAGTGCGCCGCGCCAAGAGTCGGCGCATGAAGACGGCGGATGGTGATGCCGGCCCGCCGCCTGATTCCGGCGAGCCCGGCGATGACAGCCCGAAGCCGGTGCGCAGCGTGCCCGGCGTGCCGCTAAAAGGATAGCGGAGCGCGCCGTTTAGCCGCTCGCTAGCGCGGCGCGAATCTTTTCCGCGTTCGTGGCGAGCACGTCCGGCTTTTCCATCTGAGTTGCCGGCGGGCGCAATGACACGCCGCTCCAGCGCGGGAGGATGTGGAAGTGTAAATGGAACACAACCTGCCCGCCGGCCTGCTCGTTGAATTGCTGCAGCGTTAGCCCCTCGGCCTGCATCGCCTGTTTCACGGCGCGCGCCACCTTCTGAACACGCGGCATCAATGCGGAGAGATCGTCCGGCCGGATATCCAGGAGATTTCGGGACGGCGCCTTGGGGATGACCAGCGTGTGGCCGTTGGTGCGCGGCATAATGTCCATGAAAGCGAAGGCGACGTCGTCTTCAAAAACTTTGTGGGCCGGCATCTCGCCGCGCAGGATTTTGGCGAAGATGTTGGTATCTTCGTAAACCGGATCGGCCATCGCTCACCCGCTTGTCACAAACGGGCGCGACCCTACACGCCTCGCGCCGCGCTCGCCAACAGGCTAAACCACCGCAATGGTCGGAGCGGGAACGGATCGCACCAAGCGCAAAATCGCAGGCGGGCCGGCGATCGTGCTGGTGCGGCCGCAGCTTGCCGTCAACATCGGCATGTGCGCGCGCGCCATGGCGAATTTCGGCCTGTCGGACTTGCGTCTCGTCTCGCCGCGCGAGGGCTGGCCGCGCACCGGCGCGCGGCGGAAGGGCGCCTATGCCGCGGCGGCCGGTGCCGTGCATCTGCTCGAGGACGCGCGCGTCTTCGATTCGGTCGAAGCGGCAATAGCCGACCTCACCTATGTCTACGCGACGACGGCGCGCGAGCGCGGGCAGGGCAAGCCCGTGCTGGTGCCGTCGCAGGCGATGGCGGCGAGCGCCGCGCGGACGGCAAAGCGCGAGCGGCACGGGCTTTTGTTCGGGCCGGAGCGCACCGGTCTCTACAATGACGAGGTGGCGCTTGCCGACGCGATCCTCACCTTCCCGGTGAACCCCGCCTATGCCTCGTTGAACTTGGCGCAGGCGGTGCTGATCTGCGGTTATGAATGGTACCGCGCCGCGCATGGCGATGCGCCACCCTTCGAGCTCCCTGAGCGCTCGCCGCCGGCGCAACGCGAGATGGTGCTGTCGTTCTTCGATTTCCTCGAAGGCAAGCTTGAGGCGGCGGGCTTCTTCCGCCCGGCCGGCAAGCGGCCGGTCTTGCAGCGCAACTTGCGCAACATGTTCCACCGCATGGAGATGACCCAGCAGGATGTTCGCACCTGGTGGGGCATGGTGGTGCGACTCGTCGAAGGCCCGCGGATGAAGGTGCAGACCAGGAAAAGGGTGAAGCAGAACAAGCCGGACCGCGGACCTCCTGGTCCGCAATCCGGTGCAGAGTGACGCTCACCGCGCGATGCGCGGTCCGGGGCGAATCTGCACTATATGAGGCGTGTCAGGAATCGAGATCGATCCCCCAGAAATGATCCCCCGCTATTCCCGCCCCGAGATGGTCGCCATTTGGGAGCCGCAGACGCGCTTCCGTATCTGGTTCGAGATCGAGGCGCATGCCTGCGATGCGCTGGCCGAGCTCGGGATCATCCCGAAGGAGAGCGCCAAGGCGATTTGGGAGAAGGCGGGGCAGGTCACCTTCGACATCGATCGCATCGACGAGATCGAGCGCGTCATCAAGCACGACGTCATCGCCTTCCTGACGCATCTCGCCGAATTCATCGGCGCCGATGCCCGTTTCGTGCATCAGGGCATGACCTCGTCCGACGTGCTCGACACCTGCCTTGCCGTGCAGCTCTCGCGCGCCGCCGATATTCTGATCCGCGACGTCGACGAGCTGCTTGCCGCGCTGAAGCGCCGCGCCTTCGAGCACAAATTGACGCCGACGATCGGCCGCTCGCATGGCATCCATGCCGAGCCGGTGACGTTCGGCTTAAAACTCGCGCAGGCCTATGCCGAGTTTTCGCGCGGTCGTGCGCGGCTCGTTGCTGCGCGCGCCGAGATCGCGACTTGCGCCATCTCGGGCGCGGTCGGCACGTTCGCCAATATCGATCCGCGCGTCGAAGAGCACGTCGCCGCGAAGATGGGGCTGACGCCGGAGCCCGCCTCGACACAGATCATCCCACGCGATCGGCACGCGATGTTCTTTGCGACGCTCGGCGTCGTCGCCTCGTCGATCGAGCGGTTGGCGATCGAGATCAGGCATTTGCAGCGGACGGAGGTTTTGGAGGCCGAGGAATTCTTCTCGGAGGGGCAAAAAGGCTCTTCCGCCATGCCGCATAAGCGCAATCCGGTGCTCACCGAAAACTTGACCGGGCTCGCGCGCCTGGTGCGCGGCATGGTCATTCCGGCGCTGGAGAACGTCGCGCTCTGGCACGAGCGCGATATCTCGCATTCCTCGGTCGAGCGAATGATCGGCCCGGACGCGACGATCACGCTCGATTTCGCACTGGCGCGGCTGACTGGCGTCGTCGACAAGCTGATCGTCTATCCGCAAAACATGCGCAAGAATCTTGACCGCCTCGGCGGGCTCATCCATTCGCAGCGCGTGCTTCTGGCACTGACGCAGAAAGGCGTCTCGCGCGAGGATGCCTATACCTACGTGCAGCGCAACGCGATGCCAGTCTGGCGCGGCGAAGGGGATTTTCTCTCGCTGTTGAAGAAAGACGGGGACATCTCGAAAGCGCTGAGCGCGGCCGAGCTCGAAGCGCTGTTCGACCTTGACTATCATTTGAAGCACGTCGACACGGTGTTCCGGCGTGTGTTCGGACCTTGAGGCTTTCACATGTCGCGTGATCTGATCGAGTTCACCCGACGCGCGTTCGAGGCGGGTGCGTCGCGGGAGAAAATCACAGAAATCCTGTCAGAGGCAGGATGGGCGCGCTCCGATATAGATAGGGCGCTCGATGCATTCGCACCAGTCGCTTTTCCCATTCCGGTTCCCCGGCCGAAGACGCATCTCTCGGCACGTGACACTTTCGTTTATCTGCTATTCTTTACCTCCTTGTACGTTAGTTTATGGAGTCTCATCTCTTTGGCGTTTGATCTAATCAACCGGTTTGTCCCCGATCCGCTTGAGGTCCGCTCGACCGTCGGCTTGTTTGTAGACAATTCGCTCAGATGGAACGTTGCGGTGCTGTTGGTAATGTTTCCCCTGTTTTTATTTATGCTGCGCATCGTGGTTCAATCGGCAGAACTTTATCCGACGCAGCGGATGTCGGGTTTCGCTGATGGCTGAGCTACCTCACTCTTTTCGGGGCTGCCGTTGTGCTTGTCATTGATCTAGCCAGTCTCATCTACAATGTCTTGGGAGGGGAACTGACTACCCGCTTCTTCCTGAAGGTGTTGACGGTGGACGCTGTAGCTGACGGAGTGCTATCGTTCTTTCTTCTTGACTTGCGTTCGGACGAGACGGAATGAACCGACCTTCTCTAGTGTTCGCCATAGGCAGCGCTCTGCTCGTGATCACGGCTGTCGCGACCGCTTTTTTTGTGCTTCCCGCGCCTTGGGAGGCGCGCAAACGAAAACTCGACGACATTCGTGTTCGTGACCTAAATACGTTGACCGCGGCAATAGCCGGTATGCGCGTAATAATGAGGGTCGCTTACCCGCGAAGCTGGGCGATATGCAGAATTCCAATCCGCAGCAGAACACAGCGATGACCTTGCGAGATCCTGCAACCGCCACTCCTTACGAATCCACCATCGAAGATGAGAAGAACTACGAGCTATGTGCGACGTTCGAGGCGAGCGGGCCGGATATATCTGCGAATTATCTGGTAAGTTGGCGGCATGAGGCAGGGCACCGCTGCTTTCAATTGAAGTTACCACCCATGCCGACGCCGGTCCGCTGATCTTTTGGGCTCGCCATGCGGGACATAGCGCTCATATGCATCGCGATTTTGGGCACGTCTTTCGTTCCCGGTATCGCCCGCGCCGAAACCTGCTTCAACGCCTGCTTCCGCCCGCAACTCGTCGGCACCGACATTCAAGACTCGCGCATTCGCGCGATCATGCGCCGCTGTCACGACGTGTGCGCGGACGATGCCGAGCGCCGGCTGTCGCTCTCCGGCCGCAGCGAGAAGCTCTTGAATTGCGAGCCGGCGCCGCTCAGTCAGGATGAATTTCGCCGCGTGCGCGCTGCGAGCCCGTCCTTTGTTGCTTTTGCCAACACGTTCACCTGGGACCTGCACAACGTGCTCACTGACAAGGTGATCAAGCGCGTCGAGGCGATCACGCAAAACCTAGAGCTTGAAGATGTCGTCCTCGGCGGCGGCGTGACGATCGCTCCGGGCGAAACGGAAACGGTGTTCATTCCCGCTTTCTTCGACGGCTACCCGCAGATGCGCGTGTCGACGCGCATCAAAGCCATCTATGCGTGTTCGCTCGAATAATGCGAACGTCAGATGCCGATCTTCTGATCATTCCTGGCCTCGGCGGATCAGGCCCCGATCATTGGCAGACGCGATGGGAGCAGAAGCTCTCGACGGCGCGGCGAGTCCATCAACGCGATTGGGACAAACCGCAACGCGACGAATGGGTCGGCGCAATCGCCACCGCAATTCAGACCGCGACGCGGCCGGTGATCTTGGTCGCGCATTCCCTCGGCGCCATCGCCGCGATCCATGCCGCGCGTGAGACCGCGCCCTGGATGAAGGGCGCATTTCTTGTCGCCGCGCCGTCGGAAGAGCGGCTTGCCGGCGTGGCGGGAGCCGACCCGGCGTTCCGTCCTTATCCTCGCGAAAAACTGCCGTTTCCCGCACTCCTCGTTGCGAGTCGTGACGATCCGTATTCAGACCTTGCCGAGTCGGAAGCGCTGGCGCGCGATTGGGGCGCCAGGTTGATCAATGCGGGGCCGTCCGGCCATATCAATGCCGAGAGCGGCCATGGACCCTGGCCGGAAGGCCTCTTACAATTTGCAGCCTTTATGAAGCAGATTTAGGAATACCGGCGAGCGCAAATTAAACAAGGAACACGCCAATGCCCGACAGCAGCTTCGATGAAGAAGGCTTCAACATGGCGATCCGCAAGTTTTTAAAGGAGGTCGGCGTCACCTCGCAGCGCGAGATCGAGCGGGTGATGCAGGAAAGCGGCGGCAAGCGCAGCCTGCACCTGAAAATGGTGCTGAGCTCGGACGACGCGCCCTCGCTTCACCATGTTGTCGAGC
The DNA here is from genome assembly GCA_036265935.1 of Beijerinckiaceae bacterium. Classification (GTDB taxonomy): domain Bacteria; phylum Pseudomonadota; class Alphaproteobacteria; order Rhizobiales; family Beijerinckiaceae; genus JAFASC01. Next base: position 8,746 of record DATAOB010000003.1, read on the forward strand.
ACCGGATCGAATTGAAGCGCTAGCGCCCTAGCGCTTGGACATCGGGATGTAATCGCGCGGCGCCGCGCCGGTATAGAGCTGGCGCGGGCGGCCGATCTTTTGGCTCGGATCCTCGATCATTTCCTTCCACTGCGCGATCCAGCCGACGGTGCGCGCCACCGCGAACAAAACGGTGAACATATCAGTCGGGAAGCCCATCGCCTTCAGCGTAATACCCGAATAGAAGTCGATATTCGGATAAAGCTTCTTCTCGATGAAATATTCGTCGTGCAGCGCCATGCGCTCGAGCTCGATCGCGATGTCGAGGAGGGGATCGTCCTTGATTCCCATCTCTGCCAACACTTCGTGACAGGTGTGCTGCATGATTTTGGCGCGCGGATCGTAGTTCTTATAGACCCGGTGGCCGAAGCCCATCAGACGGAACGGATCGTTCTTGTCCTTGGCGCGCGCGACGAATTTCGGGATGTTTTCCACCGTTCCGATCTCCGATAGCATTTTGAGCGCGGCTTCGTTGGCGCCGCCATGCGCCGGCCCCCAGAGGCAGGCGACGCCCGCCGCGATACAGGCGAACGGGTTGGCGCCGGAAGAGCCGGCAAGCCGCACCGTCGAAGTCGAAGCGTTCTGCTCGTGATCGGCATGTAGAATAAAGATGCGGTCGAGCGCGCGCGAGAGCACCGGATTGACGTGGTATTCTTCGCAGGGCACGGCGTAGCACATGCGCAAGAAATTCGAGGTGTAGTCGAGATCGTTCTTCGGATAGATGAACGGCTGGCCAATCGTATATTTGAACGCCATCGCCGCGAGCGTCGGCATTTTGGCGATCATCCGCATCGATGCGACCATGCGCTGCGTCGGATCGGAAATGTCGGTGGAATCGTGATAGAAGGCCGACAACGCGCCGACGCTCGCGACCATTACCGCCATCGGATGCGCGTCGCGTCGGAAGCCTTGGAAGAAACGCGCCATCTGCTCATGCACCATTGTGTGGCGCGTGACGCGGTAATCGAAATCGGCTTTCTGCGCAGCTGTCGGCAGATCGCCGTAGAGCAGGAGATAGCAGGTCTCGAGGAAGTCGCCGTGCTCGGCGAGCTGATCGATGGGATAACCGCGATAGAGCAGGGTCCCTTCGTCGCCGTCGATATAGGTGATCTGCGACTCGCAGCTTGCCGTCGACGTGAAGCCCGGATCGTAAGTGAACATGCCCGTCTGGGCGTAAAGTTTGCCAATATCGATAACCGAGGGACCGATCGTCCCGTCCTTGGTCGGCAGCGTAAGGGAATTATCGCCGTATTTCAGCTGAGTGGTCGCGCCCATGGGGCCTGCCTTTTGACTTGGTCCGCATCTTCTGTGCAGCGCCAGGCGCCGACAGGAATTGGTGTTGTGCACCGCACAAGTAGCGTATCAGGGCATGTGCTTCAATGGGACGCTAGGGGCTGGCTGCGACCGCTGCGGGGGCGGTCTCGGCCTGGTCGGCAATGCGGGCGAGGCTCTCCTCGCGTCCAACGACGGCCAGCACGTCGAAAATGCCAGGCGAGGTCAGCCGGCCGGTCAACGCGGCGCGTAACGGCTGTGCGACCTGGCCGAGTTTGATGCCGCTTTTCTCGGCGAAATCGCGCACGACCGCTTCGGCTGCTTCAGGAGTCCATTCCGGCAGCACGGCAAGCTTTGGCAGCAATGCCCCAAGGATCGCTGCCCCGCCTTGCGCCAAAATCGCTCGCGCCTTTTCGTCGGGTGCTAGCGGGCGTTCGGCGAACAGGAAGCCCATTCCGTCGATGAGCTCGATCAGCGTCTTAGCGCGCTCCTTCAAGCCGGGCATTGCGGCGAGAACCTGCGCGCGCTTTTGTGCATCGAGTTTTGCGGCGATCTCCGGCCCACCCGGAAGATAGGGCAGGGTCGCTTCGAGAATTTCCATGAGCTCGCGATTGGGCGTCGCGCGCATGTAATGCCCGTTCATGTTCTCGAGCTTGGCGAGATCGAACCGCGCCGGCGAGCGATGCACCTGAGAAAGCTCGAAAGATTCGATCATCTCTTCGGTCGAGAAGAACTCGCGGTCGCCCTGGCTCCAGCCGAGACGCACGAGATAATTGCGCAGGGCGGCGGGCAAATAGCCCATCGCGCGGTAGGCGTCGATGCCGAGCGCGCCATGGCGCTTCGACAGCTTGCTGCCGTCCGGCCCGTGGATCAACGGAATGTGGGCCATCGTCGGCACCGGCCAACCGAAGGCATTGTAGATTTGCGTCTGTCGCGCGGCATTGGTCAGATGATCGTCGCCGCGAATGATTTGCGTGATGCCCATGTCGTGATCGTCGACGACGACGGCGAGCATGTAGGTCGGCGTGCCGTCGGAGCGCAGCAGCACCAGATCGTCGAGATCCTTGTTGGGGAAGACGACGCGGCCCTGCACGGCATCGTCGATGATTGTCTCGCCTTCCTGCGGCGCCCTGAGGCGAATGACCGGCGCGACGCCTGGTGGCACCTCGGCGGGATCGCGGTCGCGCCAGCTCCCGTCATAACGCGGCGGGCGGCCTTCGCGGCGCGCCGCCTCGCGCATTTCGGCAAGCTCCTCCTGTGAGGCATAGCAGCGATACGCCCGCCCCGACGCGAGCAGCTCTTCCGCCGCCTCGCGGTGACGCGCGGCGCGCGCGAATTGGTGAACGACCTCGCCGTCCCAATCGAGCCGGAGCCATGTTAGGCCGTCGATGATCGCGGCAATCGCCGCATCGGTCGAGCGCTCGCGATCGGTATCCTCGATGCGCAGAAGCATCGTGCCGCCGGTCTTCTTTGCATAAAGCCAGTTGAACAGGGCCGTGCGCGCGCCGCCGATATGCAGGAAACCTGTCGGCGAAGGGGCAAAACGCGTCACAACGGAAGAGGACATCGGGAAAACTCAAGGTGTGGGCAACAGGCGACTCGCCTCACGCGCGCGGCCTCGTGTAGCATGGCCCCGAGCGAAAGCTCGAAATAGGCGTTGTCTGTTGTTGGAGTAGGCCTTGCAGAGCGGGCAGCAGGGCGGATCGGCTGCGATTGCGGGCGCGACTTTCGGGCTCGCCGGTCGTCTGCGCCTCTCCGTCGGCGATCCGCGTGCGCTGTTTCGCGATGCGCTCGAACGCGAGATTGCCGAGCGGCGGCCGTTTCTGTGGCTGCCCGCCGCCGCGGGCGCCGGCGTCGTCCTGTATCTATCAGCAGATCGCGAGCCGGTCCTCTGGCTGGGTTTGGCATTCGTCGCGTTGCCGCGCTGACAAACGCGGCGCCTTCGCGCTGTTCGCCGCGCTGGCGGCAGTCTCGGCCGGCTTCGTGTCGGCGGACTGGAAAAGCGCGCGCGTCGCGGCGCCCGTTCTCGATCGCGTCCGCGTCACCACCGTTACCGGTTTCATCGAGCAGATGGATTACCGCCGCCAGGGCGCGCGTTTCGTCATGCGGCTTGCGTCGGCGGAAGGTCTTTCGCCGGAACAGATGCCGCGGCGGATCCGGCTGACGGATCGCTACCGGCCGCCGGCGGAAGCCGTCGCGTTCGTGAAACTGAAGGCGCGGCTCTTGCCGCCGGCGCGCGCTGCATTGCCCGGCGGCTACGATTTCGCCTGCGACGCGTATTTCGCCGAGCTCGGCGCCGTCGGCAACGTGCTCGGCAAGATCGAGGTGATGAGCCCGCCGGCGTGGCCGGGGATCGGGCTCACCTTCTACGCCGCGATCGATCACATGCGCAATGCGCTGGCGCAGCGCGTTTACACGCTGCTTGGCGGTGAGCGCGGCGCCATCGCCGCCGGTGATAGTTACCGGCAAGCGCGATTATCTCGACGACGCCACGAAGGACGTGATCCGCGAGGCCGGGATTTTCCACATCATCACGATTTCCGGCGTGCAGATGACGCTGGTCGCGGCGATCTTCTTCATAGGATTCAGGCGGCTGCTCGCCTGCTCGCGCACGCTGGCGCTGAATTACCCAATTAAGAAATGGGCGGCCGGCGCGGCGATGGCCGGCGCGATCTTCTACGATATCGCCACGGGTTCGCGCGTCGGCACCGAACGCGCGCTGATCATGACCTGCGTCATGCTATCGGCGGTCATCTTCGACCGGCCGTCGCTGACCATGCGCAATCTGGCGATCGCGGCGCTGATCGTCATCGCGGTCGAGCCGGAGGCGATCCTCGGCGCGAGCTTCCAGCTGTCGTTTGCGGCGGTCGCGGCTTTGGTCGCGATCTACGAGGCGCGCATCGCCTCGTTCGCCGCCGACCGCGAGCGCGTCTTCGTGCACGCCAATGCGTCGTGGCGGCAGCGGCTGCGGGATTTTTTTGCCGAGCATCTGCGCCACGGGCCGGGGGCGCTCCTCTTCGCGACCTTCTGCGCGACGGCGGCGACGGCATCGTTCATGGCCTACCATTTCCTCGAGCTCAGCCCCTATGTGCGCATCGGCAATCCGCTGACGCTGGCGATCATCGAGTTTTTCGCCATTCCCGGCGCGCTGATCGGCGCCGTGCTCTACCCGCTGGGGCTCGACGCACTGGTCTGGCAATATGTCGGCCTCGGCATCGGCCTTATTCTGTGGGCGGCGCGGCTCATCGCCTCGGCGCCCGGCGCGACCGTGCATCTCAAAACCTTTGCGCCCATGCGCTGATCGTCCTCTCGCTCGCAGTCTTGTCCGCGGTGATCTGGCGCACCGCTTTGCTGCGCGCGACGGCGATTCCACTAGCGATCATCGGGCTCTGGGGTGCGGAGCGCGGGCCGGATTACGACATCGCGATCGCCGCGACCGGCGAATCCGCCGCGGTGCGCACCGCCGACGGGCAGCTGACCGTGCTCGGCGCCCGCCCCAGCGGTTTCGTCAGCGAGCAATGGCTGCGCGCCGGACGGGCGGATCGTCGCCTTGCTACAGAAACGTGACGCGTTGCTCGACGATTGCACGCGCGCGGCGCTCGTCATCGCGCCGTTCCCGGTACCGGGCGGCTGCGCCGCGGCGACGATCATCGACCGCCGCCGCCTC
>DATAOB010000004.1:0-14410 GCA_036265935.1 Beijerinckiaceae bacterium
AATCTTCGTCGTGCTGCAGGATTATCTCTCGAGCCAGACGCAGAACTGGATGTCGTTCGTCGGCCTGTTCTTCGTACTTGTCGTCCTGTTCTTTCCGCGCGGCGTGCTCGGCATCATCCGGCGGAGGGCCGCGGCATGAGCCTGCTCCGCGTCGAAAATGTATCGAAATATTTCGGCAGCCTCATCGCCGTCAATAATATCTCGATGAATGTCGAACCCGGCGAACTCCGCGCGATCATTGGGCCGAACGGTGCCGGCAAGACGACATTCTTCAATCTGATCAGCGGATTTCTGACGCCGAGTTCCGGCCGCATCGTGTTCGACGGCGAGGACATCACGGCGCTCAGGCCGGCGCGTCGGGTTTGGCGCGGCATGGCGCGCACGTTTCAGATCACTGAGGTCTTTCCCGAACTTCCCGTGCGCGAAAACCTGCGCATCGCGGTAGAGGTCGCCGCGGGCAACCGGCTGAACCCATGGCTCTCGCGCGATGCGGATGGCGAAATCCGCGCCCGCGTCGCCGAACTGATGGACAGGGGCGGCCTGGCCGAGAAGGCCGATCGACTGGTCGGCGAGCTCGCGCATGGCGACCAGCGCGCGACCGAAATGATGATGGCTTTGGCCTTGAAATTGCGGCTGCTTCTGCTCGACGAGCCAACTGCTGGCATGGGCGACCAGGAGACCTACGACATCACTCAGCCACTTCCTGCACGATCAGCGGCGCCAGTCCTTGCGAGGGCTCGTCGAGCAGGAGCAGCTTCGGATTGAGCAATAGTGCGCGGGCGATTGCCAGCATTTCCTGCTCGCCGCCGGAGAGCTGCCGGCCTTTGTTGGACTTGCGCTGCGCGAGACGCGGGAACAGGTCGTAGATGCGCGCGATCGTCCACGGCCCCTTGCGATCGAGCGGCAGTTCAGGGTTGTTGCCGCGGCGCGGCAGCAGGGTATTTCCGTGCTTCTGGTCGAGCAGAATGTGCGGGCGGCGGTCGAAATCGCCGACCGAGCCTACGTGCTCGACGACGGCCGCGTTGTCTATTCCGGCATCGCCGCGGAATTCGCCAAGGACGAAGAGCGTGTGCGCGCGCTCGCCGGCGCCAGCGCCGAAAATTGGGAGCCGGAGGCGGCTGCGGCGGTTTAGGCGCCCTCCTCCATCGCCTCCAGCTCGGCGATCAGTCCCTCGATCATGCCGAGCCCGATCTGCCAAAACGCGGGATCGCGTGCATCCAAACCGAACGGCGCCAGCAATTCGGAATGATGTTTTGTTCCGCCGGCCGATAGCATCTCGAGATAGCGTTCGGCAAATCCGTCGGAGGCCTTCTGATAGACGCCGTAAAGCGAGTTCACCAGGCAATCGCCGAAGGCGTAGGCATAGACGTAAAACGGCGAGTGCACGAAATGCGGGATATAGGCCCAGAACGTCTCGTAACCCGGACCTAGCCGGATCGCCGGCCCCAGACTGTCGGCCTGCACGCTCATCCAGACATTGCTAATGTCTTCGGGCGTCAGCTCGCCTTCGGCGCGCCGCGTATGCAGTTTGCGTTCGAATGAATAGAACGCGATCTGGCGCACGACGGTATTGAGCATGTCCTCGACTTTGGCCGCCAGCATCGCGCGGCGGCGGGCCTTATCTTTGGTCTTGTCGAGGAGCGCGCGGAAGGTCAGCATCTCGCCGAACACCGAGGCGGTTTCCGCGAGCGTCAACGGTGTCGGCGCCATCAGGGCGCCATTCGGCGCGGCGAGCACTTGATGCACGCCGTGGCCAAGTTCGTGCGCGAGCGTCATCACGTCGCGCGGCTTGCCCTGATAGTTTAAGAGGACGTAAGGGTGCGCGGACGGCACTGTCGGATGCGCGAAAGCACCCGGCGCCTTGCCCGGACGCACCGGCGCGTCGATCCATCTCTCGTCGAAAAAGCGGGTAGCGATCCCCGCCATGCGCGGCGAGAAACCGCGATAGGCGTCGAGCACGGTCGCGCGTGCTTCCTCCCAGGAATAGATTTCCGCCGGCACCGACGGCAGCGGCGCGTTGCGATCCCAGTGATTGAGCTTGTCCTTGCCGAACCACTTCGCCTTCAACGCATAGTAGCGGTGCGACAGACGCGGATGCGCGTCCTCGACCGCTTTCACCAACGCATCGACGACTTCGCGCTCGACGCGATTGGCGAGATGGCGCGAATCGGCGACATCCTTGAAGCCGCGCCAGCGGTCGGAGATCTCTTTGTCTTTGGCAAGAACGTTGGTGATGAGCCCGAATGTGCGCAGGTTTGCTTTGAGCGTCGCGGCGATTGCATCTGACGCCTTGTGCCGGACCTCCTCGTTCGGGTCCTGCATCAAGGTGAGCGTCGGCTCGATCGTCCGTTCCGTGCCGTCGACATTGAAGCGGAGCGACGCGATCGTCTCGTCAAAGAGACGATTCCAGGCGCTGGCGCCCGTCACCGATTTTTCGTGGAACAGCTGCTCGAGCTTGTCCTCGAGCTGATAGGGTTTTTCCTTGCGGATATCTTCGAGCCAGGGCCGCCAATGCGCGAGCGGACTATCCTCCATCGCTTTGTCGAGCAGCGCACTGTCGATGCGATTGAGCTCGAGCTGAAAGAAGAGAAGGTCCGTCGATGCGGTGGTGATCTTATCCTGGGCATCGCCATAGAATTTGGCGCGGATCGGGTCGGACGTGTCGCCGGAATAAACCAGGCCGGCATAAGACATGATCCGGCCGAGCAAATCCTCGATTGCCTCGTAGCGGCGCACCGCAACCGCAAGCGTCGTTCCGGCATCCGGGGCGCGCGCGATCTCCTCGAGCTTGCCGCGATATTCCGTCGCGAAGGCTTTGCACTCGCTCTCGGCACGCGCGAGATCGGCGGAATAGAGCTCCGAATCCATGGCGGGGTAAAGGTCGGCGAGATTCCACTCAGGCAACGGGCCGAGATCGGGCGCGGCGGGAGGCGAGACTTCGGCAGTCGCTACTTGTGCGAACAATGTGACAGACGAGAGCGGGCGCGTGGAGTGCATCGGGTCCGATAGGCTCTAGATTGGGGGAATGTCCCTATATCGGCGCTTCGTTGGTGCGATTCAACGGCCTTCTCTTGCGGTGCGCCAGCCGCTCTTGCGGATGATCATCATCCCCGTCCAGGTCAATAAGAGGGCGATAAGCGCGAACAGGCAGCCGGTGATCGTGTCGAGCAGGCGTGCGCCGAGAAAGAGCAGCGCCTCCTGCCGCGTGTTCGCGGCGAGATCGATGAGCAGCATGACAAAGGCAGTGAGTGCGGCAACGCCAAGCATATTGTGCCGCTGCTGCGCCGGCCAGCGCAGGAGCGCGGCAATCAGCATCGCTCCCGCCTGCACCGCACGCGAGGGAAAAAGGACCACGACAAGTCCTGCGACAATCACGCCGCAGATTGTGCCGGCGATGCGTTGGATGACGAGGTTCCAGCTCGACATGAAATCCAGCCGCAAGACGAGAACCAGCGCGATGAACGTCCAATAAGGCCGTGACAGGTGGAACGTCGCTGCCGCCGCGTAGGCGAGCGCCACGGCAATCGCGGCGGACGCGGCGAAGACGAGACGTTCGGTCTCGCGCGCCTCGATGCCATCGATGAATTCCCGCAGCGTCGGTGCAGTTGAGGCGCGCAAACCTCCGCGCAGAAGATCGGCTGCCAACGAAACCAGGAAGACGAACGCAACCGCGCTCGCGACAATGGCAACATCGAGGAGCGTCGCATGGGCATAGAATGCACCGATTGCCATCCCGAAGCACAAGAAGCGGGCGATCGTCACAACCAGCTGATGCGAACTCTCGGAGAAGGCATAGATCGCGCCGGCGGCTGCAAAGAGCGCCGCGCTCTCGGCGCCGTTCGGAACCAGCCCGCCGGCGACATTGCCGGCCACGAACGCCATCCCGCCGCCCGCGGCCCCATCAGCCGTGACAGCGGCGGCCCGCCGGGATCGGTCGAGAAAGATGCGATCGACGGCACGAGCGCGAATACAATCCCCTGATCGTAATGCAGCGCCCAACACACACCCGGCGGGGTAAGGACCGAGATCGCGAAGCGCAGCGAGCGCAACCATAGCGGATCGTCGAGCGCGCGTTGGTTAAGAAAGCGTTCAGGAAATTGCACAGGTCCCGATGCGGCCGCTTCGCCGCAGTGCGCATTAACACCGCATTTACCCTGATCAACGAGCATGCGCGAACATGAAAGCGCGGTCATCCGCGCGCCGCCCGCCGGGACCTGATGATCTCGACCATCCTCATTGCAGACGACGATCCGGTTCAGCGGCGCCTCCTCGAAGCCACGGTGCGCCGTTTCGGCTATGCGACCGAGGTGGTGGATAGCGGGGAGGCGGCTCTGGCGCGGCTCGAAGCGGCGGGCCAGTCCTCGATCGATCTCCTGATCCTCGATCTCGTCATGCCCGATCTCGACGGCATGGGCGTGCTCGGCCGCATGCGCGAGCGCAAGATCGGCGTGCCCGTGATCGTGCAGACCGCGCATGGTTCGATCGAGGCCGTGATCTCGGCGATGCGCGCCGGCGCGCACGATTTCGTCGTCAAGCCGGTCGGCGCCGAGCGGCTGCAAGTCTCGATCAAGAACGCGCTGCGCACCGATGCGCTCGAAGAAGAAATTCGCCGCATCAACCGCCGCACGTCCGGAACGCTCGGCTTCAAGGACCTCGTCTCCAAAAGCGAGGAGATGACGCGCGTCATTCGGCTTGGGGAACGCGCCGCGCGTTCGACCATTCCGGTGCTGATCGAGGGCGAGTCCGGCGTCGGCAAGGAAGTGGTTGCCCGCGCAATCCAGGGCGCGTCCGACCGGCGCGGCAAGCCTTTCGTCACGGTGAATTGCGGGGCGCTGCCGGAGAATCTGGTCGAATCGATTCTCTTCGGACACGAAAAGGGTGCGTTCACCGGCGCGACCGAGAAACACGCCGGCAAATTCGTCGAGGCGAATGGCGGCACGCTGTTCCTCGACGAGATCGGCGAATTGCCGCCGGAGACGCAGGTGAAGCTTCTGCGGGCACTCCAGGAGGGCGAGATCGATCCGATCGGCGCCAAGCGTTCGGTGCGGGTCGATATCCGGCTCATCTCGGCGACGAACCAGAATCTGATCGAGCTCGTGCGCCAAGGGCGCTTCCGCGAAGACCTGTATTATCGCCTCAACGTTTTCCCCATCACGATGCCGGCGCTGCGCACGCGGCGCGGCGATATTGGCGATCTTGCGCGCCGCTTTGCCGCGCGGTTCGCGGCTGAGGAAGGCAAGCGCATCCGCGGCATCAGCGCCGAGGCGCTGACGTTGCTCTCCTCCTACGACTGGCCCGGCAATCTGCGGCAATTGGAAAACGCGATTTTCCGGGCGATCGTGCTTTGCGACGGCGACGAGTTGACGGTCGCGGAATTTCCGCAGATTGCGGCGCAGGTCGATGGATTCGATGTGCGCGTCCCACCGCTGCCGGCACCGGCGCAGCTCACCTCGGCACCGCCGCGCGAAATCGTGCGGGTCGAAATCCGCGATCCCAATGTGCTACGCCTGCTCGACGAGAGCGGCGACGTGCGGCGGCTTGAATCGCTTGAAGCCGAAACCATCCGCTTCGCGCTGTCACATTATCGCGGGCAGATGTCGGAGATGGCCCGCCGGCTCGGCATCGGCCGCTCGACGCTGTACAGGAAGATGAAGGAATACGGGCTGAACGATCCCGCGACCGACCTCGAACAAGACGAGGACGCGGCGTAAACTCGCGCGCGGCGCTTTACCGTCCGAGCCGCGGCAGCCAAGTCCGCCGCTGCAGATCGACCATTGCGGTTGCGAAGCTCGTTGCGTCTTCGACGATCTCTTCCAACTGGGTCGCGGCCGTCGGGGTGCGGCGGCCGACGAGCTTGCCGGTGACCTCATCGGTCTCGAACTTGAGCTCGGCCTCGAAATGCCGGGCGAGGTTCTGCATGGCCCGGTTTGTCGCCAGGCACGACATGTAGAGCGTCTCGACCCGGGCATTGCGCGCCGCGCGCACGATGCGGGCCATGAGCTCGCGGCCGACGCCCTGGCGGCGCCAATCCTGCTCGACGCTGAAGGCCGCCTCTGCGACGCGGTGGTCGTCGCCGATCATCCGCAATTCGCCCGACCCGCGCAGCTCCCCCTCGACGAAATAGCCGAAGATCGAGCCCTCAAGCTTAAAGCAGCGCTCGGCATAATTGCGGATGAACCCATCCGAGACGCCCATCGCAAACCGGTCGTGCCGGCTCTCAGCGTCGAGGCGGAGCAGGTGATCGCGGAAGGCCGGCTCGTCGCTCGGCCAGAGCTTGCGGATATAGCCACTGCGGATGGTCCGGTCGGTCATTGGGGTTCTCTCCTGCCGTTCGGCGGAATGCTGTCTCCCCGTCGAATCCTCCCGGAGCCAATATGTTGCGCTGCAGCAAAAATTCAAGTCAGCTTAGCCGGCCCTGTACAGTAGCTTAGCTGGAGCTGCGCAGGACCAGGGCTCGGCCATCGTGTGCAGCGACCACTCCCGAGACCAGCCTGCCCGGCTCGCTTCCTGGCGTTTTCACCGGTGTGAAGTCCTCGGCGCGGCCTTTGCCGCCTCTCTCCGTAAGGACGGTGATGCGGCGCCCGATCTGAGCGTCGAGATGCCGCGCCAGCTGCGCCGCGCCTGCGTCCCTCAGCCGCGCCGCCCTGGCGCGGGCGACCTCCGCTGCGACCTGCGGCATACGCGCCGCCGGCGTGCCCCGCCGCGGCGAATAGGGGAACGCATGGATGTGGGTGAGCCCGCATTCCCCGACCAACGCGAGAGTATCCTCGAACATAGCCTCGCTTTCGGTGGGAAAGCCGGCGATGAGATCGGCGCCGAAGACCAGTTCAGGTCGGACGCGGCGGATTTCGCTGCAGAGGCGGATCGCGTCGGCACGCAAGTGCCGCCGCTTCATTCGCTTCAAGATCAGATCGTTACCCGACTGTAGCGAGAGATGCAGGTGGGGCATGAGCCGCCTTTCCCCTGCGATCGCGCCCAGGAGAGCGGCATCGATCTCCGCCACGTCCAGGGAGGACAGGCGCAGCCTCGCGAGGTCCGGCACGTCAGCGAGGATTTGCGCCACGAGCGCGCCGAGCCGCGGCCGATCCGGCAGATCGGCGCCCCAGGAGGTGAGGTCGACGCCGGTCAGCACCACCTCACGATGGCCGGAGGCAACGAGCGCCTGCACCTCGGCAACCACAGCGGCAGGCGGCACCGATCGCGAAGCGCCGCGCCCGAACGGGATGATGCAGAAGGTGCAGCGATGGTCGCAGCCGTTCTGGATGGCGACGAAGCCGCGGGTGTGGCCGGCAATTCCCGGCGCCTCGGCGGGGCGAGCCTTCAGGCCCCATGTGGCAGGGGCGGTCTTCTCCGCATTCGGAACGATCGCGCCGATCTCGTCCATGCCGGCAAAAACCGTGCGGTCTGTCTCGACCGCACAGCCAGTCGCGACGATCCGCGCCTGCGGCCGCTCGCGCGCCACGCGCCGGATCGCTTGGCGCGCCTGGCGCACGGCCTCTGCTGTCACTGCGCAGGTGTTGACGATGACGAGGTCGCGCTCGCCTGCTGCCATCGCGGCACGCCGCATTGCCTCGGATTCGACGAGGTTCAGCCGGCAGCCGAAGCTGAGGACGCCGACCGGTGCGTGCGCGCTCACGCCGCGATTTCCGCGAAAGCGGCCGGGTCGAGCCGCGTCTCGAACTCGAATTCGACCGGCCCGGTCATCAGCACGGGATCATCTTCGGCGCGCCAGGCGATCGTGAGCTCGCCGCCGGGAAGGGCCACGATCGCGCGACGTTCGGTGACATTGGCGCGCGCGGCGGCCACCAGTGCGGCACAAGCTGCCGAGCCACAGGCCAGCGTCGCCCCGGCGCCGCGCTCCCAGACTCGCAGGATGATGCGCTCGCGCCCGACCGTCTCAGCAAAGGAAATATTTGCCCGCTCGGGGAAGAGCGGATGGTGCTCGATCTGCGGCCCGAGCGCCGCCAAATCGATTGCCGCAGCATCCGGCACGAAGAAAACCGCATGCGGATTTCCCATGCTCACTGCCGCAAAATTTCTTGGGGCGCCGGCGACCGGCGGATCGAGCGGCACGTGCGCGGTATCGGCGACCGAGTGAGCCAGCGGAATTTCGCGCCAGCTGAAGCGCGGCGCGCCCATGTCGACCGTGAACGAGCCTTTGCCCTCGCGCGTGACATGCAGTGGTCCCGCCCGGCTTTCCAGGAGAAGTTCGGTTTCCCTTCCGTCGCGCATCATGAGGTAGGCGACACAGCGCGTGCCATTGCCGCACGCGTCGGAAATCGAGCCGTCATTGTTGTAGATCATGAGCCGCGCGGCGCTCCGCGGATTTCCGGCATCGTGCAGGACCATGAGCTGATCGAAGGCGAGCCCCGGCACGCGATTGATGGCCCGCGCTTCGTCCCCGCTGACGACGTGATCGCTGCCGCGCAGGTCGAGCACGGCAATTGCATTGCCGATGCCGTTCATCTTCACGATGGGGCGGTTCGCGAGGAAGGTCATATTCGGGTCCCAGTCCCGCGACATATAGGTGAAAGCGGCGCACGCCACTATCTCTCCTAGGGGGTTCCGCCTCGAAGCGGTCAAGAACGGATGCGGAGCGGCAAATGAATAGGATTTTTCCCCTTCTTGCCTCGCGGCTCGGCCGATTGATCGTGCTGTCGGGCTTCGCCGCGGCGTGTCTTGCCCTGCCGCCGGAAGGCGCGTTCGCGCAAACACCACCCGCCGCGAGCCCTTCCACACCTGCGCCAAGCACCCCGCCCGCCGCGTCACCTCCGACCGCTGCGCCCGCGCCCGCGGCGCCATCGACCGCACAACAGCCGAGCGAATCCAGTATCGACACGGTGCAGACGGTCGAGGTTCCCGCTCGCCCCGTGGCGCTCATGCGCGGCAATGCGACCTGGGACGACGGTTTCAAGTCGATCACCGGCGCGCTGGCGCAAATCAAGAGCGAGATGACCAAGGCCGGACTCACTGCTTCCGGTCACCCGTTCACAGTGTTTGTCGAGACCGACGATGCCGGCTTCCGCTACGAGGCGATGATTCCGCTCGACAAGGCGCCGGAAGGCAAGAGCGAATTGACGAAGGACATCCAGATCGGTGCTTCGCCATCAGGCAAGGCGATGAAATTCCAGCATCGCGGCCCCTATGACGACATCGACGCCACATACGAGGCGATCACCGCCTATCTGGACGAGAAAAATATCGAGGCGCAGAATCTGTTCATCGAGGAATATCTGACCGATCCCAAGGCCGCGGATGACGCGAGCCTCGAGGTCGATATTTACGTGTTCATCAAAGGGTGACTTTCCTGGAGCCGCGAAGCGGCATCCGGGACCCAGAGCAAATGCGTCTGCCCCTGGACCCCGAATCGCATTCCGCTTCGCTTCATGCGTCCGGGGATGTGGCGGGGTGGTCAGAAAAACGCCTGCAAACCCGTCTGCGCACGACCGAGAATCAGCGCGTGCACATCGTGCGTGCCTTCATACGTGTTGACCGTCTCGAGATTACAGACGTGACGCATCACGTGATACTCGGCCTGAATGCCGTTGCCGCCGTGCATGTCGCGCGCCATGCGCGCGATGTCGAGCGCCTTGCCGCAATTGTTGCGTTTGACGATCGACACCATTTCCGGCGCCATCTTGCCTTCATCGAACAGCCGCCCGACACGCAGTGAGCCTTGCAGCCCGAGCGCGATCTCGGTCTGCATGTCGGCGAGCTTCTTCTGCACGAGCTGCGTTTGTGCGAGCGGCCGGCCGAATTGCTTGCGCTCGAGTGTGTATTGACGGGCGCGATGCCAGCAATCCTCCGCCGCGCCCATGGCGCCCCAGGAAATGCCGTAGCGGGCGCGGTTCAAACAGCCGAACGGGCCTTTGAGGCCGGAGACATTCGGCAGAAGCGCGCTTTCCGGCACGACAACGCCGTCCATCACCACTTCGCCGGTGATCGATGCGCGCAGTGACAGCTTGCCGCCGATTTTCGGCGCGGAAAGTCCCTTCATGCCTTTCTCGAGAACGAAGCCGCGGATTTCGTCGTTGTGCGCGGCGGACTTCGCCCAGACGACAAACACGTCGGCAATCGGCGAATTGGAGATCCACATTTTCGTGCCGGTCAGGCGATAGCCGTCCGACACTTTTTCGGCGCGCGTGCGCATGCTGCCCGGATCGGAGCCGGCATCGGGCTCGGTCAAACCGAAACAGCCGACCCATTCGCCTGACGCGAGCTTCGGCAGGTATTTCTTGCGCTGCGTCTCGTCGCCGTAAGCATGGATCGGATACATGACGAGCGAGGACTGCACGCTCATCATCGAACGGTAGCCGGAATCGACGCGCTCCACTTCGCGCGCAACGAGGCCATAGGCGACGTAGCTCGCCTCCGCACCGCCATAGGCTTCGGGAATGGTCACGCCGAGGAGGCCAAGCTCGCCCATCTCATTGAAAATCGCCCGGTCGGTCTTCTCCTCGAGAAAGGCTTCGATGACTCGCGGCAGGAGCTTCTCCTGCGCATAATCACGCGCCGTGTCGCGGATCATCCGCTCGTCATCGCTGAGCTGCTCGTCGAGAAGGAAGGGATCGTCCCATTTGAAATGGGCGCGGGCGCTCTTGGCGGCTTTCGGCTGGACAATGGCGCTCATCGCGGTTCTCCCGGGGCTGATCTCGTTCCCTCAAACATGCGGCAGAGGAGCCGGCGCTTCAAGGCGTCGCTTCGGCCGCTCTCGAGGGATCGGCAAAGGCCATCGCCCTCAGGTGGAAGTGCGGCGGCTCAGCTCCGGCAAGCGGCGCAACCGGCCGAGCACGATCGCAATAAGGATCAGCGCGAGATATCCGTCGGTCAAAGTCTCTTTCCACGCCTTCAGCGTTGTCGTCTCCACGCCTCCTGCAATCCGGGCCGACGGCGCAAGATGCAATGCGGCGATTTCGGCCTCCATACGAAAGAAGCCGAGCGCAGCAAGCGCCGGGACCAGCACCAGCACGGCGACGAGAAGCGGCTTAAGCCGGCGTATCAAGCGCGAGCGCCGAAGCGTGATCCACAGGCCGAGACAGCCATGCACCCAGCCGGGCGCGAGCAGTGCGAGCTGCAGTCCTTGCAGACCGGTAACACGCAGATCGGCGATGATCGTGGAATAAGACGCCTCGATGCCGAACATTGTGTCGGCCACGCGCGTCGCAAGTACGTGGCCGATCAGAATCAGCGGCAGGCTGAAGCCGGCGCCAAGCCGCAGGATTTCGATCAACGGCAAGCGCCATTCACGCCGGCTGTAGAGCGTCCACAGCGCCAGAGCGAAATGGACAAAGGCGGACCCATAGAGCGCGACGGTCACGAGCGGAATGCGCCAGAAGGTGAACGCGATCTCCAGGCAGCGTTCGGCAAGACCGAGCGACACGATCCCAAGCGCGTGATTGACGAGATGTGTCGTGATGTAGGTGAACAGCACCACACCCGAGATCAGGCGCAGACGGCGCGGCAGGTGGGCCGGGATGACGCGCATGCGGCCGCAAGCCTATCACGGCGCGCCCGATTGCGGGCGATGCCCGCGCAGCAGCGGCTTGCGGTCGCGCCCTCTACGCCGCGGTGCGCTGCGGATCCGCCGCGGCTGCCTCTTGCGGCGCCCACGCCCTGGCCAGCGCCGCGCCGGCCATATCGAGCGCGAGATCGGCGGCGCGCACGATGCGGCCCATCGTCAAGAAGCCGTGCATCTGGTCGCTCATATGCACGAAGGTGACGCGCACGCCATTGTCCTCGAGTTTCTTGGCGTATTCGTAACCTTCGTCGGCGAGCGGATCGTGGCCGGCGGTGAGCACGAACGCGGAGGCGAGCCCCTTAAAGTTCGGCGCCATCAGCGGCGCGGCGCGCCAGTCCGTGTAATCCTTCTCGCCACCGAGATAATGGCCGATGAAATATTTGATCGCCTCGATCGACAGCGGATACTCGCTCCAATCCCGCTTTTTGTACGAGCGTTGCGACATGCTCATGTCGGTGCCGGGATAAAGCAGCATCTGGAAAGAGATCGGCGGCACGTCGCCGTCGCGCGAAAAATGCGCCATGTTGGCGGAGAGATTGCCGCCGGCGCTGTCGCCGCCGACCGCGACGCGAGCGGGATCGATCTGCAGCGCCGCGGCTTCCTTGACGATCCACCGCAGCGCCGCGGCGGCATCGTCGACCGCGGCGGGAAATTTGTGCTCGGGTGCCAGGCGGTAATCGACGGCAATGACCGCACACTTCGCGACATTGGCGAGCTTGCGGCAGACATAATCGTGCGTGTCGAGATCGCCGATGACGTAGCCGCCGCCGTGATAGAAGACGAGTACCGGCAGCGGCCCTGCTTGCGTGCCGATGCCGCGGTAAAGCCGCAGCGGAATGGCGCCTGCGGGGCCGGGCGCCGAGAGATCGCGCAGCTCCGCCATCTCAGGCAGATCGGGCTGAAACACGCGGCGGCCGGTGCGGTACATTTCGCGCGCCGCCGGCGGCTCCAGGGTCGCGACCGGCGGCCGCCCGACCTGCTTGATCAGATCGAGAACACGTTGATTGTCAGGATCGAGTGTCGTCATTGCGTTATCCTCCGAATATCACGCATCCATTTTCAATGCCGCGATGAAAGCCTCCTGCGGGATTTCGACCTTGCCGAATTGCCGCATGCGCTTCTTGCCTTCCTTCTGCTTCTCGAGAAGCTTGCGTTTGCGGGTGACGTCGCCGCCATAGCATTTGGCGGTGACGTCCTTGCGCAAAGCGCGCACCGTCTCGCGGGCGATGATCTTGGCGCCGATCGCCGCCTGGATCGGAATCTGGAACATGTGCGGCGGGATCAGATCCTTCAGCTTCTCGACCATGGCGCGGCCGCGCAAGTCGGCGCGGGCGCGATGCACGAGCATCGACAACGCATCGACCGGCTCGCAGTTGACGAGGATCGACATTTTGACGAGATCGCCCTCGCGATAATCGGTGAGCTGATAGTCGAAACTGGCGTAACCCTTCGAGATCGATTTCAGCCGGTCGTAGAAGTCGAACACGACTTCGTTCAGCGGCAGGTCGTAGATGACCATCGCGCGCTTGCCGACATAGTTGAGATCGACCTGGATGCCGCGGCGGTCCTGACAAAGCTTCAAGACGCTGCCGAGATATTCGTCGGGCGTGAGGATCGTCGCCCTGATCCACGGCTCCTCGATCTCGGCGATCTTCACCGGGTCCGGCATGTCGGCGGGATTGTGCAATTCGATCTGCTCACCGGAGGTCAGCTTGATCCGGTAGATGACCGACGGCGCGGTGGCGATCAGATCGAGATTGAACTCGCGGGTGAGCCGCTCCTGGATGATCTCGAGGTGCAAGAGCCCCAAAAATCCGCAGCGGAAGCCGAAGCCGAGCGCCGCCGAGCTCTCCATCTCATAGGAGAAGCTCGCATCGTTGAGCCGCAGCCGCCCCATCGCCGCGCGCAAGTCCTCGAAATTCGCGGCATCGACCGGAAACAGGCCGCAGAAGACGACCGGCTGCGCCGGCTTGAAGCCGGGCAGCGCTTGCACCGTCGGGCGCTTGTCGTCGGTGATCGTGTCGCCGACGCGGGTATCGGCGACCTGCTTGATCTGCGCGGTGATGTAGCCGACCTCGCCCGGCCCGAGCGCCTCGACCTCGGTCATTTTCGGGCGGAAGACGCCGATGCGGTCGATCTCGTAATGGGCATCGGTGCCCATCATCTTGATGCGCTGATGCTTTTTCAGCGTGCCGTCGACGACGCGCACCAGCACGACCACGCCCAAGTAGGCGTCGTACCAGGAATCGACGAGCAGCGCCTTCAACGGCGCCGCCTCGTCGCCCCTAGGCGGCGGTAGGCGGGTGACGATCGCCTCCAAAACCTCGTCGATGCCGAAGCCGGTCTTGGCCGAGATCGGGATCGCCTGGGACGCATCGAGGCCGATCACGTCCTCGATCTGCTCCTTGATGCGGTCGGGCTCGGCGGCCGGAAGGTCGATCTTGTTCAAGACCGGCACGATCTCGTGGCCGGCATCGAGCGCGTGATAGACGTTCGCCAAGGTCTGCGCCTCGACGCCCTGGCTCGCATCGACGACGAGCAGCGAGCCTTCGCAGGCGGCGAGCGAGCGCGACACCTCGTAGGCGAAATCGACATGGCCCGGCGTGTCCATCAGGTTGAGGATATAGGGCTTTCCGTCCTGCGCCTTGTAGTCGAGGCGCACCGTCTGCGCCTTGATGGTGATGCCGCGCTCGCGCTCGATCTCCATCGAATCGAGCACCTGCTCCACCATTTCGCGCTCGGCGAGGCCGCCGGTCGTCTGGATCAGCCGGTCGGCGAGCGTCGACTTGCCGTGGTCGATATGCGCGACGATCGAGAAGTTGCGGATATTGGCGATCGGGTAGGTGGCCATGTGCGGCCGGGATAGCAGGGGGGTGAGGGCAGGGGAAGGGC
>DATAOB010000005.1:0-16011 GCA_036265935.1 Beijerinckiaceae bacterium
CACCGGCGACGAGGGTGTCCGCCAGGCGGAGCATTTTCTCTCAGTCATCGGCGATTATCGCAATGTATTGCTGGCGCTCGATTTCGAACAGAATCCAACCGCCCCCAGCATGGACCTCGAACAGGCGCGGGCTTTTGTCACGCATGTATACGCGCAGACCGGACGCTATCCCGGCCTTTATGGCGGCTCCTATCTGAAAAAGCCTCCTCGGGGCCGGGTCCGATCCGGTGCTTACGCAATGCTGGTTCTGGATCGCGCAGTACGGACCAACGCCGGTCAACGGCCCGGAAGCGCAGCTGAGGAAACGGTGGCTATCTTGAGCGGCTGAGCGCGCCGGGCCTCAGCCGACGATCTCGTTGCCCGAAAACCACTGCGCAATCTCCTTCTCCGCCGTCTCCGGCGCGTCGGAGCCGTGCACGGAATTCTCGCCCATGTTCAACGCGAATTCCTTGCGGATCGTGCCGGGATGGGCCTTCTCCGGGTTCGTCGCCCCCATCACCTCGCGATATTTGGTGATGGCATTCTCGCCTTCGAGCACCTGCACCACGACGGGCCCGCCGGTCATCTGCTCGACGAGCTCTCCGAAGAACGGCCGCTCCTTATGCACGGCATAAAACGTCTCGGCCTGGTCGCGCGTCATCCGCACGCGCTTCTGCGCGACGATGCGCAGTCCCGCTTCCTCGATTTTCGCGTTGATCTTGCCGGTGAGATTGCGGCGCGTCGCGTCCGGTTTGAGGATCGAGAAAGTGCGTTCAGTCGCCATGGCGCGGCCGGTCCTTGTCATCGCTGTTGAGGAGCGGCGCGCTTATAGCTGTGGCCTTCCGGTGCGGCAAGCAGGCCTGGACACGCGCGCCGTGGGACGGCATGAGCCGCCGGTGCTGCAGATTACCGACCTCACCTACCGCCTTGGACCCCGGCTTCTTTTCGAGGGCGCGAGCGCGATGCTGCCTTCGGCCGCACGCGTCGGCTTCGTCGGGCGCAACGGCGTCGGCAAGACGACGTTGTTCCGCCTGATCGCCGGCGAGATCGCGCCCGAGGGCGGCACGATCATGCTGCCCCGTCGCGCGCGTCTCGGCCAGGTGGAACAGGAGGCGCCCGGCGGCGAGACGGCGCTCACCGATTTCGTGCTCGCGGCGGATTCCGAGCGCAGCGCGCTGCTTGGCGAAGCCGAGAACGCCAGCGATCCCGCGCGCATCGCCGAAATCCACACGCGTCTTGTCGACATCGAGGCGCATGCGGCGCCGGCGCGCGCGGCGGCGATTCTTTCCGGTCTCGGCTTCGACGCAAATGCGCAGACGCGGCCCCTGTCCGCCTTTTCCGGCGGCTGGCGCATGCGCGTCGCGCTCGCCGCGGCTTTGTTCACGACGCCAGACGTCCTGCTTCTCGACGAGCCCACAAACTATCTCGATATCGAGGGCACGCTGTGGCTCATGGACCATCTCGCCACTTATCCGGCGACGCTGCTCATCATCAGCCACGACCGCGATCTGCTCGATCAATCCTGCGATCACATCCTGCATTTGGATCGTGGCAAGCTCACGCTCTATCGCGGGAATTACTCAAGCTTCGAGCATCAGCGCCGCGAGCAGCAGATGCTTCTCGGCAAAGCGGCGAAAAAGCAGGAAGCGAGGCGCAAGCACCTGCAGGCTTTCGTCGATCGTTTCCGCGCCAAGGCGACAAAGGCGCGCCAAGCACAGGCGCGACTAAAGATTCTCGCCAAGATGGAAGACGTCGAGCTGATCGTCGACGAGAGCGTCACGCCCTTCCACCTGCCCTCGCCGAAGAAGCCGCTATCGCCGCCGATCATCGCCATGGAAAACGCCAGCGCCGGCTATGATGGCAAGCCCGTCCTCTCCCGGCTCAATCTGTCGATCTCGAATGACGACCGCATCGGCTTGCTGGGGGCCAACGGCAACGGCAAGTCGACACTGGCAAAGCTCCTCGGCGGACGCCTCGATCCGCTCGGCGGCAAGCTGAGTCGTGCACCGAAACTCACCGCCGGCTTCTTCACCCAACATCAGATCGACGATCTCGATCCCGACGACACGCCGCTCGCCGCCGTGCGCCGCCTTGCGCCCGATGCATCGGAGACGCTCGTTCGCGCACATGCCGCGCGGCTCGGCTTTCCCGCGACAAAGGCGGAGACGCCGATCGCGTTTCTCTCCGGCGGCGAGAAGGCGCGGCTGCTTTTAGGTCTCGCCGCGTTCGACGTGCCGCATCTCCTCATCCTCGACGAGCCGACAAATCACCTCGACATTGACAGCCGCACCGCGCTGATCGAGGCGCTAAACGATTACGAAGGCGCGGTGATCCTCATCGCGCATGACCGCCATCTCCTCGAAGCTTGTGTCGACCGGCTATGGCTTGTCGCCGACGGACGCGTTGAACCGTTTGACGGCGATCTCGAAGATTACCGCCGGCTCATCCTGGAGAAGAGCGGCGGTGCGACGCGCCCATCCGCTCCTGCTCCGGCTAAGCGCGGGACCACGGTGCAAAAACGCGAGCCGTCGCCTACTTCGGTCCGCAAGCGCATCGCGACTCTCGAGGAGCAAATCGGCAAATTCGAGACCCTGATCGCGCGCGTCGATGCGGCGCTCGCCGAGCCGGATGCCTTCGCCCGCGATCCGCAAAAGGCTTCACAGCTCGCAACACAACGGCGCGATCTCGAAAGCGCACTCGCCGCGGCTGAAGAGGAATGGCTCAAGCTTTCGCATGAGCTTGAAAAAGCCTAATCGCCTGCGTGGTCGCGGAAAGGCGGCTCAGAGCTGCGGAAATCCGTTGTCAGGCTTGTGCGCCGCCACGCCGCAATCATTGCGAGTGCGAAAAACGCCGCGGTGGCCATGAGAAGAGTGACGCGAGCATGCTTTAAAACTAGGATCAACATGGTTAATGCCAGATTAACGCATGCGGAACGCTGCCAGCCTCCCCGTCGGGATGCAGCATCGCCCGCAGGCGCTCAGGCAAGCACGCGTTCGGTCGCGACCCCGCGGCAATCCATCTCGTATTCGAGATCTCGCACCGGCGGGCAGGCGAAATGCCAGGTAAGACCGTTTCGTTCGGCGCCGCGGCGCACGATCTCGTCTGCCATGAACGGATGAATGTCGTGCACGGTATAGACCTGCGTCGCGGTCGTGTCGGCCCATGTGAAGCCGAGCGCCGCAAGCCGGCGCTCCATTTCGCCGAGCACATAACGCGCTTTGTCGCGCATCGCGTCGGGCGAGGTCTCTCCAAACCGGATCGTTCGCTCGCGATAAGTCTGGCCGCCCTCCATTGCCTCGCCGCTGCCGGCAACAACGAAACTCGGCGCGGAATCGCTCGCCGGCACGGTGTACGCGAAAGCATGAAATGACGGCTCGCCTGGCGGACCGATTTCCGGGCAGACATTGCTGCGCGCCACCGGATTGGTCTTTCCGTCAAACAAGCCCCATTCGCGCAGCGTTTCGACGTAAAGCTCGTTGAACTGACGAAAACCACCCTCGGTAAACGGGGCCGGCGAGCGCAATTCACACGCACAGAACGCCGTCAACGGCCGTCCAGCCTGCTCGATCACGCGCTTGATGCGCGCAAATCCCGCCGACAGCGGGAAGGCTTTTCGGAAGCGGATGCGCTCGATGGCGAAGCCCGTCTCCGCCGCCACGCCGCCCGAATATTGGAACACGCCTGGGATGAAGCGATATCCGCCGGGCGTGAACGCGACAGTGCTCATCATGCCTCTCGATTAGCCGAAGGTCTCGCGCAGGGCGGCACGCTGGGCCATTCTCCCGCCATTGACAAGGGCGCTCCCTCCTCCGCACACTTGAAAAAATTTGGAAGGCCGATCGGCCGTCGGGGAGGAATCGATGAAACGCACAGCCGCGAGCTTCGGGCTCGGTATCTTTGCCGCATTGGTGTTCGGCGCCGCTTCCTTTGCCGCCGAGGATATCAAGATTGGCGTCATGTACGACTATACCGGTCCGTTCGCCGGCGGCGGCTCTAAGGCGGCTGCGATCGGCAACAAGATTGCCATCGATATGATCAATGAAAAGGGCGGCGTCGAGGGGCACAAGATCGTCGGCATCTATACCGACGCGCAGTCGAAGACCGATGTTGCGATCAACGAGACCGAGCGCCTGCTCAACGAGCAGAAGGTCGACGTGATCATGGGCGTCTTCTCGAGCGCGCAATGCGTCCCCATGGCGGCGAAGATCGACGCGGCAAAAAAGATTTTCTGGGCGAATGTTTGCGTCTCGTCCGCCGTGTTCAAGGACAAGAACCTGCAATACGTCTTCCGCGCCAATATCCATTCCGACCAATATGGCGATGCCTCGTGCACATTCGTCAACGAGAACGCCAAGTCGAAATTCGGCAAAGAGCCGAAGAATCTGAAAATTGCGATCATTTACGAGGACGGCCCGTATGGGACGGGCATCGCGCAGGCAAACGAAGCACGCTGCAAGAATTTCGGCATGCAGATCGTGCACAAAGAAGCCTATACCGCGACATCGACCGATCTGTCGGCGCTTGTGACGAAACTGCGCCGCGCGCAGCCGGATGTGATCCTGCACACAGGATACAATCCCGACATCACGCTGTTCCTGCGCCAGGCGAAGGAAGCGGGCTTAAAATTCCAGGCGCTGATCGGCCACGGCGCCGGTTATAGCCAGATCGACAAACTCTACGAGACTTTCAAGGACGACGTGAACTATCTGCTCGACGTCGATCCGGCGCCGGCGCAATTGCTCGACCCGAAGACGCTCGCGCCCGGGCTCGGCGATCTCACCGCCGAACTCGTCAAGCGCTACAAGGCGGAGACCGAGGCCAAGGAAGTGCCGCCGCATGCCTCGATGGGCTTTAATCACACCTGGGTTTTCTTGACCGACGTGCTGCCGCGCGCGATCAAGAAATACGGCGGCTACGATCCCGAAGCCATAAGGAAGGCCGCGCTCGACACCGACATTCCGCTCGGCGGCACGATCCAGGGCTACGGCATCAAGTTCTTCCCGCCGGGAAATCAGATGGCTGGACAGAACGAGCGCTCGCTGCCTGTCGTCATGCAATTCGTGAAGGGTGAAACGAAGGTTGTGTGGCCGGCCGCGATCAAGACGGCCGATCCGGTGATGCCGTTCCCGCCGGGACACGCCTACGCACGCTGAACGAGGTGGCGCTGCTCGATGTCCGGGGCTTGAGCAAGCGGTTCGGCGCGCTCAAGGCGGTCAACGACGTCTCGTTCAGCGTTGAAGAAGGCGAGATCCTCGGGCTGATCGGCCCGAACGGATCGGGCAAGAGCACGACGTTCAACTGTGTCGCCGGCCTCTACCGGCCGAGCGCCGGCAGCATCACGTTTGCCGGCGGTGAGATCGCCGGCCTCACTGCCAATCGCGTCTGCCACAAAGGCATCGGCCGCACGTTTCAAATCCCGCGGCCGTTCCGTAATCTGACGCTTATCGAGAACGTCGCGCTGTCGGCCTATTTCGGCCAGGACCGCAGCGCGACCCGGCAGGAATGCTGGGTTCATGCCGAGGAGGCGCTGGCCCTCGTCGGATTGCCGACAGATGCGCGGATCACGCTCGACGGGCTCGGCGCCGCAGCGCTGAAGAAGTTGGAACTTGCCCGCGCGCTCGCGACACAGCCGCGCCTCTTGCTTGCCGACGAAAGCCTCAACGGCCTCGATCATCGCGAGATGGAGCAGGCCGCCGAAATGCTCGGTCGAATCCGCCGCGAGAAGGGCATCACGATCGTCTGGGTCGAGCATATCATGGGCGTGCTCATGCGCGTCGTCGATCGCGTCGTCGTGCTCGACCATGGCGAGGTTATCTTCATGGGCTCGCCCAAGGCGGCGCAGGACAATGCGCGTGTCGTCGAGGTTTATCTTGGCACCGACACCGATGCTTGAACTTACAAACGTCGATGCCGGCTACAGCGGCTTCCAGGCGCTGTTCGGCATTTCGATGTCAGTGAGCACCGGCGAGGCGGTCGCGGTGATCGGCGCCAACGGGGCGGGCAAGACGACGCTGCTCCGCGTCATTTCCGGGCTGCTGCCGGCAACCGACGGCACGATGACCATGGAAAGCGTGTCGCTGCGCACAACGCCGCCGCACAAGATCATCGACACTGGCATTGCGCATGTGCCCGAGGGCAGGCGGCTGTTTCCACGGCTGTCGGTCGAGAACAATCTGAAGATCGGCGCCTATATTCCAGCCGCGCGCGCCAAATTCCCCGAGCGTCTGGCCTTTGTCTACGAGCTGTTTCCGCGTCTGAAGGAGCGGCGCGCGCAACTCGCCGGCACGCTTTCCGGCGGCGAGCAGCAGATGTGCGCCATCGGCCGCGCGCTGATGAGCCGGCCGAAACTCGTTCTGTTCGATGAGCCCTCCATGGGGCTTGCGCCTGTCATCGTCGCGCAGGTGTTCGACCTCGTGCGCCGCATCCGTTCGGAAGGCTACACGGTGCTGATCGTCGAACAGAATGTGCGGCAGGTGCTGAAATTCGCCGATCGCGGCTATCTCCTGGAAGCGGGACGCATGGTCATGAGCGGAACCGCGCAGGAAATGCTCAAGAGCGACGAAATCCAGAAAGCCTATATGGGAATTTAGATGGAGTGCCAGCTCGATATCTTTTTTCTTGAGGCAGTGCTGAACGGTCTTTTGCTCGCCGGTCTGCTTGCGCTGCTGGCACTCGGGCTGAACCTGATCTTCGGCGTCATCGACGTGGTGTGGATATGCTATGCCGAATTGGTCATGGTCGGCATGTACGGCATCAATTATGCCTACAAGGCCGGCGCACCGTTTCTTGCCGCGGCGCTGTTTGGCGTGCTGCTCGTCGCGCTTGCCGGCGCCATCCTGCATCAGCTCGTCATCCGGCCGGTGCTCGATGCCGCCCCGATCAATCAGTTGCTGGTGACCGGCGGCGTGCTTTTCGTGCTACAGGCGGCAGCGACGGTGGCCTTCGGCATCGATTTCAAGAATCTCGGCATCAGGCTCGGCTCAATCAACGTCGCCGACATGTCGTTTTCCTATTCGCGTATCATCACCTTTGGCGTGGCGAGCGCCGCGATGCTCATGCTGTGGTTGTTCCTGTCGCGCACCTATGTCGGCATCGCGATCCGCGCCATCGCACAGGACCGGCAGATCATGCCGCTCATGGGCGTCGATCATCGCAATATCTATCTCGTCACGTCCGGGATTGGCGGCGGCCTCGCGGGTCTTGGCGCCGCGCTCATGGTGCTGCAATACGACATCTATCCGCAGATCGGGCTGCAATTCGGTCCGCTCATCTTCATGATCTGCGTGCTCGGCGGGCTCGGCAGCATGATCGGCGGCTTCGTCGCGGCTTTCATCATCAGCGAGTTCATCGCCATCGGCGGCTCGTGCTTTGCCACCGAGTGGGGGTACGCCATCGCCTTCCTGTTCTTCATGGTGGTGATCTTCATCCGGCCGCAGGGACTGTTCGGGGGCAAGGCGTGATGCGCCTCTCCCGCAGCGCCATGGCCGGACTTGGCCTGCTCATAGCACTGCCGTTCCTCATCCGATTCTTCTTCGGCGCCTCGGAGCGATATTACCTGCATTTGCTGATCCAGATTTTCATCTGGTCGTTCATCTATACCGGTTGGTCGATCATGGGGCGGTTTGGCCTGACCTCGCTCGGCCATGGTGCTTTCACCGGCATCGGTGCCTATGGCTGCATTCTTTTGTGGAATTATGCCGGGCTGACGCCATGGCTTGGCATTCCGATTGCGGTCGCAGTCGCCGTTCTGGTGGCGCTACTTGTCGGCTATCCCTGCTTTCACATGCGGATTACCGGCCATTATTTCGCGCTGCTGACGCTGGCATTGACGGAGTTCGTCCGCCTCTGCATCGTGGGATTGCGCGATTATACCGGCGGCTCGCTCGGCACTCAGCCGCGGCGTTATGGCGACGGGCTGTCGCTCTACGCCATGCAATTCGAGCCGAGCCGCACGCTATCGTTTTATATCGCGCTGGCGCTGTGGCTCGCCGGCCTCGTCATCTGGAAATGGATCGACCGCAGCATGGACCGCTACGCCCTTGAGGCGGCCAGTCAGGATGAGGAGGCGGCGGCTTCCGTCGGCATCGACGTCACGCGCGAGAAGCTGAAAGTGACGGCGGTTTCCGCCGCGATGTGCGCGGTCGGCGGCGCGATCTATGCCCAATACCAGATGTATATCGGGCCGGACACGATCGCCGGATTGAGCGTCTCGCTGAATATCGTCTTCGCTGTCATCGCCGGCGGCCTTTGGACGATGCTCGGCCCGACCTTCGGTGCCGTGTTCACCCAGGTTCTCTCCGAGGTGCTGCGCGTGACCATCCAGAGCACGGCCGGCTTGCAATCGGCGTTCGGCTCCTCGGTCCTCGCGCTCGACACCTTGATTTACGGCCTGCTCTTGGTCCTGTTCATTATCTACATGCCGAGGGGTATTCTCGGCACGATATTGGAACGCCGCGACAAGAGACATTCCCGCATCGCGGCGACGCCGGTAAAGGCGATGTAAGGCGCGCGAAGAGGGAAAGCACCATGCACACGGAAGGGTCGCCGACACCGAAAGGTGCATGGGGCATCGTTGCCCTCCTCTTCCTCTACATGCTCGTCAATTTCGCCGACAAAATCATCGTCGGTCTTGCCGGCGTGCCTATCATGACCGAGCTCAATTTGTCGCCGGCGGAGTTCGGCCTGCTCGGCTCCTCCTTCTTCTTCCTCTTCTCCATCTCTGCGATCGTCTTCGGCTTCATCATCAACCGGGTAGCGACTCGCTGGGTGATCCTCGGCCTCGCCTTGGTCTGGGCGCTGACGCAATTCCCGATGCTCGGCAGCGTCGGTTTCGTCACCTTGATGATCTGCCGCGTCATCCTGGGTGCCGGCGAGGGGCCGGCCTTCTCCGTTGCGGTCCATTCCGTCTTCAAGTGGTTCCCCGACCATCAGCGCACGCTGCCGACGGCGATCCTGGCGCAAGGCTCGTCCTTCGGCGTGATCATCGCCGTGCCACTCTTGAACTGGATCATTGTCAACCATTCCTGGCATTGGGCGTTCGGCGCGCTCGGCATTGCCGGCCTGATCTGGTGCGCGCTCTGGCTTGTGTTCGGCCGCGAAGGCCCGCTCGAAGCAAGGGCCGCGCCCGGCCTCGTCGAGGAGCCTGTCCCTTATAGTCGGCTCCTGCTCTCGCCGACCTTCATCGGCTGCTGTCTTGCGACTTTCGGCGCCTATTGGGCGCTGTCACTCGGGCTCACCTGGTTCACGCCTTTCATCATCAAGGCGCTTGGCTTCACGCAGCAGCAGGCCGGCTGGATTTCGGTCTTGCCGTGGATTTTCGGTGCGACCGTCTCGCTCGGCACGGGAGCGATTTCACAAATCATGCTGCGCCGCGGCTTCACCACGCGTGCGGCGCGCGGCGTGCTTGGGGCGGCGCCGCTCGTCGTCGGCGGCTGCCTGCTCATGCTCGTTCCGCGCGTCGACAGTTCGGCCGTGCAGCTCGCGCTGCTCGTCTTCGGCAGCGGTCTTTGCGGCGCGATCTATGTCGTCTGCCCCGCCATGCTCGGGGAATTCGCGCCGGTGTCGCAGCGTGGTGCCGTCATATCGATCTACGGCGCGATCTACACGCTCGCCGGCGTGATCGCGCCTTATGTGATGGGCAACATCATCGAAGGTGCGGCGACGCCGATCGACGGTTACATGAACGGCTACCGCGTGCTGGCGAGCGTGCTCATCGTCGCGGGCCTCGCCGGCCTCGCGCTGCTCTGGCCCAATCTCGAGCGCGCCCGATTGGGCCGCGCACGAACCGCGATGCGCGTGGCTTGATCATGCGCGCGTTAGTCGCGATATGCTGACGCTCTACTATGCAGCCATCGCCGGGCCGATGATGAAGCAGCGATCGCGGCAATGCGGCGCAAGGTGCCGGACTCCGTCGGCGCCTGCTATGAGCTGATCGAGCATCACATGTTCCGCGGTCCCTGGGTCATGGGCAAATCCTACACGATCTGCGATCCCTATCTCTTTACGATCGCGCAATGGATGGAGGCCGAT
Source organism: Beijerinckiaceae bacterium (assembly GCA_036265935.1). Lineage (GTDB taxonomy): Bacteria > Pseudomonadota > Alphaproteobacteria > Rhizobiales > Beijerinckiaceae > JAFASC01. The sequence goes on from DATAOB010000005.1 coordinate 10,009, forward strand.
GGCGTCGATCCAAGCCGCTTCCGGAAGGTGGCCGAGCATCGGCATCGTATGTCGCAGCGCGCCAGCGTGCAGAAAGCCATCGCGGCGGAACTCGCCTGATCCGCGGCGTCACGCCGACAAGCGGCGGCGACAAACCAGCTTGTTCCCGGCATAGCCGCGAAGCTCGATTGCAGCCGCGCCAGCAGGCAGCACGAATTCACGATCGACCGGCAGCTCGAAATCGACGGTCCCATTGGAGACGTTTCCCGAAGCCCGCGGCCGGCCATCCAAAAACGCATCGACATAATCGACCCCGTTCGCCGTGACGTGCAGTTTCAGCTTCGAGCCGCTTCGCGAAGACGTGACCTCGAATTTATAGATCGGCAGGGTTTTGAGAATGCCGGCCGCATGCGCAATGAGGTCCGGATTATCGTTCAGCGTGTCATTGCGCGTGAGCTTGTGCTCGAAATTTGGCCGAACCCCCAAATCCTCGAGCTCGGTGCCGGCTTCATCGCCGACTCGCAAAGTGCGGCGGATTGCCACGCGCATACCGGCGCCCTTTGGTAAAGCCGAAAGCGGCGGCTGCATTCCGCCTGATGTAAAGAATTCACGCAGCTGTTCGAGCGTCCAGACATTGGCACCACCGGCGCCCGTATTGTTATCCGTCCCCAGAATCGGACCAATCTTGTGGTCCTGAAATCCCGCCGAAAAAATATCGGTGGTGCTATAGCAGCGTGCATCCGTGATCAGCAGCACAGGTCCGTAATATCTCTGTCCGATATCGTTGCAGCGCTCAGGCGGCGTGATCGGAAAGCTCGACGAGAAAGCTGCGCCCGTTTCGAGGGCGCGTTCGATCGAGGGGTACCAGGTTTTCAGGCTTACGTTGCCTTTGCAGAGCTGCAAATTCATCTGGGTATTGATGAACTGGACTCGGCAGGGCTCGATCGCCTGAGGCGTGAGCAATTGCAGCAGTCGTTCGCCGGCCCAAATGAGGCCGCCGCCATTCCCCCGCACGTCGATAATCAATCCGTCCTTCGGCATTTCCGGTAGGTCTATAAGACGCAGGAACTCCTGGACGAACTGCACGTCGTCGGCCACGGAAAAAGTCAGAATCCGGACATATGCAAAGGCGCGCCCATCGATGCTGACAGGCCGGGCGCCGAAAACGTCGGGCATGGTGGAGGCGGTGCCTTGCACCGCGTTCGTGACCGCCTGACTTTCAGCAACAGCCGCGGTTTCGAAAGCCCCGTCACCCATTGCCGTCGTACGAGCGCGTGCCGATTCGCGAATATCCTCGAGCCTCCGCTTTTCCGAAACAATGTGTTGAGCAAAAAGCATTTTGTTGATCTGGCGAAACGCTTCGCCTTCAAGGTCCACACCGAAAGCCGCGGCGGCGTCACTGGTCAATGGGGGCGGCGGCGGGCTCAGTTCCGCCGGCAAGCCCGTGATCGTCCAATCGGCGCGAAACTCTTGCGTCTGACCGGCACTATCCTTGTAGCCGACGACGACCCATTCTTCATCCGGCGGAGGCGAAATGATCATGGCGCGTTTGGTAAGTCCCGCCACGCCGCGTGCATGACGCGCCGCGGGATTGCTCCCCGCATGGTACTCCGCGGCGATTTCCACGGCGCGCTCGATCGGAACGCCATTCCAATAGATCAGCTCGACACCCGGCATGAAGGTGGGGTGATGAAAGCCAGGGACGGTTTTCGAGACGATATATTGCCGTTTGTCTCCTTCAAAGCAGGCCTCCACCTCGAACGGCAGGAAGGCTCTCATCTTGGAAAAGTGAGCGGGCAAAATGTAGTTTGTGTGCAGGTCGCGTAATGAGGTGAATATCTCCGTCATTCCATGATGAAATGCGATCTCGCTTGTGAGTTGCGGCAGACGGCGCTGAAGGAGACGAAGGCGTTGCAGCGGATCGACGGCGTGCATGGCGCGCTTCAACGGCAAATGTACATAGAAACCCTCGAGAAGCCCGATCGCGTTCTCGACCAAAAGCGCCATTTCAGCCGGCTCAAGCCTATCGATCGTCTGCAGAAATTCTCTTAAGCCTTTGCCGCCGGCCAGCGAGCCCTTAACGCTCTCCTCGGCAGCGGCAACTAGGTCGCCTAGGCTCCCGCCCTCTGAATATTTTGTCATCCTAGGACTCCATCTGAACGGCGGCTCGCAGCGTCGCTCATTTGGTTGGCACAGTAAAGCTCTAAGTTGCAAAAATCCGCTCGAGCAGCGGAAACACGGCGAGATACTAACGGGCTCGGCAGTTGGCACCGGCGGTTCGCGGTTTGGGCTCCCGCTGTGTCCATTCCGCCGGCCGCCCTCGCCCCTCGACAGCTTCGATCGATCGTGCCTCTTTGCTCGGCCCGCTCGACCAGTCTCCGGAGCGGGCGTGCCTCTCGGCGTGCAGGCCATGTCCGACCCGTTTGTTGATCATGCCGAACTGCTGATCCGGACATCCGGCGCGCTCAAGGGAGCGGACGACGCGTGCCTGCGATCCATCGCTGAGGCGGCGATGTGGACGACCATCCGCGGCGGCGAGACGCTGTTTTCGCAAGGCGAGCCGTCGGATGCCATGTACATCGTCATCAATGGGCTGCTCGCAGCCTATCTGCGCAAGAGTTCCGGCGAAGAGGCGATGGTGGATCGCATCGGCCCCGGCGAGGTCATCGGCGAGATGGGGGCCCTCATCAACGAGCCGCGCTCCGCGACCGTGCGGGCGCTACGCACGTCCGAATTGGTGGGCGTGTCGCGCGACTCCTTGGAGCAGTTGGCGCGGCGGCATCCGGCCCTCCTGAAATGGCTTTATGGCACGGTGGTCAAGCGGCTTCGCAATACGCAGGAAGGCAGAAGCACACTTTATCGCCCGCGAACATTCTGCCTCATCCCTAACCTTGACGAGGACACTGCGAACAGCCTGGCGCGTCAGTTCGCCGACGAGCTTAGTGCGTTTGGCACGACGTTTCTCGTAACCAAGGACGCGATGGCCGATGCGACCAGCGATGCATTTGCCGCTTTGGAGGGGGCAAACGATTATGTGGTGTATTTAGCAGAGGCCGCCAAGACGCAATGGTCGCGATTGTGCCTAAGTCAGGCCGACACGATCCTCGTTGGCGCTCGCGGATCGGATGTGCCCCGCCGCGTGGAAGCGCTCGCGGATCGCGGAGGTGCGCATATCCCGATCGAAATCGTCCTCTTGTGGTCGGGTGGCATCGTGCCCGGCAAGACGGCGGCCTGGCTCGAGGCTCTCGATGCGAATGGACATTTTCATGTGCGCTCGCGCGCCGATCTCGGCCGCGCCGCGCGGCTCGTAACTGGGCGCGGATTGGGCCTCGTCCTCTCCGGCGGCGGCGCGCGCGGTCTGTCGCATCTCGGCGTCAGCCGCGCGCTGGCCGATCACGGCGTAGGGGTCGACGTGATTTGCGGGACAAGCGTCGGCGCCCTCATCGGTGCGGCGCTTGCGATGGAAGCGCCGTTCGAGGCGGTGCGCACGCGCATGCACGAGTTCAGCCGCAGGCATCCCTTACGCGAGCTCGTTCTCCCCTATTCGTCCCTGCTATCGGGGCGCCAGCTGCGTCTCTCCATCGAGAAATGGTTTGGCGAGCTCGCCATTGAGGACATGCCCGTCCGCTTTGCCTGCGTGACGAGCAACCTGACCGCGGCCAGTATCGCCACGCATCCTCGCGGCAAGCTCAAGACTTGGATCTACGCCTCGAGTTCTTTGCCCGGCATATTCCCGCCGGCCTTTGCCGACGGCGCGCTTCACGTCGACGGCGGGGTGCTCAACAATCTGCCGAGCGACGTCATCCGGCAAATGGGGGCGGGATGCGTCGTCGGCGTCGATGTCGGAATCCGGCCTGTGCCGGTGGGTTATTCCGGCCCGACGGCAATGCCGGTGCTGCCTAATATAATCGACCTCTTGATGCGGGTAGCAACCATGAGCGACGCCGCGCGCGGTTTTGCGGCAAGTGCGCAATGCGATGTTTTGCTCGTGCCGAATGTCCAGCATGTCGGCCTCTTGAACTGGCGTGCCTATGACGAGGCGATCCGCTGCGGTTATGATTGCGCGCTCGCGCATATCGGCGAGATCAAGCGGCGCTCGGCTAATATGGCGCCTCCTGAGCCGGCTCTTGTTTAGTCGGTGACCATCCGGTGCGCCGCCCGGCGCGAATGCCGCCGATCCTCGGCAAATAGCGCGTCATCCTTCGCGGTGGAGCCGCTGAGCGAGGCTCATTACAGGTTGCCAGCGGAGCCGCAGCATGACAGGTTATTCCCAAGGGGCCGTATTATTCAGGTTGTGGTATTCCGACCTGCCGGTGACCGAGGGAGAGCAGTCACGATGGCTTGGACCGGAACTTATGCTTGGGGCGATCCCGTAAAGGAACTCGAAGAGTTCAAGCAGCTTGCCGACGACATCATGCATGCGCAGCTCAAGGCGCGCCGTGCAGCCGTTAGCGGGACCGCCATCACGGCCGTCGACCGCGCATTTCATGTCAAACCGCTGCTCGCCACGGATAATGCCGAACTGCATTTTTACGCTAATTTGCCGCCTGAACTAAGCGCCGGTTATGCGGAACCCGATGCGCGCTATCCAGTCACCGTGCGCATCTCGAACGCGGCGAACCGGCCGGGCTCCGACAGCGACCCCGATATGCGCGGCATTGCGCTGCGTGTCCGTGTATCGGAAACCGAGCGACACGACCTCCTCGCCACCAATTATCCGGTCTCGCACGCGCGCAATGCGCGACAATTCGTCAACTTCGCCGTCGCGACCGCCGGCGGCACGGTTTCGCGTGTTTTCGGGATTGGCGGACTCTTGTTCAGCGAAGGTCCGGCCGAGACTGTGCGCATGCTCAAGAACGTCAAGGAGGCGCGCTGCAAGATCGACAGCGTCGCGCTCGAGACCTATTGGAGCCGCGGCGCGATGCGTTGGGGACCAACGCTTGCGGTGCGTTTTCTGATCCGCCCGCTCAATGCGGCGCCGGTTGCCGGCAATTTCACCGGTGCGGATAGTCTGTCGCAGGAAATTGCGTCGCGACTCGCCAATGGGCCGGTCCAGTTCGAGCTCGCAATCCAACGTTATGTCGACGACCGCCGCACGCCGATCGAGGACACATCGATCGCATGGGAGCCCGGCGTCGCACGGATCGAGCCGATCGCGACGCTGACAATTCCGCAGCAGAACGTCGCAACCCCCATGGCCGGGCAGGCATCCCGAACGATCGACGCGCTTGCGTTCAACCCGTGGAACACGACGGACGAATTCCGTCCGCTCGGCAATCTCAATCGCGCCCGCAAGAACGTCTACGATGCGAGCGCAGCGCACCGCCTGCAGATGCGCTGGCGCGCCGAGCCGCCGCTGCGCAACCGCATTGCCAGCAAGGGCGCAGCAGGGCTCTACACGCTGATCAACCGCCGCTACGAATGGTATCAGCTGCCGCTCGTCTACAGCCTGCTCAATCTCGACATCAGCCGGGCGGTTCTGCGGCGCGAAAACCTGATCGATACCGAGCCGCCGGAGGCGCCGCCGAAGGCGCGGCCCGTACCGACGCCGCCGCTGGAAGAACATCGTGCGACGCGCACGTTCGATGGCCAGTGGAACGATCTCTCGGCGCCGAAAATGGGCGCCGTCGGCGCCACCTTCGGGCGCAACCTCAAACCCGATTTTGCGCAGAGCGTCGACGAGCCGCATCCCTATGTGGTCGCGCGCGCGCTCCTCGACCGCAAGACCTTCCTGCCCGCCCGCTCACTCAACCTTCTCGCCGCCGCCTGGATCCAGTTCCAGGTGCATGACTGGGTCAACCACGCCCGCTTCAGGCTCGGCCAAGACGGCGGCAAGCACGACATACGCATTCCGTTGCCGCAGTCGGCGCCGGACTGGTCCAGCACCAAGGACGGTCCGCTCGAGCGCGAAATGCGCATCGCCGGCAACATCCAAGATGACGAGACCGGTCACCTCTTCGGCAATGCCGCGTCGCATTGGTGGGATTCCTCCGAGGTTTACGGCGCCGACGCGCAAGCGGCCGC
>DATAOB010000006.1:0-34155 GCA_036265935.1 Beijerinckiaceae bacterium
GAGCTTCCTGCAGGAAGTGAAGCGCTATCTCGAGGATCCGACGCTACTCTTGTTGTCGGGCATTTGACCCTCTCGAACGAGCTGAGACCTCCATGGCGACCATTCAGAAAACCGCTCTCGTCATCGGCGCCGGCACCGGCGGCTATCCCTGCGCGATCCGTCTCGGCCAGCTCGGCATCGACGCGTTGCTCGTCGAGAAGGCGCCCGCGGCCGGCGGTGTGTGCCTCAACGTCGGCTGCATCCCGTCGAAGGCGCTCTTACACGCGGCTAAGGTGATTGCCGAGACCAAGGAAATGAGCGCTCACGGCCTGTCCTTCACCGCTCCAAGCGTGGATATCGACAAGCTGCGAGGCTGGAAGGACGGTGTGGTCAAGAAACTCACCGGCGGGCTCTCCGGCCTCGCAAAGCAACGCAAGGTCACGGTCGTGCGCGGCACCGGCAAGTTCGCCGCCCCCAATCAAATCGAAGTTACCGGAGAGGACGGCACGAAGACCGTAAGCTTCGACCAGGCGATCATTGCCACCGGATCCGAGCCTCTAACTCTTCCCTTTATCCCGCATCACGACCCGCGCGTCATCGACTCCACGGGCGCGCTCGCGCTCGATGACATACCGAAGCGATTGCTCGTGATCGGCGGCGGGATCATCGGCCTCGAGATGGCGACGGTATATGAAGCGCTCGGCGCCAAGGTGACAATCGTCGAACTCATGGACCAGATTATTCCCGGGGCCGACAAGGACATAGTCACGCCGCTGATGAAGCGCATCTCGAAGCAGTACGAAGCCATCCACCTCAAAGCGAAGGTGACGAAGGTCGAAGCGCAGCCGAATGGCCTGAAAGTATTGTTCGAGGGCGGCAGCGCACCGGCAAGCGATACGTTCGACAAGATCCTAGTTGCGGTCGGGCGTCGGCCGAACGGCAAAGCAATTGGCGCCGAAACCGCCGGCGTGAAAGTTGACGAGCGCGGCTTCATTGCGATCGATAAGCAGATGCGTACAAACGTGGCGCACATTTTCGCCATTGGCGACCTCGTTGGCCAGCCAATGCTCGCGCACAAAGCGGTGCATGAAGGCAAGGTCGCAGCGGAGAATGCGGCTGGCCACAACAGCTTCTTCGACGCGAAAGTCATTCCGTCGGTCGCTTACACCGATCCAGAAGTCGCATGGGTCGGGCTGACCGAGAACGAGGTGAAAGCCAAAGGCATCAAATACGGCAAGGGCGTCTTTCCATGGGCCGCAAGCGGCCGCTCGCTCTCCCTCGGCCGCGACGAGGGAATCACGAAGGTGATCTTCGATGAAAGCAACGAGCGCATCATCGGCTGCGGTATCGTCGGACCCTCTGCTGGCGATCTGATCGCCGAGGCCGCACTCGCAATTGAGCTTGGAGCTGACGCAGCCGACATCGGGCTCACAATTCACCCGCATCCAACGCTCTCCGAGACCATCGGAATGGCTGCCGAGGCGTTCGAGGGCACGATCACCGATTTATACATGCCAAAGAGGAAGCACTGAGCGGGGTCGACAACTCACCACGTCGGGCAGTTGGCATCGTGGTATCCCAAAGGTGAGGCTATGAACTTAGACAGCAGTCAAAGCCCGGAAGATGATTTCCTCGCCACAGATCGCGTCGGCTATGATCTCCTGAACGATCCGCTGCTGAATAAAGGAACAGGTTTTACCGACCGTGAGCGCGAGCTCTTCGAGCTGCACGGCCTGCTGCCGCCCACAGTAGCTACGCTCGACGAACAGGTATCTCGCCGTCTGCAAGCATTTCGTCAGCTGTCGGATGACTTCCAGCGCTATCTTTTCTTACGCGGCCTCCAGGATACAAACGAGGTGCTCTTTTATGCCTTGCTGGTTCGCCATCTCGAAGAGATGCTGCCGATCGTCTACACTCCGACGGTGGGTCTTGGGTGCCAATACTTCAGCCAAAGTTTTCGCAAGGCTCGCGGTCTTTTTCTGAGCATTCCTCATAAGGAGCGCGTTGCGGATATTTTGAGCCACTCGCACTTCGATGGGGTCGAAGCAATAGTCGTGACAGACGGCGAGCGGATTTTGGGACTGGGTGATCAGGGCGCCGGCGGAATGGGGATTCCTATCGGCAAGCTGTCGCTTTACACAGGGTGCGGCGGTCTGCACCCGAAGACGACGCTTCCGATTCTGCTCGACGTCGGCACGGATAATCCAGAACGCTTATCCGATCCGCTCTACATCGGATGGCGACATGAGCGCGTGCGCGGTCAACCCTACGACGACTTTGTGGACGTCTTTGTTGCAGCTGTTACAAAGCGTTGGCCGCACGTCTTACTGCAGTGGGAGGATTTCGCCCGTGATAACGCGACACGCCTTCTTGAACGGTATCGTGATCGGCTGTGCACCTTCAATGATGATGTGCAAGGTACTGCGGTGGTCGCCGCCGGCGCTTTATTGGCAGCGATCAACCTAACTGGCTTGCCAATGCGCGAGCAACGGATCGCGGTGCTTGGCGCCGGCGGGGCGGGATGTGGTATCAGCGCGCTCCTGGTGCGAGCCATGATACAGGACGGCTTGCCCGAAGCGGAGGCACGCGGGCGCTTTTACCTCATCGACCGCGATGGCCTGTTAGTCGAAGGCATGCCCGGCCTTATGCCGTTCCAAGAAGCTTTCGTGCAAGCTCGGAATTCCGCATCCAATTGGGAGCTGGAGCGCGAAGGCTATATCGGGCTTCGCGACGTGGTGCACAATGGGCATCCGACGGTTCTGATCGGCGTTTCCGGTCAGCCCGGAGCTTTCTCAGAAAATGTAGTGAGGGAGATGGCGGCGCAAACCGAAAGGCCGGTCATTTTCCCGCTTTCCAATCCGACATCACGCGCCGAGGCTACGCCAGCCGACCTCAACCTTTGGACGGACGGGCGTGCCATTATCGGTGCGGGAAGCCCGTTCCCGCCGATCCTCAGGGATGGAGCTTACGTCCGTGTAGACCAGACTAATAACTCGTACGTCTTCCCGGGCATCGGTCTTGGCGCCATCGCAGTCCACGCGAAACGTATTTCGGACAGTATGCTCATGGCGGCGGCTCGCGCGCTGGCGGATATTTCACCTGCGCGATCTAATGTTAAAGGTAACCTTCTTCCGCCCGTATCCGAGCTGCGCGACATCTCGTTTCGAGTAGCCCAAGCGGTCGCTGCTCAAGCTCGCAAAGACGGTTTGGCTGAACTAATGGATACCGGTGACATGTACAAGAGAATTCGCGATAAGATGTGGACGCCGAAATACCACCGGTATGAACGCACAGGAGTGGGTGCTGGCATTTGACTACTTTTGTGGTGTCAAGGGTCGTAGCAGTGTGAGGATAGAGCCGAAGCTGATGCCCAGCATTTTGAACATGTTCTGTCGACGACCTATCGCCGCATCGGGCGCGTAGGAGAATGGAAGGCGTCCAGCTATGGGACCTGATGAGCTCAAGGCAATGCACCGCGATCCCAAGCCGGTCTCAGCACCGGTTAAAGAGGCAAGTCCTGGAGAGGTCTCATGGCATCCAATTTTTATGCCCGATCCCTCTCTTCACCACATCGTCATCGTAGGTGGCGGCGCAGCTGGCCTTGAGCTCGCGACAAAGTTGGGAAATAGCCTGGGCCGACGCGGTAAGGCGCAGATCACCCTTGTCGAACGGGCTCGCACCCACATATGGAAGCCGCACTTGCACGAGGTGGCGGCGGGAACACTCGATGTCGGACGTGACGCCGTCGATTACCTTGCGCATGCATCCGAGCACCACTTCCGCTACCGCATTGGCGAAATGGTAGGTCTCGACCGATCACGACGACAGGTCCATCTGGGTTCAACCTACGACCTTGAAGGCGAGGAGATCACCCCCCCTCGCTCCATACTGTACGATACTCTAGTGATCGCTATTGGCAGCACCAGTAACGATTTCGGCACACCCGGAGCGCAGGAATTCGCAATTTCACTCGATACCGCCGACCAAGCGGTTCGGTTTCATCAACGTCTCGTGAATCGATTTATTCGCGCACATGCGCAAGCGGGTCCTGTTCGATTGGGACAGCTGCATGTCACAATCATCGGGGCCGGTGCGACGGGAACGGAACTCGCCGCCGAGCTTCATCGGACCACCCGACAGCTTGTTGCGTACGGATTGGATCGCATTGATCCAGAGGAGGACCTCAAGATCACACTTGTCGAGGCTGCAGAGCGTATTCTTCCCGCGGTGCCGAAGCGCGTTGCAGAAGGCGCCACCAACCTTCTGCAAGGACTCGGAGTTGACGTGCGAACCAAAGCTCGCGTCGTCGAGGTCCGGAAAGATGGCGTACAATTGTCTGATGGTGAGTTTATTCCCTCGGAACTTGTCGTCTGGTCTGCAGGCGTGAGAGGGCCAGATGTGGTGAGAAATCTCGATGGTTTAGAAGCTAGCACGAGCAACCAACTCGTTATTCAGCCGACGCTTCAGACAACGAAGGACCCCGACATCTTCGCGATCGGCGATTGCGCATATCTGGTGAGTCCAGGCGAGACAAGGCCCATACCTCCGCGGGCCCAGGCCGCTAGCCAACAGTCCAGTCATTTGCATAAGCAAATGAAGCGTCGGCTCAACGGCAGCACGTTGCAGCCGTTTGTCTACCGCGATTTTGGTTCGCTTGTGTCCCTTGGGAAATACACAACTGTCGGCAATCTGATGGGTGCGGTGAAGGGCAAAGGCCTGATGGTCGAAGGCTATTTTGCAAGATTTATGTATCTGTCGCTTTATAAAATGCATCAAATGGCGCTTTTCGGATTATGGAAAGTGCTGCTCGATTCGGTTGCTCGCACCCTTACAAGTCGGCACGAACCTCGCGTTAAACTACACTAACTGAAGGCTACAATTTCTCAGAAACGAGGAGAGTAAGATGACGGATGTGGTGATCGTTTCGGCCGCCCGCACCGCAGTCGGTTCGTTCAACGGCGCTTTCGCCAACACGCCGGCCCATGAGCTCGGCGCGACCGCAATCAAGGCGGCCATGGAGCGGGCGAAGATCGAGCCCGGCGAGGTCGACGAGGTCATCATGGGCCAGATCCTCACCGCCGGTCAGGGCCAGAATCCGGCGCGCCAGGCCGCGATGAAAGCCGGCGTGCCGCAGGAAAAGACCGCCTGGGCGCTCAATCAACTCTGCGGATCGGGGCTGCGTGCGGTAGCGATCGGCATGCAGCAGATCGCCAATGGCGATGCCGATATCATCGTCGCCGGCGGCCAGGAATCGATGTCGCAGGCGCCGCATGCCGCCTATCTCCGCGGCGGTACCAAGATGGGCGACGTGAAGTTCACCGACACGATGCTCAAAGACGGCTTGATGGATGCCTTCCATGGGTATCACATGGGCAACACGGCCGAGAACGTTGCCTCGAAGTGGCAGATCAACCGCGACGAGATGGATAAATTCGCCGTCGCTTCGCAGAACAAAGCCGAGGCCGCACAAAAGGCCGGGCGGTTCAAGGACGAGATCATCCCTTTCACCGTGCCGAGCAAGAAGGGCGACATCGTTGTCGACCAGGACGAATACATCCGCGCCGGCGCCACGCTCGAAGCGATGGCCAAGCTCCGCCCGGCCTTCTCCAAGGAGGGCGGCGTGACCGCCGGAAACGCCTCTGGCATCAATGACGGTGCCGCTGCCGTCGTGCTGATGACCGCCAAGGAGGCCGAGAAGCGCGGCCTGAAGCCGCTCGCCCGCATCGTCTCCTGGGCAACGGCCGGCGTCGATCCTGCCGTCATGGGCACCGGCCCGATCCCGGCCTCTCGCAAGGCGCTGGAAAAGGCCGGCTGGAAGGTCAAGGACCTTGAGCTCATCGAGGCCAATGAAGCCTTCGCGGCGCAGGCGCTTGCCGTGAACAAAGATATGGGTTGGGATCCGTCGATCGTGAACGTCAATGGCGGCGCGATCGCCATCGGCCATCCGATTGGCGCGTCCGGCGCGCGCGTCCTCACCACCCTGCTGCACGAAATGCAAAAGCGCGACGCGCACAAGGGTCTCGCGACGCTCTGCATCGGCGGCGGCATGGGAATCGCGCTGACGGTCGAACGCTAAGCACGCATCTGCGTTACGAAACAGTGCGGTAGATCAAATGCCGCACTGGCGCACTTCTGTAAAGAAGGCGGCTTTAAGGGAAGCAACACAAGGGGACGGCAATGGCACGCACGGCGGTGGTCACCGGCGGCTCGCGCGGAATTGGCGCGGCCATCAGCAAAGCGCTCAAACAGGCCGGCTACAATGTCGCCGCCAATTATGGCGGCAACGATGATGCCGCCGCCAAATTCAAGCAGGAGACCGGCATCCCCGTCTACAAATGGGACGTGTCGAGCTATGAGGCCTGCGTCGAAGGACTGAAGAAGGTCGAGAGCGAGGTCGGCCCCGTCGACATCCTCGTCAACAATGCCGGCATCACACGGGACACGATGTTCCACCGCATGAAGCCGGAGCAATGGTATCAGGTGATCAACACCAATTTGAATTCGCTGTTCAACATGTGCCGGCCAGTGATCGACGGCATGCGCGAACGCAATTTCGGCCGCATCATCAACATTTCTTCGATCAACGGACAAAAGGGCCAGATGGGGCAAAGCAATTACTCGGCGGCCAAGGCCGGCGATATCGGCTTCACCAAGGCACTGGCGCAGGAGAACGCCAACAAAGGCATCACCGTGAACGTCATCGCGCCGGGCTACATCGCCACCGAGATGGTCATGGCGGTGCCGAAGGATGTGCTCGAGAAAAGCATCATCCCGCAAATCCCGGTGCGCCGTTTGGGCCAACCGGAGGAGATCGCGCGCTGCGTCGTGTTTCTCGCGTCCGACGATGCCGGCTTTATCACCGGGTCGACGCTGTCTGCCAATGGCGGGCAGTACATGTCGTGAGTTGCTATCACCCGCGATGATATGGGTGCCCTGACAATATCGTCGTTGCGCGGTAGATTTGTTCGAGCAGAAGCACGCGAATGAGTTGATGCGGCAGCGTCATCGCGCCGAAGGAGATGGTGCGATTGGCGCGCTGGCGTAGGCTCTCATCGAGTCCATCAGCGCCGCCGATCGCAAAGCCTAATGTCGGCGTGCCCTGGTCGCGCAGTTTGGCGATTTCGCGTGCAAACTCCTCGCTTGTGAGATGGGCGCCGCTTTCATCGAGCGCCCACACCGCGGAGCCTTCCGGCAGAAACGCCGCGATGCGCAACGCCTCATCGATCTTGCGATCGTCCGGGCGGCGCGCGCGGCCCTCGTCGATTTCGCGCAGGTCCAAGGGCGCAAGCCCGACCGCACGTCCCACCGGGGCGATACGCTCGCTATAACGCGCGATTAGCTGCCGTTCCGGGCCGGCTTTCAGCCGGCCAACGCAGAGAACCTGGAGCCGCAAAACCCGTTGGGCGCGTCAGCCGACGCGCCGCTCGCCAGGTCTGTCGACGCCCCACATCTTCTCGAGATTGTAGAATTGGCGAACCTCGGGACGGAAGATGTGGACAATGACGTCGTTGGCGTCAACGAGCACCCAATCGCAATGCGGCAGCCCCTCGACGCGCGGCGCCGGCAGGCCCGCTTCCTTGCATGATTTGATCACGCGATCGGCAATCGCTCCGACGTGAACGTTGGAGCGCCCGCTGGCAATGACCATCATGTCCGCGAGGGTGGTTTTGCCGTGCAGGTCGATGGAGACGACGTCTTCCGCTTTCGAATCGTCGAGACTGGCCAGGACGTTCCGCACGAGTAATCCGGTGTCGAATCCTCTGAACTCGCCAACCGGTGGAAGGGGCACGACGGCCGCTTCAGAAAGAAGCGAAGGTTCCAGTGCTTGTTTCCTCTGACACGGGCACGCCGCCCGCATCAGTTAAGATGAGCGCGACTCAGGTGCTTTTCAACCGGCTTCGGCGGGGTGCCGCAAAACGGCCTTAACATTCGCACGGCGTGTGGCCGGCCTGCCGCAGCAGCGTCGAGGAGAGGTCGACCCGCGGGCCGTGCAGGAAGAGCAAGGCTGGGGGCTCGGTCTCCGGCAGAAGCGCCGCCTCCGATTCGGCAATCCGGTGCGGCGCCAGCCAATGCGCGGCAGGGGTGTTGAGCGTCGGCCAGGTGGCGCCCGGCCGGTCGATGACCGCGAACGGCACAAGCTCGGCAATGCCGCGCCAGCGCTGCCATTGCGGCAGCTGGGAGAGGATGTCCGCCCCCATGATCCAGACGAAGCGCACGCCCGGGCAGCGCCGCCGCAGATACGCAACGGTGTCGTAGGTGTAGCGGGTGCCGATCTCCGCCTCGAGCCCGGTCACGACGATGCGCGGGTCGCGGGCGATCGCGCGGGCCGCCTCCATGCGGGAGGCGAGCGGCGGCAGGCCGCGCGTCTCCTTCAGGGGATTGCCGGGGCTGACCAGCCACCAGACACGATCTAGGCCGACCCGCTTCAAAGCGAGCTCGGTTGCGTGGACGTGGCCGCGGTGGGGCGGATTGAACGAGCCGCCGAAGAGGCCGATCCTCATACCTGGATAGTGCGGGGGAAGACGGGCGATCAAACAGCAGCGCTCGTGGGGGCTCGGGACGCAGGTTCTGCGCGACCCGGGCGCGAAGTCAACGAATGCACAAGCCCTTTGGCCGGCGCCAAGGCGCGAATCATCGCCGCCGCACGCCAGCACGTACGAAAAAGAGAAACCAAGAGGACACGGGGACGCCGGGTCACCGATACCGCCGGCTTCCGACCTCGCGCGCTGGTTGGCCCCGCCGCATTGAACATTTTTGAACAGCCGTGGAACATTTTCGCGGTTGCCCGCATAAGTTTTGTTTTCTAATCGACTATATGGCGACTGAACGTATCGATTGGAAAGCTCTTCGCGACGAGATCACCGCGCATGCGCTTGCTGCATGCGAAAAGTTTCAGATTGCGCTCGGTCGTGCAAAGGAACCGCCGCCGCTTGAACTTGGCGAGGCCTTTGAAGACGCCGCCAATGAATATCTCAGCATATTTGAAGAAATAAGCGAGTTGCATCGGCGCAACCTGCGCCCGCACAATGTGACGTCGATAAAAGCCTTAGCGCATCGCTCGTCGGCGGCAGATCATCAGGTTTGAACTCGCGCCGAAACCAGTGGTTCTTTTCACTGAAAATCTCGCAAAGCCAATCAAAAACGATGCGGACCGGACGGGAACGCAGTCGCTCGCGCAGCGCAATTCCATACAGAGGAAGAGAAATCAGAACGCCGAGATCCAGGGGCACGGCATCGCGTTCACCGCGGTATAAGTACCGAGCAGACCGATCCCAAGACCCGAGTTAGGCCATTATTCCGTAGGCGAAAGTGTTGTCGCAATAATGGGAGATGCGCCCGCGCGCGACAAGAGCCAGCCAGTCCGCCCAGACCTCGGTTTCATAGAACTGCGACTGCAGGAATTTGGTGCTGGGCAATATTGTTTTTTCGTGGGCAAGTCGTATTTTTCGATAGCCGCGCGAAAACGGTGGGGTGAAAGTGCACGCTGCCAAGCCGTTTCACGACCACGCCGGCGTGGGAATCCGGCGCGAAAGCCAGCATCATGTCGGTCTGATTGTCGCGCACGTTGTTCAAGTTGATCACGCTCTTCATGTGCAGATGAATGTTCGGATTTTTCTGCGAGAAGGCGCCGATGGCCGGAGCTGCAAAGAATGCACTGAGGCTCTCGGTGATACTGACCCGCACCGTCGCCTCGGCGCGTCGCGTATCCTCATGCAATCCGCTGGTCAGCGTGTAGAGCGACTGGTCGAACATCGCGAGTGCGCGGGCAAGCTCCTCGCCGCGCGGCTTCAGCTTGATCCCGCGTTCGGTCGGGACCAGCAATTGCACGCCCATTTGGTCCTGAAGCCGGCGAACCTTTCGTGCCACCGTGGGGTGGCTGAGATTCAGACGCTGGGCGGCATTATTGAACGATCTCGATCGCCACTTCGAGAAACAGCCGCAGTTCGCCCCAACACTGGCGCTGAGCGGTTCCCCCTCTGCAGGTGGGCTGCCGAGTTTGTCGATGTACGGGGATATACAGCTGATACGCGCAAATTTGCAATTACTTCTCGCGTGATTGCACTTCCGGTTGCAAAAAGCCCCGCCGGACCCGGCGGGGCAAAGGCTTGGGAGGGGTGACGGCTGGAGACCGTCACCGCCCTTATGCAGGGATTCCCGGCCTCCTCATGTGCGGTTTCGCACGCTGCAGAGCACTCCCGCTCAGGCGGCGCTTGCCTCACGCTCCATGTCGCGGCCGGCGACCTTGTCGTGCATCATGCCGGGATAGAGCCGCGCCATCTCGCGCATCAGAAACTTCACCGGCACGTCATGGAACGAGCCATGGTCTTCGACATAGGCCATGAAGGTGCGTCCCGCCGCATCGAACGGGTGCAAGAGTGCGTCCGTGCGACCGTCGAATTCGAGCGGCTCGACGCCAAGCTTCTCGCAAAGCGAGGCATTGAAGGTCGGGGTCACCTTCAGCCATTCGCGGTCGAAATAAACTTCGGAATAGCCGTGCCAGGCGAAGAGATCGGTGCCCATCGCCTCGATCAGCTTCGGCGTCGCCAAATGGTTTTTCACGTCGGCAAAGCCTAGCCGCGCCGGAATTCCGGCGATGCGGCACAGCGCAGCAAAAAGCGATGCCTTGCCGACGCAATAGCCGCGGCGCGCGGCGAGCACGGTCGAGGCACGGAAAGTTTCGGGATCGCTGTAATCGACATAAGGGTCGTAGCGGATGTCGTCGCGCACGGCATGATAGATCGCGTGCACTTTGTCGCGCGGGTCGTCCTTGCCGGCCAAGACCGCGTGGGCATAGCGCTGCACGTCCGGATGCTCGCTGTCGACATAATCGGCAGGGTCGAGATAGAGGCGGCGCAAGCTTGCGGAAAGCGTGGTCATGGCGCGCTTGTAGACGCCCGGATATGCCCGCGGCAACAGCGGTGCGCTCTTAGCGCAGAGCAGCCTTGTTCTTGGCGCTGCCCAGGCTTAGTTCGGGTCGACTGCCGAAAGCCGGTATCGTCCGTGAGCACCGAACTGCACACTGCATCCGCGTCCGAGACGAGGAGCCTACCGGCACCCGGTTTGCGCTTCGTCGCGGACATCCGCGTCGAGGTCAGTCAGCCGACCACGATTGGCGAGACGGGGACGGGCCTGCGGCGGATCGTCCCCATCCTCGGCGGCACCGTCAAAGGCCCGCGGCTCGGCGGCCGGGTCCTTCCAGGCGGCGCCGATTACCAGATTCTGCGCGCCGACGGCGTCATGGAGCTTGAGGCCAAATATGTGCTCGAAACGACGAGCGGCGCGCTGATTTACGTCGTCAATCGCGGCCTGCGGCACGGGCCCAAGGAGGCGGTAGAGAAGCTCATGCGCGGCGAGGCCGTCGATCCGAACCTCATCTATTTCCGTGCCGCGCCGAGCTTCGAAACCGCCGCGCCGGAATTCAGATGGATGATGAAGAGCCTCTTCATCTGCAGCGGGACGCGTTTGCCAAACCAGGTTCGGCTGCGGTTGTACGAGATCACATGATGCGGCGCTCATCGTGACGCCCCGCGATTGACCGCGCGGCTCAGTCTTGTTGTAAGGAGCGACCTCCGCGGAAAAGCAAAAAATGTCGAAACCGAAATCGTCCGCCCCTTGGCCGCATTGCGCCTTGCCGGCCTCGCTGATTGCCGAGCGCTGCAATGAAATTGCGCTTCTGCAGCTGAACCGGCCGGAGAAACGCAACGCCTTCAATCCGCCCCTAGTACGCGGCATCGAGGCATTCTTCTCCACGCTCCCAGACGACATCCATGCGGTCGTCATTCACGGCGCTGGGGAGCATTTTTCCGCCGGTCTCGATCTCTCCGATTTGCGCGAGCAGAACGCGTCCGAAGGCATGTTCCATTCGCGCATGTGGCATCAGGCGTTCGAGAAGGTCGAATTCGGCCGTGTACCGGTGATTTCGGTGCTGCATGGCGCCGTGGTTGGCGGCGGATTGGAACTCGCCGCCTCGACGCATATCCGCGTTGCCGAGAGTTCCGCCTATTACGCGCTGCCGGAAGGCATTCGCGGCATCTTTGTCGGCGGCGGCGGCTCCGTGCGCATCTCGCGCTTGATCGGCGCGTCGCGGATGATGGAAATGATGCTGACCGGCCGCACCTACGGCGCCGAAGACGGTCTTAGATTCGCGCTGTCGCATTACGTCGTGGGGCCCGGCGAGGGACTCGCCAAGGGACTCGAACTGGCGAAGCGCGTCGCCCAGAACGCGGCGCTCACCAATTTCGCCGTCATCCAGGCGCTGCCGCGAATCGCCGAAGCCGAGCCGGCAACAGGGCTGCTACTCGAAGCGATGATGTCGTCGATCGCGCAAGCCGATCCGGTGGCGAAGGAGCGGCTGCGCGATTTTCTCGAAAAACGCGCTGCGAAAGTATCGCACACGTAAATTCAAAAAGGACGCGAATGTTCGTCGCGCGGCGCGAACGGCTGATCGAGTGGGGCGATTGCGATCCGGCGCGCATCGTCTTCAATCCGCGCTATTTCGAATGGTTCGACGGCTGCACGGCGCACGTGTTCGCGTCAGCCGGATTTCCCAAGGAATCGTTGTTCGAACGCTATGGCTTCGCCGGCTGGCCGCTGGTCGAGACGCGTGCGAAATTTTTAAAACCCTGCCGCTTCGGCGAGACGGTCATTATCGAAAGTTCCGTCGTCGCATTCCGCCGCTCGAGTTTCGACGTCACGCACAGACTCTCCAATGCCGGCGAGCTCGCGGTCGAGGCCTTCGAGACGCGGGTCTGGACCATCCGCCATCCCGACGATCCGAACCGCCTCAAAGGCGAGCCGGTGCCGCAGGATGTGATCGCGCGGCTGAGCGCAACGTGACAGATACAAATCCGAGAACGGAGATGAGAATGATCGAACTGCATTATTGGACGACGCCGAACGGCCACAAGATCACGATGTTTCTCGAGGAGACGGGGCTTCCCTATCGAATCATCCCCGTGAACATCGGCAAAGGCGACCAGTTCAAGCCCGAATTCCTCAAAATTTCACCGAATAATCGCATCCCCGCGATCGTCGACAACCGTCCCAAAGACGGCGGCGCGCCGATCTCGGTGTTCGAGTCGGGCGCAATCCTGCTTTATCTCGCGGAGAAAACCGGCAAGTTCATCTCTCCGGAAATTCGCGGCCGCTTCGAGGTCCTGCAATGGCTGTTCTGGCAGATGGGCGGTCTTGGCCCGATGGCCGGGCAGAACCATCATTTCGGCACCTACGCGCCGGAGAAACTCACCTATGCGATCGACCGCTACCGAAACGAGACGAACCGCCTCTACGGTGTATTGAACAAGCGTCTCGCCGACCGGCCGTTTGTCGCCGGCGATTATTCGATCGCCGATATGGCCGCCTATCCCTGGATCGTGCCGTATGAGCGCCAAGGGCAGAAACTCGAGGATTTTCCCAATCTCAAGCGCTGGTTCGAAACCATTCGCGAACGTCCTGCCACCAAG
This sequence comes from Beijerinckiaceae bacterium, assembly GCA_036265935.1. GTDB lineage: Bacteria > Pseudomonadota > Alphaproteobacteria > Rhizobiales > Beijerinckiaceae > JAFASC01. The sequence goes on from DATAOB010000006.1 coordinate 13,443, forward strand.
CGCGCCTACGAGAGAGCGGCGGAGATCAACACGACACCGAGCGTCAATCCGGATTCGGCCAAGATCCTGTTCGGCCAGACGGCGGCGAATCTAGGTGCAAGGGCATAAAACAGCAGCGGTGGGCTCGCGCACTGGGGAGCGCGGCCGCGCAATCAATGTAGGCCGACATCGACAATCCGCGTCGTGTTGGCGAGCTTGTCGGCGAGCTGCGTGATTATCAGCCGCTGAATCAGTGTCGCCAATTGCGGATCGTCTTTTTCCATGCGCGCGAGCGCCGCTTTCGAGAGACGCGCCAGCCGGCAGGCATTTTCGGCGCGCACGGAAGCGGTGCGCACGCCATCGCGCAACACCGCAATCTCGCCGATGAGCGCGCCGGGCGCGGAGGTTTGCAGCCGCACCGGGGAAGCCCCCTCGCGTTCGAGCTCGGCGGTGACGTGCCCGCTTTCGACAAAGAAGATCGCCTCGGCGGGATCGCCGAGGCGCATAAGCATTTCGTTTGGCTCAAGCTCGATATGCTCGATATAGGCGGCGAGCCGTTCTTCCGAGATCGGCGCTGGAGCAAGTACCGCCAACGCATCCGCGAATTTTTGCTGCGATATCCCCCTGGTACTCGCTGCAACCAGGCGATCTTCCGCCGCTTGCAGCGCGCGATCGGCGCTTTCGGCAGCGATGAAGCGATCCTCCCGCCAAATTCGCGCGCGATCAAAGAGCTCGCGTAACTGACCATCCGCAGCCGCGACATAGACGCGAAAGGCTTTTTCTTCGGCAATCTGCCCGATCCGGCGAAATGCCATCAAGGCCGAGGAGTCCATGCCGGCGACATCTCTGAAATCGAGAACGACGTCGGAGAGCGCAGGCTCCTCCCCCGCACGTCTTTCGACGGCTTCGCGCAGCGAGGAAACATTCAGAAAGAATAGGTAGCCCTGCAGCCGAAACAGGACGATGCGCGCACCTTCGGTTTCGAGCAGCGACGTCGCCTCGGGCGAGCGCACCACGTTCGCCCGCACTTGCGCACCCGAAATCGTCGCCCAAACGACCGGAATGCGCCGGTAATTCCAGGCGAAAAGCGCGATCGCTGCCGCAACGCCGATGGCGAGACCGTTCAAGATGCCGAATAAGATGATGCTGGCCGAGACCAGGATCGCGATCACCGTCTCGAGGACGGGATTGACGCGCGCATCGCCCATCATGCGCAGAAGCAAGCGGTCGAAGCCGACCGCGATCAACAACGCGCCGACGGCAAAGCGTGGCAGATAGGCAAGCAGCGTCGCGCCGGCCACAAGAATGACGGCGCCCCAGATCGCCGGAACAATCGCCGCGAAGCGCGATGGCCCGGTCTGCTGATTGAGGAGAACTGTTGCGACAAGCGCCTGGCCTGCGGGCAGCCCGCCGACCAGCCCGCCGGCGATATTGGCGGCGCCGGCTATCGACAGTTCGTGGTTGAACGCGAAGGTGCGGCGCAAATCCGTCTCGAGTGTCGACAGGATGAGAATTTGCGTCACCGCGGCGATAAACACGCTGCCGGCGATGTAAGGTCCGAGCCGGCGCGCGAGATCGAAATCCAATTCGGCGACGCCGCCGATCGCCGGCAGCCGCAACAAGCTGCCGCTGAAAGGGCCGAAAACCCACCGCGCCTCTTGTGCCGCGGCGATATCGAAACCGGTCGCGATGCGAACGACATGAAAAAGCAGCACGGCGCTCATGAGCGCGGCCGGCAGTACGGCCCAATGAACGAAGCGTTTGGGCAGGATCACCAGCGCCGTCGCCGTCACGATTGCGGCGGCGAGCTGCGCGATCGGCACCTCATGCACGAGATAAGCGGCATCGATCCCCTGCGGCTGATCGACCGTGAGCTTCGGGCCGCCGACGAGCAGAAACCAGCCGATCCCGGAATTGTACCCGGCTATGACCGGGTAAGGCAGGAGCTGGCCGAGCGAGCCCAAACGGAAGCTTGCCAGCGCAAGAAAGGAAAGGCCGGTGAGCAGCGTCGCCGCCCCGCTGGCGAACGACACGGCAGCGGCCTGGGTTAACGGGTCGGTTACTCCAAGGCGCCCAAATTCGGCGGAGATTGCCGCCGCCATCGCGGCATATACGGGCGCCGCCACGGTGAGATTGGAGACCGTCATACCGGTGTAGCCGCTGCCGAACACGATGACGACGGAGGAGATGACGAAACCGGAGATGACGGTGGAAATCCCGACCGCCAGCGCCGGCGCCAACGCGCCGGAGAAGACCAGGCTCGCATAAGCGATGCTGGCGACGATCGTCCACACCGCCGTCACCGTGCCTGCGACGGCGGGACGCAAGACCTGTTCAGAAAGGGTCAAAAGCCGAGACATTAAGACATCTTAAGCGTATGGAGGCCTTAAAGGAGACGGGCGGGAGTCGATCCGTCCGCCTCTGCCCTGTCAATCTCGCTCGCACTTGCCGCGTCGCCTATGCACGCCGATCGACCGAAATGGTGACGATCCCGACCGACCTGCCCCGCCGCATCGCGCGGCGGGGCCTGCCTTTGCTCGTGCCCTGGAAATGGCGCGCGCTGGTTCGCGCCAGCGAGCTCGGGCCGATCCTGCTCGCCGGAATTGTCGGTGTGGTTTCCGGCGTCATCGTTTCGATTCTTGCGGCGACGGTTCAGCGCCTGCATGAAATCTTCTTCGGCCTGGCGCCCGGGGCGCGACTCTCGGCAGTCGGTCACCTTGATCCATTGCCGGTGCTGTTCTTCCCGACTGTGGGAGGCTTGGTTCTTGCCGCCGTTACTCTGTTTGCATCGCGCTGGCGCTGGCGCAAACGCGTCCCCGTCGATCCGATCGAGGCGAACGCGGTCCGCGGCGGCCGGCTATCGCTGATCGATAGCGCACTTGTCGTCGTCCAGAACGTCATCTCGAACGGCTTCGGCGCGTCCGTCGGCATGGAGGCGGGTTACACGCAAATTTCGTCCGCGCTTGCGTCGCGTCTCGGCGTCAGCTTTCAGATGCGTCGCGCCGATTTGCGTACGCTCGTCGGCTGCGGTTCGGCCGCCGGCATTGCCGCAGCCTTCGATGCGCCGCTCACCGGCGCGTTTTACGCATTCGAGCTGATCATCGGCAGCTACTCGGTTGCCAATCTCGCGCCGGTCCTGATCGCCTCGCTCGCAGCGACTTTGGTGTCGCGGCTCTTCTTCGGAAGCACGGTCGCGGTTGCCTCCCATGGGCCGGCGATGCTGTCGCTCAGCGCTTACGGATCGGCGCTGCTTATCGGCCTCGCATGCGCGGTCTTTGGCATTGCCATCATGCAAGGGGCGACTTTGTTCGAGCGCGGCGTGCGGCGCAGCCACGTCCCTAGCTTTCTGCGGCCCGCGATCGGCGGATTGCTATGCGGCGCTCTCGCGATCAAGTCGCCGCAGGTTTTGTCTTCCGGCCACGGCGCATTGCAGCTCGTGCTCGGTCATGTTTTCGCACCGGAGTTTCTTTTGTCGGTGATCTTGTTGAAATCCATCGCCTCGGCGATCTGTATCGGCTCCGGGTTTCGCGGCGGATTGTTCTTCGCCTCGCTTTTTCTGGGTGCGCTCCTCGGCCAGTTGGCCGCTCTCGCCGGGCTTTCGTCGCTGCCCGGCGCGCCGGACGCGAACGTTTATGCAATCGTTGGCATGAGTGGCCTCGCGGTCGCGGTCGTCGGCGGACCACTGACGATGACATTCCTCGCCCTCGAAATGACCGGCGACCTGCCGATCACGGCGCTCGTGCTCATTGCCGTCGTCGCCTCCTCCGTCACGGTGCGCAAGACCTTCGGCTATTCATTCGCGACCTGGCGCCTGCATCTGCGCGGCGAGAGCATCCGCAGCGCACACGATGTCGGTTGGATTCGCGATCTCACGGTCGGCGGGCTCATGCGCCGCGATGTGCCGACCATCGATGCCGAAATGTCGGTCGGCGACTTCCGCAAGGAGGTGCCGCTCGGCTCGACACAACGCGTGATCTTGGCGGATGAACGCGGCCGCTATGCCGGCATGGTTCTGGTACCGGAAGCGCATTCGGACAAACACGATGACGAGGTGGACGTGCCGGTCCACGAGATCGCTGAATTGCGCCGTAGCTTCCTCCTGCCGCAAATGAACGCGAAAGAAGCGATGGCGCTGTTCGATTCAATCGAGACCGAGGCGCTGGCGGTCGTCGATTCCCGCGAAAATCTCAAAGTGCTGGGACTTCTGACCGAAAGCCATACGCTACGCCGCTATGCCGAAGAGCTCGACCGCAGGCGACGCGAATTGGCGGGAGAATTGTGATGCGCGAACTCATCGGCTGGGTGTTTGCGGGCCTGCTGTTCTTTGCGGCGGGCGCTTCCGCCGGCGCTGCCGACGCCGAAGTCAGCGAGGTGCGGATTTCGAAGGGTTGCGGCATTCTGTATCTGCCGCTGATCGTCATGGAGGATCGCAAGCTCCTCGAGAAGAAAGCCGCGGAAGCGGGGTTGGGCGACATCAAGATCACCTGGTATCTGTTCGATGGCGGCAACATCATCAACGATGCGATGCTTGCCGGCACTCTCGATATTGCCGGCACCGGCGCGCCCGGTTTCTTGACATTGTGGTCGAAGGGTAAGGGCAGTCCGCGCACGGAAGTGATCGGCGTCAGCGGCATGTCGACGACCGCGCTGGTTCTCAACACGACAAATCCGGACGTCAAATCGCTGAAGGACTTCTCGCCGAAAGACCGCATCGCCATGCCGGGCATCAAGACGTCGCTTGCCGCCGTCGTGCTGCAGATGGCCGTCGCGAAGGAGTTCGGGCAGGACAACTACGCGAAGCTCGACCCGCTGACCGTCGGCATTCCGCATCCCGAGGCCTACGCGGCGCTTACCTCGGGAAAGACTGAGATCGACGCGCATTTTGCTTCGCCGCCTTATGCCAATCTCGAGCTGCAGAATGCGCACATTCACACGGTCGTCAACTCGGTAAAGCTCTTCGGCAATATCACGCTCGATGTCGTGTTCGCGCCGAAGCGCTTCGCCGATGCGAATCCGAAAACGATAGAAGCGTTCCTCGCCGCCTTTGATGAGGCCTGCGATTTCATTGCCAGGGACCCGAGGGGCGCCGCCGAGAGTTTTGCGCGCAGTCTGAAGACGAAAATAAGCGTCGACGATGTGCTGCCCATGGTGCAAGACCCCGACACTAAATTCTCTTCGACGCCTAACGCCATCATGACGTTCGCTAATTTCCTGGCGAGCACCGGCGCGATGAAGCAAAAGGCTGCTTCCTGGACGGATTTATTCGTTCCGCAATTACATAACCGCAAGGGAAGTTGAGAAACAGCGAAGACTCTCCCCGGCGAGAGCCTCGCCGGCGGCAGTCGTTAGCTAGCCGAGTTGCTGCCGGATAATACCGACAAGTGCGCTTTTTACGTTGGCACCTTTCCGAGTGAGCGACATGCTGTAGCAGCTTAGCGCCTTCCCAATGTCGGAGCCGTGGGCGGCTATACGCAGCGACTCGTTCTTAAGTGCAATCGGATCGTCCTTCAGCTCGACTAGGCCCAAATCCTTCAGAGCCACGTCGTTGTAGAGGTAAAGCATCATTTGAGGCGTGGGCAGACTATACTGGCAATGCGACGTTCCGCTCACGATCGTGAAAAGCCGTTCGGCTTGAACGCCCGTGAGTTTTTGCGCCGCTTCGACGGTCGCGCGCTTCTCCGTCTCGCTGAGCGTGACGTCGGCGACGCTGACGTTAGCCTTCAGCTTCGCATCGTTGCGAAGCACCACCTTGATGCCGTTCGCCTCAAACTGCTGGACGTGAGAGACCATCCCGAGCACTTCCTTGGCGGACGTGTTGATCGCGCCGAAATTCCACGCGACGAGTGCAAGAAATACCAGCGAAAGCACGATGCTTCGCAGCGTGGTGAGAAATGTCGCAAGCTTTTGGGTAACGACCATAACAACCTCCCGCCCTAATCCGTGCGGGAGACTAGGACGGCGGTCTGGCTCGATTCTGTGCGGCGAGTCACATTCTGACGCGAGGCCCTATTCGGCGGCATCGCGCAGAACCGCGCGCTCGGTCTCGGCCGGCTTGATCGCCACCACGACTTTTTCCATGAGCTCGGAGGCAAGGCGCAACACCTCCCGCTCGGCGGGGGTGAGCACACGCGTCATGGCATCGGCGAGCCGGCGGCGGCGCTCCAATAAATCGGCGGCGAGTGCCTCATTCCCCTTGCTGGTCAACCGGATCAGCGTCTGGCGGCCATCGGCCGGATCGGGATTACGGTGTATCAGTCCGTCCGCCTCCAGGCCGGCAAAAAGCCGGGTCAGCGATTGCGGCTGAACGCCGAGTTCCGCGGCCAGCGCCGAACCCGTCATCGCGCCGTTGCGGTGCAGGAGACGGACCACCATCAGCTTGGAATTGCTCAGCGCACCGGAGGCGCGCGTCGAACGAAGCTGGCGCGCCAGGCGCAGCGTAGCGCCATGCAAACTGGTTGCGACGCCGAGCGCTTCGGAGACCTCGTGCGGTTTGCGCATTTGTAAGATTTAGCTTATTATCTCCATGCTCGTCAACGGCCGATATGTTCGACAACCAAAGGAGATGTTCGTCAGTGCCGTGGCGCGAGCCCTAAGGACAAGCTTGCCAATAATTAATCCGCGGAAGGTCCCGCCACAGCTGGTGCCAAAGGCTCCATACATTCTAAGTTCACATGAGAACGAGTGAGATGCGCTGGCGGGCCGTCTCACGGGGAGACCGAATGCGTCGCGCATCACGATGGGTTTTGATGATAGCGGGGCTCGCCGGCCTCGCCGTCCTCCTGTCGCCGATCGTGCTGCCGACACGCGCGCCGGAGACGCCGCAATTCGGCGGCAGCGCTTCGCGCGCTGGCGGCGGGGGCCCGCCGGTTTCCGTTCTGGCTGCGGCCGCCAAAGTCGCCGACGTGCCCATCTATATCGAGGCGATCGGCACGGTCCGTGCGCTCAACACGGTGACGGTCAACGCGCAGGTCGATGGCCAGATCACCGAGATCAGCTTTAAGGAAGGCCAGGACGTGAGAAAGGGCGACGTCCTCGCCCGCATCGATCCGACCCTCTATCAAGCCGCCTACGATCAAGCCGTCGCCAAGAAGGCGCAGGACGAGGCGCAGCTCGCCAACCAGAAGCGCGATCTCGCGCGCTATGCGACGCTGTTGCAAACCAATGCAGCGAGCCGCCAACAGGTCGAGACGCAGCAGGCAGCCGTCGAGCAGATGATGGCACAGATCAGGGTCGACCAGGCCCAGATCGACAGCGCGGCCAAGACGCTGAGCTACACGATCATCACTTCGCCGATCGACGGGCGTACCGGCATCCGCAATGTCGATGTCGGCAATCTCGTGCGCTCCGGCAGCGGGACCGGAATCGTGACGCTGACGCAGATCCGGCCGATTTCGGTTCTGTTCAACATCCCGCAGCAGCAGCTGCCGCAGATCATGGCCGCGCAAGCGAGGGGCAGCGTCCAAATCGACGCGTTGGCGAGCAGCGGCGCGACCGAGCCGGTCGATCGCGGCACGCTGCAGGTCGTCGACAATCAGATCGACCAGACGACCGGCACGGTCCGCCTCAAGGCGGAATTCCCCAACGAGAAACTAGCGCTTTGGCCCGGCGCCTACATCAACATCCGCGTCCTCGCCGATACGCTAAAACAGGCGACCGTCATTCCCGTCGCCGCCGTGCAGCGCGGGCCAAAGGGCCCGTTCGCCTACGTACTCCAGCCGGGCGATACGGTCGCTATGCGCGACCTCGGACTCGGACCCCAGGACGACACGCAGGCGGTCGTCCGCTCCGGCCTCACGGCCGGCGAGCGCGTCGTGACCGCCGGCTTCGCCCGGCTTTCCGAAGGCGCCCATGTCAGCGTCGCCGCGGCCGAGGAGCCGGCAAGCACCGGCGCGCCGGCGCTGCATCAGGGCGGTGGCAGCCCGCCTCCGAGCGCAGAGAGCGGGCGCCGCGGGCCAAGCGCCGGTGGACCCGCGCGAGAGCGGCGCCGCCGTGAAGGCGCCGATGCCGGCGGCGCGGCGCCGGCCAATGCCGCGCCGAGCCCGACGGCGAGCACGCAATGAGCGTCTCGGCCCCCTTCATCCGGCGGCCGATCGCGACATCCCTGCTTGGCATCGCCGTCCTGCTCGGCGGCCTGCTCGGCTACAACCTGCTGCCGGTCTCTTCGGTGCCGCAGGTCGACTTCCCAACCATCCAGGTGACGACGCAGCTTCCCGGCGCCAATCCCGACACGCTCGCGTCGCTGGTGACGGCGCCGCTCGAACGTCAGCTCGGTCAGATTCCGTCGCTGACGACGATGACTTCGTCGAGCGCCTACGGCCTGAGCCAGATCACGCTGCAATTCGATCTGTCGCGCGACATCGACGCCGCCGCGCAGGACGTGCAAGCGGCGATCAACGCTGCCGCCTCGACCTTACCGCGCAACCTGCCCTACCCGCCCGTCTATTCGAAGGTGAACCCGGCGGACGCGCCGATCCTGACGATCGCGCTCACGTCCGACAGCTATTCGACGCGCCAGCTTTCGGATCTCGTCGATACGCAGCTCGCACAAAAACTCAGTCAGGTCTCCGGCGTCGGCCACGTCTCCGTCGAAGGCGGCGTGCGGCCGGCGGTGCGCATCCAGGCCGATTTCGTGCGGCTCCATGCCTACGGGCTCGGCCTCGAAGACCTGCGCAGCGCCATCGCGACCGCCAATGTCGCCGGGCCGAAAGGCGCGCTTGACGGTCCGCAGCAATCCTACACGGTCGCGGCCAACGATCAGATCACCACGGCCGACGCTTACCGCGATGTGGTGATCGCCTATCGCAATGGCGCGCCGGTGACGATCGGTGCCGTCGCCAACGTTCTCGACGGGCTGGAGAACGACAAGATCGGCGGCTGGTTCAACGGCAAGCCAGCGGTGATCGTCGACATCCAGCGCCAGCCCGGCGCCAATGTGGTCGAAACCGTCGGGCGCGTGACCCAAGAGCTGAGCAAGCTCCAGAAGACGTTCCCCGCCGGCATCAAGCTGACCATCGTTCACGATCGCACGCAGACGATCCGCGCCTCGATTCACGATGTGCAGTTCACGCTCATTCTGTCGGTCGCGTTGGTCGTGCTCGTCGTGCTTCTGTTCCTACGCACCTGGCAGGCGACTGTCATCGCCGGCGTCGCGCTGCCGCTGTCGCTGATCGCCACGTTCGGCGTGATGTATTTCTGCGGCTTCAGCCTCGACAATCTGTCGCTGATGGCGCTGACGATCGGCACGGGCTTCGTCGTCGACGATGCGATCGTCATGATCGAGAATATCCATCGCCATATCGAGGATGGCGAAGACCCGTTCACCGCCGCGCTCGAAGGCGCACGCGAGATCGGCTTCACCGTGATCTCGCTGACATTCTCGCTGATCGCGGTGTTCATCCCGCTCCTGTTCATGACCGGCATCGTCGGGCGCATGTTCCGCGAATTTGCGCTGACGCTGACAATCGCGGTCGTCACCTCGGCGATCGTTTCGCTGACCCTGTCGCCGATGATGTGCGCGCGGCTGCTGCGCCGCCGCGACACGCAGCAGGCGACGCGCTTCTCCGCCGCCGGACGCGCGCTCGACTATGTGCTCGGCCGCTATCGTGCCAGCCTCGAATGGGTGCTGGCGCACCGCTCGCTGATGCTGCTCGTCACGTTCGGCACGCTCGCGGCGACGCTTTATCTCTACGTCGTGATGCCGAAAGGCTTCCTGCCGCCGCAGGATACCGGGCTGCTTATCGCAACCACGTCCGCCGAGCCGACCATCTCGTTTGCGGAAATGAGCCGGCTGCAGAATGTGCTCGCCGATCGCGTCCGCCGCGACCCCGACGTGCGAAGCGTGATTTCGACCGTCGGCGTCGGCGCGCAGAATGCGACGCCGAATGCCGGACGCATTGCTATCACGCTGAAGCCGCGTGATTCACGCCGCGCCGACGCACAGGAAATTTTAAAGCGACTGCAGGCCGATGCCGCCGACCTTCCGCAGATCGGCGCAACGTTCCAGAGCGTGCAAGATATTCAGATCACGACGCGCGTCAGCCGCGCGCAATATCAATATACGCTGACCGGCACCGATCCGAACGAAGTCGCAAACTGGGCGGGCCGCCTGGCCGAGGACCTGCGCCACTCGCCGGTCCTCGCCAACGTCGCTTCGGAATCCGAACGCGGCGGGCTCCGTTATCAGCTCGCTGTCGATCGCGAGAAAGCCGGCACGCTCGGCGTCACCATGCAAGCGGTCAACGATGCGCTTTACGACGCGTTCGGCCAGCGGCAGGTCTCGACCATCTACGCGCAGGCGAACCAGTATCGCGTCATCTTGGAAGCATCGCCAATATACCAGCAGAACACCGCGGCTTTATCGAAGCTCTATGTCGGCTCGATTTACGGCACGCAGGTGCCGCTTGCGACCTTCACGCATTTCGAGAATACGACGGCGCCACTGTCGATCGGGCATCAGGAACAATTCCCGGCGGTGACGATCAGCTTCGATCTCGGCAATGGCGCTTCGTTGAGCGAGGCGGTCGCCGCGGTCTCGCAGGCCGAGCGCACGATTGGCATGCCCGGCTCGATCAGCGGCAGCTATTCCGGCGATGCCGCGGAATTTGCGCGCTCGCTGAAAGGGGAGCCGTGGCTCATCCTCGCCGCCGTCGTGACCATCTACATCGTGCTCGGCGTGCTCTATGAAAGCGCGGTTCACCCGATCACGATTCTATCCACCCTGCCCTCGGCCGGCGTCGGCGCGCTTTTGGCGCTGATGTTCTTTCGCATGGATCTGTCGCTGATCGCGCTGATCGGCATCGTTCTGCTCATGGGTATCGTGAAAAAGAACGCGATCATGATGATCGACTTTGCGCTCGATGCAGGGCGAACGCGCGGCCTGCCGCCGGCGGAAGCGATTCTTGAAGCCTCGCTCCTGCGCTTCCGGCCGATCATGATGACGACGCTTGCGGCTTTGTTTGGCGCACTGCCGCTGGCGCTCGGCCACGGCACCGGATCGGAATTGCGCATACCGCTCGGCATCACCATCATCGGCGGGCTTCTGTTAAGCCAGCTTGTGACACTTTACACCACCCCGGTGATCTATCTCGTGCTTGAACGCATCAGGACGCGGGTGTCGGGTCCGCGCCTCCAGGCGATCATGGAAGACGAAGAGCCGCCGATCACGCGCGAGGCGGCGGAATGAATTTCTCCGACGTCTTCATCCGACGTCCCGTCGGCACGATTCTGATCTCGATCGGCATCCTGCTCGTCGGCATCGTCGCCTATCGGCTTCTACCGGTCGCCAGCCTGCCCTCCGTCGATATTCCGACAATCCGCGTTATGGCTTCGCGGCCGGGCGCCGATCCAGCAACGATGGCGAAGAGCGTCGCGGCGCCGCTCGAACGTCGGCTCGGCGAAATCGCTGGGGTGACAGAGATCACCTCGGTGAGCTCGCTCGGCTCGTCGATGATTACCATTCAGTTCGATCTGTCGCGTAATGCCGATGGCGCAGCACGCGACGTGCAGGCAGCGCTGAATGCCGCCGCGACCGACCTTCCCTCCGATCTGCCGACGCTGCCGATTTTCAAGAAAACAAATCCCGCCGCCTCGCCCATCCTCGTTCTTGCGCTGACCTCCGACACGCTCGGCGCGAGCGATATTTATGATGCGGCCGACACCGTGCTCGCGCAGCGGCTGTCGCAGGTCGAGGGCGTCGCCGAAGTCAGCGTCAACGGCGCCGATCAGCCGGCGATGCGCATACGCGCCGATCCGCAGCGGCTTGCTGCGATGGGCGTCAGCCTCGAAGACATTCGCAACACGATTGCCAGCGCGAATTCGCTGGCGCCGCTCGGCGTGATCGATAGTCCGGAGCGCGCGCATTCGCTTGGCGCCAATGGACAGCTGCGTAAGCCCGAGGATTTCGCCAATCTGATCGTGCGCAGTTCCAACGGCGCCAGCGTCCGCCTCTCCTCCGTCGCCGACATCCAGCAGGGCGTGCGCAACACGCGCTCGTCCGCGACGTTCAACGGCAAGCCGTCGGTTCTGCTTGTTATTACCAAACAGGCCGGCGCCAATGTCATCGACACGGTCGACCGCATCGATGCGCTTCTGCCGGAGCTGAAGCGCTGGATTCCCGCGGGGATCAACATCGACGTCCTGACGGATCGCACGAAGACCATTCGCGCCAGCGTATCCGAGCTGCAGCTGACTTTGTGCGTCACCGTCCTCTTGGTCATGCTGGTGGTCTACGTCTTCCTGCGCCGAGGGCCCCCGACGCTCGCAGCCGGCATCACGGTGCCGTTGTCGCTCGCCGGGACCGCGGCGGCGATGTGGTGCGTCGGCTTTTCCATCGACAACATCTCGCTGATGGCGCTCGTCATCTCGGTCGGCTTCGTCGTCGATGATGCGATCGTCATGATCGAGAACGTGTTCCGCAACATTGAAGCCGGCATGACGCCGTATCAGGCGGCGCGCGCTGGATCGCGGCAGATCGGCTTCACAGTGCTGTCGATCTCGCTGTCGCTGATCGCCGCCTTCACGCCGCTCCTGTTCATGGGGGGGCTTGTCGGGCGGCTGTTCCGCGAGTTCTCGGTGACGCTGGCTTTCGCAATTGCGATCTCGACCTTCGTGTCGCTGACGATCACGCCGATGATCTGCGCACATTTCGTCAAGCACGATACGCGGGTGACCTGGCTCGACCGCGTTGTCGAAGGAATCCTCAAGCGCGTCATCGCAGCTTACGCCGCCAGCCTCGACGTGGTGCTGCGACGGCGCGGCTGGACGCTTCTCGTCGCACTCGCCACCGTTGCCGCAACCGTCGTGCTATTCGTGAAAACGCCGAAAGGCTTCTTCCCGCAGGACGATACCGGCTTCATCTTCGGCATGACCGAAGCCGCGAGTGACATCTCCTTCTCCGCCATGACCAAGCTGCAGCAGCGCGCGGCCGAGATCGTGCGCAGTGATCCGGCGGTGGCGAGCGTCGGCTCGTCCGTCGGTTCCTCGCCGTTCAACGCGTCCGTCAACCAGGGCCGGCTGTTCATCAGCGTCAAGCCCATCGAGCAACGCGATAACCTGCCGATCACGCGGGTCGTCGATCGGCTGCGCCAGAAACTCAGTCACGTTGCCGGCATCAGCACGTTTCTTGTGCCGACGGCCGACCTCCGCATCGGCGGCCGACAGAGCAAGGCGCAATATCAATTCACGCTCTGGGACCAGGATTTCGATGAGCTCGCGCGTTACGTACCGATCGTGCTCGAGCGCATCCGGCAAATTCCAGGCTTGCGCGACGTTTCGACCGATCGCGAGTCGAACGGGCTCGAAGCCAACGTCCTTGTCGATCGCTCCGCCGCCTCGCGCCTCGGCGTGCAGGTGCAGGCAATCGACGATACGTTGAATGATGCCTTCGCGCAGCGCCAGATCGCAACGGTCTATACGCCGCGCAACCAATATCGCATCGTCATTGAAATCGATCCGAGACTGCAGAAATCGCCGAGAGATCTCGAGCAGATTTATCTGCCGAGCAATACCGGGGCGCAGGTGCCGCTCTCGGCCGTCAGCAAGGTCGAGACCCGCACCGCCGCCCTGGTGATCAATCACCAGGGGCAATTCCCGTCGATCACGATCACCTACAATCTCGCCCCTGACGTGTTGCTGGCTGACGCGACGAAAGCAATCACCGATGTGATGGCCGGCATGCATCTGCCCGATGGATTGCAGGCCGATTTTGCCGGCGACGCGCGGGCGTTTCAGGCGAGCGCCGGCGCGCAGCCGCTCCTGATCATCACCGCACTTGCCACCGTCTATATCGTACTCGGCGTTTTGTACGAGAGCCTCGCGCATCCCCTAACGATTATTTCGACACTGCCCTCGGCCGGCCTCGGCGCGCTGCTCGCGCTCAACTGGACGCATACCGATCTTTCGATCATCGCCTTTATCGGCATTATTCTGTTGATCGGCATCGTCAAAAAGAACGGCATCATGCTGGTCGACTTCGCGCTCGACGCGGAACGAAGGCGGGGCGCCGCGCCGCTCGACGCCATCCGCGAAGCCTGTCTCGAGCGGTTCCGGCCGATACTGATGACGACGCTCGCGGCACTTTTCGGCGCCATGCCGCTGATCATCGCGTCAGGACCCGGCTCGGATTTGCGCCGGCCGCTCGGCATAACCATAGCCGGCGGGCTTCTCGTCTCTCAGGTGCTGACGCTCTACACGACACCGGTGATTTATCTTTACCTCGACAAGCTGCACAACCGCCGCCGGCGCGCAAGCAAGCCGGTTGCCGCGCCGGTGAGCCTCCCGGCTTGAGCCCCTCACACGCTCTCACGGCGTTGTGAAATTCTTTTTGCCGTATTCGCCTATATAAGGATCGTGCTCGCACGAGGAGATTTCGGCGTGACGGCCCTTTGGCGCGACAGAACCGGCGCATTTTCCTGGCTCCGTACCGCGGCGCTGGTCGCCGCCGTGCTGCCGGCGCTGTGGCTGATCGAGCGCACGCTCACGCATGACCTCGGCTCACGCCCGATCAACGAGGCGCTGCACTTCACCGGGACCTGGACCATCCGCTTTTTGATTGCGACGCTGGCGGTCACGCCGCTGCGCGTTTTCGGGAAATGGCCGAAGCTCATCGGCATCCGCCGCTATCTCGGCCTGACCACCTTCGCTTATGCCGTGCTGCATTTCTCGCTGTTTGTCGTCGACCAGCATTTCAATCTGATCCGTGTCGGCACGGAAATCGCGCTGCGCATTTATCTCCTGATCGGCTTCACTACCTTGGTCAGCCTGTGCATTCTCGCCGCGACCTCTACCGACGCCTCGATCAAACGCCTCGGCGCAGAAAAATGGACGAAGCTGCACAAGCTCATCTTCTTCCTGACGCCGCTCGCCGTGATCCACGCTTTCCTGCAGTCGAAAATCGATGTCACCGATGCGACGATCATTGCCTCCTTCGCGGTGCTTCTGATCTCGCTGCGGCTGTTGAAGCGCTACGGCAATGCCGAGAACCCGCTGGCTGTCGCCGGAGTTGCGGTCGGCGTCGCGCTCGCAACGGCGCTGATCGAAGCCGCATGGTTTGCGTTGCTGACCGGGGTCGATCCGCGCCTCGTTCTCGAAGCCGATCTCGACATCACGATGCTGCGCCCGTGCTGGTACCCGCTCGGCGCCGGTCTGCTCATCACGCTTATCGCGGTGATCAGGCGCAATTCGCGCGGCAAGGCTCGCCAGCGCCAGCCGATGCGGGTGCGCACGGCTTAGGGCAGCCCGCCGCTTCCCAACCCCGCTCCGTTCGCCTAGTTATGAGCGCCTCAGGTCATGTGAACCGAGGCGCCTCCCCATGTCGTTCGTCTTTCCCGTCATTACGCCGAGCGTCGCAATCGTCGGCGAATCGGCGCGTTTCCCGGTGCGCCGCATCTTCTGTGTCGGCCGCAATTACGCGGCGCATGCGCGCGAGATGGGCAAGGACCCGGACAAGGAGCCGCCGTTCTTTTTCACCAAGCCGGCCGACGCGGTGGTCGAGAGCGGCGCCACGATCCCCTACCCGCCCGAGACGAAGAACCTGCACTACGAGATGGAGCTGGTTCTGGCGATCGGCCGCGAGGGCACCAATATCGAGCCGGAACGCGCCTTCGATTACATCTGGGGCTATTGCTGCGGGATCGATCTCACCCGCCGCGATCTGCAGGGCCAGGCCAAGGACATGGGACGGCCCTGGGATTGGGGCAAAGCCTTCGACCTGTCGGCGCCGGTCTCGGCGATCCACAAGGCTTCCGAGTTGGGCCGGGTCGACAAAGGCCGTATCTGGCTCGCGGTCAACGGCAAGGTGAAGCAGGAATCCGACCTGTCGCTGATGATCTGGCCGATCCCCGACATCATCGCCTTCCTGTCGCGCTCGATGAAGATCATGCCGGGCGATCTCGTCATGACCGGCACGCCCGAGGGCGTCGGCGCCGTCGTGCCCGGCGATCGCATCACCGGCGGGATCGACAGGCTGGGCGAGATCGCGGTCAATATCGGGCCGGCCGAGGCGAGCTCCGTCAACATTGCGGCGGAGTGAGCGGCGCGGCCAACTTCCGCCGTGCGTTTTCGCACATTCGACGGCGAAGCTGATCTGTACGGCTTCGCCGATGAACCTTGGCGTTTGCCGTACCGGGCCTAAATCACACAGCGCCCAAGGGAACGGGCGGGTGAACAACAGACTTGGGGGGACTCCGTGAAGTCAGACCGCGTGTGTAAAAGACAGCCGAAACTCCGCCTCGCTCTGATGAGCGCAGCGCTGGTGGCCGGTCTGGCATCGGCGCAGGCTGCTTTGGCGCAGCGCGGCGGGGATGCTTTCGCGGGGCTCGCCGGTTCTTGGGCGGGAAGCGGTACGATCTCGACCATCAATGGCAGCGAGCGCATTCGTTGCCGGGTGAGCTATGCTCTCAGCGCCGCAAATGCGGTGCACCAGGACCTGCGCTGCGCCAGCGACAGCTATAACTTTCAGGTCTCCAGCAACATCGTCGACCAGGGAGGCACGATTTCCGGAACCTGGAGCGAAGTCACGCGTCAGGTCTCGGGCAATGTCTCAGGCCGCGTCGGCGGCGGAACTATCCAAGCCGCCGTGAGCGGCGCCGGATTTACGGCTGGCTTGTCGATTTCAACAAGCGGCAACCGTCAATCGGTGACGATCCAGCCAAGCGGCGGCGACATCAGGGCTGTCTCGGTGAATCTGATGCGGAGCCGGTAAGTAATTACGCTGCCTGACGAGTGATCGGCGTGAGGCGCCGATCAATCCGACTACCGCCTGCCGATCTTTGTCTCGGTGCCCGCCCTCAGCCGCGCGATGTTCTCGCGATGGCGCCAGAAGATCACGAGTGTCATGATGAGCACGACAATCGCGACCTCGATCGAACCTAACAAGGCCAGCACGATGACGCTCGCAACCGACGCCGCCAATCCCGCCGCCGATGAATAGCGTGTGACAAACGCCACGCCGAGCCAGACGATCGCAAACGCCAGCGCTGCCGGCCAATAAAGCCCGATCATGCAGCCGACAAAAGTTGCGACACCCTTGCCGCCGCGAAAGCCGAGCCACACCGGAAACAGATGGCCGAGAAACGCGCCTAGCGCCGCCGCCATCGCGGGATAAAGCCCGAAGCGCCAAGCGATGAGCACCGTCACCGTGCCCTTCAGCGCGTCCAGAATCACCGTCGCTGCGGCGAGATCCTTGCGTCCCGTGCGCAAGACATTCGTAGCCCCAATATTACCTGAGCCGAGCGCGCGTATGTCTCCTGCCCCTGCGAGACGCGTGAGCACGAGGCCGAACGGAATCGAGCCGAGCAAATAGCCGCCGATCAGCGCGAGCAATGTCGGCAGCATCACGTTTCCTCGTGCACGATCTCGCCCGCCACCAGCGTGAGTTTCACACGGCCCTGCTGGCGCGCCGCATCGAAAGGCGTGTTCTTGCAGCGCGAGCGCAAGGTCGCGGGATCGAGCACGAACGGCTCGTCGGGATCGAAACGGATGATGTCGGCCGGCGCGCCGCGCATCAGCCGGCCTTGCGGCAAGCGCAGGATTTCCGCCGGACGCGTCGACATCGCGCGCAAAAGCTTCGGCAGCGAAAGGTCGCCGGAATGGACGAGACGCAGGCCCGCAGAGAGCATCGTCTCGAGCCCGACGGCGCCGTATTCGGCTTCAGCAAACGGCAGGCGCTTCGTCTCGACGTCCTGCGGATTGTGATCGGAGACGATCGTATCGACGAGGCCGGAGGCGAGCGCCTCGACGAGCGCGACACGCTCCTCTTCGTGCCGCAGCGGCGGCGCGAGTTTTAAAAAGGTGCGGTAATCGCCGATATCGGTTTCGTTGAGCGTGACGTGATTGATCGATGTCGCCGCCGTGACGGTAAGCCCGCGCTCCTTTGCTTCGGCAAGGCGCTCCAGCGACAAAGTCGTGGTGACCAGCGCCGCGTGGTAGCGCGCTCTCGTCAATGCGACGAGGCGCAGATCGCGATCAAGCATGATCGTCTCGGCTTCGCGCGGAATACCGGCGAGCCCGAGGCGCGAGGCAAACTCGCCCTCGTTCATCACCCCTTCGCCCACGAGTTCACGATCCTCCGTTGCATGCATGACCAGCGCGTCGAAATCGCGCGCGTAAGTCAGCGCACGCCGCAGGACCTGCGCGCTCGCAACCGAGCGCGACCCATCGGTGAACGCGACGGCGCCCGCCGCCTGCAGCAGGCCGATCTCCGCGATCTCCTTGCCAGCGAGGCCCTTAGTCAGCGCCGCGGCGGGCAAGACGCGCACGCGCCCCGTATCGCGCGCCCGTCGCAGCAGGAAATCGACCACCGCCGGATCGTCGATCGGCGGGTTGGTGGCGGGATTGGCGACGATGGTGGTCACCCCTCCGGCAGCCGCCGCCGCCGTTGCGGTGGCAATCGTCTCGCGATGCTCGGCGCCGGGCTCGCCGACGAATGCGGAGAGATCGACCAGACCGGGCGCGACGATATCGCCCCTGCAATCGATGACCCGCACACTTTCCGGCAGCACGTCGGCGCGGACCGCCTCGCCCACCCCGGCGATCACCCCGTCGGAAACGAGCACTCCGCCGCGCGTCTCCGTCAGCGCGGCCGGGTCGACGAGGCGCGCATTGACGAGCGCCAGCGGCTGGTGGGGCATGGCGGGTGATTAACCCGCGAGCTTGGCGCTAGCAACCAAACCGCGAGAAAAAGCCGCGACTGGACGGATCAAAGGTCAAGCCTGCCATGTTTCGCTGATTGGATAAACCGCACGTGAACGATCAAGCCACGAATCGTTCAGGCACGAACCGGTAAGCCCACGCGCAAACCAGAAAAGCATGGGAGTGGCGATGTTCAGCTACCACGCGCGGCGGCGCAATTTGGCGCCGCGGCAGGCCGTCTACCGTGCGCTTTTCTGCGAGCCTGGCTCCGACCGCTGCGAGCCGATGCATGTCAGCAAGGCCTATCTCGGCCATCTCCGCGGCAAGCGCGCCCGCTCGGTCTCGGTCGAAGGCGACAAGCGCATTCTTGTCGATGCCGGGCGAACCCGAACCGCCGCCCCGGTGAACGAGGCCGCCGCGAAATTCCTGGCCCAGGCGGACCCGAGCGCCAAGCCCATCGTCGTCCATGGCCCGGCTTGGCTGCTCCTCGAAGAGGAGAGCTGGTACTGTTTGTGGCACCGGGTCCACGACGACAACAACGACCCGCGCGGCCGCGTCGAGCCGCTGGTACGCGGCGAGCATATCCTGGAGACAGTGCGCTTTCCCGACAATGGCGACATCGCGGTGTGGCAGCGCTGGCTCTTCCGCTACGAGGAGGATTTTGCCGCCGCCTCGGGCCTGACTGCCATGCAGTCCTGCAATGAGGTCGAGCTGCAGAAAAATGCCGAGGTAAAGCTGCGAACGCGCTGCGCCTGAGCGGCACCGCCTCCCGGCGCCATCCGTTAAGTATTCGGCAGATGCTGGGCAAGCGCCTCGAGCACCGCCATCCGCACTGCCACGCCCATCTCTACCTGCTCGCGGATCAGCGATTGCGCGCCATCGGCGACGCTCGAATCGATCTCAACACCCCGATTCATCGGCCCTGGGTGCATGACGAGCGCGTCTGGCTTGGCCAGGGCGAGCTTCTCATCGTCGAGGCCGTGAAAGCGGAAATACTCCTTCGTTGACGGCACGAAGGCGCCGTTCATGCGCTCGCGCTGCAGCCGCAGCATCATCACGATATCGGCACCGGCGAGCGCTTTGCGCAAATCGTGGAACACCTCGACGCCGAGGCGCTCGATGCCGGCCGGCATCAGCGTCGACGGCCCGGCGACGCGCACGTGCGCGCCGAGGGTCTGTAAAAGCAGGATGTTGGACCGCGCGACACGCGAATGCATGATGTCGCCGCAGATCGCGACGGTGAGCCCCTCGATCCGGCCCTTGTTGCGGCGGATGGTCAGCGCGTCGAGAAGCGCCTGTGTCGGATGCTCGTGCGCGCCGTCGCCGGCATTGACGACGGCGCAATCGACCTTACGGGCGAGCAAATGCACGGCGCCGGCCTGCGCGTGCCGCACGATGATGATGTCCGGCCGCATCGCATTCAGCGTGATCGCGGTATCGATCAGCGTCTCGCCTTTCTTCACGCTGGAGGTCGCGACCGACATGTTCATCACGTCGGCGCCGAGGCGTTTTCCGGCGATCTCGAACGAGGATTGCGTGCGGGTCGAGGCCTCGAAGAAGAGATTGATCTGGGTGCGCCCACGTAGCGTCGTGCGCTTCTTCTCGACCTGGCGGGAGACTTCGATTGCCTCCTCGGAGAGGTCGAGCAGCGCGATGATATCCCGCGGCGATAGGCCCTCGATCCCGAGGAGGTGGCGGTGCGGGAAGAACGGCCGGGGCGTGGCTGCGGCGGCGGCAAAGGGCATAAAGAGGCGGTGTAGGAGGTTGCGGGCTTAGGAGCAAGAGCGGAGGCCCGGGGCCCTTTGTGCAACTGTGCTTTGAATCGGAGTCGAGGCATGCGGAAGATTTCGGCGATCCTTTTGCGGTTGGCGCTGTTTTTGCTGCTGCTTCCGGCGCTCCCTGGAATGGCGCAGGACATGCGGCGTCCGGCGCCGCCGGAGCGGCCTGAGGTCTGGTTCGCTCCCCTCGATTCCGTCGCAAATTACGCCCCAGGCGGCGAGCGGGATTTCATGAGCCTCTTCAGCAATCAAGCGGCCTGGTCAAACGCGCTGTCGCGCATCGACGTGATGAAATTTTACTCCGCTTTCGTCGACCAGGCGAGCGACGA
>DATAOB010000007.1:0-12468 GCA_036265935.1 Beijerinckiaceae bacterium
TCAAGGTGAACATGTTCAGATTGCGTGTGATGAGCGATTGGCCGCCGCGCTTAAAGAAGGGCCATCCCGCGCCCAAAGCACGACCAGCGTGGCGAGGAGCATTTGCACAAGGTTCGACCTCTGCTGACCGACATAATGGCCAAGATCGAAGAAATGGCTTCCCATTTCGAGCTCGAAGACCGGCACCGTCAGTGCAAGAGCGATCCAGAGCCGGCGCGACATGTCGCTGAGCTCAGGGTTCGGCCCCAGCTCCGATCCGGCGACAAGCGGCTCCAGTGCCATGCCGCAGGATGGGACAAGCGCCTGGTCCGACCTGACGGATCTGCGGATGCATCGGGCAGGTGTAGATCGCGCCCGCCGCGGCGGCCTCGGCCGCTCGCGACGCGGGGCACATAGCGCTCTGGATCAGCCTCGAATTTCGATTTGCAGCCGGCTGAACAGAAGAAATAGGGCTGGCCCTGATATTCAGCCCGATGCTTCGCAGTAATCGCGTCGACCTGCTCCCGCAGAGGCGTCCGTTCGCCGCGTCAGATGGCGGCGCTCATGCCGCGAATACGCCGCGCCATCACTTCCATGACGTACATCGCGAAGTTTGGCACCTCGTCGATCATGAAGCGGAATTTGCGGGCATCGACGATCGACAATTCCGCGGTTTCCTTCACCCGCGCCGTGGAGGTGCGTGACGAGCCGTCGATCACCGACATGAAGCCCAGCGCCTCGTTCGGCCCGCAAACTTCGACGACCTTGTCGCCGATCACGATCTCGATCGCGCCGGACTGAATGACATACATGCAATTGCCGGGGTCGCCCTTGGCAAAAACGTTGCTGCCGGCCGGAAAGGTCACGTTGGTGCCGGCGCGGCTGGCGAAGATGCGCATGTCGATATCGCTCATGGACCCTTCCCGTTCTGCTGCAGGCGCCGTCTGTAGAGCGCCAAGAGCCGCTCCCAGTGCCGCTCGGCAGCCGGTTTATCGAAGCACCATCTCCCGGGAAAGGCGAAACCGTGGTGGACGCCGGCATAGATTTCCAGCTCGCCCTTCGCGCCGGATGTCTCGAATAGCCGACGCAATTCTTCCACCATGGGCAAAGGGGCAAGCTCGTCGTGCTCGGCGCAGGCGATGTAGAGCTCGCCCTTGCATTTGCGCAATGACAAGTGGGGACTTTCTTCGGCATCGCTGACGATCCAGGTTCCGTAGAAGGACGCGGCGGCGGCGACGCGATCGGGATAACGTGCCGCTGCGGCGAGCGCGTAGGGTCCACTCATGCAGTAGCCGTGCACGCCCACAGGACCGCGTTTCACCGCGGGCTGACCATCGAGAAAGTCGAGCATCGCAGCGACGTCGGCCATCACCGGCGGGATCGTCATCTTGCTGCGAATGGCCCTCATCCGCACATATTCGGGATCATCTTTGGTGAGCACGGTCGGTCCAAAGAACGTGTCGCGTCCGGCGCGGTAGTACAGGTTCGGCAGGACCACGTAGTAGCCAACGGTCGCGAGCCGTCGCGCCATGTCGCGCAATTCCTCGCGGATCCCCGGCGCATCCATGAGAAAGAGCACGGCGGGATGAGGTCCCTCCCGCTCCGGCCGGCAGATGAAGCTCTCCATCGCACCGTCCTTGGTGCGGATATCGAGAATGGTCTCGATCAATGGCGAGCCTCAGCGGACCGGCCGCTTTTCACGCATCGGCGTGCAGCACTCGGCCACGCGTCTCCGGCAGCGCATAGGCGGCGATGAAGAACACCCCGTAAGCGACGACCGCGAAAATAGCGATCGCGTTGGCGAGCGTCATGTACGCCGAGATGACGCCGACCAGCGTCGGGAACAGCGCGCCGATGCCGCGTCCAAAATTGTAGCAGAAGCCCTGGCCGGAGCCGCGAAGCCGCGTCGGATAAAGCTCGGTGAGGAAGGCGCCCATACCGGAGAAATAACCCGAGGCGAAGAAGCCGAGCGGGAAGCCAAGTAGCCAGAGAATGTTGTTTGACAGCGGTATCTGCGTATAGGCGAGGACGACGCCGATCGCGCCAAGTGAGAAGATCAGGAACAGATTGCGCCGTCCGATCCGGTCGGCGAGCCAGGCGCCGACGAGATAACCAATGAACGAGCCGATGATCAGCGTCGCCAGATACCCGGTCGACGAGACGATCGAGAGATGCCGTTCCGTCGTGAGAAATCGCGGCACCCAGGCGGTGATCGCGTAATAGCCGCCCTGCATGCCTGTCGCGACGAGCGAAGCAAGGATCGTCGTCTTGAGGATCGGGCCTGCAAAAATCTCCCAAATCGCCGGCCGGTCGCCGCTCGCGGCCTGGTGACGCCGCGTCTCGGCGGAAATCTCCGGCTCTTTCACGTAGCGGCGCAGATAGAAGACAAGCAGCGCCGGCAGCGCGCCGATGACGAACATCCAGCGCCACGCCTGTTCTGCCGGCAACAGCGAAAATAGGATCGCTTGCGATAGAACCGCCAAGCCCCAGCCGACCGCCCAGCCTGATTGCACCGAGCCGACGGCGCGGCCGCGATATTGCGGGCGGATCGCTTCGCCCATCAGCACGGCGCCGGCCGCCCATTCGCCGCCGAAGCCAAGGCCGAGAATCGTGCGGGCGATCAGGAGCTGATTGAAGTCTTGCGCGAACGCGCAGACGATCGAGAAGAAGGAGAACCACAGAATCGTGATCTGCAGCGTCAGCACCCGCCCGATGCGATCGGCGAGATAGCCGGCGAGCCATCCGCCGATGGCAGAGGCGAGCAGAGTTGCAGTCACCGCAGCACCGGCCGAACCGGGATCGACGTTCCACAATTTGATGATGGTGCCGATGACCAAGGGATAGATCATGAAATCCATGCCATCGAGCGCCCAGCCCGTCGCGCAGGACCAGAATGTGCGTCGCTCGGCGAGATTCATGTCTTTGTAGAAGGCGGTCAGGCTCGTGTCTTCGATCGGCACGACGGTGTCGGCGGGCGCCGCGCTTAAGCGGCTCGTCGTTTCTGTTGCCATTGCTTCCCCCCAGCGGTCGCGGCCTTGTTTCGCAGTCGCGATTATCTTCTCTTCCCGGTTTTCACGCAACAACCGTGGCCGGGTGTGTAGAATGGCGTTCGGAAGCTGCGAGGAGGCCCGGCAATGACAGGCTCAATGACCCCGCGAGCGCCGGATTTTTCAGGTTACCCAGATCTCGTGGTGATGATGCTCGGAATGCATGTGAGGACTTGGTTCGGTCTCCGCACACTGCTCGGGTTTCGAAAGCCGATCGAGCTTGCCGGGGCCGCAAGGCCGGAGGGGCTGCTGCATTACGAGAACAACATCGTGTTCAGCCTTTCGTCAACGCACGTCGGAATGCGCTGGTACTGGCGCAACATGGCAAGTCTCGAAGCTTGGGCAAAGAGCGAGCCGCACCGGACGTGGTGGCGCAATTTCCTGAAGGATTCGGGCGGGACCGGCTTCTGGCATGAGACCTATCACATGCGCGGCGGCATGGAGGCGATCTACGACGACGTGAGCCCGCGCCCGGGTATCTCGGCCTTCACGCCGATGCTTCCCGCACGCGGCTCGCTTGCTTCTCGTCATCGCAATTGGGCGGCTCGCGACACGAGCGAACTGTCGCTTGAAAACTGGCCCGAGGACCCGCCGAGCGCCGGCTGATCATCCGCAACATCTGCCGGGCGCTTGCCGCGACGAACTCCCAAGACGGTCCACAGAGCGCCTGAATTGACGGGCAAAGAATGGCGGGGAAGAACCAAGCGGCGAAAGACGGTTTCCATTGCGGCGGAGAGTTGGCCCGTTCACCAGCGCAGCGCGTACGATCGCCTTGATGCTGATCGCGTTACTCAGCTGCGCGGCTGCATGCGCGGCAGCCCCGGCTGCGCAAAAAAATGCACCCACGCCGGCGCCTCGGCCATCGGACTCGGTCGAACAGGAGCATGCTCAGTCGACGTCACCGCGCGGAGCGGGTGCTGCACGCGCTTCCAAAACCCGCACGCTTCCGCAGAATCAAGCGGCGCCGGAAAAACCACCCGCACCTGCCGCCACGACAAGTACGCCGTTATCGCATGACGCGGAGCCGGTGTTTCCCTCATTACCCGCCGCATCTCGGGCGCGTATGCGCGATTGCGGCCGCGAATGGCAGGAGATGAAGCGGACGGGCGAAGCGAAAGAGCTCACGTGGCGCGATTTCGCCACGAAGTGCCTGACGCGGTAAGCCGAGACGCCAGACATACCAAAGAAAAGCCGCCCCTCTCCATAAAGAGGGACGGCGAGTCGTCCAAATGATCGGGCCTGCGCTGAGTGTGGCTCACGCCGACCCGTTCAGATCGACGGCGCTATTGCTGCTCCGAGCCGTTCGAGCCGGAACCCGATGCAGCGCCAGCCGCGCCGGCGCCGCGGCCTCTGCCGCCGCCTTTGCGTGATCCGCCCTTGCGGCCGTATTTGCGCGTGCCTTTTTTGCTCGCACCCTTGCGGCCGTATTTGCGCGTACCCTTCTTAGCCGTACCTTTACGGCCGTACTTGCGCGTACCCTTCTTGGCGCCGCCCTTGCGGGGGCCCTTCTTCGCCGCGTATTTCCTTGTCGGCGTACGCTTGTAGGTGCCCTTACGCCCACCCTTTTTTCCTGTCGATTTCTTTCCAGTCGACCTACGCTTCGTTGTTGCTCTCGCCATCTTTGGTCCCCATTCGGAAGCGCCGGTAAATGTAACCGGCAAGAGGCATGATTAGCGTAACGCGGTTAAGCACTCGTGCAAGTGGCTAATGCGCGATTGAGCATTGTTTGCTGGCTAATCGCGTTCGAATCTGACCGTGCAAGAGCTTTCTCGCATCGCTTTGCTTGGGGTTTTTGATCGTGTTCTTCGATGCTGTGCGGCTTGTACATAAGCGCGGCGGGGGTCGTCCTTCACATCGATTCAGGACTGCCGCTCGCCCGAGATGCAAGGCCGATGAAGGCGCCGCATCATTCGCCAAACGATGGCTCTCATATCGAGAAAGACCAAGGAATTCTAAGCGAATTCGGCAATGGGCGGGCGCGGTACTCACGCCATCAAACTGCGCCGGCGACCCGCCGCTTCTGCCGGCCTCGGCTCATCCGGCCACTCTCCCGGCGGTCCCTACGCTGGGCCTTCGACGCGGGTGCGATCAATCGAGCCATGCAATTCGCCGCCGCAAGGATCGGCCGCCCGCCGCGCGCAAAAAAATCGGTGCATGATTTCCGCTTTTGCGAAAAACTTCGCTTGGCGCACGGCTCTGATGTTGCGGATTCGCGCGAATCGGCCATCAGCCGATTCGCGGATTGCGCTCTTCAGATGCCGAGTTTGGCCTTCAGCAGCGCGTTCACGGCTTGCGGATTGGCCTTGCCGCCCGTGGCTTTCATCGCCTGACCGACGAACCAACCGAGCATGGTCGGCTTCTGTTTCGCCTGCGCGACCTTGTCGGGATTGGCGGCGATGATCTGATCGATGGCCGCTTCGATCGCGCCGGTATCGGTCACCTGCTTCATGCCGCGGCTCTCGACGAGCGCGCGGGGATCGCCGCCCTCGCTCCACACGATCTCGAACAGGTCCTTGGCGATCTTGCCGGAGATCGTGCCGTCGGAAATGAGATCGATGATCGCGGCAAGCTGCTCGGCCGAAACCGGCGAGTTGCCGATTGTCTTAGCCTCCTTGTTCAGCCGGCCGAAGAGTTCGTTGATCACCCAATTGGCGGCGAGCTTCGCGTCGCGTCCTTTGGCGACCGCCTCGAAGAAGTCGGCGGATTCGCGATCGGCAACGAGCACGCCGGAATCGTAGCCCGTCAGGCCGTATTGTTTGCTGAAGCGGGCGCGCTTCTCGTCCGGCAGCTCCGGCAGACCGGCCGCGAGCGTCTCGATGTAGCTCTGATCGAGCTGCAGCGGCAGCAGATCGGGATCGGGGAAATAGCGATAGTCATGCGCCTCTTCCTTCGAGCGCATGGAGCGCGTCTCGCCGCGCGTCGGATCGAACAGCCGCGTCTCCTGCTCGATTATGCCGCCGTCCTCGATGATGCCGATCTGGCGTCGCGCTTCCGCCTCGATCGCCTGACCGATGAAGCGGACTGAGTTGACGTTCTTGATCTCGCAGCGCGTGCCGAGCGGCTCGCCGGGACGGCGCACCGAGACGTTCACGTCGGCGCGCAACGACCCCTGCTCCATGTTGCCGTCGCAAGTGCCGAGATAGCGCATGATCGTGCGCAGCTTCGAGACGTAGGCGCGCGCCTCGTCGGCGGAGCGCAGGTCGGGCTTCGACACGATCTCCATCAACGCCACGCCGGAGCGGTTGAGATCGACGAAGCTCTCGGTCGCCGATTGGTCGTGCAGCGACTTGCCGGCGTCCTGCTCGAGATGCAGCCGCTCGATGCCGACGCGGATCTGCTCGGTCGGTGAGACGTCGACGATCACCTCGCCTTCGCCGACAATGGGGCTCTTGTATTGCGAAATCTGATAGCCCTGCGGCAGGTCGGGATAGAAGTAGTTTTTGCGGTCGAAGACCGAGGTGAGATTGATCTTGGCTTTGAGCCCAAGCCCGGTGCGCACGGCCTGCGCGACGCACTCGGCGTTGATCACCGGCAGCATGCCCGGCATCGCCGCGTCGACGAGCGAGACATGCGAGTTAGGCTCGCCGCCGAATTCGGTCGACGCGCCGGAGAAGAGCTTGGCGCGGGATGTCACCTGCGCATGCACTTCCATCCCGACGATGATTTCCCAATCGCCGGTCGCGCCCTTGACGAGCTTGGAGGGCTTTACGTGCGTGTTCATCAGGGTCTCTTCGTGTCTCGGGGCAAATGGCTAGGGAGAAGCGCACTTTAGGCGGGCTCGCGATCTCTATATAATATGAGCGTAGGACCCGCCAGGAAGCTTCCGATGAACGTCCGCACCGACGTCCGCATGGATAAGGCTCAGTTCTTCGAGTGGCTCGAGCACCAGGAGCGTAAATATGAGCTCGCGGACGGGAGAGTCGTCATGATGCCTTGGGTGACGAGACCGCACGCGCGCATCAGCACGAACGTGGTCGCAGCCCTTCTTGCTCGGCTCCATCCGGAAAAGTTCGATATCGTCCAGGGGGATTTCGCTGTCGAGACAGGTGACCGCAGTGTGCGTTTTGCCGATGTCCTCGTGGAGCCTTTCAATCCGGAAAGCGCCCGATCGACGGACAATGCCCTGCTCCTCGTCGAGGTGCTCTCCCCCTCGACCCTCCATATCGACTTTCACGAGAAGCTCGACGAATACAAAGGCCTACCGGCACTCGGCACGTATTTGATCTGTGCACAGGACGATGCGCGCGTCTGGGTGTGGACACGGCAGGATGGGGCGTGGCCGGATGCACCCGAGGTGCTCGAAGGATTGGACGCCATCGTCCAGGTGCCGATTCTCGGCATCACGCTGCCGCTTGCCGAGATCTATCGCAACGTCACCTTGCTGTGACGGCGGCCATCAACAGGGAAGAATGTGCATGTGACCTTGCTCGCCATATGCCAGTAGCGGCCGATCGCGAGTCATCAGCTGATAGCCATGTTCACGTGCCGTGGCGGCAAGAATGCGATCGGCAGGGTCTCGAGGCGGCGAGCCGGGCAGAAAGGATGAGGATATGAGTATGTCCGGCGACATGTCTGCCAGCTGAACGCCTGTAGTCTGTAAAACATGACTAAACCAACGCGGCGGCGGCATCAAGAGACTTAACCGTCCACGCGACACCAGCAGCCCAAGTTCCCAGGCAGTGATGGGCGAGATGTAGATCAGTTCCTCCGCCTCGCGCGCCTGTCGCAAGGCGAGCATCGCTTCGCTAGCTATCGGCTCGTCGTTTGCGAGCCAGATCATCGCGCAAGTATCGAGCAGCAATGATACGCGCATCACTGCTCCAAGCTCGCACCCCAGTCCGGGTCAGCGGGCGCAGTTAGGTCCACGCCCTCTGGTATTCGCACAGTCCCCTTCATGCAGCCTACAATCGGATGGGCCTGCGGCTCACCACCAGGTCCAGCCGCGGAGTCTCCGTCGTTATGGTTTGGTAACGAGTGTCCCTCATCAGCGGAAGATGAGCGTGGGCGCGCTCTGCGAAAAACGAGCTTGCGGCTCGCAACGTCCACTTGCTCCGTCACAAAGCCCGCATCGAGCCAAACTTGCGTCATAACGTTGTTGAAGGGGTTGTTGCTCCACCACGCCGGATAACGCTGCGAATTCGGTAACCGCGTGCCGACGACCTTCTCGATTTCAGCGAACGTCATCGGCACAAATGTCGTCTTCTGACGACGGAGAAAATCTCCTAGGGGCGCGTACTTGCTCATATTTTACCTCCTTAATGTAGATTTTACATTAAGTAGGGTAAATCATTTTGTCAACCGGCTGCCACCAGCGCTGCGGCCATTCCACCTTCGGCGCCGCGTCTTCGATCACCTGCGCCAGCGCAAACAGCATCTCTTCTTCGAACGGCCGGCCGATCAATTGCAATCCAAGCGGCAGGCCGTCCTTGTCGAGCCCACCCGGCACGGCGATCCCCGGCAGTCCGGCCATATTCACGGTTACCGTGAAGATGTCGTTCAGATACATTTCGACCGGATCGGCCGAGATCTTCTCGCCGATCGCAAACGCGGCAGAAGGCGTAGCTGGCGTCAGAATGGCATCGACACCCTGCCCGAACGCCTCCTCGAAGTCGCGCTTGATCAGCGTGCGGACCTTCTGCGCCCGCACATAATAAGCGTCGTAATAGCCGGCCGATAGAACGTAGGTGCCGATCATGATGCGGCGGCGCACCTCGCGGCCGAAACCGCCGGCACGCGTCCTCTCATACATTTCGAGCACGTCTTTACCGGGCACACGCAGTCCGTAGCGCACCCCGTCATAGCGCGCGAGGTTCGACGAGGCCTCGGCCGGCGCCACAATATAATAAGCCGGCAGCGCGTGCTTCGTGTGCGGCAGCGAGACATCGACGATCTCGGCGCCGGCATCGCGCAGCCATGCAATGCCACTCTGCCAGAGCGCTTCGATCTCGCTCGACATGCCGTCGAGCCGGTACTCCCGGGGAATGCCGATCTTCTTGCCTTTGGTCGAGCGCCCGACAGCCGCTTCGTAATCGGGAACAGGCCGATCGACCGAAGTCGAATCTTTCGCATCGGGTCCGGCCATCGATCGCAACAGGATCGCAGCGTCGCGCACATTGCGCGCGATCGGCCCCGCCTGATCGAGCGACGATGCGAAGGCGACGGTGCCCCAGCGCGAGCAGCGCCCGTAGGTCGGCTTGATGCCGACCGTGCCGGTGAACGCAGCAGGCTGGCGGATCGAGCCGCCCGTGTCGGTGGCTGTCGCGCCGAGACAGAGACGCGCCGCGACTGCCGCAGCCGAACCGCCGGACGAACCACCGGGCACGAGCTTCGCGTCTGAGCCGTTGCGCCGCCACGGCGACACGACGGGCCCGAAGGCGCTTGTCTCGTTCGACGAGCCCATCGCAAATTCGTCGAGATTGAGCTTGCCGAGCATGACAGCGCCATCGCGCCAGAGCTGCGACGTGACGGTAGATTCATAAGGCGGAACGAAGCCCTGAAGGATGCGGCTTGCCGCCGTCGTCTCCACGCCCTCCGTGCAATATAGATCCTTGATGCCGAGCGGCAGGCCTTCGAGGGTACCGGCTTCGCCGCGAGCAAGACGCTCGTCGGAGGCTGTCGCCATTGCGAGTGCGCGGTCCGGCGTCTCCTTCAAGAACGCATTCAGCGGACGCGCCGCTGCGATCGCGGCGAGATGCGCCTCCGTGAGTTCGCGCGAGGAAAATTTCCGCGCTTTCAAGCCGTCGCGCGCATCAGCGAGCGTCAGATTGGTTAGATCGTTCATGCCTGCCGTCACTCGACGACTTTCGGGACGACGAAGAAATGGTCCTCGGGCTGCGGCGCATTCGCGACGATCTCATCGGCGATGAAGCCGTCGGTCACCTCGTCCTGGCGCTTCTTCAGCAGCATCGGCGTCACCGAGGTCATCGGCTCGACATTCTCCACGTCCACGCCGCGCAATTGCTCGATGAAAGCGAGGATCGCATTCAGCTCCGACTGGAGATGGGTGACCTCCTCATCTGTCACGGCAATGCGTGAGAGATGCGCGATGCGCCGGACCGTCGCCGTGTCGACCGACATGTTTGCTCCAGGATGTAAGCTGCGTGAGCGGCCGCGTCAGACTTCGACGCTTTCGCCGATCTTCGGCACAATCACGCGCATTTTCGCTCCTGCCATTGCCGCAACAAGCGAGCTTGCATCGGGCGCAAGCAAATCGAACGTGCCATAATGGCAGGGAAAGACCGCATCGAAATGGAAGAAGCGCTTCAGCGCAAAGGCGGCGCCGTGCCCTCCCATCGTGAAGCGGTCGCCGACCGGCACCATCCCGATCTTCGGCTGGTGAATTTCGTCAATCAGTGCCATGTCGCCGAACATGGCGGTGTCGCCCATGTGGTAGACGACTGGTGCACCCTGGAACTTGATGACGAGCCCATTGGGATTGCCGAGATAAATCGATTTGCCGGCTTTCGTCGTGCCGGACGAATGCAGCGCCTGCGTAAAGGTAACCGTGAAGGAGCCGCAAGGAACGGTGCCGCCGGTATTGCCGGGATTGATGTTTTTCACTCCCTGCTCGGCGACGTACATGCAAATTTCGAAGTTCGAGACGACCTGGGCATTCGTCTTGGTCGCGATGGCGACCGTGTCGCCGATGTGATCGTCGTGTCCGTGCGTGAGCAGGACGTGCGTGACGCCGGCCGACGCGTCCTCGACGCTTCCCTTGAACTTCGGGTTGCCGCTCAGGAATGGGTCGATGAGCACGACCGCTTTCCCCTGCTCCAGGCGGAAAGCGGAATGGCCGAGCCAAGTGATCTTCATTTGGGGAGCGCTCCGTGTAGGTGCGGGCAGATAAACCACGCGGCGCCCGCCTGCAATCGGCTACGGTTTGCGTCATGTCAGCGCGATGCTAGGGCTCGCTGATGGCGGCTCAGATCCTTAGGCTCGAAGAGCTCGCTCCGCGTCTGTCGCGGTTTGATCGCCTAATGGGCCTCGATATCGGCATGAAGACGATCGGGCTGGCGCTGTCCGATGTCGAGCGGCGACTCGCCTCGCCGCTCGTTACGATCCGCCGGACGCGATTTTCCGAGGACGCGGCGACGCTTCTGAAACGCGCGGCGGAATTCGAGGTCGCCGCGCTGGTCATCGGACTTCCACTCAACATGGACGGCAGCGAAGGCCCGCGCGCGCAATCGACACGCGCCTTTGTGCGCAATCTGCCGGACTCGGTTTCAGTGAGCTATTGGGATGAGAGGCTTTCGACCGCGGCGGTCACTCGCGAGCTCATCGCGCAGGACGCCTCGCGAAAGAAGCGCGCCGAAGTCGTGGACCGGATGGCGGCCGCCTACATCCTGCAGGGGGCGCTGGATCGGCTCGCGAGAATCGCCACCGCGAAATGAAGAGGGGCTCCGCGCGGGAGCCCCTTCGGGCGCTTACCAGCCGTATCCGTAATAGGGGTAGCCGTAGCCATAGGCCGGATATCCGTAGCCGTAATAGCCGGGATAGCCGTAATAATACGGCGACGACGCCGCCGCCGCCGCACCGAGGACGCCAAGGCCGATAGCCGCGCCGAGCGCCGGCGCGCCCCAGCCCCAGCCGCCGCCCCAACCGCGACGATAGCCCCAGCCGCCGCCCCACCGGCGCCATTGCACGTCGGTCACGGGAGGTGCCGTCTCTACGGTCGCCTTCGGGGTAATGCCCATCGGGGCAGCCATTGCCGACGTGTCGTTGCCGATGAGCGTTGCGCCGACGAGGCCCGCGCTCGCCAGTTTCAGGATCGTTTTGCAAGTCATGCTTCTCTCCGTTGCAATTCGCCAAAGAGCGAGAAGGTGCTGGCGCCAATACGTTTTCGAAGGCGAAATGTTCCGCGCGACCAGCGCGCGCCGCAGGCAAGACGGGTCATCCCAAATGAAAAGGGGCTCCGGCGAGGAGCCCCTTTTTAAGGTCGTTAGCAGTTATAGCCAGGATAGCAGCCGTAACCGCCATAGCCACCATAGGCGGGGTAGCCGTAGCCGTAGCCACCGTAATACGGGTTGCTGGCTGCAGCCGCCGCGGCGCCGGCCGCGCCGAGAACTCCAAGGCCAACCGCCGCGCCGACGGCGGGGCCGCCCCAGCCGCGGCGATAGCCGCGATAACCGTAGCGGCGATAGCGATACTGGACGTCGGTGACCTGCGCCGGGGTGGCGACCGCCGCCTTCGGGGCAATCCCCATCGGCGCAGCCGAAACCGCAGTCGCCAAATCCAGACTCGTAGCGAGAGCAAGTGCCCCTGCCAATGGAACAATGATGTTTCTCTTCATGTTGTCTCCCTTCACTATGCACTCGCCGAGGGCGAGAGGCCGCGCAGAACAAGCGCTGAGCTAGGCCAATCGTTCCCGGGCTTGGCGTTAAATTGCCCGCAGGGTGAATCACGCCGGAATCAGCGCGACGAGATCGCCGCCGTAACGGGCCAG
>DATAOB010000008.1:0-2871 GCA_036265935.1 Beijerinckiaceae bacterium
CGACTACGCCAAGCAGATGCTCGAAAAGAGCGTCAATCACGGCCGCGAGGTCGCCTCGATCGCCGCCAAGACCGGCGCCGATGCCGCCGAGGTATTGCAGAAGCGCGCCACCGAAGGGCTCGACGAGCTGCGCTCGTTCGCCCGCAAGCAGGCCGCCTAACCGCCGTCTTGACGCTTCCAACGAAAAGGCCGCCCCGTTCGGGCGGCCTTTTTTATGCCGTGCTGCCGTCGCGGGCGGCGCGCCATCCGATCCGATCGAGCCGGACCGCAGGCGCTCCCCTCCGGTCAGGTCATGCGGGCTTGCCGATGAGACGCGGCGCTCCTGGCATCGCCGGCGGTAACGCGGCGGTGTAAGCCTAGGTGTTTGGTCCCAGGCTTTAATGGTGCATTATTTTCTCCAGCATGGAGGGAGGCACTGTGGGCCAGGTTCTTCACGGCAGCGCCACGACGACAGCGGCGATCCGTCGAGCGATACAGAATAGTCAAGAGAGCCTGAGGACCCTGGCTCGCCGCCATGGCATCAACCCGAAAACAGTGGCCAAGTGGAAGAAGCGCTGCTCGGTTGTCGACCTGCCAACCGGCCCCAGCCGGCCAAAATCGACGGTGCTGTCGATCGACGAGGAGGCGATGATTGTCACCTTCCGTCGGCACACTTTGCTGCCGCTCGATGACTGCTTTTACGCACTGCAGCCGACACTGCCGCACCTGACCCGCTCATCGTTGCATCGCTGCTTGAAACGGCATGGGATCTCGCGCCTTCCCGACAGCGAAGACGAGAGGCCCAGCCGTCACAGGTTCAAGTCCTATCCGATCGGCTACATTCATATCGATATCGCCGAGGTGCGCACCGAGCAAAGCAAACTCTATCTTTTCGTAGCGGTCGACCGGACCTCTAAGTTCGCCTTCGTCGCATTACATGAGAAAGCCGATCGGCCAACTGCCGCGCGTTTCCTGGAGGCCCTAATCACGGCCCTGCCGTACCGGATCAACACCGTGCTCACCGATAACGGGCTTCAGTTTGCGGATCTGCCACACATCCGCGACGCACGAACCGCCCGACATCGCGTCCATCCCTTTGACGAGATCTGCCGAGCGAACGGCATCGATCACCGCCTAACCAAACCCAACCACCCCTGGACGAATGGCCAGGTTGAGCGGATGAACCGCACTCTCAAAGAGGCGACCGTTAATCGTTACCACTACGAAACGTGCGACCAGCTGCTACATCACCTGAATGACTTCGTTACCGCCTACAATTTCGGCCGCAGGCTTAAGACCCTGAAGGGCCTCTCGCCATACGAATACATCTGCAAAACCTGGATACAACAGCCAGACCGCTTCACCCTAGATCCAATCCATAAAATGCCGGGACTAAACACCTAATCTGGCCGTCGCGGGTGCGGGAGGCAGGCATGACGCAAGGCAGCTACAAGCAATTCTGTCCGGTGGCGATGGCGGCGGAGATCCTGTGCACGCGCTGGACGGTCGTGTTGTTGCGCGAATTCGTCGCCGGCTCGACGCGGTTCAACGATCTGCGGCGCGGCGTGCCGCGTATGTCGCCGGCCTTGCTGTCGCAGCGGCTCAAGGAGCTGGAAGCCGCGAATGTGATCGCCCGGATGCCGTCGCGGAGCGAGCCCGGGGTCTTCGAATATCAACTGACGGCAGCCGGGCGCGAGCTGGAGCCGCTGGTGCAGGCCTTTGGCGTCTGGGGACAGCGCTGGGTCGACAGCAAGCTGTCGTTGCAACACCTCGATGTGCAATTGCTGATGTGGGACATGCGCCGCAATCTCGATGCGAACCCGATGCCGAAACGGCGCAGCGTCGTCCAGTTCCAGTATTCCGGCTTGCCGGCCGGGCAGCGCTCCTGGTGGCTTATCGTCGAACCCCAGGGCGGCGTCGATCTGTGCGGGATCGACCCCGGTTTCGATGTCGATCTCTATGTCTCGACCGATCTGCGCACGATGACCGCGATCTGGATGGGGCTGGACACGGTGCGAGCCGCGCTCGGCAGCGAGCGCATGCACTTGACGGGCGACCGGCAGCTCGCCGCTAAGATGCAGACCTGGCTCGGGCTCAGCCCGTTTGCGAAGGAGCGCAGGCTCGCGAGCTGATGCCGCGGATGCGCAAGGCAGAGATTTGACCGTAAGATCGGCGATCGCGCCGAGCAGGAGAAGAACATGATCGAGGACGCACAGGGACATCGGCTGTCGGGCGCAACGGCGGCGGCGGCCGCGACCTATGACCGGGCGGTGCGCGCGTTCAACCTAGTGCACGGCGATTCAGTCGGGTTGTTCGAGGAGGCGCGCGAGATGGCGCCCGATTTTGCGATGGCCACGCTTGGCAAGGCCTGGGTGTTCGCGATCGCCAACGACCCCGGGTTCATGGCGAAGGCGGCATCGCTCGTCGAAGCGGCGCGCGGCCTGACATTGAACGAGCGCGAACAGACGCATCTCGCGGCATTGTCGCAAATCATGCGGGGCGCGCGGGCCGCCGCCGTCGCGGTGCTCGAACGGCATCTGATGCAATACCCGTGCGACATCGTCGCGCATCAGGCGGCGGCGTTGAGCGATGGCTTTCTCGGACGGTTTCATCGCATCCGCGACCGCTCGGCGCGGGCATTGCCATTGTGGCCGAAAGACATGCCGGGCTACGGCTCGCTGCTCGCCTTTCACGCGTTTGGCGCCGAGGAGGCCGGCGATTACGCGCGCGCCGAAGGCGAGTCGCGCGAAGCGGCGGAACTGGAGCCGTTGAGCTTTTGGCCGCATCACACCGTCGCGCATGTCATGGAGATGACCGGGCGGCCGGAAGACGGGCTCGGCTGGATGAGTGCGCGCGAGGCGCTGTGGTCGACCCCGGAGCATTTGAACCGGG
>DATAOB010000009.1:0-25435 GCA_036265935.1 Beijerinckiaceae bacterium
GCCGGCAAAACTCGCGGCAGTCGCGCTCGCCAACAAGATTGCGCGCATCGCCTGGAAGCTGATGACGAGCGCAGAACGTTATGCCGGCGCGCCGCAGCCTGCGGCGATCGCTTAAACCCAACCCCGAGGCACGAAGCAGCCTCACGCGAGGCCGCACCGAACCTTGCAAGCGAAGGAGCAGATGGTTTGATCGTTCGATCCGTGACGGGAGACACTCCGCGCAATCCCGTGGCCATAACGGCCGCTTCTCCTGACTGGAACTCCCGCCGCGGAAACTATCTTGGCCAACGGCGCTCGCCGCACCAACAGGCCGAACACATGGATGCAAGCGAACGACAACTCAAAAAATCCGCTCGATCCACTTGCAAGTCAGGGGCCGTCCACACATGGATTGCTTCGTCCCCCGGATAAATCCGGGATCCTCGCAATGACCTGGCTATCTTTTAACCCCTTCCGCAATCGACAAAAGCGCGCGTTCGGCAAGCGCGGCGCCGAGGCGTTGCTCGCGCCGCGTGCGGCCGATGAGATCGGCCAAGGAGCGGATCGCCCGGAACAGTTTTTCGCACGACCACGCCCGCAAATGTTTCTCGATCAAGCCGCGGCGGCCGAAGCCGACGCCGCTGCGAAAGACCAGACCGATCGCCTGATCGATCGATTGCCCCGACTCGATCGCGAGCCGCGCGCGATGCAGCGCCACGGCGTAACGCAGCGCCGCGGCAAGCATCACACTCGGCTCGCCGCCTGTCGCCATCAGCCGCTCGAAGGCGCCCGGCACCAAATCGAACTCGCCGGAAAAGGCCTGCAGCACCGCGTCGTCATGCGCTGATGTCGAGGCATCGCAGACGAGCGTCTCGACGTCCTCAAGCGTGACGCGCCCGCGTCCATGCGCTGACAGAACGAGCTTGCTTATTTCGGAGCGCGTGCTGAGGCGATCCTCGCCGAGCAGTGCGACCAGGGTTTCGCGCGCGTCGTCGTCGAGCGCCAGGCCGGCGCCTTTCAGCTCCTCATTGATCAGCCGCTGCACATCGGCGGCATTATCGGGCTGGCACTCGATCGCCGCAGCGCCGCGCTCTTTCTCGAACGATCGGCGCAAGACATGGTCGCGCTTCAGCGCGCCTGCTTCGATCACGACGGCGCATTCCGGTAATGTCGCAAAGAGCGGCTCGACCCCCGGCGCGATATTTTTTGCGCCGAGCTCGACATGCACGGCGCGGCGCCCCCCGAACAGGGGAATGGTGTTGGCTTCATCGGCGAGGCGCAGCGGATCGGCGGCGAGATCGTCACCATCCAGTTCGATGAGCTGGAACGGATCGGCGGGATCATCGATGAGCGCGCGCAACAGTTTTTTCGTGCGCTCGCGGACGAGACCGGAATCGCTGCCGTGTACGAGGAAGAGTTTTGTGTCCGCCGACGGCCGCGCGACAAAACGATCGGCCTCGCCGCTGCGGATGGCGCTCAAGCCGGATCAGCCTCGGCTGGCGAGAGCCGCCGCGATGCGGGTGCGGATGGCGTCGGCGATGACCTTGGCGTTGCGAGTCTCGGCGTCGCGCGCCGCCTGCACGTTGGAAATGCGCTGGCTCGTGCGGTCGTAGGTCGCGACGCTGAATGCGGTGCCTTTGGTGATCGGCTCGCCGCCGGCGACGGGGATGAGAATGTAATCGGCGTCGACAACGATGGTCGCCGCGGTCGCCCGCGCCGAGACCGTATCGATGACCGGCGCCTGCGCGCGCTCACGCAACGTGACCGACAGGCGATATTTCGGCGGAACGGTCGATCCGGTGCCGTTGAAGGCAAATCCCAGTTCGCCTTCGAGATAATGGCCGAGCCGTTCCGGCAGGATCGGATTGATCGCGATCGCCTGCAATTCGCTTTCCAGCGAGCCACCAGAGGCGAGCGGGCCATAGAGCGGCTGAAAACAGCCGCCGAGCGCGAGCGGCAAGATCAAGGCGAATGCCCTGATCGGCTCTGATTTTCGGGGCTCACGCCACGACATTCACGATCCTCTGCGGCACCACGATGATCTTCTTCGGCGCCTTGCCGGCAAGCGCCCGCCGCACCGGATCGAGCGCCAGCGTCGCCGCCTCGATCGCCGCCTGGTCCGCGTCGCGCTCGATCACGAGGTCCGCCCGCTTCTTGCCATTCACCTGCACCGGCAAGCTTAGCATATTCTCGATTACTAAAGTCCGATCGGCCGCCGGCCACGGCGCCTCCGCCACGAGAGACGTGTGGCCGAGGTCCGCCCAGCATTCTTCAGCAAGATGCGGCATCATCGGGGCGAAGAGCTGGACCAGGATGTCGGCGGCCTCGCGGAAGGCGGCGCGAAGGTCGGCCGGAATGTCGCCGCTCTCGACCTCATCGAGCGCATCGGTGAGCGCGTTGGTCAGCTCGTAGACGTGGGCGACGCAGCGGTTGAAGCGCAGCCGCTCGACGTCGTCGCCGACCTTGATCAGCGCCGCATGCGCCGCCTTGCGCACTCGCCGGGCAGCCTCGCTCGCCTCGGCCGCGCCGCCGTCGGCGCCGGAGGCGGCAGTCTTCAGGTCGCCGACAATGCGCCAAAGACGCTGCACCAGGCGGGCTGCGCCCTGCACCCCCTCCTCGGTCCAGATCACGTCGCGGTCGGGCGGCGAGTCGGACAGCATGAACCAGCGTGCCGTGTCGGCGCCGAAGGACTGGATGATGTCGTCGGGATCGACGGTGTTGCGGCGCGACTTCGACATCTTCTCGATCGAACCGATCTCGACAGGCGCGCCGTCGGCCTTCGCAAAGGCGCGGCGGGCGGCCCCATCCGCCTCCACGCGCACCTCCGCCGGCGACAGCCAGGCGCCGGACCCATCGCGGTAGGTCTCGTGCACGACCATGCCCTGCGTGAACAGGCCGGCAAACGGTTCGGCGAGATCCAGATGGCCGGTGTCGCGCAAACCGCGCGTGAAGAAGCGCGAGTAGAGAAGATGCAGGATCGCGTGCTCGATGCCGCCGATATATTGGTCGACCGGCAGCCAGCGATTGGCGACCTCGCGCGTGATCGGCGCGTCCGGGTTCCACGGATCGGTGAAGCGGGCGAAATACCAGGACGAATCGACGAACGTGTCCATCGTGTCGGTTTCGCGCGTCGCCGGTCCGCCGCAGGCAGGACATGCGACATGCTTCCAAGTCGGATGATGATCGAGCGGATTGCCGGGGCGATCGAAGCTGACGTCCTCGGGCAAGCGCACGGGCAGCTGATCCTTCGGCACCGGAACGCTGCCGCATTTGTTGCAATGCACGATCGGGATCGGACAGCCCCAATAGCGTTGGCGTGAAATGCCCCAGTCGCGCAGACGGTAATTCACCTTGCGCTCGGCTTGCGGCGCATTGCCGAGCGTCTGCGCTTCGAGACGGCGCGCGACCTCTTCCTTGGCTTCTTCCACCGTCATGCCGTCGAGGAAGCGCGAGTTGATCATGCGGCCCGGCCCATCATACGCGGTATCGGTGATGACGAATTCTTGCGGATCGACACCCGGCGGGCAGACGACCGGAATGTTGCCGAGCCCGTATTTGTTGGAAAAATCCAAGTCGCGCTGGTCGTGCGCCGGGCAGCCGAAGATCGCGCCGGTGCCGTATTCCATCAGCACGAAATTGGCGACAAAGACCGGCAGCTGCCAATTCGAATCGAAGGGATGCAGCGCGCGAAGCCCGGTGTCGTAGCCGCGTTTCTCGCCCATTTCGATCGCCGCTTCCGACGTGCCGCGCCGCTGGCAATCGGCGATGAACTCGGCAAGCGCGGGGTCATGCTCAGCGAGTTCGCGTGCCAACGGATGCTCG
Organism: Beijerinckiaceae bacterium; assembly: GCA_036265935.1. Taxonomy (GTDB): domain Bacteria; phylum Pseudomonadota; class Alphaproteobacteria; order Rhizobiales; family Beijerinckiaceae; genus JAFASC01. The sequence continues at coordinate 3,802 of DATAOB010000009.1, forward strand.
GGCGAAATCGCCATGAATTTCGCGCCAAACAGCGTGTCCGGGCGCGTCGTGTAGACATCGATCTCGCGCGCCTCGCTACGCTTGCCTTCTTCCTTAAGCGCGAAGCGCACAAGCAGGCCTTCGGAGCGGCCGATCCAGTTCGCCTGCATGAGCCGCACTTTTTCTGGCCAGCGGTCGAGCGTCTCCAGCGTCGCGAGCAGATCGTCGGCGTATTTGGTTATGGTGAAGAACCATTGCGTCAGCTCGCGCTGCTCGACCGACGCACCGGAACGCCAGCCGCGTCCATCGATCACCTGCTCGTTGGCAAGCACGGTCTGATCGACCGGATCCCAGTTGACGCGCGACTGCTTGCGCGCGACGAGGCCCGCGGCGAGAAAATCCAGGAATAGCGCCTGCTGGTGCTTGTAATAACTAGGATCACAGGTCGCGAATTCGCGCGACCAATCGAGCGACAGGCCCATCGATTTGAGCTGCGCCCGCATCGTGTCGATATTGTCGTAGGTCCATTTCGCCGGATGCGTTTTCGATTGCATCGCGGCGTTTTCAGCCGGCATGCCGAACGCGTCCCAGCCCATCGGATGCAGCACGTTGAAGCCGCGGGCGCGCTTGTAGCGCGCAACGACGTCGCCCATCGTGTAATTGCGGACGTGGCCCATATGGATGCGGCCGGAGGGATAGGGAAACATTTCGAGCACGTAGTATTGGTCGCGTGCGTCGGCTTCCTCCGTCTTGAAGGTGTCGTGGTCGCGCCAGACCTGCTGCCATTTCGGCTCGGCTTCGCGAAAATTGTAACGTTCGGGCCGCATGTGCTTGATCGATCGGGAAACTGGCGCGACATGGACCTGATTTCGCGCGTGGGGTCAATGTGATGGCGAGCCAAGCAACGGTCGATCCGGTTGCCAATTTGCGTGACGTGCGGGCGCTGATCGTGCGGGCCGCGCGCGATTTCGGCCGCGACCCCGCCGATGTCAGGCTCCTCTGCGTCACCAAGACTGTGCCGCCGGAGCGCATCCGGCCGGTGATCGCGGCCGGCGAGCGCATTTTCGGCGAGAACCGCGTCCAGGAGGCGCACGCCAAATGGCCGGCGCTCAAGGCCGAGCACCCCGATCTCGAGCTGCATCTGATCGGCCCGCTGCAGACCAACAAGGCGCGCGAGGCGGTGGCGCTGTTCGACGCAATCGAGACCTTGGACCGGCCCTCGCTGGCCAAGGTTCTGGCGGCGGAAATCCAGCGCGCCGGGCGGGCGCCGAAACTGTTCGTGCAGGTCAATACCGGCGCCGAGCCGCAAAAGGCAGGCGTCCTGCCGCAAGAAGCCGACGCGTTCATCGCGCAATGCCGGAACGAGTACGGACTGGCGCCGGTTGGGCTCATGTGCCTGCCGCCGATCGACGAGCAGGTGTCGCCGCATTTCGCCCTGCTCGCCAAGATCGCCGCGCGTAACGGGCTAACCGAGCTGTCAATGGGAATGAGCGCGGATTACGCGCTGGCGATCCAATTGGGCGCCACCTACGTGCGGATCGGCTCAGCGATTTTCGGCGAGCGGGGCTAATCGGCTGATTAGCGGCTAGACCTCATTCTCGATTTTAGCTCGCGCCGCCGAGGCGAGAAAGGCCGAGCGCGTCAGACCGCGTTCGGCAGCGGCCTCATCGATCGCCTCGAGCAAGCCCGCATCGAATGAGAGGTTTGCTCGAGCGGGCCTGCCGCTATCGAGCACGAGGGGAATAAGGGCAAATACGGCGCCCTCATTGAGCTGTGCGACTATCTCGGGATCGTCCTTCAGCGAGTCCATCGTGCTTGGTGCGGGAAGGCTTTCATTCTTCGCCAAAGCATCTTCGGCCCAAAGCCGCACGGCCTCGATCGAATTCCTGCAAGCCTCGTCATATGTTTTTCCTCCCGAGGTGCAGCCGGGCAAATCGGGGATGACAACGCCGACAACCGGGGGCGTGCCGTCGATCAGTCCAATATACCGTGTCATTCTTTTTCCTTGTCCCATCTAGCTTGTTTCGCGATCGCGCGAGCAACGCCCGGGGAGAGAGTGCGATGGCGGGGCACCACTATGCGTCCGGGGCCTCCCTTCATGCGCGAATACGTCGTGATTGCCGCCGTGACGTTCCGTCCAGCCTTCCGTTCGCAGACGGGCAACGATCCTGGCTCGGTTTGTCTCAATCAGGACCATTCTCTATTCGCTTATGCGCATATATTTGCGCAAAACTGCTGTGGATCAAGGCTCCATCGTTCCGGGGGTGATAAACGCACTGCGCACTCGGAGGCGCAGTCGCCACGTTAGCCAATTACCATCGCGACCTCCCGCGACAACTGCGGCAGTAGCCGGCGCATGTCGGCGGCCCTAAGGGCCACGCAGCCCGCGGTTGGCGACAGGTCTTTGCGTGCCAGATGGAAGAAGATCGCGCTGCCGCGCCGATCCACCCGCGGCCGGATGTTGTACTCGAGGACGCCGACGATGTCGTAGAGGCGATCGTCGCGCCACATCCCTTCGCGGCTCCGCCCGTAGGGCAGACGCACCGGCCGGTTATAATTGCGGTCGCCGGGATCGTCGCACCAGGCGCTGTCGCGCCGCAGCGGCAAAGCACGAAAGTTCCGCCGGGGGCGAAAGCCCGAATCCGGCCGGAAGTAGAACCAAAGAATCGCAAAGCACCCAGCCGGCGTCTTGCCATCGCCCTCGAACTTGCCGCGGCCAATGCCGGAGCGTCCGATGGCACAGGGGATTTGCGTTGCGCCGGCAATAAGCCGGCCGCGCGGTTGCTGGCCTGGCGAAAGCCTCGGCGCCGCGACGACGCGCAGGCGCGTAAGCCCGCGCGAAACCTGTCGAAATTCGCTTGGCGGCGCTTTACGCATTTTGACCCGCTGCTTGTCCTTGCCTAGACTCGGCAGCGGCCAAGCAGCCGCTTGCCTGCCGGCGTTTATCCAATTGGGAAAGCGCCGCGGAAAGATTTGATGGCCCAGGTCCGTACCATTCTGATCGCCGACGACGATGAGGACCTGCGCCAGGCGCTCGCCGAGCAATTGGCGTTGCACGAGGAATTCGAGGTGCTGCAAGCGGAGAACGGCGCCAAGGCGATTTCGCTCACCCGCAGCGCCCAGCCCGATCTCGTCATCATGGACGTCGGGATGCCCGATTTCGACGGGCGCGAGGCGGTGAAGATCATCCGTAAGAACGGCTTCAAGAACCCCATCCTGATGCTCACCGCCCAGGATTCCGACGCCGATACCGTGCTCGGCTTCGATTCCGGCGCCAACGATTATGTGACGAAGCCGTTTCGTTTCGCTGTGTTGCTCGCACGTATCCGCGCGCACTTACGCCAATTCGAAGCGAGCGACGACGCGACCTTCCGCATCGGCCAATATACGTTTCAGCCGAGCTCGAAGCATCTGGTCAACGACAAGGGCAACAAGCTGCGTCTTACCGAGAAGGAAACGGCGATCCTGCGCTATCTCTATCGCGCCGGGCAGAATGTGGTGACGCGCGACGTGCTGCTGCGCGAGGTGTGGGGATATAATGCCAACGTAACTACCCATACATTGGAGACGCACATCTACCGTCTGCGGCAAAAGATCGAGCGCGATCCCGCGCATGCGCAGTTGTTGGTGACGGAAGCCGGCGGCTATAAGCTCGTTCCGTCGGCCGAGCCCTGAGATTCAGTGGCGCTCGACGACGATATCCGCAAGCTTGCACGCATCTCGCTCTTCCGTGCCATGGAGAACGATGCGCTGCGGCTGATCGCCTTCGGCGCCGAGACTAAGATATTACGCGCCGGCGATGTTCTGTTTCGCCGCGGCGATAAATCCAATGCCGGTTTCATCGTGTTGAACGGCGCGATCGCTCTCGATGAGAAGGGGGACGGCAGCCCGCCGTCGCAGGTCGTGCGCGCCGATGCGCTTCTCGGCGAAGTCGCTATGCTTGTCGAAACGGAATGGCCGGCAACGGCAATGGCGCGCGAGCCTTCTACCGTGTTGAAAATTTCGCGTGATTTGGTTCATCGCGTGCTGCGCGAATACCCGCAGAGTGCACAGCACGTACGAGCGGCAGTGGCGGACGAACTGAGGTCGTTCCTGCGTGAGTTGGGGGAATCGAGCGTCGGCCGCGTGGAGTAGCGTCAACGCAGGTGGTTACTGCGAGGCGAGCCGACGAAGCAATCCCAGGACCCGCGTGATATGGATTGCTTCGCTTCGCTCGCAATGACCCCCGCGCGGGCTTGCTCACCTTTTCAGACGCGCGCAGAGCGCGTCGAGTTGCTCCAAATCTTTGTAGCGAATCCGCACTTCGCCGCGTTCGCCGCGGCCGTCGATCGACACGGCGAGACCGAGCGCGTCCGATAAATCTTTTTCCAGTGCGCGCGTATCGGCATCTTTTTCACGCCGCACGGGATGACTCTTCCCGTTCGCCTGCTCGTGTGCCGCTTCCTTCTGGGCAATGCGCTCGACATCGCGAACCGTCATCCCCTGCTCGACGATACGCTTTGCGATTGCATCGGGATCGGCAACGGACAAAAGAGCGCGCGCATGCCCCGCCGACAAAAGCCCTTCGGCGAGCATGCGGCGCGACAATGTCGGCAGTTTTAAAAGCCGCAGCGTGTTGGCGATATGAGAGCGGCTCTTGCCGATGATGCGCGCGAGATCGCCTTGCGAATAACCGAACTCCTTGCCGAGCTGCTCGTAACCCATCGCTTCTTCGAGCGGATTGAGATCGACGCGCTGGACGTTCTCGATGACGGCGATTTCGAGCGCCGCCTTCTCGTCAGCCTCGATCAGGATGATCGGCACATCATGCACGCTGGCGCGTTGCGCCGCGCGCCAGCGCCGCTCGCCGGCGATGATCTCGTAGGCGTCGGCGACGCCAACGATCGTGCGCACGAGGATCGGCTGCAGGATGCCGCGTTCTTTGATCGAGGCGGAAAGATCCTCGAGCTCGGCTTCGTTGAAATCCTTGCGCGGATTGCGCGGATTGGGCCGCAAGAACTCGATCGGCACGAGACGCTGGCCTCGCAGCCGGTCGATTGCCGCGGTTTCGGTGCCGGCATCGCCGATCAGCGCCGCCAATCCGCGCCCAAGCCTCGGCCGTGCTTCCTCTGCCATTGCGTCCCTCATGCGGCGCGCAGCTGCCGTTCGCGCCGGATCACCTCCGAGGCGAGCCGGATATAGGCCTGGCTGCCGGAGCAGCGGATGTCGTAGAGCAGCACAGGCTTCCCGTGCGACGGTGCCTCAGACACGCGCACGTTGCGTGGGATGACCGTCTCATAGACCTTGTCGCCCATGAAGCCACGAACATCGGCGACAACCTGGCCGGCAAGGTTGTTGCGCGGGTCAAACATCGTCAGAACGACGCCGTGGATCGACAGGTTGGGGTTGAGATTGCGCCGCACGGTGTCGACGGTGGAGAGAAGTTGCGACAGGCCCTCGAGCGCGAAAAACTCGCATTGCAGCGGGACGACGACGCTGTCGGCGCTGGCAAGTGCGTTTATTGTCAGCAGGTTAAGCGACGGCGGGCAGTCGATCAGGACGTAGGTGAAGCCGCCCGGATTATCGGGCAGCGACGCCGGCAGGCTGCGGATAGCGTCGCGCAGACGGAAGCTGCGGTCCTTCTCGTTGGCGATCTGCAGCTCGATGCCGAGCAGGTCGAGGGTCGAGGGGGCGAGCCACAGCCGCGGCACGGCCGTCGGCATGATCGCGTCGGCGAGCCGGCACTCCCCGGCCAGAACTTCGAAGGTCGAGAGCTTGCGGTTCTTGCGGTCGATGCCGAGCCCGGTCGAGGCATTGCCTTGCGGGTCGATATCGATGACGAGCACCCGCTCGCCGATCGCCGCGAGCGCCGTACCGAGATTGATGGTGGTGGTGGTCTTGCCGACGCCGCCCTTCTGATTCGCTAGAACCAGGACGCGTGGAGAGCCGCTCGTCACGAAATCTCGCCCCGAATCAGCGGATTGCTTCGCTCCTATATCTCACTGAAACGATTCGCCCGGAAGGGTCGGTTCGGCTCGGCAGGGTGGATAAGTCGAAGCTCCGCGCTTTGGGAAGTGTATCGATCTCCTGCTGAACGCTGCGGCCTTTGAGGAAGAGCCCCGTCGCCCCGCCCTTAAGAAGCCAAAACGACCACTCAATGAGTTGCATGAGGGGAGCCGTCGCCCGGGAGGTGATTATTTCGATGTCGCGCAGCGTCGGGAGAATCTCCTGGATCGAGGCGGCATGGACCACGGCGGGGGCACCTGTTTCACGTGAAACAGCTTGCAGAAACGCCGCCTTGCGTTTGTCCCGTTCGATCAGGTGGATCTCCGCACCCGGAACCTCGGCGAGAAGGAGCGCGATCACCATTCCCGGAAAGCCGCCGCCGCTACCAAAATCGGCCCAGCGCAGCGCGCTCGGCGCCAGATCCCGGAGTTGCGCCGAATCGGCGATGTGCCGCGTCCAAAGCTTCGGCACGGTGGACGCGGAGACCAGGTTCAGCATGCCGTGCCAGCGCAGAAGCAGGTCTTGGTAGATCAGCAGACGCTGCTGTTCCGTGTCGGAGAGCGGCACCAGCCGCAGCGCCGCTTCACGGTCCTTAGCAAGAGCTTTCGGGTCGGTGTCACTCCGCCGCGGCAACGCGGCGGCCCTTGCGCACCTGCGAAGCGAGGACCGTCAGGGCCGCCGGGGTGATGCCTTCAAGGCGCGCCGCCTGCCCGAGCGAACGGGGCCGTGCTTCGCCCAAACGGGCTTTCACCTCGTTCGAAAGTCCCGGCAGTGCCGCGTAATCGAGGGCGTCTGGCAGGAGCAGCGCCTCGTCGCGGCGGAAAGAGGCGACGTCCGCCATCTGCCGCTCCAAATAGACCGCGTATTTGGCGTCGACCTCGATCTGGTGCGCAATGGCGGTTTCGATCGCCTTCAGCTCCGGCCAGACGCGGCTCACATCCGCCCAGCCGACGTCCCACCGCGACAGCAGCGCGAAGGCAGAGCGCCGCACGCCGTCCTTGTTGAGATCGAGGCCCTGGCGAGCCGCTTCGGTTGGCGTGATGGTCAGCGCCTCAAGCTGCTGCCGCGCGGCGGCAAGCTTTGCCGACCTCGTAGCAAAAGCCGCTGCGCGCTGCTGGCCAACGCAACCGATCTGGATGCCGCGGCCGGTCAGCCGCTGGTCGGCGTTGTCGGCGCGCAGCGTCAGCCGATACTCGGCCCGCGAGGTGAACATCCGGTAGGGCTCGGTTACCCCGCGCGTAATGAGGTCGTCGATCATCACCCCGAGATAGGCCTCGGCACGGTCGAAGATGACCTGGCCGGCCCCGCCCGCGCGGCGCGCCGCGTTGAGCCCCGCGACGAGGCCTTGCGCCGCCGCCTCCTCATAACCGGTCGTGCCGTTGATCTGGCCGGCGAGGAATAGACCACTGATTGTTTTCGTCTCGAGCGTGGCGGCAAGCTCGCGCGGGTCCACGTAGTCATACTCGATCGCATAGCCCGGCCGGCGAATGACCGCGTGCTCCAGCCCGGGAATAGTGCGTACGAGTTCCGCCTGAACAGCGGCCGGCAACGAGGTAGAGATACCGTTCGGATAGATCGTATCGTCCTCGAGCCCCTCGGGCTCGAGGAAAATCTGATGCGAATCGCGCTCGCCGAAGCGCACCACCTTGTCCTCGATAGAAGGACAATAACGCGGGCCGCGCCCTTGAATCGCACCGGAAAAGATCGGCGCCGCGTCGAGATTGCGGCGGATCACCTCGTGCGTTTCCGGCGTGGTGCGGGTGATATGGCAGTCGACCTGGGTCCGAGCAATGCGGGACGTGAGCGCCGAGAACGGTTCCGGTGCGGAATCGCCGGGTTGGGGCTCGAGCACGGACCAGTCGATCGTCGTGCCGTCGAGGCGTGGCGGCGTGCCGGTTTTGAGGCGCCCCAGCCGGAGATTGGCGCGCCTCAAGGTCGCGGCGAGACCGACTGACGGCGGCTCACCGATGCGACCCGCTAGGAGACGCTCTGCGCCGACGTGGATGATTCCATTGAGGAATGTGCCGGTGGTCAGCACCACGGCGCGGCAGGCGAGGCGCTCGCCGGTCGGGAGGATGACCGCGGTCACGCGATCGCCGGCAATCGCCAGGTCCTCGACGCTGCCCTCGATCAGCGTCAAGTTCGGCGTGGCTCGCAGCTCCGCCTGCGTTGCGGCGCGGTACTGCGCCCGATCGATCTGGGCCCGCGGCCCCCGTACGGCGGGCCCCTTCGAGCGATTGAGCAGGCGGAAATGGATACCCGCCCGGTCAGCCAGGCGACCCATGACCCCGTCGAGCGCATCGATCTCGCGGACGAGGTGGCCCTTGCCCAGCCCGCCAATCGCCGGATTGCACGACATCGCACCAATCGTGGCGAGCGACTGGGTTACGAGCGCCGTGTTCGCGCCCATGCGAGCGGCAGCCGCCGCGGCCTCGCAGCCGGCATGGCCGCCACCCACTACGATCACGTCGAACCCGGATTGTTTCACGTGAAACATCTATTTCCCGATACAGAAGCGGCCGAAGATTTCGCCTAGCACATCCTCAACGTCGACACGGCCGGCGATTCGCCCTACGGCATTTTGCGCGATGCGGATTTCCTCCGCCACGATTTCCGGCGGCAGCCGCGGATCGGCCGCGATGCGAGCAAGCGCCTGAACCGCTTGTTCCAACGCCTGCCGGTGCCGCTCACGTGTCAGCGCCGGGACCTCGCCGCCGATCTCCAACTTTTGCCGCGCGAACCGCTCCAAAGCGATTTCGAGCTGCTCGAGCCCTGCCCCAGTCGCCGCCGAAACGGCCAGTTTGGCCAGGAGGGGCGCGGGCGCTTCGATATCGCACTTGGTGCCGATTAGCCAAACCTCAGTGTCTTCGGGAACCTGAGGAGGTGTGATCGCTGGCGATCCCGGCTCGATCAGCCACAGAACCAGGTCCGCCGCCTCCGCCCGCCTCATCGCCCTGTCGATGCCGATGCGCTCGACAGGGTCGGTCGATTCGCGCAGACCGGCCGTGTCGGTCACAATTAGGGGATACCCCGCCAGATCGAGATGTACCTCCAGAGCGTCCCTGGTCGTGCCCGGATGCTCGGAGACGATCGCCACGTCGCGTCCCGCTAAGGCATTGAGAAGAGTAGACTTTCCGGCGTTCGGCGCGCCCGCTATAACGACCCGCAGGCCCTCTCGGAGGCGCTCGCCGCTTCTGGCGCGCGACAGCGCAATACGCATTTGCCCCCGAAGCCGGCCAATTCGCACAATGATGTCGCTCGTAATCAAAGTGGCGACGTCGGCTTCGTCGGAAAAATCCAGCTCGGCCTCGACCCGCGCGCCGACCTCGATCAGCTCGCGTCGCCAATCCTCGACCTGCCGCGACAACTGACCTTCGAGCTGGCGGAGGGCCTGGCGCCGCTGGAACTCGGTCTCTGCTTCGACCAGGTCAGCGACGCCTTCGGCCTGCGCCAAATCGAGCTTGCCATTAAGAAAAGCGCGGCGAGAGAATTCACCCGGTTCCGCCGGCCGCAGACCAAGCGAGCCGAGCGCCCCAATGAGTGCACGCGCGATTGCCGCCCCACCATGGACCTGCAACTCCGCGCAATCCTCGCCGGTGTAGCTCCGCGGCGCCGGGAAAAACAAAACCAGTCCGTCGTCGATCGCTCCGCCGCTCGCCGGATCGACAAGCCGGGAGAGCTGCGCATGTCGCGGCGCCGGCACGCGGCCGGCGAGGCGCGCCACCGTCTCGCGCGTGCGCGGTCCGCTGATCCGGCAAATCGCAACCGCCGCGCGTCCCGGCGCGGTTGCCATTGCGAAAATCGTGTCCTCTTGCATCGCTGTCCTGCGCTTCCCTCCGGCGCGCTTCCTTCTACCTAGCGGGACAGCCGAAGAGAAGAACCGCGGCGGAGCAACATGCAGCAAAACCGGCTCGCCAATGCGACCAGCCCGTATCTCCTGCAGCACGCGACAAATTCCGTCGATTGGCGGCAATGGGGACCGGATGCACTCGGCGAAGCAAAGGCCGCCGGCAAGCCGATCCTTCTGTCGGTCGGCTATGCCGCCTGCCATTGGTGCCATGTCATGGCGCACGAAAGTTTCGAGGATGACGCGACAGCGGCGGTGATGAACGAACTCTTCGTCAACATCAAAGTCGATCGCGAAGAGCGTCCGGACATCGACCACATCTATATGAGCGCGCTGCATGCGCTCGGCCAACAAGGCGGCTGGCCGCTGACCATGTTCTTGACGCCGGACGCCGAGCCGTTCTGGGGCGGCACGTATTTTCCGAAGACTGCGCGCTACGGCCACCCCGCCTTTGTCGACGTGCTGCGCAGCGTGGCGCGTGTGTTCCACTCCGAGCCCGACAAAGTACGGCAGAACGCGAACGCTTTGCGCCAGGCGCTCACGAGCCAAGGCACGCCGGCGAGTGCACAAAACTACTCGCGCGCCTTCCTCGACGATTTCGCCGGACGTGCCGCCGGCATTATCGATCAGACGCATGGCGGCATTCGCGGCGCGCCGAAATTCCCGAATCCCTCCATCCTCGAACTGTTGTGGCGCGCGTCGCTGCGCACCGGCAACACCCAGATCGGCGCGCTGGTGATGCTGACGCTCGATCGTATGAGCGGGGGCGGCATCTATGATCATCTCGGCGGCGGCTATTCGCGCTACTCCACCGACGAACGCTGGCTCGTGCCGCACTTCGAGAAAATGCTCTACGACAATGCGCAGATACTTGATCTGCTTACCGCGGCTTATGCCGAAACCGGGCGCCAGCTCTTCTGTCAGCGGGCCTCCGAGAGTGTCGCTTGGCTCGAGCGCGAGATGACGACGCAAGACGGCGCATTCTGCGCGAGCCTCGATGCCGACAGCGAGGGCATCGAAGGCAAGTTTTATGTCTGGCACGCCGATGAGATCGCCCGCCTTCTCGGTGATGCGAACGCGGAATTCTTCGCCCGCTTCTACGACGTGACGCCTGCAGGCAATTGGCACCACGAACAGACCGGCGATCACGTGACGATCCTGAACCGGCTGAACGCCCCAGAAGCGACCGAGGAAGACGAGCAACGGCTGACCGCCTTGCGCGCCATGCTCTTTGCGGCGCGCGAGAAAAGGCCGCGTCCCGGCCTCGACGACAAAGTGCTGGCCGATTGGAACGGCCTGATGATCGCGGCGCTGGCGCGCGCGGCGCTGATCCTCGATCGCCCGGAATGGCTGAATAGAGCGGCGCGCGCCTACGCCTTTATTCGCGGGACGATGCGCGATCCGAGCGGCGCCACCGGCGAAAAGCTGGCGCATTCCTGGCGCAATGGTGCGATGATCGTGCCGGGCTTTGCGCTCGATCACGCCGCGATGGCACGCGCGGCGCTTGCCTTGCATGAAGTGCGCTCGCAACTCGCCGCGGAGCATCAAGCGATCGACTTTCTCGGGGATGCCATCAAGTGGACCGAGACGATCGAAGGCGACTACCGCGATGCGGAGAGCGGATTGATCTCGATCAACAGCCGCGCGGCGAAAGACGTTCTGACGCGCCTCGCACCAACCGCGGATGATGCGATCCCAAACGCACACTCAGTGCATCTCGACAACCTAGTGCGGCTCGCGTCGCATACGGGCAACGGCGGCTGGCTCAATCGCGCGGACGCTTTGTTTGAAGCGCTGCGCGGGGCCGTGTTCAAGAATCCGCTGGCGCATTGCGGCGTGCTCAACGCCTTCAATTTACGTGAGAACGGCGTCGAGATTGTCGTCGCCGGACCCAACTCAGCACCGCTGCTCGAAGCAGCGCTGATGACATCCCATCTTAATCGCACCGTCTTCGATGCGCGCCAAGCGACGCTCCCGGATACGCACGTCGCCGCGGTTCAGAGCGCCGCGGCCAATCGGGCCATGGCGCTTATCTGCACGCGCACGCACTGCCTGCCGCCGGTTTTTACACCGGACGAGATTCGCGCGCGCATGAAGGAAGTGGCGACTAGCTAACGCAGCAGCATAGGAGTCATTGCGAGGAGGCAAAGCCGACGAAGCAATCCAGGAGTTCTTTTGTGGATTGCTTCGCTTCGCTCGCAATGACTAACCTGCGCGGTCCGATGTTACGTGTTCATCGACTCGAAGAAGGCGGCGTTGCCCTTTGGCGTCTCGCGCAGCTTGCCGAGCAGGAACTCGATCGCGTCGACCGTGCCCATCGGATTGAGGATACGGCGCAGCACGTACATCTTCTTCAGAATGTCGGCCGGCACGAGCAGCTCTTCCTTGCGCGTGCCGGAGCGCGTGATGTCGATCGAGGGGAAGATACGCTTGTCCGACACCTTGCGATCAAGGATGATTTCTGAATTGCCGGTGCCTTTAAACTCTTCGAAAATCACTTCGTCCATGCGCGAGCCGGTATCGATGAGCGCGGTCGCGATGATCGTCAGCGAGCCGCCTTCCTCGATGTTGCGCGCCGCACCGAAAAAGCGCTTCGGCCGCTGCAAAGCGTTGGCATCGACACCGCCGGTCAACACTTTTCCTGAGGACGGCACGACCGTGTTGTAGGCGCGGCCAAGGCGGGTGATCGAATCCAAGAGGATCACCACATCGCGGCCGTGCTCGACCAGGCGCTTCGCCTTATCGATCACCATCTCGGCGACGGCGACATGGCGCACTGCGGGCTCGTCGAAGGTCGAGGAGACAACCTCGCCCTTGACCGAGCGCTGCATGTCGGTGACCTCCTCCGGCCGCTCGTCGATGAGCAGCACGATCAGGTAGCATTCGGGGTGGTTGGCGGTGACCGATTGCGCGATGTTCTGCAGGAGCACGGTCTTGCCGGTGCGCGGCGGGGCGACGATCAGCGCGCGCTGGCCCTTGCCGATCGGCGCGACGATATCGATGACGCGCGAGGAGAGGTCCTTGCGGGTCGGGTCATCGATCTCGAGTTTTAGCCGCTCGTCGGGATAAAGCGGCGTCAGGTTGTCGAAATTGACCTTGTGGCGGACCTTTTCCGGGTCCTCGAAATTGATCGAGTTGACCTTGAGCAGGGCGAAATAGCGCTCGCCCTCCTTGGGGCTGCGGATCATGCCCTCGACGGTGTCGCCGGTTCTGAGGCCGAAGCGGCGGATCTGCGAGGGCGAGACATAGATGTCGTCGGGACCCGGCAGATAATTGGCGTCGGGCGAGCGCAGGAAGCCGAAGCCGTCCTGCAGCACCTCGACGACGCCTTCACCTACGATCTCGATATCGCGGCCGGCAAGGTTCTTGAGCAGCGCAAACATCAGCTCCTGTTTGCGCAGCGTCGAGGCGTTTTCGACCTCGTGCTCCTCGGCGAAAGCCAGGAGCTCGGTCGGCGATTTGGCTTTGAGGTCTTGCAGCTTGATCACCCGCGCAGGCGGGGTGTCCTGGGTGCCTTCTTTGGCAATGTCTTGAACTGTCACGTGTTTATCTCGATTGGAAGGATGGCGCGGGCCGGCTCGGGGAAGGATGAGGAGCTCGGACGGATATCGCGAAGCGCTCTTGCGGCTTCCGCGATATGGCCTTGAGGAGGGAGTGCCCGATTACCGCCAAACCGGTGATTTGGCAAGGTCGCGAGCGGGCTCGACGTCAGAACGGCTTGACGATCACCAAAATGACGATGCCGATCATCAAAAGCGTCGGCACTTCGTTGACGGCGCGATAGAAGCCGGGGGTCTTGTCGTCGGTCCCCTCGACCAAAAGCCGGCGCCGGCGCGCAAAATACATGTGGGCGGCGCTGAGCCCGATGACAAGGATGAGCTTCCCATGCAACCAGCCGAACTTGTACCAGCCGCCCCAAATCGCAAGCGTGAGGCCGGTGATCCAGGCAACGATCATTGCCGGGTTCATGATGATCCGCAGCAGCTTGTGTTCCATGAGCTCGAAGGTCATCGCCTGGACGGAGCCTTTGGCGACGACGGCGTGATAGACGAAGAGCCGCGGCAGATAGAGAAGCCCCGCCATCCAGGCGATGATCGCGACGACATGTAGCGCCTTGAGCCAGAGGTAGTAGTCCATCTGCAAGCCCTCGAAACCTTCTTCCCTGCGAAATTGTTAAGCGCTTTGCGTATCCTTTCAAAACCAAATTTTTTTGAATCAGAATTCTGTTTTGACTCCTAGGGGCGTCGGAAGCGTTATTCGACTGAGCTCACAATGCCCGCACATTGATCTTTCGAAAACCTTGTGTATCGCTGCTGCCGTGCGTAGCGGGAAAAGCGGGGATTTGCCTCCGGGCTGGATTGACCGCGCGAGCGCAGAGGATTTCGTCCCCGCAGATCACAGATGCCACGCGCCGCCTCGCCCGTGAATCAAAGCTGTTGATCATCGCGCCCGACCAGGCAAGACTGCGCACAGGCCGCTCGCGCTGAGCGCGTCTGACGTTGTTCTGTCCACAGTCTCAAGGCCGAATCAGGAGCGCTGTTTGGGTCGCAGCTACTTTCATCTGCATCTCGTCTCGGATGCGACCGGCGAGACCTTGATCGCGGTGAGCCGCGCCGTCGCCGCGCAATATCAGGGCGTCGCCTCTATCGAGCACATATATCCGCTGGTGCGCACGCCAGCGCAGCTCGACAAGATTATCGCGGAGATCAGGGCGGCGCCCGGCATCGTTCTCTTCACGCTGGTAGACCAAGCGCTGACGGAGCGGCTTCAGGAGGCTTGTAAGGAATGCGGCGCGCCGAGTCTTTCGGTGCTGCAGCCCATCATAAGTCTCTTTCATTCCTATCTCGGCACCACATCGACTGCGCGTCCTGGTGCCCAGCACATGCTGAACGCCGACTATTTCAAACGCATCGATGCGCTGAACTACACGATGATGCACGATGACGGGCAGCATTCGGACCATCTCGAAGAAGCCGATGTCGTGCTGCTCGGCGTGAGCCGCACCTCGAAGACGCCGACGAGCATCTATCTTGCCAATCGCGGGATCAAGACAGCGAATGTGCCGCTGATTCCGGGCGTCAAACTGCCTTCCAACATCGAGGCTCTCCGAAAGCCACTCATCGTTGGCCTTCTCGCTTCCCCGGAACGCATCGTGCAGATCAGGCAGAACCGGCTGCTGACGTTAAACGCGGATATCGAGACGCCGTATGTCGATCGCATGTCCGTAGCCGACGAAGTCGCGACGTCGCGCAAGCTGTTTGCGGCGCATAATTGGCCGACGATCGACGTGACAAGGCGGTCGATCGAGGAGACGGCAGCGGCCATTATCGATCTGCATCGTGCCCATAGTATGCAATTCATCACGCAAGCATGAGCGAATCGGTCAACGCGTTTTGGCGCGAGCCGAAGCCGCTGATTCTTGCCTCGAAGAGCCGTGCGCGCGCGGCGCTGCTGCAGCAGGCGCGTATCCCGTTTGTTATTGAGGCGGCGGAGATCGATGAGCGCGCGATCGAGGCGCCGCTGCGCGCCTCCGGCGCAGATGCACGCGCCATCGCCGCGCATCTCGCGCAAGCGAAGGCGCGAGCGCTTGCAGGACGGCACCCGGATCGCCTGATCCTCGGCGCCGATCAGACACTTGCCCTCAACGGCCGTATGTTCACAAAGCCGACCGGCCGCGAAGAGGCGCTCGAGCAGTTGCGCGCCCTTGCGGGCCGGGAACACGCATTGCATTCCGCCCTCTGTGTCGCTCAGGGCAGCAACCTTCTTTTTGAAACGACGGAAACGGCGCTGATGGCAATGCGCCCGCTGAGCGAGGCCTTTCTTGCGGCCTATGCAGACGCGGCCGGCCCGGCGCTGGTGGCGAGCGTCGGCGCATACCAGGTCGAGGGCCTCGGCATCCAGCTATTCGAGCATATCGACGCCGACCATTCGACCATTCTCGGCCTGCCGCTCATTCCCCTGCTCGCCTTTTTGCGCCGACACGGCAGCCTTCTCGGTTAGACTGCCGCATGTTCAAACTCGGCCTCACCGGCTCTATCGGCATGGGCAAGTCGGCGACTGCGGCGATGTTCCGTGCCGAAGGCGTGCCGGTTCACGATGCCGACGCCGTCGTGCACACCCTCTATCAAGGCCGCGCCGCCCCGTTGGTCGAGGCGGCCTTCCCCGGCACTGCCGAAGATGCGGCGGTCAATCGCGCGCGGCTCTCGAAAGTGCTGTTCGAAGACGAATCGCGCCTGCGCACCCTCGAGCGCATCGTGCATCCGCTGGTGCGCGAAGAACGCGACAGGTTCCTCGCAGCTCATGCCCAGGCGCCGATCGTCGTTCTCGACATTCCGCTGCTGTTCGAGACTGGCGGCGAGGCGGAAACCGATGCGATTGCCCTCGTTACCGCGCCAGAATCTGTGCAAAGGGGGCGCGTGCTCACTCGGCCGGGCATGACGGAGGAGAAGTTTCAGGCAATACTGGCAAAGCAGATGCCCGATTCGGAGAAGCGCCGGCGCGCGCATTTTCTCATCGAAACGGGCTTTGGCTTTAGCCACGCCGAGCGCCGGGTCCGTGGGGTCCTGCGCGCCATTGCCGGCCGGTCCGGCCGAACGGAGTGAGATGCGGGAGATCGTCCTCGATACCGAGACGACAGGTCTCGATCCGAACGAGGGCCATCGCCTTGTCGAGATCGGCGGCATCGAACTCTACAATTGTATTCCGACCGGTCAGGTTTTTCATCGCTACATCGACCCGCAGCGCGACATCCCCGAAACTGCTTACGAGGTGCATGGCCTGTCGCGCGAATTCCTGACCGGCAAGCCGCTGTTTGAAGAGGTCGCCGAGGAGTTTCTTGCTTTTGTCGGCGACGCCAAGCTCATCATTCACAACGCCGAATTCGACATGCGCTTTCTGAATGCCGAATTGCAGCGCGTCGGCCGCTCCACAATCGGCTTTGATCGCGCCGTCGACACGCTGGCATTGGCGCGCCGCCGCCATCCCGGTTTGTCGAACAGCCTCGATGCGCTTTGTGCGCGCTACGGCATCGACAATTCGCGGCGCAGCAAGCATGGCGCGCTCCTCGATGCAGAAATCCTCGCCGAGGTCTACGCCGAGCTAAACGGCGGTCGGCAAGCGGCGCTGGTGCTGGCGACCCGCGACATTCGCGTCGATCGTCACGACATTATCGTGGTGCGGCAGCGTCCGGAACCGATCGAGCCGCGGATCAGCGCAGACGAGATGTCATTGCATGCACGCTTTGTCGAGGATCTCGGCAAGAACGCGCTGTGGCTCTCGTATGTTGCGGACGCGGCGCAAAGCGCGGATTTGCGCAAGACGGCGTAGACCTCACGCACTCTCGGCCAACACTCGCGCCGGCGGAAACGTAAGCTCGACCAACGTGCCTTCGTTCTTGCGGCTGCGGATCATGAAATTTGCCCGGTTGGCCTCGATCAGCGCCTTGGTGAGCGGCAGTCCGAGACCCGTGCCGCTCACCGGGCGCGCCGTCGCCACCTGACGGAACGGCTCGAGAGCAACGGCGAGCTCCGCATCCGACATGCCGATTCCCGTGTCCTTGATGCGGATCACCGCGTGCCCCGCCTCGTTCGTCGCGCTCGACACGATGATCTGGCCGCCCGGCTCATTGTACTTCACCGCGTTGGACAGAAGGTTCAGCACGATCTGGCGCAGCGAGCGCTCGTCCGCGGCAACTGGCGCAAGCCGTGGCGCCAGCGCAAGCCGCATGATGACGCGCTCGCGATTGGCCTGCGGCTGCATCAGCGCTACGCATTCGCTGATCACGGCATTCGCATCGACGGTCTTGATGTCGAGCACCATCTTGCCGGCTTCGATTTTCGAGAGATCGAGCAGGTCATTGACGAGGCTCATGACATGCGTGCCGGATTTGTGGATGTCGCGCAGGTAATCTTTGTAGCGCTCGGTGCCGATCGGCCCGAGGCGCTCGTCCATGATCACCTCGGCAAAGCCGATGATCGCGTTGAGCGGCGTGCGGATTTCATGACTGACCTTCGCCAGGAAATCAGATTTGATGGCGCTCGCGCGCTCCGCCTCTTCGCGCGCCAGGCGGGCTTCCTGCTCGGCGTGCTTCGAGGCGCTGGTGTCGCGAATGATTGCGCAAAACTTGGACTCCCGCTCATCACCGCCGATGCGGCCGAGCGTCAGGAAGACGGGAATTGTTCCGCCCGGCCGCGCAAGTCCCAACACTTCGCGCCCGCCATTGAAGATGCTCGGCGCACCTCCGACCTTCGACTTGGCGAGATAATCCTCGACGAGGCGTCGGCTTTCCGCCGCGATGAGGATCGTAAACGGCTCGCCGGCAATTTCGTTTTGCTGATAGCCGAACAGCGCCTCGGCCGAATGATTTAGCGACAGGATGCGCTGATCTGCGTCGAGCACGGCGACGCCGTCGGTCGCAGTGTCGAGGATTGCGCGCAGTTCGCGCAGCTCGGCCTCGCGATGCTGCAATTCGAGCTCGAGACTTTTGGCTTCGGCGAAATGCGCGCCGTCGCTGGCGCGGCGCAACGTGAGGAGACTTGCCGGCTGACCCTCCCAGGAAATCGCCTGCAGCTTGCTTTCGACTGGCACCAGCTCGCCTTGCCGGATGTGAATCGATGCGGTGGGTACGCCCGTTTCGGGCAGGCGGGGCCCCTCGAAAAGCTGCGCGAGACCACCCGCCGCCTGAAGCTGTGCGATCGAGGAATAGCCGGTGAGGTCGAGCAGCATGCGATTGGCATAGAAAGGCGTTTCGTTTCGGCTGATCAGCACGGCGAGCGGCAAGCGGTCGAGCAGGGCGGATGCGCTGTCGGTCGCCTCGTCCGGCTGCGGGCTTTCGGCCGGGTGGGGCTCGGCGGGCGCCGGCTCCTCGCACAGCCGGCGCGCGATTTCGTTGAATGCCTGGTGCTCGCTCTCGGAGAGGCCGGAATCGGCCGTTTTCGTAGGCTCATCCTGCGCCGGTGAGGTGGGCTCAGGCGCCGGCGGACGAAAGCCGAACGCGGCGGCGAGCGTCGCAAAAGGCCGAAGCGGCACGACATTGGGTGCGCTGACGATCGGCCGTGCCGGCTCTGTGTTTTCCGGCGGCGGAGCCGGGGCGGGCGGCGCCTCGGGCGCACCCTCTTCCGCCTCCACTTCAGGCGGCGAGATCACATCGGCATCCCTGATCCGGTCGAGATGGATCACCCCGAAGCCGCGAAACCCCTGGAACATCCGCGCCGTGTCGAACACTGGAAACCCACCAAGGTCGACCGGCACCGCGGCCGCCGCCCCCGCGATCGGCCAACCGACTTCGATGCCGCTCCACGTCTCCGGGACGCGCATCGCTGCGAGCAGCCTGCCGCTTGGATCGAGCTGCAGGCGCTCGACCACATTGGCCAGCTCGTCACCGACAAGATCGGCATTTTGCGCGCCGACCACTTCACCGTCACCGAGCGGCGGCGTCAGCGACGTCACCCGCCCGGCCGCATCGGTCTGCCACAGAAAACGGATCGTCGGATTGCGGTGGCTTTTCAGGAGTTCGGCACGCACATCCTGCGCCGTCTTGCGTTCGTCGGCGGGTGTCGCGATCAGAGCGGGGGCTTCCGTCAGCGCAGTTTCGGGCGCCTCGACAGCCGCAGGCTCGAAGATTGTGGGCTCCGGCTCCGCCGCGGCGGCCGCCGGAGGTGCGCCCACCAGCAGCGCCGCAGCCAACACCTCGCGCCCGTCGGGGAGCGCGCTGCGTTTGGTCAGAAAGCTCAGCGGTATTGCGGTCTCCCCGCTCTCCATAAGGAAGCGCTTCAGGCGGGGTGCCGGGCCGCTTGCGCCCCCGGCCAGCAAACGCGGAGGCAGGCCGGAAAGGTTGTCGCCGAAGGTACGCCGCGCAGCTCCGTTGGCCCAAACCAGTGACGCGTCGGCCGCATGGGTGAGCAATGCCGGACTGCCGCGCTCTAGAAACTCCCGGAAGGCCGGGTCGCCGAAGACGCGGTCGATCTCGGCTTGGCTGGGAGCGGGCGCGTCCAAAAATCCGGCCATTTCCCCTGCCCTCCATTCAATTGCGGGCCGCTCGACGGGCCTCTCATGGTTTTCCGCGCGACGCGGTTGAGGTAAACAGAATATTAAGAGCGCCGCTCAAGAGCGTCCACAATGCCGCGTCATTCGTGCACGGCAAATCACGAACATGCTAAACGGGGGCAGCGGGGCTGGCGTCGGGAGCGGCTCGCGGATTTGAGGGCAGGAAAAATGGCTTACGAAGTGCCGAGCGAAATGCGCGATTTCGCCGAGAAAAGCGTCGAGCAGGCGCGCAAGGCCTTTGAAGGATTCATGGGCGCCGCGCAGAAAGCCGCCGGCTCGATGGAGGCGGCCCCGTTTCCGGTGCCGGCGCAGATGAAGGAACTCGGCACCAAAGCGATGGGTTTTGCCGAGACGAACGTGAAGGTCGCCTTCGATCTCGCCCAAAAGCTGGTCCACGCCAAGGACATGCAGGAGGTGCTGGCGCTGCAATCCGAATATTTGCGGGCGCAAATGGCGGCGATCCAGGAACAGGCCAAGGAACTCGGCGGTCTCGCGCGCTTCGATGCGATGAAGCGCTGAGAGCGCGTTTCTGCGGCGCCGCGTTCGCTTGCAATCGCAGGGGGCCGGTTTTACGTTCGCGCGCTTTGATGCCGCCATAGCTCAGTTGGTTAGAGCACCAGATTGTGGATCTGGGGGTCCCCCGTTCGAGCCGGGGTGGCGGTACCAGATAATCAACGGCTTAGCGCACGGCCCGGACGCCTTGTTTCCCAGATTAGCCTCTGGGAAGCTTATGGGAAGCTAGAGCGGACAGCCGGCTTAAGGAGCAGCCGTCGAGGGTCACCGGGCCAAGGACCCTCCAAAGCCGAGGACCTGCGAGGGCGCTAGCCACCGATGGAAAGGGACCAGTACGACGAGCCCTCGCTTTTCGAAGCGACCTTCAGCTGGACCAGATTATCGAAATCGCCAATAACTGCAGCCCTGGGATGGCTAGGAAGGCGAAATTGCAAATCGATGCCCGGAAATGGATTGTGTCCCGAATGATGCCGAAGTTGGCGCGGCTGAGGACTGAACCGATATCTTCTGTCATTCTCATTCTAGACCGGCATCTGTCTTGGCATTTTGTCAAAGAGTGCCGGCGAGCCTCTCATTTTGTCGATAACGCGCCGTCGTAGGGCTGTTCGCGTATTAGCGCTGACGGTGCCAATAAGCTCGGTGAACCTCGTCTCCTACGTGGTGGCGCGGTGTCGCGCCCATCGTCGCCGCTGAGCCTCAGCAACTCGCGCTCGACCTTCAATGTCCGGGGGCCTGTCGAGAGCCCGCCATGAAACCTACAGCGGGCCTTTCCCGGCTCGACCCGAACAGCGCAGGGCTCACCTTGCCGATTCCGAGCACCACATTTCGGGCGCTCCCTACGTCGAAGCGGTCCGCCATTGCCATCGAGTCCTATTGCGCGCATCGCGAGACAAGCCGACCCGATCTTGCATTTCGGGTCGGCGCGGGTCGTGCGACGGCGAGGGCAGGCGAAAAATTCACATCCATGAGCGCCACGCCGCGAGAGTAAATCCGCTGCCAGCCGGCGGACCCGCGGCAACTTGGTTGCGGCTTCCGATTTACGCGCCTGGTCCTCAGGAGTTATTTGATCACCAAGACCTTTGAAACTCATCATTTCCTGTCATTTTGAAAACCCCATGGCGCGCGCGCCCCCGCGCGTACATGTCCCGCAAGTTTTCCCGCTGCTCAGGGGCTCGAATCCATACGGGCAATGTATGCGGCGATATGGCCGCTTTACGGGAGTTTGAGCCAGGAACAGAAAAAGAAGGCCGACGAAATTACGAAAGG
>DATAOB010000010.1:0-23366 GCA_036265935.1 Beijerinckiaceae bacterium
GATGCGCGCCAGATCACATACGGCCTGCCCGAACCGGTGTGGTGGGACGATAGGCTCTATGGCTGAGCATTCGATCAGATGCTCAGCCCAGCACCTGCAGCTTGTAGACATACCAGGCGGCTGCGGCGCTTAGGCCGAAGAGCATCGCCACGCCGAGGAGATCGACGAGGAACACGAAGAACCGCACCGCGAAATTGCGCTTGCGGCGCGGGGACACCGGCGCGGCTCCGTCGCCAGGGGCCCCATCGGTTTCATTAACGCCCGCGCATTCGCGTCCGCGGCAAGCGGGCGCGGCGTAGCGTGGTTTTCAGATCGGGAGCAGGTTTCGCGCCGCCGACGATATTGAGATGCGTCTCGGCACTTCTTTCTCGCGCAGCGCTACCGCGGTCGGTGTCGTCCAATTTCACCACTCCGCTTCAACAAGCCGCCGCCCTTGAAACGGGAATATAGTGGAGTTCGGGGCGGAAGGGCTTCTAGCCGCCGCGCAGCCGGCGCACAGTCATTTCGACGATGTTGGCCGTGCCCTGCTGCAAGAGGACGGCCGGATCGCAGCCTTTCGACGCGGCGACATGGCCGGAGACGGCGAGCATGGCGACGCCATGCGAATAGGCCCAGATTTCGAGCGCGAGATCGCGCGCGGCGCTCTCCGGCGCACCGTAGGAGCGCAGGATCGCGACGGAGGCTTTGCGCAGCGTCTCGAGCGCCGCGTCGGCCGCGGCGCCGGGACCAGGTGCTGCCAGCGTCTGCACATTGCCGAACATCGCCGCGTAAAGGCCGGGCTCCTCCTGCGCGAAAGCAAGATAGGCCGCGCCCATGCGCCGGAATGCTTCGAGCACGTTCGGGCGCCCATCATCCCAGGCGCGCGCCAGCCGCTCGCCGAAAATCTGGAAACCGCGGCCCGCGAGCTCGCCCAAGAGCTCGTTGCGGTCGCTGAAATGCCGGTACGGCGCCGCCGCGGTCACGCCGACGCGCTTTGCCGCCTCGGCCAAAGTGAAGCCGGCAGGACCGCGCTCCGTCACCAGCGTACGGGCGGCCTCGACCAAAGCGTCGCGCAAACGGCCGTGATGATAGCCGCGCCGGCCGCCGCCGAAAAAATTCTGCTTCGTCGGATCCATGACGCGAACAATAGAACGCCGCAGGGCTGATTGAAAACCAAGCACGGACAAAATGCCCGCAAGATGTGCCGCGCGCGGCAGCGGCTTTGCATGGAATTTGCGAGTAGACGCGCGTGCGTGGCGTTCGAGAGGGGAGGGTTCGGTTCTTTGCCTTTTTGGAGTGCGAAATGACCAAAACTCTAGACTATCTTGCTATGCTCGCAGCACTGGCGACTATCGGCGCGGTTTGCGTCGGAATGCGTTGAAGCTTCGCGTTAATCTTCGTTCCTGAACAAAATCTGGGCATCTCCTCTTGGCGAGTATGGTGGTTTGCCACCATATTCGCCTGTGTCCGCGCGTCTTGCGCGGTGAGGAGGACAGAATGTCCAGAAAGTTTTTCGTCGCGGCAGCCGCGATTCTGCTTGCCGCTACGCTTGGCCTAGGCGACGCCTATGCGCGCGCCGGCGGCGGCGGTTCGTTCGGCAGCCGCGGCTCACGCAGCTTCTCGATGCCGTCGGCGACCCCGACCGCGCCGCGCGTTTCCCCCTTCGACCGCGGACCAGGCGCCTCGACCCTTAATCCGGGGTTGCAGCGGCCGGGCTTCAATCGTCCCGGCGGCTTTTTTGGCGGCGGTTTCGGCCGCGGCTTTATGGGTGGCCTGCTCGGGGCAGGACTGCTCGGGCTCCTGTTCGGCCATGGTCTGTTCGGCGGGCTTGGCGGCATCGTCTCGATGCTAGGCCTCATGCTGCAGATCGGCCTGATCGTGCTCTTGGTGAGCTTGGCGATCGGCTGGTTCCGGCGCCGGCAACAGCCGCAGCCGGCCTATGCCGGAGGGGTTCCCTACGGCGCGGCGCCTCCACCTGATGAGGCGGCGTCCTACCGCACGGCTTCCGGGCCGCTGGGCGGCGGCTACGCTCCGGCTCCGGCAACAACGCCGATCACCATCGACAAGCCCGACTACGAGGCGTTCGAGTCGCGCCTCGCCGAAATCCAGGACGCCTACGGCCGCGGCGATCTCACGACTCTTCGGCGGCTGACGGCGGCCGAAATGGCCGAGGAGTTCGCCCAGGAACTCGCCGCCAATGCCCGCCGCGGCGTTGTGGACAAGGTCTCCAACGCGCGCCTCATCCAGGGCGACCTGTCGGAAGCGTGGCGCGAGCCGGATGGGGAATATGCAACGGTGGCAATGCGTTACTCCGTCCTGAACCCGATCGTCGAGCAGGCGACCGGACGCGTTGTTTCCGGCAGCACGACCACCCCGGAGGAGGTCACCGAGGTCTGGACCTTCCGCCGCCCGCCGGGCGGCAACGCGCAGGACTGGCAGCTTTCGGCGATCCAGCAAGCGCACTGATTTCACAAACAAATCTCTCGAGAAGCGGGCGGCGACGCCCGCTTTTTTGTGCGCGCTGTGCGTTTCCGCACTTGGAAAACCACATATGTGAATGTATTTTACATTCACATGAGCGTGTCGAACAGGCGCTCATGCAATGTGGAGCTCAACTCATGAGTGCCTATACGAATACCGTCGACAACGGCCCGTGGAACCAGCACCAGGGCTATCGTCGATGCAGCCGCTGGCATCCCCTGGAGCTGGCGGCAATGATCGTCGGCTTCATCGTCTTCTGGCCGATCGGTCTCGCCATCCTCTTCCTCAAGATCGCGCAAAAGAAGGAAGGCTATCCGGGCGACCTTTTCTCCTATGCGCGGGACAAGGCCGCCTCGAAGTGGCAGGGCTGGAACGCCTCGCAGCAGACATGGTGCGGGACGCGGTCGGGCTCCTACCAGAGCCGCGGCATGCGCGCGACCGGCAACAGCGCCTTCGATGATTGGCGCAACGCCGAGCTCGCACGCCTTGAGGAAGAGCGCCGCAAGCTCGTCGAAGCGGAGCGCGAATTCTCCGAATATCTCGATCGCTTGCGCCGCGCCCGCGATCGCGAAGAGTTCGACCGCTTCATGAACGAGCGCCGCAGCGCGCAGAGCGGTCAAGGCACGAGCGGCCCCTCCGCCTAAACCGCGCGGATGACCCTCGCGCCGTTATTGGGAGCGCCGGCAATCGTGCAGCTGCACATTGGCGGCGCTCTCGCCGCATTGGGACTGGGAAGCACGGTGCCTGTCATGCGCAAAGGCACGCGGATCCATCGCTCATCGGCTGGTTTTGGGTCTGTGCGATGTTTTTCGCGGCGATCACGTCATTTTGGATCACCGGCATCAGACCGGGTCAATTCAGCCCGATCCATCTCCTCTCGATCCTGACGCTCGTGACGCTTCCATTTGCGATCCGGGCTCGTCGCATCGGCCGCATTAGGTCGCACCGAGCAGCTATGATCAGCCTGTATGTTTCGCTGGTCGCCGCCGGACTTTTCACGCTGCTGCCGAGCCGGCTGATCGGCCACGCTGTGTTCGGCGGCTGAACCCCTTAACTCCTCAGTAGTAGCGCGGTATCACGGTCCGTTCTGCGGCGTGGCGCGATCGCCGAGATCGAGGACGACTTCATCGATATAGCACCAGCCCCAGGACTCCGGCGGATCGTAGCCTTCGACGACCGGATGTCCGGTCGCGTGGAAATGCTTCGTCGCATGCCGGTTTGGTGAATCGTCGCAGGAACCGACATGGCCGCAGGTCCGGCACAAACGCAGATGCACCCACATCGACCCGGTTTTCAAACACTCTTCGCAACCGAGCGCACTCGGCACGACGTCGCGAATTCCCGCGGCATGAACACATTCATCTGCCATCGCTAGCTCCGGGCACGCGGCGGCGGCGTCGCGTCAACACTTTGGGCGAGATAAGCATGAATGGCCGCGACGACCTGGGCCCCCTCGCCGACGGCAGCGGCAACGCGTTTGACCGAACCTGAGCGCACGTCTCCGATCGCAAAAACGCCGGCGCGATTGGTTTCCAAGGCGTGCCGCCCCTGGCCGATATCGCTTCCGGTGTGGACGAAGCCCTTGGTATCCAGCGCGATATCACATTGCGCCAGCCAATCGGTATTCGGGTCGGCACCAATGAACAGGAACAAATGGCCGATCGGACGCGTCGCATCTTCGCCGCTGACGCGATTGCGCCAACGCACCTCTTGCAGATTGCCTTCGCGTCCTTCGAGAGCGATCACTTCCGTCTCACTCAGCACCTCGATATTCGGCTGCGCCCCGATACGTTCGCAAAGGTAGCGCGACATCGTCGCCTCGATGCTTTTGCCGCGCGCCAGCATCCAGACCTTTTTGACATTTGCGGCGAGATAGACCGCCGCCTGCCCCGCAGAGTTTCCTGCGCCGACCAGCACGACTTCCTGCCCCGCGCAAAGCCGCGCCTCGATCGGCGAGGCCCAATAGTGGACGCTGGACCCTTCGAATTGCGCCAGGTTCGCAACATCTAGACGGCGATAGCGCGCGCCGCTCGCAACCACCACCGCGCGTGCCTGCAGCGTTTCGTCGTCGCCGACATCGAGGCTATAGTACCTGCCATCTCCGCCGGCAGAGTTTGCGAGCCGCTTGGCTTCGTCCGGTATGACCAGCTCTGCGCCGAACTTTTGCGCCTGATTGTATGCGCGCGCCATCAGCGCCATCCCGGAAATCCCGGTGGGAAAGCCGAGATAATTTTCGATCCGCGACGAGGCGCCGGCCTGGCCGCCGAAGGCACGGCAATCGAGCACGATCACCGACAAGCCCTCGGATGCCGCGTAAACCGCCGCGGCCAGTCCCGCCGGGCCGGCCCCGACGATCGCCACGTCGTAGAGCTTTGTCGCATCGATCGGCCGCACCAGGCCGATGCAGCGCGCAAGCTCGTTGTCACCAGGATTGCGCAGCAATTTGCCGTTCGGGCAAAGAACGATCGGCAGGTGATGCGGGTCGACATGAAAGCGCGCGATCAGCGTCGTTGCGCAGGAATCGCTCTCGGAATCGAGGACGCGATGCGGTTGGCCGTTTCGCCGCAGAAAGTTCTGCAGGCGCAGCACGTCGGGATGCTCGCTCGGTCCGATAATGATCGGGCCGCTGGCGGCGCTTTCCAGCAGGCCGACCCGGCGCAGGATCAGGGCGCGCATGATGCGCTCGCCGAGATTTGCCTCCTGCACCATGAGGTCGCGCAATCGCTCGGAGGGAAGGACCAGCGCCTCGACCGGCTCGCGCGCCTCGATGTCGACAAGCGAGGGCCTGGCGGAAAG
Organism: Beijerinckiaceae bacterium; assembly: GCA_036265935.1. Lineage (GTDB taxonomy): Bacteria > Pseudomonadota > Alphaproteobacteria > Rhizobiales > Beijerinckiaceae > JAFASC01. Next base: position 5,257 of record DATAOB010000010.1, read on the forward strand.
CTGCGCGAGTTCGCCGGAAAATTGGCCCGGCCCGTGGGTGACGATCGTCTCCGGTCGGCCGAGCCCGCGGCCCTGGATGGCGTCGAGCTTGCCCGAAAGGACCAGGATCAGCCCGGGTCCGACCTCGCCTGCCCGGACGACGGGCTCGCCCGCTGCGTAGGAGCGGGGCTCTCCAAAGCGACATAGCCGATCGATATCCTCCCTCGCCAAAGTCGGGAACATCTGGTCGTGCCGGGCGCTGAGGCCTGGAGGCAAATATGTCGGCATTCGCGTCTGATAGCAGACGATCGCCGCCGCAGACAGATCGGGCGGAGAAACGGCCGGTCTTTCCGCTCCGTTAACCGAAAAGCTTCAATTCGACTTAACCGGCGTCGCGCAAATGTTTTTGCATGACGCGTCGCGTTTATGTCACAGCGCTCACGCTCGCCCTTGTCGGCAGCGTCGCCGGCTGCGGCATGTATGAAAGAGCGCAGCGACCCGCCTGGCGCACGCAGGCGGAGAATAGCTGTCTCGCCCAGCATCGCGTTACACCAAGCGAATACATCCAGCCGGCCAATGAAATGTCCGGGCCCGGCATTTGCGGCATGACGCGGCCGTTCAAGGTCACCGCGCTGCAAAACGGCGCCGTCGCCTTTAATTCGACCGCCACGCTCGATTGCTCGATGATTGCCGAGCTCGATCAATGGCTCGCCGATATCGTGCAGCCCGCCGCGCAGGCGCGCTTCGGCGTGCCGGTGACGCAGATCAATTCGATGGGCTCCTATTCCTGCCGCGGCATGAATAACCAATACGGCGCACAGCTCTCCGAACATGCCTTCGGCAATGCGCTCGACATCGGCGGCTTCGTTCTCGCCGACGGCCGCACCATCGCGATCGTGCACGATTGGACGCGCGGCGACGAACAAACGCAAGCTTTCCTACGCGACGTGCACGGCGGCGCCTGCGATCGCTTCACTACCGTCCTCGGGCCGGGCTCGAACGTCTTCCACTACAATCACATCCATGTCGACCTCGCGATGCACGGCAATTCGTCCAGCGGCCCGCGCCGCATCTGCAAACCGGTGCCGCAGACAACCGCGCCGGCGCCGCGCCGCGACGACCTCCCCGATGCGCCGGACATCGATGAAGAAATCGAGATGGCGGCAACACGCCCGAACTCATCCGAAATGTACGCGATGCACCGCGGCCCGGCTGCCGCCGTGCCGCAGCAGGAGCGTCAGCTGCAGGCGTTCAACGCCGACGAAATCTCCAAACTGATCGCGCGCTCGAACCAACCGCTCGACCTGCAGCATACGACGGCAAGCGCTTACGAGGCACCCCGCCCGCCGCCGCGTCCGATCCGCGCCGGCGCCATGGGGAACGACGGCGTCTTCGTGCCGGAAGGCTCCCCCGAGGACTGGGATGTCACCTCGAAAATCCGGACGCGCTAGGCACCTCTTGCGACCTTCGTCGCCTCTGTCGCGCGGAGCCTTGCGTCCGGCGCGGCCCTAGCCTTTACTGCGCGCAAAATGGCCATCCGGCATCAAGCCTTGCGCGCTTCATTCGGAGCGCAGCACGAGTGGCCGAACCCCGCGGAGGATAGCTCATGCTCAAAAGAATCACGCCCGTCATCGCCGGCTCGGCTCTGATTGCCGCGGCGCTGACCGTCCCGGCGCGTGCGGAAGACAAACCGATTCTGCTCGGCATCAATACGGCGCTGCAATTGCAGGTCGGCCGCGACACGCTCGACGGCGTGCGTATGGCCGTCGAGGAGATCAACGCGAAAGGCGGCGTCCTCGGCCGCAAGCTCGAAGTGGTGACGGCCGATGAGGGCGAAAGCCCGAAGGAAGGCGTCGCCGCCGTCAACAAGCTTACCGGCGACAACAACGTCAACGTGCTGATCGGCGGCTACGACAGCGGCGTTACGCTCGCCGAATTGCCGCATATCTCGCGTGCGCAGACGATCTTCCTCGGCACTGGTTCGGCATCACCCTCAATCCAGCAGAAGGTCAAGGACGATTACGCCAATTACAAATACCTGTTCCGCGTCAATCCGATCAATTCCGCGAAACAGGCGGCGAGCCTGATGGACTTCATCAAGGGCAAGCTCAAGGGCGATCTCGGCTACAGCAAAATCTCGATCCTCGGCGAGAACGCCAAATGGGTCCAAGACATGGTCCCCTATCTGAAGAAGAACGCTACCGAAGCCGGTCTCGAAGTGCCCTTCGCCGAGTTCTTCGATCCGCAGACGGCGGACTTTTCGCCGATCTTCGCCAAGGTGAAAGATTCGGGCTCGCAATATCTGCTCATCATCCTGTCGCACGCCGCATCCGACGTATTCGTCAAGCAGTGGTACGACGCGAAAGTGCCGGTGCCGATCGGCGGCATCGACGTGAAGAGCCAGGACGCCGACTTCTTCAAGCGCGTCGGCGGCAAGGCGGTCTCGGAAGTCACGACCAATTTCGTGCTGCGGAAGCCCATCACCGAAAAGTCGATTCCGTGGTGGGACGCCTTCATCAAGAAGTACAATCGCGCGCCGGTCTATAGCGCGGCGGGTGCGTATGACGCGGTCTACGTCTATGCCGACGCTGTCACCCGGGCGAAGACCATCGACACCGACGCGGTGATCAAGGAGCTGGAAAAGACCGACTACGTCAGCCCGCGCGGCCGCGTGAAGTTCGACGCGCTGCACGAAGTCCAGGACGGCCCCGGAAACGTCAATGTTATTTATGTGCAGTGGCAAGCCGACGGCGAGCGCGCGGTCGTGTGGCCGAAGGAAGTCGCCTCGGACAAGATGATCGATCCGCCCTGGATGATGAAGAACTGACCTAAGGCGCACCGCCTTGCTGGACATCCTCATATACGGCGCTGTCATCAGCGCCGTATATGCTTTGCTTGCGGTCGGCTTCACGCTTATCTTCGGCGTCGCGCGCATTCTCAATCTTGCACATGGCGCCTTCTACGCGCTCGGCGCGTATTGCGTTTATACATTAACTGCCAATCTTCACGTGCCGCTGGTCGTTGCCGCTGTCATTGCGGTGCTGCTCGTCGCGCTGTTCGGGATCGTGATGGAGCGCGTGCTCGTGCGGCCGCTGCGTAAGCTTCCCCCGCTTGCGGTGCTCATGATGACACTCGCGGTGGGCCTGATGGTCGAACAGATCCTGCTGCTCATTTTTGGCTCGGAAGCGCGCAACGTTCCCTCGCTGATCGAGAGCAGCTTCAACTTCGGCGGCGTGCTTTTGAGTGGCCAGCGGCTGCTCGCCTTCTTCTGCTCGGTCGCCATCCTCGGCGGATTGTGGCTGTTCATGCAGCACACGCGGCTCGGTGCGGCGATCCTTGCCGTCTCGCAAGATCCTGAAGGCGCGCGCTACATGGGCATTCCGTCAGATCGCATTTTCTCGATCGTGATGGGCTTGTCCGCCGCGATCGCGGCGGCGGCCGGCGTGCTCGTTGCGCCGTTCCAGTCGGTCATTCCCGGAATGGGTCTGCTGCCGCTCGTGAAAGCTTTCGCGATCGTGATCGTCGGCGGCCTCGGCTCGATCCCCGGCAGCATCGTCGGGGCACTCCTGCTCGGCTATACGGAGACTATCGTCGCGTTCAAAGCCTCGATTGAATGGTCGCAAATCGTTTCTGTCGCGGCCGTTCTTATCGTCCTGATCGTTCGCCCCGCCGGATTCTTCGGCAAGCGCGCGGCATTCTAGAGGGCGCTTGAATGCCAGCCTGGGGCAGCCTCACCAAAACCGACGTGATCGGAGCGATCGTCGTGATCGCGTTGCTAAGCGTGGTGCCATTCGTCGGCAGTCGCTACATCGTCGGCATCATGACGATCGCGCTCTGCTACGCGATCTGGGCGACGAGCTGGGATTTTATGTCGGGTCTGACGGGCCGCGAGAATTTCGGCCATGCGCTGTTTATTGGTACGGGCGCCTACACCGCGGGCTTTCTCAACGTCAGCTTCGGATTGAGCCCGTGGTGGGGCTTTCCCGCCGCGGCGATCGTCGCGGTGCTGTTCAGCCTTGTCATCGGCATTCCGACACTGCGACTGCGCGGCCCCTATTTCGCGCTCGCCATGCTTTCGGGCGCGGTGGTGATGCAGAAACTATCGATCATCTTTTCCGACACGACCGGCGGCCAGGACGGATTGAACGGCCTCTCGCCGATGCTGCGCTCGCAGGTGTCGGCCTACTATTTCACGCTTGCGGCATTAATCGTGACGGTGATCGTCCTAAAGTTCATCGCGCTGTCGCCCTGGGGAACGATCCTGCGCGCCATCCGGGGCGATGAAGCGACCTGCCAGGCCGCCGGTATCAACGTCAACTTCTACAAAATTTCGGCACTGATGATCAGCGCCGCTTTTGCCGGCTTTGGCGGCGCGCTTTATGCGAATTACCAGCTGCAAGTCGGCCCCGATCTGTTCGACGTCGCGCTGTCGATCAATATCATCATCATGGTCTATGTCGGCGGCATGGGCTCGATCTACGGGGCCGTCGGCGGCGCGCTTCTCCTCATCGGGTTGACCGAAGGTCTTCGTAGTTTCAGCGAATATCGGCTGTGGGTCTATACGCTTATTCTGATCCTCATTCTGTTCTTCATCCCGAACGGTGTGATCGCGCCGGCTTGGGTGCGCGTGCGCGATTGGATCAGAGGCCGAAGCGCCATCTTCACGCGGCGCGCCAGCGCATGAGCGCGCTGCTCGAAGTCGAAGGACTGACCAAGCGCTTCGGCGGCCTGACCGCGGTCAAAAACGTCTCGTTCGCGCTGCAGGCCGGCGAGATCACCGGCATTCTTGGACCGAATGGCGCCGGCAAGACCACATTGTTCAATCTGCTCACCGGCTTCATCCGGCCGGACCGCGGCACGATCGCTTTCGATGGTGTGCCGCTCGTCGGGGTCGCGCCGCATCGTATCGTCAATCGCGGCCTCGCGCGCACGTTTCAGCTGACGCGGCCCTTTATCGGCATGACGGTTGTCGAGAACGTCGTCGTCGGCTGCCTTGCGCCGCGCGTCCGCAGCGAAGGTCATACCGAGGTGCGCGCCCGCGAGATGCTCGATCGCGTGGGACTGGGCAGCAAAGCCGATCTCATTGTCGACGCGCTCTCCTATGGCGACTTGCGCCGCCTCGAAATCGCCCGGGAGCTCGTCACGCGCCCGAAACTGCTGCTGCTCGACGAGCCCTTCGCAGGCCTTGGCACGAGCGAGATCGAGCCGCTCGCCGCGCTGATCCGTGAGTTGCATCGAAGCGAGGGTCTGACGATCCTCATTATCGAGCATCGGCTGCGCGAGTTCATGCAACTCGTGCGGCGCGTCATCGCGATGGATTTCGGCGAGATCATTGCGACCGGCACACCCGGCGAGATCGTGCGCCATGGACGCGTCGTCGAAGCCTATATCGGCCGCGGCGGCGACGATCTCGAAGCGCGGCTCGGTATTGTCACGGAGAGCGTCCATGGCACTGCTTGAAGTGTCGCGCCTCACCGTTCACTACGGTAAGGCGCTCGCGCTCGAGGGACTCGATCTCGAAGTGCGCGAGGGCGAGCTCGTTGCCGTGCTCGGTTCCAACGGCGCCGGCAAGACGACGCTGTTGAAAGCGATCTCGCGCGCTCTGCCGAGCCGCGGTGATCTGCGATTTGATGGCACCGATATCGGCGAATTGCCGATGCATCAGGTTGTGGCGCGCGGCATATGTCATTGTCCGGAAGGAAGGCGTTTGTTTCCGGAACTGACCGTGCTCAAGAATCTGCAGCTCGGCGCCTATTTGCGCGACGACCGCGCAGAGATTGCCGCCGATTTGGAGCGTGTATACGCCCTGTTCGGCGTATTGCGCGAACGCGCCCGCCAGCAGGCGAGCACGCTGTCCGGCGGCGAGCAGCAGATGGTCGCGATCGGCCGCGCCTTGATGGGCCGGCCGCGCCTGCTTCTCCTCGACGAGCCCTCGGTCGGCATCGCGCATCGGCTCAAAATGCAGATTTTCGATTCGATCCGCGCCATCCAGCAATCGGGTACCGCGGTGCTGCTGGTCGAGCAGGATGCGCGCTCCGCGCTCGGCATTGCCGACCGCGTTTACGTCATGGAGCACGGCCACATCGTGCGCGCCGGCACGAGTGTTGAGATCGCTGCCGACGATTCCGTCCGGCAGGCTTATCTCGGCGTCTAACTCAGCCGTTTTGCCGGGTTGGTCAGCGCCAGAAGGCAGGCGCCGGCGGTAAATCCCGCGATTGCCAGGAAAGCGGCGCGGAACGCCTGCGCAATGTCGGCTTGCATCATCGCGCGCTGATCGACCGCCAACTTATCCAAGGCCGAAGCGCCCTGCTCTATCATCCTGATGAAAACCTCGGCGCCGTGCGGGTCGATAACTTCAAGGGTCACGAATAGGATCATGCCGATTATAGCGGTTCCGAACGACGCGCCGACAGAACGCGACAATTGCACCGACGCAGCGGCGGCGCCGAGCCTTTCACGCCCCGCAGCGTTCTGCACGGTGACCTGAACGACGCCCATGACGCTTCCCATGAACAAGGCCGTGCATCCCCACAGTGCGGTGAGTTGCGACGCGCTCATCCGCGCCGCAAACGCCGCTTGCACGAGAAGCAGAAACGTCACCACGGCAAGCCCGATCGTCGAGACGATCATCGTGCGGCCGGTGCGGCTGACGATCTGGCCCGTTATCATCGAGCCGAAACCGATGCCAGCCGTGAGCGGCAGCAAAAGCAGCCCGGTCTCGGTCGCCGACGTTCCGTGCACGACGCGGAGATAGATCGGCAGAAACGTGATCAGCGACACGAGCGCCGCACCATGCAGCGCCGCCATCGCGTCGCTGTGCCAAATCTCCGGTTTTTTCAGCAGCCCGACGGGAAACAGCGGATTGGCCGTGCGGCTTTCATGCCGGACCAGGAGCAGCAGCGAGCCGATTCCGGCCGCCGCGGCGATCGCCGAAACGGCAATCGCACTGCGGTCGAAGGCCTGCAGGCGCTCCAACCCGATGAGCAGCGGAACCGCGAAGCAGACGAACAGCATAAGTCCGATCGCATCGAATCGCGGTCGCTCGCCGATGCCCTTCTTCGACGGCAGGCGCCGGGCGAGCACGATCGCGATCAGGCCAAGCGGCACGTTGACGAAGAAGACCGAGCGCCAGCCGAAGGCTTGCGTGAGGAGCCCGCCCGCGACCGGGCCGAACGTGCTCGAGCAGACGACGACGGCAGCGAGATAGCCTTGATAGCGCGCCCGCTCGCGCGGCGGCACGGTCTCGCCGATCAGCGCCTGCGACAGCGTCATTAGCCCCCCGCCGCCGAGCCCCTGCGCGACGCGCGCGAGAACCAGGGCGAGCATCGATTGCGCCGCCGCACAGAGGCACGACGCCGCGATGAAGACCGTGAGGGCGACGAACATCACCTTCCGGCGGCCGTAGAGGTCGCCGTAATAGCCGTAGACCGGCGCCGCGACCGTTCCCGCAATCAGGTAAGCGATGACGATCCAGGAGATGCGCTCGACATCGCCGAGCGACGCCGCGATGCTCGGCAGCGCGGTGGCGACGATCGTCTGGTCGACGACCGCCAGGAACATCGGCAGCATGATCGAGGGGAAGACGGCGAAGAACAGGCTGCGCGGTGATGGTGGTGGCTCTACTTGCGGGGCTTTGCTTTCCTGCTGCGGCGCCCGAGCGCCGTCATTCAGCATGCTAGCAAGACGGGAAGGTTTGCCTCCGCGAGGATGTGCCGCGTCTGTCCGCCGAAAATCATTTGCCGCAGACGACTCTGCGTGTAAGCGCCCTTGACGAGGAAGTCGGCGCCGAGCGATCCCGCAGTTGAGAGTATGACTTCGCCCGCGCTGCGGTGCCGGTCGGTTACATGCTTGTGTTCGACGGAAAGTCCCCCCGTGGTGAGCGACTGCGCGAGTTGCGCGCCGGAGGGTCCCGGCACCATGCCGCCTTCGACGCTGAGCACCGTGATCCGCTGCGCCTTCTTGAGAAGCGGCATCGCCAACGCGACGGTCCGCGCGGTCTCGGTCGATCCATTCCAGGCGATCACAACGTTATCGCCCAGCGTTTGTCCGATACGCTGCGGCACGACGAGCACTGGCCGCCCGCTTTCGAAGAGTGCGGCTTCGAACGTCGCCATGCGCGGCGCGTTCGGCGCGGACCCCGGACGTCCGAGCACGATGATATCAAAGACGCGGCCGTAACTCCCGAGGCTGAGGTCGCCGACCAACTTTTGCGCCGACCAGGCGAAGGCGCCGGTGCGTGGCGCGGCGGTGCGCGGCAGATGCGCGCTCATGAATGTCTCGAACTGCTCGCGTGCCTGCTCGGCTAGATCGCGCCACATTGTTTCGTCGGGCATCGGCCCGCCCATGGGAATTTCGAACCCCGCGAGCCCGGAAAGATCGGGTCCGATCGCAAGCCCCTCGACATAGGAGTCGAATCGCCGCGCCAGCATCAGCGCGGCCTGGAATACCGCGTCGGTATGGGCGTGATCGGCAACAGGAACGAGGATGCTCCTCATGCCCGGCTCCCCTTCTTCTTGGCGCGGCGCTTCCCGGCACCGTTCTGCCAAGGTATCAGAGCATCCGAGCCGGCCGAATGCAATAATAGGTGCTTGCGCGCATGTGGCGCACAATTAAGCTCAGCCGCCCTCAGAACGGAGCCGAAGTTCAATGAGAAATGTATCGCATCTGGCGATCGCCGCCCTCACTCTGTCCGTTTCTCTTGCCGGAAGCGCCTATGCGGCCGACCCGGTCAAGGTCGGTGTGACGGTGACGCAATCCCCGCCCGGCTCCGTGGTGCAGGGCACGCAAGTCAAGGACGGCCTCGAAGTCGCCGCCAAAATGCTCAATGACCAGGGCGGCGTGCTCGGCCGGCCGATCGAGCTCGTCGTCGAGGACACGCAGGGGCTGCCGGAGAAGGCCCGCGCCGCCGTCGAGAAGCTGATCACCCGCGACAAGGTCGTCGCCATCGTCGGCGAGCACCAATCCTCGAACGTCCTCGCCGGGATGGAGGTCGCGCACCGCTACCACGTCCCCTACATCAACACGAACGGCTGGGCCGACGCCATTCGCGAGAAGGGCTATCCGGAAGTTTTCAACCCGAACAATTACAATCGTCGCGTCGCCATGGCCGCCGCCGATAGCATCAAGAAGCTCGGTGCAAAGAAGGTCGTCGCCTTCGCGGAGAATACCGATTACGGCATCGGGCTTGCCAAAGGCATCGCCGAGCAGCTGAAGGCGGTGGCGCCTGATATCTCCTACCGATTCGACACGCTCGACCGCGCGGCAAAAGATTACTTGCCGGCGATTCTGCCGCTGCGCTCCGATCCGCCGAATGTCGTCGTCGACATCATGTTGCCACCGGCCGCCTACATCATGATGAACCAGGTTTATGAGCAGGGCGTCGCGCCGGCGACAAAGACCTGGCTTTATGATGCCTCCGGTCTCGCCGATTACCCCGACTTCTGGCAGAATGTTAAAGAGGCCGGCAAGGATATGCTCGTCTTCGGCCTTTATCATCCGAAGATGAAGGCGCCGGAACTCGCGAAGACGATCGGCGATGCCTACACCAAGAAGACGGGCGCGCAGCCGAACCGGCTGCTCTACCAAGCGGCGGATTCCCTGCTCGTCGTTGCCGATGCGATCAAGCGCGCCAACTCGACCGAGCCTGATCCACTCGTGAAAGCGCTGGAGGCGACGAAGTATACCGGCACGCGCGGCGAGATCACGTTTTCGACGGAGTCCGGCTACAAGTATCACCAGTGGCTGGATATTCCGTATGTCACGTTCCAGATCACGGAGATCGGACAGAAAGTGGCCGACGCCCCACTTGTCGAACAGGCGGGACAGCCGCTCGATCCATCGAAGCTCGCGCGGCCCTGATACGCGCTGAAACGTGCTGACCGGCGCGCTCGCGGCCGATCTCGCCGTCAACGGGCTCGTCACGGGCCTGTTCTACGCCTTGATGGCGGTCGGCCTCGCGCTGATCTTCGGCGTGCTGCGGATCGTCAACTTCGCACACGGCGAATTCTACATGGTCGGGGCTTATGCCTACACGATCGTCGCGGCACGCCTCGGCGTGCCGCTCGCGGTCGCATTGCCGACGGCGTTCCTGTTCGGCGCGGCGCTCGGCTGGGTCGTCGAGCGCACGCTGATGCGGCCGCTTTACGCAAATATCGCCACGTGGGGATTGATGCGCGACGAATACGCCGTGATCGTCACGTTCGGGCTGTCGCTGCTTCTCGTCAATCTCGTCGATAAGGCGATCGGTCCCTATGCGTTTCGTGCACCGGCGCTGGTTAGTGCGAGCCGGATCGTCGTCGGCCCGGCGCTGATGAGCGGACAGAAGGTTGCCGCCGCCGGGGTGACACTTGTCACGTTGGCGTTCATCGCGCTGTTCCTGCGCTTTTCCTATTGGGGCCGTGCCGTGCGCGCTGTGTCGCAGAACCGGCTCGGAGCGTCGCTTGCGGGAATTGATGCGACGGCTGTGTCGTCGCTCGTGTTTGCGCTTGCCGGAGGCCTCGCGGCGCTCGCCGGCGCGCTGCTCTCCCCGATCATCAATGCGTCGCCGGATGTCGGCGCGTTTCCGGCGATCAAATCCTACGTGATTGTGGTTCTCGGCGGCATGGGGTCGATCCTGGGCGCCTTTATCGCCAGTCTTTTGCTGGGCCTTGTCGAAAGCTTCGGCGCGGTGCTCGTGTCCTATCAGTACCGCGACACGTTCGGCCTCGTTCTTCTGATCCTGTTCCTGCTGTTCCGGCCGCAAGGCCTGTTCGGCGAACGCGGACGCGAAGTCTGATGAGCGGTGACATCAGGCTCAGGCGCGAATTCATCGCGACGGCACTGTTGCTCGTGCTGTTGGCCTTGCTGCCGCTTGTCCAGCGCGATGTCTATTGGCTCGGCGTGCTCGTCGTCTCCGCCTATTTCGCGATCCTCGCCTCGTCCTGGAACCTGCTCGCCGGCTTTACCGGGCAGTTTTCGCTCGCCCCCGCCGCCTTCGCCATGATCGGCGCTTATGGCGCGGCACTCTCGGCGACTTATTACAGCGTGCCGCCGATCCTCGGCCTCATCATCGGCACCGGCGCGGCCGGGCTCATCGGTCTCGTGCTCGGCCGCATCGTCATGCGTCTCAAAGGGCCCTATCTCGCGCTGACGACATTGAGCTTCGCGGAAATTGCGCGGCTTGTTGCTTCCAACTCGATCAATATCACCCGCGGCGATCTCGGCCTGCCGATCGCAGGCTGGTTCAACGATCGCGTGCTCTGGTTCTACGTTTTTCTTGGCGCGCTCGCCTTCGTCATCTGCGGACTCTATCTGCTTCTGCGCTCGAAGGCCGGACTGTTCCTCGAGGCGATCCGGGATGACGAGATCGCCGCCGCACGATCCGGCGTGCGCATCGTCTTCTGGAAAACGGCGGCTTTTTCCATCTCGTCTGCCGCCGCCGGATTTGCCGGCGCGCTCTACGCCTACTTCGCCTCGCTGGTGACGCCGGAGCTTGGTCTCGTGCAGCAGACCGGACTTGTCGTGTCGATGACCGTCATCGGCGGCATGGGTTCGCTGATTGGGCCGGTCGTCGGCGCGTTTCTCGTCTATGTGACGTCGGAATGGTTGCGCGACGTCGGCGGCTGGCAATTGGTGATTTTTGCCGCCCTTGTGATCGTGTTTGCGCGGCTCTTCCGCACGGGATTGTGGGGTCTCGTCACGGCCGCACTGCAGCCGCGGCGGGGCAAACCCGCATGAGCTCATTGCTCTCCGTCGAAGGCGTGACAAAAAGGTTCGGCGGGCTCGTTGCCGTCGCCGATGTCAGCTTCGACATCGCGCCCGGCGAGCTTGTCGGCCTCATCGGCCCGAACGGATCGGGCAAGACGACGCTCCTCAATATTATGTCCGGTCATCTCTTCGCCGATCAGGGCACGATCCGGCTCGATGGCGAGCCCTGCACCGGATTTAAGCCGCAACGGCTTGCCCGACGCGGCTTGATGCGCATGTTCCAGCTGACGCGGATCTTTCCGCGCATGAACGTGCTCGACAATCTGCTCGTCGGCGGACGCGCGCTCGGACTGCACGTGGATGAAGCGCGCGAACGCGCCGACGCCCTTCTCGAAGAGCTGCAAATCGCGCATGTGCGCCATCTTGACGCCGGCCAGCTCTCTGGCGGGCAGATGAAGCTTCTGGAATTCGGCTGCTGCTTCATGCGAACCCCGCGCCTGGCGCTGCTCGACGAGCCTTTTGCGGCGATTCATCCGACGATGAAGGAAATTATGAGCACCTTCATTCGTGCACGCCATGCCGAAGGACAGACTTTCGTGCTCGTCAGCCACGACATGCCGGTCATTGTCGAGCTCTGCCCGCGCTCGATCTGCATGAATGCCGGCCGCGTTCTGTCCGACGACAAAACCTCGGACGTGCTTGCCGCGCCCGCGGTGATCGAGGCCTATCTCGGCGGAGCCGCGGCGTGAGCGCGATCCTGCGCATGGAGAACGTCACCGCCGGCTATATTGGCGACATCGACGTTTTACGTGACGTCGATCTTTCCGTCGACGCCGGCACGATCACCGGCCTGATCGGCCTCAATGGCGCCGGCAAGTCGACGATCATGAAGACGATCTGCGGTTTCCTCCGGCCGAAAGGCGGCGCGATCGTTTATGACGAAGAGGACATTACCGGTCTGCCGCCGCATCGCCTGCTCGAACGCGGCATTTTCTACATCCCGCAGGAATCGAGCCTCTTCCGGCATATGAGTGTCGCCGACAATCTGCGCCTGCCGCTCGAGACGCTCGCCCGGCGCGCCAAGGGTAATGGCAAATTCAGCATCGCCGACCGCCTTGCCGAGCTCCACCGGCACTTCCCGGCGCTTAGGGAAAAAATGTCTTCCCCCGCCGGCGACCTTTCCGGCGGCCAGCAGAAACTCGTCGAGTTTGCCAAGGCGTTGGCGATGAAGCCGCGGCTTTGCCTGATCGACGAGCCGTCGATCGGCCTCTCGCCCAAAATGGTGGAGGACGTATTCGGCCACATCCGGCTTTTTGCGAGCCTCGGGATCGCCATCCTTCTGGTTGACCATAATGTGCGGCGGGTTGTGGGAATGTCCTCGCGCATCTATGTTTTGAGCCTCGGTTCGATCACTGCCTCCGGCACGCCGGAGGATTTTGCCGGGGACCTTCACGAGCAGGTCAAGGGCTGGCTCGGCATCAACTTTTAAGCGGGCTCATGGCAAAACCCGAACATTTCGACGTGCTGATCGTCGGCGCAGGCCTCTCTGGTATCGGCGCCGGCTATCACCTGCAGACGGAGTGCCCGGGCAAGAGCTATGTGATTTTGGAAGGACGCGACGCCATCGGTGGAACCTGGGACTTGTTCCGTTATCCCGGCATTCGCTCTGATTCCGACATGTACACGCTCGGCTATAATTTCCGGCCCTGGCGCGAAGCCAAGGCGATCGCCGATGGACCTTCGATTCTGCAATATGTGCGCGACACGGCGCGGGAGAACGGTGTCGACAAAAAGGTGCGTTTCAATCACCGCGTCATGCGCGCACAATGGTCGTCGGAGGAGGCGCGCTGGATTGTCGAGGCTGAGCGCAGTGACACCAACGAGCCTTTACAATTTTCCTGCAATTTTCTGTTCATGTGCAGCGGCTATTACGATTACGCAAACGGCTATTTGCCGGAATTTCCAAATGCCGACGCCTTTGCCGGCAAGCTCATCCACCCGCAGCATTGGCCGGACAATCTCGATTACGAGGGCAAGCGCGTCGTAGTGATCGGCAGCGGCGCGACGGCGGTTACCTTGGCTCCTGCCATGGCCGAGAAAGCGGCGCATGTGACGATGCTGCAGCGTTCGCCGACTTACATTGTGTCGCGTCCGTCCGAAGATACGCTCGCCAACTCGTTGCGGCAGAAGCTTCCGGCGATGCTCGCTTATCAGATCACGCGTTGGAAGAACGTGCTGCTCGGCATGTGGTTTTTCCGGCTCGCACGCCGCAAGCCCGAAAAGGTGAAGGCCGGCATCATCGGGCTTATCCGCAAGCAGCTCGGACCGGACTACGACGTCGCGACGCATTTCACGCCGCGCTACAATCCCTGGGACCAGCGACTCTGTCTCGTGCCGGACGGCGATCTCTTCCGCGAAATCAATGCCGGGCGCATGTCGATCGTCACCGATCACATCGAGCGCTTCACGCAAAGCGGCATCAAGCTGAAATCGGGTGAGGAACTCCAAGCCGACATCATCGTGACCGCGACCGGCCTGCAGATGAAGCTGTTCAGCGGACTCGAGGTGAGCGTCGACGGCACGCGCATCGATCTCGCCAAGACGATGAGCTACAAAGGCATGATGTTCAGCGGCGTGCCGAATTTCGCCGCCGCGTTTGGTTATACCAACGCGTCGTGGACGCTTAAGGCCGATCTCACCTGCGAGTATGTCTGCCGGCTTTTGCGCTACATGGACCGACGCGGCTATCGCCAGTGCATGCCGAAGCGCGATCCTTCGGTCGCGGAACTTCCGTGGCTCGATTTTACCTCAGGTTACGTCCAGCGCGCGCTCCATCAGCTGCCGCGGCAGGGCGCCAAGAAACCATGGCGGCTCTACCAGAACTACGCGCGCGATCTGATGGCGCTGCGCTTCGGCAGCGTCAAGGACGGCGCAATGCAGTTCTCAAAGTGAGGGAGACGGAGGCGCCCCCGAGGCCTCGCTATAGGAGCCGTCGCTCCAGCCGATCTTCTTGTGCGTGCCGTCGCAAAACGGCTTGGTGTTGGAGGCGCCGCAGCGGCATAGCCAAAACGGATTGCCAGGCGGCTCGATCACCTTGCCGGAATGGTCCTTGATGACGACCTCGCCGGTCACGCGGGTCGAGCCGTTCTTGCCGATCACCATCTCGACTGCGGCCATGATTGCCTCCTTGCCCTTTGCTCCGATATCTCTTGGCGGCAATCGTTAACGCCGGCAAGCGTTCCGGCCCGGCCGTGGCGGGCTGTTAAGCTATAATGGTGAAAGTCCTGGACGCGCGGCAGTGAAGCCTCGAGTGGTCCCATGCGTTTCCTGGCGAAGACTTTGATTGTTGCGCTGAGTGCCGGCCTCGCGCTGGGCGTAACAGCATCCGCCCACGCGAACGGCTGGGCGCGCCACCATTATCACAGGCACGCGCATATGCGTGTCCATGCCTATGTGCCGGCGCCCTACCCCCACCCTTACGCCTATCGCTATGTGCCGGACTACGCCTATTATGTGCCGACGCGGGTGTTCCGCTGCTAGCCGGCGCGGCAGATGGTGGAGGATCAGGTCGGTCTCGTCGTCGGCTACGTGCCGCTCGGGCCCTGCGGCTGAGAGCCCAGCGCGGCCGCGCAGCGATACTCGGCCTCTACGGACATTTTAACCTAGGATACGCCGCGCGATTCGCCGGAACCTCGGCCGAGCTTGTCGCTTTCCGATGAGCGTTGGGCTTTGAAGGCGGCATGCGGTTTCTCGCGATCGGCGATACTTGTGACATGGCGTCGATGTATCTGCGCCTGACCGAGCAAGGTCATGAGGTGCGGATTTTCGTCTCCGAGGCCGAATGTCACGACGTTCTTCTGGGCATGGTGCCGCGAACGCCGGACTGGAGGCAGGAGCTCGATTGGATTCGCGCGGCCGGCGATGACGGCATCATCCTCTTCGAAAACGTCTCGCATAATCGCGGTGCGCTGCAGGAATCACTGCGCCGGGACGGTTACCACGTCGTCGGCGGCAGCGCCTATGGCGACCGGTTGGAGAACGAGCGCGCCTTTGCGCAGAAGACGCTATCGGACCTCGCATTTCCGATCTGCCGAATCCATGAATTCGACACGGCCGAAGGCGGACAGGACTTCATCTCGCAAAATCCCGGACGCTATGTCCTCAAATTCAACGGGCATGGCTTTGCCTCGGCCGACAATTATGTCGGCCGGATGGAAGACGGTCGCGACGTCAAGGCCGTTATCGCCGCGCGCTTCCGGCAGTTCGAGGGCAGCGACGCAACCTACGTCCTCATGCAGCATGTGAGCGGCGTCGAGATGGGCGTCGGCGCCTATTTCGACGGCGACAAATTCCTCACGCCCGCTTGCCTGGATTGGGAGCACAAACGGTTTTT
This sequence comes from Beijerinckiaceae bacterium, assembly GCA_036265935.1. GTDB lineage: Bacteria > Pseudomonadota > Alphaproteobacteria > Rhizobiales > Beijerinckiaceae > JAFASC01. The sequence goes on from DATAOB010000010.1 coordinate 21,314, forward strand.
CCCCGGCGATCTTGGCGAGCTCACCGGCGAGATGGGAACGGTCGTGACGTATACCGGAACGAGCGGCTTTTTCGATAAGACCTTGCGGCGGATGGAGCCGCTGCTGCGCGACAACAATTATTGCGGCTATATCAACCTCAACACCATCGTGAACGAGGATGGTATCTGGCCGCTCGAATTCACCTGCCGTTTCGGCTGCCCGGGTTACGCCATTCTCGAACCGTTGCAGGAGACACCGTGGGCGGACCTCTTCAGGATGATGGTGACGCGCTCGGCAAGCAGGTTCAAGACGATACCGGGATATTGCGTCGGCGTCGTTCTCACCACCCGGCCGTTTCCCTATAATCGCAAGCGCGTCCCCTCCGAACCTGCGGGCCTGCCGATCCTGTTCGAAGGCAAGATTGCCGCGAGCGAGCGCCGTCATCTGCATTTCGCCGAAGTCGGCAAGCAGGAGGGCGAGCTTGTCACCGCCGGCATGCATGGTTGGACGATGATCGTCACCGGAATCGGCGACACCGTCGGCGCGGCGCGCGACAAGGCTTATGATCTCGCCGATCGCGTGGTCATTCCGAATGTGCGTTACCGCCGCGACATTGGCGTGAAGCTTGAAACGCAAGAGCTTGCACGGCTGCAGCAGCTTGGATTTTTTGGCGGTGCCCGATGACGATCCCGATCAAAGCCCATCGCAAGAAGCCGCACTCCTCTCCCCTCGGCCCGCTTACCGATTTGGAAGCGCACGTCTCCCCGTTCTGGTGGGACGAGATTTTCGACGAGCTCTATCTGCAGACGGATGGCGACGTCGTGGAGAATGCGGAACTGACCCGCCGCGAGATAGACCTTTTTCTGGAGCTGATGCCGCTGTCGAAGGAGGCGCACATCGTCGACGTCTGCTGTGGGCAAGGCCGGCACGCTCTGGAACTCGCGCGGCGGAGTTTCTCGAATGTCGTCGGCGTCGATCGCAGCGCTTTTCTGCTTCGCAAGGCGCGACTTCGCGCTGAAGCCGCCGGTCTCGAAATTGAGTTCCACGAGGGCGACGCCCGCACTCTTCCGCTTGCGACCGAAAGCTTCGATGCCGCGCTCGTGCTCGGCAACAGTTTTGGTTATTTCGATGATTCAGACCAAGACGAAGCGATGCTGCGCGATATAAGTCGCGTCCTGCGGCACGGCGGAACGTTGCTCCTCGACATCAGCGATGGGCGCTATCTCAAAGGCCAGTTCGAACCCCGCTCCTGGGAATGGATCACGCGGGACATGTTCACCTGTCGCGAGCGGGTCTTGTCGGCCGCCGGCGACCAGCTGATCACACGTGAGATGACGACGCATGTGGAGCGGGGCGTGATTGCCGACAGGTTTTACGCGGAACGGCTTTACAACGAGGATAACATGAGGGCCCTGCTCACATGCAGCGGCTTTGTCGTAAGCGGGGGGCCGGCGCAGTTCGCCTCGACATCGAGCCGCAATCAGGATCTCGGCATGATGGCGCAGCGCCTGATCTTCGTGGCGCAGAAGATGTGAAGTGGCGCGCCTCGCAGGATTCGAACCCGCGACCTCCGGGTTCGAAGCCGGAAAAAGGGGTTTCCCGCCACGCCCTTCAAAGTCCCGGAATTGCCCTAACACATTGATTTGACCGAGATTAGAATTCCTGCTCTATCCCGGCATATCTCGGCCAGTGCCTGCAATCCGCTTACCGAGCGCTTACCGGAGAATCCGTTGGCCAGGGGTCGCATCTCGAAAAGGACAGTGGACGCCCTCGCCTGCCCCCCGGGCCGGGACCGTACCTTCCTGTGGGATCAAAGTCTCTCAGGCTTCGGGGTAACCGCGTTTCCAGGCGGCAAGAAGGTCTATGTCGCGCAGTATCGCAAGAACGGCCGCTCCTCCAGAATAGCCATCGGTACTCACGGGAGGCTCACACCTGACGAAGCCAGGTCTGAAGCCAAGAAGCTCCTCGGTTTGGCTGAGCGGGGCGTCGATATCGCTGAGCAGCGGCGACAAGCCCGGGCGGTTCGGACTTTTGCACAGGTTTCTGCAGAGTTCATGGAGCTGCACGTTCGGC
>DATAOB010000011.1:0-78640 GCA_036265935.1 Beijerinckiaceae bacterium
TCGTGGCGTACCAGCCGCGCGCGGCAAATGTGCGACTGGCTTGTGCCGCCGCCTGCCTGCTGACATAAGGCGGCGCGTCACTGGAGTCCCGATGTCGTCGCCCTCTCCGCACTTTCCCCAGCGCGCTTTTTCCGGCGTGCAGCCGACCGGCAATTTGCATCTCGGTAACTATCTCGGCGCAATTACGCGTTTCGTCGAGCTGCAGAAGACGCATGAATGCATCTACTGCGTCGTTGACATGCACGCGATCACCGTTCCGCAGGACCCGGATGAACTGACCGCCAGTATTCGCGAGGTCACGGCCGCATTCATTGCCGCCGGCATCGATGCGGAGAAACATATCGTCTTCAATCAAAGCCAGGTCTCAGAGCATGCTGAGCTCGCCTGGGTGTTCAATTGCGTGGCGCGCCTCGGCTGGCTTAATCGCATGACGCAGTTCAAAGAGAAGGCTGGCAAGGATCGCGAGAACGCATCGGTCGGGCTTTATGCCTACCCGGCTTTGATGGCGGCCGACATTCTCGTCTATCGCGCAACGCATGTGCCGGTCGGCGAGGACCAGAAGCAGCACCTCGAGCTGTCGCGTGACATCGCCCAAAAGTTCAACAACGATTACGCCGGCTCGATCGCCAAGCATGGATATGGCAGCGCGTTCTTCCCGCTGCCCGAGCCGCTGATCCAGGGGCCGGCGACGCGCGTCATGAGTCTGCGCGACGGCTCGAAGAAAATGTCGAAGTCGGACGCGTCGGATTATTCGCGCATCAATCTCACCGACGACGCTGATCAGATCGCGCAGAAAATCCGTAAGGCGAAAACGGATCCGGAGCCCCTACCCTCCGAGACCGACGGCCTCGCCGGCCGGCCCGAAGCCGATAATCTCGTCGGCATTTATGCGGCCTTGTCCGACACGTCACGCGACCAAGTCTTGAGCGAATTCGGCGGCGGCCAATTCTCCACTTTCAAATCGGCGCTGGTCGACCTTGCCGTGGCGAAACTCGGGCCGATCGGCGCCGAGATGACGCGGCTGAAGGCCGACCACGCCTACATAGACAGCGTTTTGAAGCGGGGCGCCGACCGCGCGCGGGCTCTGTCGAAGCCTAACATGGACGCCGTGAAGGATATTGTCGGCTTTCTGCGCTGAGGCTCGGGAAGCCGAGTTCGGTTCCGGCTTGCATTCCCGGGCAGGAACAATCAGATGAGGCGCAACCCGTTTCTCCTGAGGCCGCCGGAGGCCCGATGTTCATCCAAACCGAAGCAACACCCAACCCGGCTACGCTCAAGTTCATTCCCGGCCGCATCGTTGCGCCGGAACACCCGATAGATATCCGCGCGCGCGAGGAGGCCGGCCAATCCCCGCTCGCCGAGGCGCTGTTTGCGATCGAGGGCGTGTCCGGCGTCTTCTATGGCTCGGACTTCATCGCCGTGACCCGCCAGTCCGGCGAATGGGATCATTTGAAGCCGGCGATCCTCGGCGCGATCATGGAGCACTACATGTCCGGCGCGCCGCTCCTGCGCGACGGCGGCGCGCCGCCAATGGCCGCGTCAGGCGATGAATTTTTCGATGCGGAAGATGCCGAAACCGTCGAGACGATCAAGGACCTCATCGAGACGCGCGTACGTCCGGCAGTTGCTGGCGACGGCGGCGACATCACGTTCAAAGGCTACCGCGATGGGGTGGTATTCCTCACCATGAAGGGTGCCTGCTCAGGCTGTCCCTCTTCGACGGCGACGCTCAAGCACGGTATCCAGAACCTCCTGCACCATTTCCTTCCCGAAGTCCGCGCAGTCGAGCAGGTCTAGCCGCTTCAGCGAGCCGAAGGCATCCGGGAATCAGCGGGCTGGCGGGAGCATCTTGGCTGTGCTTCCGTTTCCGTCACCTTGACTTCGCGATGCCCGCTCCGCTGCCGCGCTCCGCCCTGGATCAGCTCTTCTTCGAGGCGCGGACCACCCGCAAATTCCTGGCGCAGGAGGTGGACGGCACCCTGCGCGAACTCGCAGACCTGATGCGCTGGGGACCGACTGCCAACAATTCAACGCCTGCGCGCCTGGTGTTCATCCGATCGCCGGAAGCGAAGGCGCGGCTTAACCCACATCTCTCGGCCGGTAACCGCGAGCACACGATGGCCGCGCCGGTCACCGCGATCGTTGCTTACGACCTCGCCTTGTATAAGCATTTCGGCAAGCTCGCGCCGCATGTTGATATCGCGAAATTCGCGACCGCCGCTCCCGAGAAAATCGAAGAGAATGCCTTCCGCAATTCGAGCCTGCAGGGCGCCTACTTGATCATCGCGGCGCGTGCGCTCGGCCTCGCCTGCGGTCCGATGTCCGGCTTCGACAATCCCGGCCTCGATCGCGAATTCTTTCCCGATGGCAAAACCAAGTCGAATTTTCTGTGCAATCTCGGCTATCGCGCGCCGGACAGCACACGCCCGCGCGCGGCACGGCTCGATTTCGACGAGTTCTGCAAAATTCTTTAAACGCCGCGGTCAGGCGAGTCGCGCAAGGCCCCGGTCGCGACGCCGATCCTGCACCGGTTGATACGCCATGCGCGCGTGACCCGCACAATAAGGCCCGGTATCGCCGGTTCGCGCACCGCAGAAGCGGAACTCCGGCGTCGTCGGATCGCCGAGGGGCCAGCGGCACATATGCTCGCGTAAATCGGTGATCGTCACCGGCTCGCAGAGCGGAACGACAACGTCCTCCTCTACCCGCTGACGCGGTAACTCCATCGGCCTCATCTCGGCCGCGAGTGCGGTATTGCCGCGAATGAAAGGCCGCATCGGCAACATGCCAGGAGGCCGCGCCGGTTTGGGTGCGCGTGGGCGCGCCGTCGCAGCACTTGGCGGCTTGACGCGTCCGGACATGCCGAGCCGATGGACCTTGCCGATTACGGCGTTGCGGGTAATGCCGTTACCGAGCTCGCCGGCGATCTGGCTTGCGCTCAATCCATCCTGCCAAAGCTTGCGCAACAATTCGACGCGCTCGTCTGTCCAGGACATGTGGGTCTCCTGCAATTCTGTCTCGCCTGTGTCCGAGTCGGCGTTTGCCGAATCCGAGAGTCACCGCTGCACCGGACAAGCCGGTGTCGTCGAACGCCTTTACGCTTTCTGAGGTCCGCCGCCGCACGAGATGTCGTGGTCGACATCCCAACAATTACTCTATGGGTTGAATCATGCGCAAGAGTCCGTGGCAAGCCGATTTTGTTTTCCCCAGCGGATCGCTGGGGATTTCGGGTGGGAATGCTGCAATCTCGCCACGGCTGGCAACTTCGCCACACATTTGACCAAGCGGCTCCGAGAACCTAAATTGCCAGATGGAAATGCCGTCCCTCGCGGGCGGCACTTTGATTTTGGAAGGCCCGAATGGCGGCCCTCCATCTGCCTACAGCCCCGCTGGAGTCCTCCCTTGGTCTCGGCTCTGCTACCGACCTATGCACGTGCCGACCTCGCTTTCGAGCGAGGCGATGGCGCTTGGCTGACCTCGACTAAGGGCGAGCGCTATCTCGATTTTGGCGGCGGGATCGCGGTGGCCTCGCTTGGCTATTCGCATCCGCATCTCGTCGCAGCGTTGACCGAGCAGGCCGGAAAACTCTGGCACACCTCGAACCTGTTCCAGATTCCGGAAGGCGAGCGGCTGGCGCGGCGTCTCGCCGATGCAAGCTTCGCCGATTATGTGTTCTTTACGAATTCCGGCGCCGAGGCGCTCGAGCTCGCGATCAAAGTGGCGCGGCGATACCAATATGTGACCGGCCACCCGGAGCGCTTCCACGTCATCGGTTTTGAAGGTGCCTTCCATGGCCGCACGCTGGCGACGCTCGCTGCGGCGGGCACGCAAAAATATCTCGAAGGCTTTGGACCGAAGGCGGAAGGATTCGACCAGGTCCCTTATTGCGATCTCGAAGCGCTGAAGCGCGCGATCGGTCCGCAGACCGGCGCGATTCTGATCGAGCCGATCCAGGGCGAAGGCGGGGTGCGCATGTTGCCGCCGTCATTCCTGAAATCGCTGCGCAAGCTCTGTGACGACAACAAGATTTTGCTGGTGCTCGACGAGGTGCAGACCGGAATGGGACGCACCGGCAAGCTCTTTGCCTACGAATGGTCGGGCATCGAACCGGACATCATAGCCATCGCCAAAGGCATTGGCGGCGGCTTTCCACTCGGCGCGTGCCTCACGACCGAGGAAGCCGGCCGCGGCATGACCGTCGGCACGCATGGCACGACCTATGGCGGCAATCCGCTGGCGATGGCAGTCGGCAACGCCGTGCTCGATGTGATCCTTGCGCCGGGTTTTATCGACGGCATCGCGCAAACGGGTTTGCTCCTGCGCCAGAGGCTCGCCGAATTGAAGGACCGACACCCCTCCGTCATCGAGGAAATCCGCGGCGAAGGCCTGATGGTCGGCATCAAGACGCGTGTGCCGAATACCGATTTCGTTGCCGCGGCGCGTGCCGAGAAGCTTTTGACGATCCCGGCCGGCGATAATGTCGTGCGGCTATTGCCGCCGCTCATCGTCACCGATGGGGAAGTCAACGAGGCGGTCGAGCGCCTGTCCCGCGCGAGTGAGCAGCTCGAGCAGCCGATCGCGCAAAAGGGAGCAGCGGAGTGAGCTCGGCCCTAGCACAGAAGCGAGGGCGCGACTTCCTCGACATTTCCGAGACCGCGGCGAGCGATCTTCGGCGCATGCTGAGCGAGTCCGCTGCCATGAAGGCTGCGCGCGGGGCGAACGGCCGCTTCGCGCCGGAAAAGCCGCTTTCAGGAAAAGTGCTGGCGATGATTTTCGATAAGCCATCGACCCGCACGCGCGTGTCTTTCGATCTTGCCATGCGCGAGCTCGGCGGCGAGACAGTCGTGTTGACCGGCGGCGAGATGCAGCTCGGACGCGGCGAGACGATTGCTGATACGGCGCGCGTGCTCTCGCGCTTTGTCGATGCCATTATGATCCGCACCCTGCAGCACAAGGATGTGATCGAATTGGCGCGGCACGCGACGGTTCCTGTCATCAACGGGCTCACGAAGAAATCGCATCCGACGCAGGTGATGGCCGATGTTTTGACTTTCGAGGAGCATCGCGGGCCGATTAAAGGTCGCAGGATTTCCTGGTGCGGCGACGGCAACAATGTGCTGGCGAGCTGGATTCATGCCGCCGCGCGTCTCGACTTCGACTTGCGAATCGCGACGCCGCCCGAACTCGCGCCGGCGCCTGAGCTGATCACATGGGCGAAGAGCAATAAAGCGCGGATCAGCGTCACCAGCGATCCATTCGAAGCTGTCGAGCAAGCCGATGCGATTGTGACGGATTGTTGGGTGTCGATGGGCGATCGCGACGAGCGGCGGCGGCACAATCTGCTTGCGCCTTACCAAGTGAACGGGAACTTGATGGCAGCGGCCCGCCCCGATGCGATTTTCATGCATTGTCTGCCGGCGCATCGCGGCGAGGAAGTCACCGATGAAGTGATGGATGGTCTGCACTCTGTCGTGTTCGACGAGGCGGAAAACCGGCTGCATGCGCAGAAGGGCATCCTGTCCTGGTGCTTTGAGGCCGCCGGGAGCTGATGCAACCGGCGTCTCAAATCCATGCGAGCCGGCCTGTTTCCGATCGCGGTCACGACGACACGGTGCTGCCGTTCGCGGTTGCACCCCTCGATCTGCGCGGCCGGCTGGTGCGGCTCGGCCCGGCCATAGATCAGATTCTTTCCCGGCACGATTATCCTCGCCCGGTCGCGCGGCTCGCCGGCGAGGCAGCGGCACTGACTGTGCTGCTCGGCTCATCGCTGAAGATCGACGGCCGTTTCCAGATGCAGACGCGCACAGACGGCATCGTCGACATGATCGTCGTCGATTTCGATGCGCCTGACCGGCTGCGCGCCTTCGCCCGCTTCGATGCAGCGCGATTGGACAACGCGATTGCACAAGGCCGCACAAGCGCCGCCGATCTTCTCGGCCATGGCCATCTCGCTTTCACGATCGAGCGCGGCGGCGATCTCGCACGCTATCAAGGTGTGGTCGCCTTGGAAAACGAGGGATTTGAAGAAGCCGCGCACCGCTATTTCCGTCAATCCGAGCAAATCCCGACCTTCGTGCGCTTGGCTGTCGCCGAGAGCGTTACCGGTTCCGGCTCGAATTGGCGCGCCGGCGGATTGCTTGTGCAATTCCTACCGGAAGCACCTGAGCGCCGGCGCCAGGCCGATTTGCACCCGGGTGACGCGCCGGAAGGGGCGACAAAGACTGATATCGCCGTCGAGGACGACGCCTGGACCGAAGGTAAAGCGCTGGCCGCCACGGTCGAAGATCATGAGCTCGTCGATCCAACTCTATCCGGCGAGCGCTTGCTCTACCGGTTGTTTCACGAGCGCGGCGTACGTGTGTTTCAGTCGCAAGCCATCCACGACATGTGCCGCTGCTCGACCGAGCGCGTCGCGGCAATGCTGCGGCAATTCACGCCGCAGGAACGCGCCGATATGGTTGGCGACAACGGCAAGATCGGCGTGACCTGTGAATTCTGCTCGACACACCGCGAATTCGATCCGGCGGAGTTTGAGTAAACCTACTTCCCCGAGTTAACCGGACTCGATTCGCTCGCCTTTGCGGCCACGGCCTTTTCTCCGTCGCGCAGATGCAGCTTGATCCGCTTCACCCGCCGCGGATCGCCATCGAGAATCTCGTATTCGATTCCGCGCGCCGGATCGGCAACGATTTCGCCGCGCACCGGAACACGGCCGGCGATCGACGCGATGAGGCCGCCGACCGTGTCGATCTCTTCGGCGAGATTGTCGCCAGCCAATTCGACGCCGACAGCCTTGGATGCGTCCTCAAGGCTCGCGCGTGCGTCGACGATGAACGTGCCCTCGGCGGCAGGCGTGATTTGCGGCTCTTCCTCCAGATCGTGCTCGTCCTCGATATCGCCGACGATCATCTCCACGATGTCCTCGATCGAGACGAGGCCGTCTGTGCCGCCATATTCGTCAATGACCAGCGCCATATGCGTGCGCGTCGCCTGCATTTTGACGAGCAGATCGAGTGCCGGCATGGAGGGCGGCGCAAATAATACCGGCCGCAGGATGTTGGCTTGCGCAAGCGGCATGTTGAGATCGAGCGCGGCCGCATATGTGACGCCGGTCGGCTCAGCGGCTTGCGTTGCCGGCGGCGCCTCGCTCTTGCGCTTCAACGCCACCGCGCTCTCGGCGCTGGCCGCGAGATAATCGAGGAAGTCGCGGATGTGCACCATTCCGCGCGGATCGTCGAGCGTCTCGGCGTGCACGGGCAGGCGCGAATGACCGGCGTTGCGGAAGACTGCGAGGACTTCGCGCAGGGTTGTGTTGAGGCCGACAGCGATAATGTCGGCGCGCGGCACCATAACGTCCTCGACCCTGAGTTCGTGCAGGTTGAGCACGTTCTTGAGCATCGCGCGTTCCTGCGCGGAAAGGTCGCCTGCCGCCGTGTCTTCGAGCGCGATCTGGATGTCGTCGCGAATGGATGCACCGCCGAGTCCGAAAAGGCCACGCAGGCGATCGAGCAGACTCGGGCGGGGGACGACATGCGTCTCGACATTTGCGTCCCGTTCGATTTCAGCTTCAGTCATGGCGAGATCGACAGGTCTTCCACCGGCACCGTGCCCGAATAAGGATCCTCGATTCCGAGCCTTGCCAGAATGCGGCGCTCGAAATCCTCCATCTCCTCCGCCTGATCTTCGCTTTCGTGGTCGAAGCCAAGCAAATGAAGCAAACCATGGACAAGCATGTGACTTAGATGGTCGCGCAGCGAGCGGCCTGCTTCGCGCGCTTCCTCCGACACGTATTCGAACGCGACGACGATATCGCCGAGCAACGGTCCGCGATTTCCGGCGGGAGAGGGAAAAGATAGAACGTTCGTCGCTTTGTCCTTGTTGCGCCAGGCGAGATTGAGCGCACGGATTTCGTCATCGTCGCAGAGCCGCACGCTGATCTCGGCATCCGGATGCACGCGCCGCCCGACTTCGGTCAAGGTTGCGGCAACCACATCCTGCGCCAGACCATCGACCTCGCCGGCCGCAAGCCATGCCGGATCAACCACCTCGACGTCGACGGTGATTGTCACGAGGAACCTCGCCGTGTGCGGCGGAGCTCGTGCGCTTCCGAATGCCGGGCACGCGCGGCTGCCTCGTATGCGCCGACGATACGGCGTACGAGGTCGTGACGCACGACATCGCCTTCGCGGAAAATCACGTGCCCGATACCTTCGACGCGCGACAAGAGCGCGACTGCCTCGCTCAGTCCCGAGGTTTGTCCCGGCGGCAGATCGGTTTGCGTCGGATCGCCGGTGACGATCATGCGCGAATTCTCGCCGAGCCGCGTCAGAAACATTTTCATCTGCATCGAACTGGCGTTCTGCGCTTCGTCGAGCAGAATGCACGAATTGCTGAGCGTACGGCCGCGCATGAACGCAAGCGGCGCGACTTCGATCATGCCGGTCTGAAGGCCGCGCTCGATCATGCGGCCGTCCATGAAATCCTGCAGCGCGTCGTAGATCGGCCGCAAATAAGGATCGACCTTTTCGCGCATATCTCCCGGCAGGAAGCCGAGCCGCTCGCCGGCCTCCAGCGCGGGCCGCGAGAGGACCAGCCGCTCGACCTTGCCCTGCTCGAGCAGGCTCACCGCATAGCCGACTGCAAGCCACGTCTTGCCGGTGCCGGCGGGGCCTTCGGCAAACACAAGCTCGTGGCTGCGCATTGCCTGCAAATAGGCGTGCTGAGCGGCGTTGCGCGCCCGCACCGAGCCGCGCTTGCGCGTCGACAATTGCTCGAACGCGCCCTGCCCTAGCGGCAGCTCATCGGGGAAAAGCGAGCCTTGCAGGCGGGTTTCCTGCACGGCGCCGTCAACGTCGCCAAGCGTGATCTCATGGCCGGAGGCGGCGCGCGCATACAACAATTCCAGGACGCGGCGCGCCTGCTCGCAGGCGCCGTTCTCGCCTTTCAGCGTGACGTGATTGCCGTTGGCGTGCGCGACGACTCCGACCGCGCGTTCCAGCTTGGCGAGGTTCTGATCGTATTGACCGAGCACCACCGATGCGGCGCGGTTGTCCTCGAAGGTAAGCGTGACTTCGCAAGTGTCTTCGGCCGGATCGCTCGGGGAGACGGCATGCGGCGCCTCGTGCGGCAACGACTCGGGACGCGGTCGCGCAGCTGCGCGGTCGTCAGATCTCAATTCGGACATTCTCCCGCCGAGTACCTTTCATCGACGCGCCGGCCCGATAAGGAGTTCGGACCTGTTGCGACGATTTCAACCGGCACGACCTCTCCGATCAACTCCGTCGGTCCATCAAAGTGAAGGGCCTGGAGGTAGGGCGTGCGGCCGGCGATCTGACCAGGGTGGCGGCCTGCCTTTTCCGCGAGCACATTGACGATGCGTCCGACTGTGCCCGCGTTGAATGCTTGTCGCTGCTCGTCGATGAGCGCCTGTAGGCGCCCGAGGCGCTCTTCTTTGCAAGGCTCGGCGACTTGATCGGAGCGCTCCGCACCGGGCGTGCCGGGGCGGGACGAATATTTGAAGGAGAAGGCGCCGGCATAGCCGACTGCGGCGACCAGCGACAGCGTCGCCTCGAAATCCGTTTCGCTCTCGCCGGGAAAGCCGACGATGAAGTCGGAAGAGAGCGCAATGTCCGGTCGCGCGGCGCGGACCTCGTCAACAATGGCGAGATAGTATGCCGCGCTATGTTTGCGGTTCATCGCGGCAAGCACGCGATCGGAGCCAGATTGTATCGGCAAGTGAAGATAAGGCATGAGCGCCGGCACGTCGCGATGCGCGGCGATCAGCTCTTCGTCCATATCGGCGGGATGGCTTGTCGTGTAACGCAGCCGCGCAATGCCGGGAATGTCGGCAAGCCTACGGATCAAGCGCCCGAGCGAACAGGCGCGACCGTGCTCATCTTTGCCATGATAGGCATTGACGTTCTGCCCAAGCAGCGTGACCTCACGCACCCCGGCGCGCGCCAGCCGCTCCACGTCGGCAACGACTTGCGCGATCGGGCGCGAGAATTCCGCGCCGCGCGTATAAGGCACGACACAGAAGCTGCAGAACTTATCGCAGCCCTCCTGGACGGTGACGAAGGCCGAAACACCGCGCTGACGAATCTGCCGCTCGGTCGGCTGCGGCAGCTCGGCGAACTTGTCCTCGACCGGAAAATCGGTGTCGGCGACCGGCCCGCCGCGCCGCGCCTGCCGTAGCAGGTCGGGCAACCGGTGATAGCTCTGCGGCCCGACAACCAGATCGACGTCGCTCTGGCGCCGCATAATCTCACGGCCTTCCGCTTGCGCGACGCAACCGGCAACGCCGATCAGCATGTCGCGCCCGGCGTCACGACGCGCCTGCTTCAGGGCGCGCAACCGGCCGAGCTCGGAAAACACCTTCTCCGAAGCCTTCTCGCGGATATGGCAGGTGTTGAGGAGGACGAGGTCGGCGGCAGCCGCCGAGTCGGCGACGTCATAGCCTTCGAGCGCCAGAATATCGCCCATGCGCTCGGCATCGTACACGTTCATCTGACAGCCGTATGACTTGATGAACGCGCGCGGTTTGGTCAGTGCCGGTGCCTCTGGTTCCCTCCTACCCCGGATCAGTTCAAGCGATTCGCTCATGTGCCCCTTGGGCCAAACTCTCGAACGGGCGTTCTACGCTGTTTCGCTCAGGAAGAGAACCGCCGGCAGTTCCTCAGACCGTCTTCAATTCGGGCCCGGTCAGACCCGGCTCCGGCACTGCTTCCGCCGCTTGGGCGCGACGGCCGCTCAGGTTCGCGGTGACGAGGCGCCGCACGGCCGCTTCGGTCTGACGCGCCATGGCTTTGCGGTTACTCGAGCGGTCAAATCGCATCGGCGCGCCGTAGGTCACATCGCAGTCAATGCCGCCGCGGGTGACGAGTGCCCAGAGATGCGGCAGGAGCGGCGTGTCGCCGTACCAGGCGACCTCGGAGCGGCCGAGCCGGCCGAGCGGGAGGCCGTGGCGGCGCGTGTAGGCGATAGCGACTGGCGCGACATTCACATACGCGGTTTCCGGCCGGGCCCGGAGGAAGTCTCTCGCCGCGGCAAAGTGCGGTGCGTTGAAGCGCTTCAGGCGATTGCCGTCACTGGTGGTCGCCTCCGCGAAGATCACGACGTCTTCACCCGCAGCCAAGCGCTCGCAGAGCGCGGCATTGACCCGCAGGATCGAGCGCGGGCGTTGGCGCTCGACGAAAATCGTGCCGGTCAGACGCGCAATCGCGCCAAACAACGGCCAGCCCGCAACTTCGCTCTTCGCCACGAAACGCAAGGGTGACTGCCGGCAGCCGAGCACGAGCACGTCGGCCCAGGAGACGTGGTTGGGGACGATCATCTGCGGCGAAGGCCCGCCAATGCGGCCGTGAAAGCGCGGCCTGATGCCGAAGAGCCGGCACGTCACACGGCAGAAGAGCAGCGGCAATTGCCGTTGGATGCGCCAATTGCAGCGCATCGCCAGCCATTGCAGCGGCGCGGTCGATAATACAAGGAACGCAAAGCCGAGAAGAGTGAGGATGCCGCGCAGGTAGATCATGGGCGACTCACGTCGAGCGATCGGCCCGCAACCTCAGCCAAGCTCGCAGCGTAAAGTCAAGGCAGGCGTGTTTGTCTCGCCGGGCCTTCGATAATACCCCTTCCGCTCTCCGATGGTCTCGAATCCCAGGCGCTCGTAGAGCGCGATTGCGGCCGCGTTTCCGGGCTCGACTTCAAGGAAGACGCTCCCCACGCCGGCAGCAGCCAGGCGCGCCAAATGGGCGTTCATGAGGGCTCGGCCGAGGCCCTTGCCGCGTTCCGGCTTGGCCACGGCAATGGACAGGACCTCCGCCTCTCCCGCCGCATGGCGAGAAAGTGCGAAGCCGATCAAGCGGCCGCCCCGCGCCAGCGCCCCGTCGCCGATCGCATTGCTTGCCGACAGCAGCGTCTCGAGCTCCACCGCCGACCAGGGGTGGGCGAAGGACGCTTCATGCAGCCGGGCGCAGTCCGACCCAGCGGACGGCCCGATCGGCCGGATCGAGTACGGGACTGCTCGTCGGAAGAAAGAGAACATCAGGGCGGCAGGCCGGGTGCCTCTTCTTCGCCCCGCTCTTCCTCGCCCTGCTCTTTCGCCCGCTCGATCGCCGCCGCCTCCTGCGGCTTGGCATAAGGCTGCTTCAGGTAGAGCGGGCGCGGCGGGGCGCTTGCGGGATCGGCGGCAAGGCCGAGCCGCGCGACGTAGGCGATATCCGGCGCGATCCGCTCCCCGACGACCTCTGCCTTCAGCCCCATGGACCATGCTTCGATGGCCAGCATCGGTGCCCCCGAGCCGGTAATGCGCAACGGCCCGGCGCCGAGCGCGCGTACCGCATCGCGCACCGGTGCGTGCCGCGGCGAAAGGATGGTGCGCCCCGCGGGGCTATACCCGGTGACATAAACGCTGCCGTGCAGCGCATCGATCGCCGCAACCACGACGCCGTCCTCGCCTTCGAGGATGAGCGGGGCGGCGAGGGCCGCGAGCGTCGAGACGCCGGCAACCGGAATGCGCCGCGCAACTCCGATCGCGCGCGCGGCAGACAGGCCCACCCGGATGCCGGTGAACGAGCCTGGCCCGACCGTCACGGCGACGCGGTCGAGCGAGGCGAAGCCTCCCTCCGCATGCGCGATTACGCGCTCGATCAGCGGCATGAGCGCCTCGGCATGGCCCCGCATCATGGGAATCGTCTCAGACGAGACCGGCTCTGCGGTATCCGAATCGAGCACGCAGGCCGAGCAGGCCGGCAGCGCAGTGTCGATCGCGAGGATTCTCATCGGGCTTTGGCTTTCACCCACGCACTTTGGGAGCTTTGGTGCGCAGGATCAATCTGAAACATTGCAGTTTCGGCTCTGCAATATTGCAGATTTGGCTCTTCACGCTGCAAGATAAGACGATATAAACGCACAATGACAGATCTGCTTCACGACGCCCTCGAAGCGCTCCAGCGTCTGACGCCCGAGCGGCAGGATTTTATCACGCGAGCCATCCTGGCCTTGGCCGATGATGGCGAACCCGAAGAGATCGATCCACGTGATCTGTCAGCTGTTTTCGACGGACTCGCGCAAATCGAACGCGGCGAATTTGCATCGGACGAGGAAGTACAGGCCCTGCTTCGCCGCCTTGAGGAATGAAGGTTCGATTTTCTCCGCGCGCGGCTTCTGAGCTTCGCGAGATACTTGATTATTTGAATGCGTAGAATCCGAGAGCCGCAACTGTGCGCGCCTCAATCGCGCGGGCGCTAGGCATTGTCAGGAGTTTTCCAGCCGTTGGCGTCTTGCAGAGACGCGGCGTGCGCAAATATGTCGTCCCGCAATATCCTTACTTGATCTACTATTCGGTCACGGCGAGCGAGCAAGAGATACGGATCGTCACAATCCGCCACGCCACGGCGGCCGTTTCTCACCCCCTGATCAGCGTCTCATCGAGCGAATAGCCGGCGCCGCGCACCGTGCGGATAGGGTCCTTCTCGCGACCGCGCACGAGCGCTTTGCGTAAGCGCCCGACGTGAACGTCGACGGTGCGTTCGTCGATTTCCGCCGACATGCCCCAGACGCTGTCGAGAAGCTGGCCGCGCGAAAAGACGCGCCCCGGCTTCTCCATCAGATGCTCGAGCAAACGGAACTCCGTCGGACCCAAATGAATCGCGCGGCCGGCGCGACGCAGCCGCCGCGTCTCGCGATCGAGCTCGAGATCGCCGGCGACGAGTTGCGCGGCGATGCGCTCCGGCTTGGCGCGGCGCAAGAGAGCTTTCACGCGCGCCATCAGCTCCGGAATCGAGAACGGCTTCACCACATAATCGTCGGCACCGACGGCGAGGCCGCGCACGCGCTCGGCCTCCTCGCCTCGCGCCGTCAACATGATGACGGGAAGCGTGCGGGTCGCATCCCGCGCACGTAGGCGGCGGCAGACTTCAAGCCCGGAGACGCCAGGCAGCATCCAATCGAGAATGACAAGATCGGGCGGCGTCTCCTCCAGCTTCAGTTCCGCCTCGTCGCCGCGCTCGATCCGCTCGACAATAAAGCCTTCGGCTTCCAGATTGTATGAGAGGAGCAGCGAAAGTGCCGCCTCGTCTTCCACGACGAGAACGCGCGGCGCGGTATTAGTGGAACTTCGTTGCGTTGCTCGGATTTCGTTCATCGCAAGGCCTTCATGAGGATTCGGCGGGCTCGAAGGCACTCTTGCCTTTCGGGCGCTCGACCGGCAGGGATTCGCCGGTCACCAGAAAGACCACGGTCTCGGCGATGTTGGTCGTGTGGTCGCCGATCCGCTCGATGTTCTTCGAGCAAAACAGGAGATGCGTGCAGAACGAGATGTTGCGCGGGTCTTCCATCATGAACGTCAGGAGGTCGCGGAACACCGAGTCTTCAAGAGCGTCGAGCTCCGCATCGCGACTCCAGACTTCCCGAGCGCGCTCGACATCGCGCTGTGCATAGGCATCGAGGACGTCCTTCAATTGCATGGCCGCGACGTCGTGCATGGATTTCAAACCGACGATGGCTCGCGGCAGCCGCGCCTCGGCGGCTATTTTCGCCGAGCGCTTCGCGATGTTCTTGGCGAGGTCTCCGACACGTTCGAGATCGCCGGAAATGCGGATCGCGGCAACGCATTCGCGCAGATCGACGGCCATAGGCTGGCGGCGCGCGATCGTCATGATCGCGCTCTCCTCGATTTCTCTTTGCAGCATATCCAGCCGAGGATCGCTGGCAACGACCCGGCGCGCCATCTCGACATCGAGATCGGCGAGTGCATCCATCGCCTCGGACAGCATCTTTTCGGCTAGGCCACCCATCTCGGCGATGCGACGGCCAAGCGACTCGAGCTCCCGGTCGTAAGCTTTGACGATATGTTCCGGCATGAGCATTGTCCTTCTTCCGTCCCGGATCAACCGAAGCGGCCGGTGATGTAATCCTGTGTCTGCTTCTTTTCAGGCGAGGTAAAGACGCGGCGCGTCCGGTCGAACTCGATCAGCTCGCCGAGATACATGAAGGCCGTGTACTCCGAGACACGCGCCGCCTGCTGCATATTATGCGTGACGATGGCGATCGTGTATTGTTCGGAAAGATCGTCGATAAGCTCTTCGATTTTAGCGATCGAGATCGGGTCGAGTGCGGAGGCCGGCTCATCGAGCAGGATCACTTCCGGGTGGATCGCGACGGTGCGCGCAATGCAAAGCCGCTGTTGCTGCCCGCCCGACAGGCTGAGGCCGCTCGCATGGAGCTTGTCCTTCACCTCGTTCCAGAGGGCGGCGCCCTCCAGGGCTGCTCTGACGCGATCGTCCATCTCGCTTTTGCTCACCCTCTCATAGAGCCTGATGCCGAATGCAATGTTCTCGTAGATAGACATCGGGAACGGCGTCGGCTTCTGGAAAACCATGCCAATGCGCGAGCGTAGGAGATTGACGTCGATCTCCGGCGACAGGATGTTCTCGCCGTCAAGCAGCACTTCGCCCTCGGCGCGCTGGTTCGGATAAAGATCGTACATGCGGTTCAAGACGCGAAGAAGCGTCGATTTTCCGCAACCGGAGGGCCCGATAAACGCGGTGACCTCGTTGCGGTAAAGCGGCAGCGAAATCGATTTGAGCGCGCGGGTTTGCCCGTAGAAAAAATCAAGTCCGCGGATCGATATTTTTTCCGGCACATCGCTTCTTACCGTTACGTGGGCGGCCGGCGCATCCATGACGAGACTCATTGCGGAACCCTTTGTCTTGCAAGTACGCGCGCCAGGATCGATAGCGCCAGGACAGCGAAGGTGATGATGAGCGCGCCGGTCCAGGCAAGTTGCTGCCAATCCTTGTAAGGACTGAGAGCAAACTGGAAGATCACGGCAGGCAGGCTCGCCATCGGCGCGTTGAGATCGGTGCTCCAGAACTGGTTGTTCAGCGCCGTGAAAAGCAGCGGCGCCGTCTCGCCGCTGATGCGTGCGACCGCCAGAAGCACGCCGGTGATCAGCCCGGCGCGCGCCGCGCGATAAGCGATACGCGTGATCACGTATGAGCGCGGCAAGCCGAGAGCCGCGGCCGCTTCGCGCAAGGGTCCGGGAACGAGAAGCAGCATGTCTTCGGTCGTGCGCACCACGACCGGCACGACGATCACCGCCAGCGCCAAGGCGCCAGCAAGACCGGAGAAATGGCCCATGCGCACGACCAGCACTTCGTAGATGAACAGACCGATAATGATCGAGGGCGCGCTGAGCAGGATATCGTTGATGAAGCGCACAACGGTCGTCAGCCGCGAGTAGCGGCCGTATTCAGCCATGTAGGTGCCGGCGAGCATGCCGAGCGGCGCGCCGATCGCTAACCCGAGCACCGTCATGATCAGGCTGCCCATGATCGCGTTGAGAAGTCCGCCGGAGGCGCCGGGCGGCGGCGTCATCTCGGTGAACACGGCCGGGGTAAATCCCCACAATCCATGCCAGAGCAGCGCGGCGAGGATCAGGACGAGGAATGCCAAGCCGAAGGCCGAGGCAGCCATGCACAGGCCCATCACGATCGTGTTGTTGCGGCGCCGCGTCCGATAGATCGACGCCATCGTCAGGCTCCATCTCTGCGCTGGACGCGCATCAGCATGAGCCGCGAGGCAGCAAGCACGATGAACGTGATGACAAAGAGGATGAGGCCGAGCTCGATCAGTGCGGAAGTGTAAACGTCGCCGACGGCTTCGGTGAATTCGTTGGCGATCGTCGCCGAGATCGTCGTCCCCGGCGCCAGCAGCGAGCCGGAAATCTTGTGCGCATTGCCGATGACAAAGGTCACCGCCATGGTTTCGCCGAGCGCGCGACCGAGACCGAGCATAATGCCGCCGATGACACCGAGGCGAGCATAGGGAATGACCACCTTGCGGACGACTTCCCACGTGGTGCAGCCAATTCCAAACGCCGCCTCCTTCAGCACCGGTGGAACCGTTTCGAAGACGTCGCGTGAAATTGCGGTGATGAACGGCAGCACCATAATGGCGAGGATGAAGCTCGCGGTGAAAATTCCGATCCCGTAAGGCGGACCGGCAAACAGCGTCGACAGAACCGGTATGGGCCCGAAAATCGCGATCAGTGCCGGCTCGACATATTGCTGAACGAACGGCGCGAGGACGAAGAGTCCCCAGATGCCATAGATGATCGAGGGAATGCCGGCCAGAAGCTCGATCGCGATGCCGATCGGGCGGCGCAGCGATGGCGGGCAGAGCTCGGTCAGAAAAATGGCGATGCCGATGCCGACCGGAATGGCGATGATCATCGCCAGCACCGACGTCACAAGAGTTCCGTAGACCGCCGCGAGCGCGCCGAACTTATCGGTGACAGGGTTCCACGACTGATTCGCCAGAAAGCTGAAGCCGAATTCTCGGATCGCCGGCAGCGATCCCAAAACGAGCGATAAAATCACACCGCCGAGAATAACAAGAACGGCGGCGGCCGAGCACAGCGTCAAAAGGCGGAAGCCGCTATCGCTGAGTTGCAGCCGTCGCAAAACCTTGCGGCGATCGCGCCCGGCGGCGGCTATTTCCGGCATGCTCACGAGAGCCGCGGCATCAGTCACAGCAAGGCCTCCATTTGCCTTCCCGGTGCTGCTCGTATCTGCCGACATTTGCACGCGCGGACTCATCTTGCGTTCGGGTGCTCCGGTCGGCAGCGGCGGGAGGACGGCCTCCCGCCACATACGCGTTGCCTACATCAGCGGCTTGCCGCTCGCATCCTTGATGTCGCTCGACCATTCTTTCTTGATCAGGCTCACAACATCCGGCGGCATCGGCACATAATCGAGTTCCTCAGCCATCTTGCCACCCTTGGTATAAGCCCACTCGAAGAATTTGAGCGCCTCCTTGGCGGCAGCCGGATCCTGCGGCTGCTTCGGGAAAAGAATAAACGTTGCTCCCGCAATCGGCCAGCTTTGCGCCCCTGGCTGATCCGTCAGGATAACGTAAAAGCCTTCAGCCTTCGCCCAATCTGCGTTGGCCGCGGCGAACTGGAAACTCGCCGCATCGGGAGAGACCGGCTTTCCATCCTTGTTGATGACGTTCGTGTACGTCATTTTGTTTTGCTTGACGTAGGCATACTCGACGTAGCCGATGGCGCCCTTGGTATTGGCGACGTTGTTGGCGACACCTTCATTGCCTTTCGCGCCAATGCCGACGGGCCATTCCACCGATGTGTTCGCGCCGACTTTGGATTTCCACTCCGAGCTGACCTTCGAGAGGTAGTCGGTCCAGATGAACGTCGTGCCGGAACCGTCGGAACGGTGCACGACGACGATCGCTTGCGACGGAAGCTTGGCGTTCGGATTCAGCTTTTTGATTGCGGGATCGTCCCAGGTTTTGATTTCGCCGAGATAAATCTTCGCAAGGGCTGCGCCATCGAGGACGAGTTCGCCGGGTTTGATACCATCCAGATTGGCGACGGGAACGTCGCCTCCGATCACCGTCGGGAACTGAATGAGGTTGGCGGCTTTGAGGTCCTTGGGCTCGAGCGGCATATCGGAAGCCCCGAACGTCACGGTCTTGGCCTTGATCTGCTTGATGCCGCCGCCGGAGCCGATCGACTGATAATTGAGGCCGTTGCCGGTCTCCTTTTTGTAGGCGTCCGCCCATTTCGCGTAGATCGGACAGGGGAAGGTCGCGCCGGCGCCGGATATATCGGCCGCGCGCACGCTGGCACTGACGCCAGTGGCGACAGCCGCCACAAGCGCAGCGCGGAGAATTGTCTTCATCATGAAGCCTCTCGGGAGTGGGATGTTTGTGTCGGAAGCCGTCCGTAGGAGGGTGGCGGCAACGGCAACTTATTGCTGGCCGACGAGGCTTTTACGACACGCACATGACACTTGATTGACAGCATAAGCTTCGGGAAAGGCTCAGGATTCGCGACCCCGATCTTCGCTCAACGGCAGGATCGCCGAAAACGTCGCACCTTGGCCGGAGCCTGACTCGATCGTTAGCCGGCCGCGGTGGCGCGCCAGGATGTGCTTGACGATGGCGAGTCCGAGCCCGGTGCTGCCTTTGGCACGGCTCTCGCCCGCATCGACGCGATAGAACCGTTCGGTCAGGCGCGGCAGATGTTCCGGCGGGATTCCGGGTCCGTGATCGCGCACGATCAGGATTGCATCGCGGTCGCGCGGACTGACGGTGACTTCCACGGGCTTGTCCGACGCGCCATACTTGATCGCATTCTCGATCAGGTTTTCGGCAACGCGCACGAGCTCGTCGCGGTCGCCGCGGACGAGGACGGGCTCCTCAGCCTGAAGCACGACTTGCGTTCCGTTCTCGTCGGCCATCGGCGCGAGCGTATCCACAACATGCCCGGCGATCGAAGAGAGATCGACGATCGATGTCGGCTGCAAATGCGAGCTTTGCTCGATGCGCGACAGGGAGAGGAGATCGTCGACAAGCCGCGACATGCGGCGCGCCTGATCGCCAATGATCGTGAGAAAACGATCCTGCGCCACGGCATCGTTGCGAGCCGGACCTTGCAAGGTTTCGACAAAGCCCAAAATCGAGGTCAAGGGTGTGCGCAGCTCGTGGCTGACATTGGCGACAAAATCGACGCGCATGCGCTCGACGCGGCGGATTTCGCTCAAGTCGCGCAGTGTCAGCATCACCATGCGCGGCAGGTCGGCGACGTCGATCGGCGCGATATAGACGTCGAACAGGCGCTCGACCGGCACGCGTTCGAGCCACTGCACCTTCTGCGGCTTGCGCGCGGCAAAGGCGCGCGTGATCGCGTCGAGAATGTCGGGCGAGCGCAGACCGCGCACCAGGAGCTCGCCCGGCCGTAGCGGGGCGAGCAGCGACGAGACGGCGGGGTTGGCGGCGATCAGCCGGAAATCGCTGCCGACGATGAGCGCGGCCTCCGGCACCGCCCGAAGCAGCGCCTCGACGAGTTCGTTTGGCAGCTGGTCGGCCATCCCCCAGGGCGCTCCCTCGCCGGGCTCAAGAACGCGATCCGGAGAGGGCCAGACCCGCCAAGTCCGGCGCTCAAGTCTTGCATCCCCGCCGCCGGATGGCGATATCGGCGCCATCGGACCTATCGATTGCCAGAGGAGAGGACAAGGTGGACGCGAACGTCGAAGCTGCCAAACCGGAGACGCAAACCGAGGGCCAGCCGCGCCAACCCGAAAACCACGAATTCCAGGCCGACGTTTCCCGGCTTCTGCACCTCATGGTGCATTCGGTCTATTCCGACCGCGACATTTTCCTGCGCGAGCTGATCTCGAACGGCGCCGACGCCTGCGAGAAGCTCCGCCACGAGGCGCTGACCAATCCGGAGCTGACGGGCGACGCGCCGGCGTTCGAGATCACCATCGCCCTCGACAAGGACAACAAGCAGCTCACCGTGGAGGACAACGGCATCGGCATGTCGCATGAGGAACTGCCGGTCGCGCTCGGCACGATCGCCAGCTCCGGCACGCGCGCCTTCCTGGAGAAGCTCGGCGGCGAGGAGAAGTCCGCGATCGCAGCCGATCTCATCGGTCAGTTCGGCATCGGCTTCTATTCGGTGTTCATGGTCGCCGACAAAGTAGAGGTCGACACGCGCCGCGCCGGCAACGACGAGGCCTGGCGCTGGACCTCCGACGGCAAGGGCACCTATGCGCTGGCGCCGCTCCCCCTCGACGAAGCGCCGGCGCGCGGCACGCGCGTGCGCCTGCATCTGATGGAGAGCGCCGCCGACTATCTGCAGCCGTGGAAGATCGAGAGCATCGTGCGCGAATATTCGAGCGGCATCGCCGTGCCGATCGCGCTTGTGGAAGTGCCGCAAAACGACGGCAAGGACACAGAGGACAAAGCGGAAAACAAAGAGCCGAAGCGCCTCAGCGAAGGCAGCGCGCTCTGGGCGCGCCCGAAGGATAAGATCGAGGCAAGCGAATACACCGAATTCTACCGCTCGCTCGCCGGCCAGTTCGACGAGCCGCTGGCAACCATCCATTGGCGCGCCGAAGGCCGGCACGAATATACCGTGCTTGCCTTCATTCCCGGCTCGCGGCCGCTCGATCTGTTCGATCCCGCGCGTAAGGGCCGCAACAAGCTCTATGTCCGCCGCGTGCTCATCTCGCGCGACACCGACCTTCTGCCGGGCTGGCTGCGTTTCGTGCGGCTTGTCGTCGATTCCGCCGACCTGCCGCTCAACGTCTCGCGCGAGATGGTGCAGAAGAGCCCGGTCTTCGGCGCCATCGGCAAGGCGGTGACGAACCGCATCCTGCAGGAGATCACAAAACTCGCGGAGAAAGAGCCGGAGAAATTCGCCAAGCTTTGGGAGAATTTTGGCGCCGTTCTCAAGGAAGGCTTGTACGAAGATCCCGAGCGCCGCGATCAGCTGTTCGAGATCGCGCGCTTTGCGACATCGACGGAGCCCGAGGGCAAGCGCACGCTGAAAGACTATGTCGCGGCGCTCCGCCCAAACCAGACCGCCATCTATTATCTCACCGGCGAGGACGCGAAGCGCCTTGCCTCGAGCCCGCAGCTCGAAGGTTTTCGCGCCCGCGGCCTCGAAGTGCTGCTTTTGTCAGACCCCGTCGACACGTTCTGGGTCTCGACCGCAATCGGCTATGACGGCAAGCCGTTCAAGTCGGTAACGCAGGGCGCGGCGGACATTTCGTCCATTCCGCTCGCCGAAGGTGAGGTCGCGCCGGCTTCGGGCGATGTCAAAGCCGAAGTCGCGACATTGCTTGCGCTGATGAAGCAGACGATCGGTGAGGTCGAAGATGTGCGCGCCTCCGAGCGCCTCTCCGACAGCCCGGTTTGCCTGATCGCGCCGGAGCATGGCCCCGATCGCCGGCTCGCGCGCATTCTTGCCGAGCATGGGCGGCTCGGTGACATGCCGAAGCCGGTGCTCGAAGTCAATCCGCGCCATGCGCTGATCGAATCGCTTGCGCGTCACATCAATGATTCCGACAAGACCTGGCTCGAAGACACTTTTTGGCTGCTTTATGAGATGGCGCGTGTCAGCGACGGCGAGAGCCCGTCCGATCCCGCCGGATTTGCCGGCCGTCTGACGCGCGCGCTGACGAAGCTTGCGGCATGAGGTAAACCTAAGCCTACGCGTTCGCGCTGCCGCAGAGCAGACCCCGGGGAAGCCATGGCCAAATTCGTCATCGAGCCGCACTTCCGGCTGCAGGAATGGGTCGCCCACGAGAAAGGCTACTTCGCCGGCGAGGGTCTCGACTACGAATTCCGCGAGCTGATCAGGTCGACCGGCGGCCAGCATCACGCCAAGGCCAATGCCGGCGCCTTTCAGAGCATCGAGAAAGGCCGCGAAGCGGACGTGAGTTGCGCCTGCCACTGGACCGTCAATGTCGCGGCATCGCGCGGACACGCGAAGCTCTATGCCGACGTTTATTCCGTGGCGCCGTCCGGCATCTTTGTCCCGCCTGACTCACCGGTGCAGTCGCCGGCCGATCTCGCGGATGTGCCGATCTCCGTCGGCTATCAATCGGGCAGCCATTATTCGACGATTCAGGCGCTCGAACAGTACATGCCGCTTGATCGCATAAACTTATCCTTCAAGGAGGGAATGCTGTTTGCGCGCATGGAGCTTCTGCTCGACAGGAAGGTCCCGGCGGCGACGCTTTTCAGCGGCCCTTATTATTTCGCCGAGCAGCTTGGGTTCCGCAAGATCATCGACAACACGTTCATGATCGCTGCGATGCTGAACGGCAATCCGGAACCGGAGGACGTGCGCAAGTATTTTCGTGCGCTGAAGCAGGCGCAACGCGACATCGACCTTCGCCCGGAGCTCTACACGCACTATTACACGCGCGAGTTTCCCGAGCGATTCCACGAAAGAATGGACACGCGGCGCTGGGGTCCTGGCGAGCGTATCGTTTTCGAAAGCTATACGAAGGCAGCGTTCGAGGAAGCGTTCGAGTGGATCGGCTCGCACGGGATTTTCGAGACTGGAAAAATGGGCTCCGGCGAGTACGAAAGCGCGATCGTCTCGCTGGTTTAGGCGCGTCCCACTTGAGGGGCCGCCGGGATGCCGTTTCGGCTGCCCTACGACGGCGTGCGTCGGCGACGGCGAGAGCCCGTCCGATCCCGCCGGGTTCGCGAGCCGCCTGAGCTGCGCGCTCACAGGCCGATCTGTTCGAAGCCCTGGGCGTCGGCGGCGGACCCAAGCAGCCAGGCAATACCATCCGGAAGGTGTATCTCTGCCGTGCGCAGTCCGGGCTTGGGCCGCCCGGTTCGCTTTTGGTGTTCTACAAAGGAAAGTCGCAAAGTCCTCCCTCGCAGGCCCTGACGGCGGTCGGTATTTTCGAGGAAAGCTCGATGGCGTCATCTACAAAGGACTTGATGCTGCTGACCGGCGGGCGATCCGTTTATAGCGAGACCCAGCTCAGCGACTGGGGAGCGACTGCGAGCCGACCAGTGAAGGTGATCAATTATCTGCTCGCGGCTTACATTGAGCCTCCGATAATACTGGATGAGCTGCGTGACATCGGGATCATTCCGGGTCATCCACCCCAGTCCATTTTTAAGCTGAGCCGGGCTCATCTCAACGCGCTACTACCGCGCATGAACCTCGGATTTGCGACATGACATGGCAGGTCGTTGGACTCACCGGCTTTCCGGCGTCGGCAAATTGCCGCTAATTGATAACATTGCTCGCGCGCGTGACCTGAGCGGGGCGATTTGGATTCCTGCACCTCCTTATCAGAGCAAACTGCGCTGATTCCAGAGGTCTTTGCAGCAACCCGTAGCGGGAAGTAGAACTGATGCGATGTATCTTCTGTCGAGGAGACTCGGCCTCTTCGAAGAGCCGTG
Source organism: Beijerinckiaceae bacterium (assembly GCA_036265935.1). Taxonomy (GTDB): domain Bacteria; phylum Pseudomonadota; class Alphaproteobacteria; order Rhizobiales; family Beijerinckiaceae; genus JAFASC01. Next base: position 23,743 of record DATAOB010000011.1, read on the forward strand.
AACATATCATTCCCCAGTCGCTCCGGCAACACCTCGCTCGTACTCCCCAAAGGGGTAGTTTGCGACAAGTGCAACAATTACTTCGCTCGCGAAGTTGAGAAGCCATTTCTGGAGTCGGATGCCGTCCGCGTTTTGCGGTTTCACCAGGGCCTCGAGAGCAAAAGACGCCGAGTTCCCTCATTGACGGGCCTGATCACGCCCGACACCAGCAATCGTAACCCGGTTTCCTCGACACGACTTTACGTCGGTTGCAGTACCGACCGAGTCATTCGCGCGACTGACTCAGTTGAAAAGCGGCCATTTACTTTTACCCTTCGGAGGTCTCGCACCTGACGAAAGAATGCTTTCGCGCTTCATGGCGAAAGTTGCGCTGGAAGCAATGGCCGCACGAGTGGTCGGCCACGAGGGAGGTCAGGACTATCTATGCGACGAGCATCAGCTCGACGATCTGCGAGATCATGCGCGGCATGGCCGCATCTCACGATGGCCAGTGCATACGCGGCATATCTATGCTGCCGATGCTAAAACTGTATTGCCGGGCGGAGAGCCGGAGCAGGTGATTCATGAATCGGATTTCCTTGTGACCCCGTGCGGGGAATGGTTTTTTGTTTTGGCAATATTCGGCTTGGAACTCGCGATCAACTTGGGCGGCCCGGAGATCGAGGGTTACGAGCGGTGGCTCCGAGAAAATAGCAATGCGAGTCCCCTCTACCGAGCGGATAAACCAGGTCTGTACCCCAAACCCACGTAGTGATTCCGTGATTTCCCCCGCCCTCACCTACGCCGAAGCCCACCGGCGCGCGGCGGCTTTGCTGGCAGAGGCCGGCATCGAGACGCCGAAACGCGATGCGCGCGTGCTGCTCTTGGAGGCGGCTGGCATCGATCACGCCGCGCTCTTACGCGATCCGGATGCGCGGCTCGGCGACGACGCGGCGGCGCGGCTGCAAGGCTTTATCGAGCGGCGGCTCAAGCGCGAACCGGTGTCGCGCATTCTTGGGCGGCGCGAATTCTGGGGCCTGACGCTGCGCATCAGCGCGGATGTGCTCGATCCGCGCGGCGACACCGAGACACTGGTTGCCGCGGCGGTCGAAGCGCTGCGCGACCGCCGCAATGATCCGCTGCGCATTCTCGATCTCGGCACCGGATCGGGGGCACTCCTCTGCGCCTGCTTGAGCGAATTTCCGCGCGCCTTCGGCATCGGCATCGACCGCAGCGAGGCGGCCTGCCGGGTCGCGCGCGACAACCTCGCCGGCTGCGGCCTCGCCGGGCGCGGCGCGATCGGCTGCGGCGATTGGGGCGAGGCGCTTGGAGAAGATGCGATTGGACGGGGCTTCGATCTCGTCGTTGCGAATCCACCCTACATCGCCTCCACCACGATCGCCACGCTCGCGCCGGAGGTGCGCGAATACGATCCGCCCGGCGCGCTCGACGGCGGCCCCGACGGCCTCGCCGCCTATCGCGCCATCGCGACCGGCCTCGCCCGTCTCTGCCGGCCGGACGGGCGCGCCATCATTGAAATCGGCCACGACCAGGCCGAATCGGCGGCCGCCTGCTTCCGCAGCACAGGCTGGAGCGTTGCGGTCAAGCAGGACCTTGAGAAGCAGCCGCGCGCTCTGCTCTTACGCCGGTGAGCCCCGGAAATTCTGTGGTAAATCAATCACGGGCGAAATTATTCCCCATTTCATCTTGGCGCGGGCCGCTCGATCCGCTATGTCTAAATAAATACCACTCGCCCCAGCGCGCACTGGCGATCCAGGATGCGGCGCGGCGATGGAAGCTCCCGATCTCAATGATTTTCGCGAAAAGATCAGGGCGCTTGAACTCCCGCCTCGTCGATCAGCGCTTCGGGCGCATTGGTGAGGCTTAGAGGTCCCTGGACTTTCACGGAGGAGTCCTGGGACGCGGGTGGCCGTCGCGGTCGCGCGGCCTCGTAGATTCCGGCCGGAGAACATTGGTTCGCTTGAGCTTGAGACATGCTCAGCCCATCGGCCCGGGAGCCGGTCCGCACAGACGCGGCCGGTGCACACGCGAGAGATGATGTCAGTTAAGGATCATCGATGAGACCTGGTCAGAATAAGCGCATGCGCGGCCGCAATCCCGGCCGCAAGGGGCCAAATCCGCTGACGCGGAGCTACGAATCGAACGGGCCCGACGTCAAAATCCGCGGCACCGCCCAGCACGTCGCCGAAAAATACCTGCAGCTCGCCCGCGACGCGCAATCCTCCGGCGACCCGGTCATGGCGGAGAGCTACCTGCAGCACGCCGAGCATTATTTCCGCATCATCGCGGCGGCGCACCAGGCGCAGCAGCAGGCGCAGATGGGCCATATGCGCCCGCCCGGCGAGCAGGTTGAGGAGGAGAATGAGGAGGACGACGATCCCGGCCTCGGCCTCTCCGACCGCTTCGCGTCAGTCGCCGAGCGGCTGCCGCCGCAGCCTGTCTACAACGCCCAGAATTTTCAGCCGCAGCCGAATTTCAGCGGCGGCCAGCCGCAGCCTTATGGCGAGCGGCCGCGCTACAACGACCGGCAGGACCGGCAGAATTTCGGCGACCGCCAAGGCTATAATGGCGGCGACCGCAACGAGCGCTGGCGCGATCGCCAGCCGCATGACCGGCAGGACCGGCAGCAGGACCGGCCCTATCAGGATCGGCCTTATCAGGATCGCGGGGATCGCAGTGGCGACCGCGGCAATTATCAGGGCCAGCAGCCGTATCAGAATCGCGGCGACCAGCGCCGCTTCCGCGGCGACCGGCCGGAGCGCGGCGGCGAGGGAGGGGCCGAGGGCCGCTCCCCGGGCGATCGCGAGCCGGCCGAATTGCCGGCCTTCATCACCGCGCCTGGCCCCCGCCCGCCGCTGACCGAAGCCGAGGGTGAGCCGCGAGGCGAGAGCCCGCGCGACGCTGGCGGGGAGAGCGGTGGCTTCCACTTGCGCTCCCGTCGGCGCAGGGGACGCGGTCGACCGGAGGGCGATCGCTCGCAGAATGATGTGCCCGATGCCGACGAGGTGCCGGCGAGCGATTGAGCTTCACGCTTCGCGCAATTCATCGCCGACGCTGAGTTCGCCGCCCGCGATGATGCGGGCGTATACGCCGCAATCGTGATGAGCGTAGGCGCGTTCCATCAGCGCGACTAAATCCATGTCGCGCAGCCCGCCTCTGGGCACGACATCGATTGCGGCGCAGCGGTCGATCGGCTTTGTAATCTCAAGGGCCAACGAACCCGCGCGCAGCGTACGGCCGGTGAGCGCGAATTCCTCCCAGGGCGAAAGGCCGTTGACGTAAACGTTCGCGCGAAAGCGCAAGGGATCGAGGCTGCGCCCTGCCTTCTCCGCGATCGCTCGCACGCTCGCCACATTAATCAGCGACACAAAACCCGCGCGCGAGTCGGTGAAACGGAACCCCCTCGGAGCAGCCAGCACTAGCGCCGGCCCCCGCATTTCATCTGCGCAAAATGCATCGAAGAAGCGTTCGATCGCGGCGCGCCCCTCATTTGTCGCAAGCGCGCCCGCCACGACTTCAATGCCGCCCTGCTCTATGCTCAGCACTGTCGTCGCCGCATCGTAACGCGTGGTCAGTGCTGCCAACCGTGCATTACGTGCCAGCATCAAAAACTTGATCTTCGGCTGATGCACCGGCGCCGCCGGATCGAATCCGGAGGGGCCGTTCTCGATTGCATAAAGCCGGTCGCCGGGGAAAAATTCCCCCGGCTCGAGGTTCACGGTTTGCAAGGCCTCTGGCGAGAGGCTTTTCACGGGATATCGATAAAGCGCGGCAACCCGCATCCCGCAGAAGCGTCAGCTCCTCAATTCGTCGCTGAGGATCGGCCCGAACAGAACCCAACGCGTTCCGTCGAAACGCTGCATCTGGAACTGCTTGATCACCCGATAGTCGTCCGACGTCGTATTGATTGTGATGCCAGGCAGGCCGAGCGAGCCAGAAAAATTCTTGATGTTCGTCGCCTGCTTCATCAGGTTCTCGCGCGTGAGGTCGTCACCGCACTGGCGCAGCACGTGCACCATCAATTCCGCCGTGCCATATCCATACGTGTTGAAGACGCTGTCTTTCACGCCGGTCGGATAATATTTCTCCATGAACTCGAAATATTTCTTCATACCCGGATCGTCCTTCCACGCCGGGTCGGTCGGATCCTTGCCGTAGTTGATCGTGATCAGGTCCTTCGAATTCTCGAGTTTCGCCGGCGTCAGCACTTCGCTTACGGAAATGGAGTTGATGTTGAGGACGTGCATCGGCTTCCAGCCGAGCTCGGCGGCTTTCTTGATGATCTGCGCTGCGAATTTGGGCGTGCCGCCATTGAACAGCACGTCGGCGCCCGACGCTTTGAGCTTCAACATCTGTGAATCGACCGTCGGATCGGTCACTTCATAGGTCGCCTCGGCAACAATCAGGTTCGCCTTGTTGGCGAGCCCCTCCTTCAAACCTTTCACATAATCGCGACCGAAATCGTCGTTCTGCGTCAGGATCGCGATCTTCGCGTCCGGCTTTTCCTTCAAAATATATTGCGCATAGACATGCGCTTCCGTGAGGTAGCTCGGGTTATAGCCGATCGTCCACGGAAAGTTCTTCGGGTCGGTGAACTTCGCCGCGCCGGTCGCGACGAACAGCATCGGCACCTTTTTGGTATTCATATATTTCATGATCGCCGTGTTCGAGGCGGTGCCGAGCGTCTGGAATGTCGCCAAGACCTCGTCACTCTCGACGAGTTTGCGAACCTGCTCGACGGTCTTCGGCGGGCTATAGGCGTCGTCGTAGCTGATCAGGTTGATCTTGCGGCCATTGATGCCACCATGATCATTGATCATCTGGAAATAGGCGGCTTCCGCTTTGCCGATCGTGCCGTAGGCGGAAGCAGGCCCGCTATAAGGCATCGTTTGACCGAGCTTGATCTCGGTGTCGCTCGCCCCCGGGCCATATTTCTTCTGCGCTTCGGCCGCGGTGAACGTCGCAGCCATCGCCGCAAACACGAAGCCGGTTGCCAACCAGGTTCGCTGCGCCCGTGTGGTCATTTTTCCTCTCCTCTTGCGCAAAGACGCGCAAATCTCCGCTTTAATCCAAGTCGTGGCAAGCAAGCCGCGATTGCTGCCAAGCTAGCCGCGCTTCGCCGCGAACAGGTTCACAACCATGTAGGACGGGAAGCTCGCATTCCACTCGTCTGGTAGCTCAGCGGAATGAATTCATTCGGCGCGGTGATTTTGGCTCGATGCTCGTAGCCGACCTCCGCGACATGCAAACCGGCGTCTTTGAAGATCAGCGCCAGCGCTTCCTTGCTGAAGCGGAAGAAGTCGGAGGGGTAGCCGTGCAGCGGGAAGGTCTGGTGGGTGCTGACGTACGCGAAGCCGCCGGGCTTTTGCACGCGCGCAACTTCCTTCGCCGCGATCCACGGCCGCTCGAGATGCTCGAACACCGCGACGGCGACGAGCGCGTCGAAACGGCCGGCCCAATCCTGCGGCAGCGCATGCAGATCGGCGACGGCGTCGACGTCGGCACCGGTATCCACGTCCGCCATCACGTAATTGCTGCGCGGCACATGCGGGAAGAGGTGCATCGAATGGGTGGGCCGGCCCTCGATCGACTGTTTCGTGCCGATTTCGAGGACGCGCGCCTCGCCTCCGAGAGCCGCCGCGGCGGCGACGAAGGCGTCACGCGGCGCGCTGCTCGATATATCGGGGCATAGCCTGCGAGGCTTTCACGCCGCGGCCGGTGATCGCATCGCGGAATTTCCTCAGAGCGTTGAGCGCCATCTCGGTCCTCGTCGAGGCCTCCCGTAGCATCGCATGCCAAGGGGCGGCAACCAGCCAGTCGATGGCAGATGGCAGCGACTCGCTGCCTTGAACGACTCGCTCACCCATTCGGGCGTGCGTCATCGCCGCCGCACGCCAGTGCGTACGAGAAAAAGAGAAACCAAGAGGACACGGGACGCCGGGTCACCGATGCCTGAAGCTTCATCAAAAAAGCCGGTTTCCCGGCGTCCACGTGTCGGCGATTTCTGACTTATCGCGTCCCGAGCTTCCATGGAGCTGTTTTTGCGCAGGCCCACATCTTTCGATGTGCAACCCGGGCCGATCCATCCCCAGGGGCAAACACCCCGGACGGGTCATAGTGCCCGACGGGCGGGCCACCTGCCGCCGCGCTCTCTTCACGAGAGAGAGCGGCAGTTGCGAGAGCCCCCGCGACTGCACGGGCCGCAGGCGCCGCTCCCCGACACGACAAGCACTAAAGTCAGCACCTCATGCCAAGGACATCGAAGGGCAGCACGAAGGGCTGTCATTGCGAGCGAAGCGAAACAATCCAGGAGCAAATGCTCGATGATTGCAGCACTGACCCCTGGATTGCTTCGTCGCTCCGCTCCTCGCAATGACTGCCCTTCACCCGGGCCTGCTCGCCGGAGACGGGGCGCGGGCGCGGCGCGTAACGCTGCATCACGCGCTCTCCCGCCGGCCTTTACCGCCAACCACCTCGCCATCTTCTTTCGTGAACCGCCCGATGTCGCGATTGGGCAGAATCTCGAGCACGGTTTCGGACGGCCGGCAGAGCCGCACGCCTTTCGCCGTCACCACGATCGGCCGGTTGATCAGGATCGGATATTTGAGCATGAAGTCGATCAGCTCATCGTCCGACCATTTCGGATCGGCGAGGCCGAGCTCGACATAGGGCGTCCCCTTCTCGCGCAGCAATGCGCGAACGGGAATGTTCATCGCCTTGATGAGCTCGATCAGCCGCGCGCGGCTCGGCGGATTTTTGAGATACTCGATGATCTCGGGCTCCTCGCCGCTCTGGCGGATCATCGTCAGCGTGTTGCGCGACGTGCCGCAATTCGGATTGTGATAGATCGTGATCATAGTTGCGCCTCGGGATTAAGCGGGGCTGCATCGCTCGTGGCGCGCAGCAGCCAATTCGTCAGTGCCAGCGCGGCGAGCGCGCCGGCAAATTCGGCGATCATGAATCCAGGAAGGTCGAGCGGGCGGATGCCGGAAAATGTGTTGGTGAGCGCGCGCGCGATCGCCACTGCGGGATTGGCGAAGGACGTCGAAGCGGTGAACCAGTAGGCGGCGGTGATATAGAGTCCAACGAGCCATGGCACCGCGGCATGCGCGAAGCGGATGCCGGCGAGGATCACCGTCACGAGGCCAAAAGCAGCGACTGCTTCGGCGAACCATTGCGGTCCGCCTGTCCGCGCTTTTTGCGACGCCTCGATGAGCGGCAGCGCAAACATGAGATGCGCGGCGATCGTGCCAAGCACGCCGCCGATGATTTGCGCCGCAATGTAGGCGCCCGTCTCGCCGGCCGGAAGATCGCGCTTCAGCGCAAAGACGAGCGACACCGCCGGATTGAAATGTGCGCCGGAGATCGGCGCGAAGATCGTGATCAGGACGACGAGGATCGCGCCTGTCGCGAGCGTATTGCAGAGAAGCGCAAGCGCGGTGTCCTTCGTCAGCGATTCCGCCATGATGCCGGAGCCGACAACCGCTGCCACCAAGAGCGCCGTGCCGAGCGCTTCCGCCGCGAGGCGGCGGCGCAGATCGTAGGCCGGCATGCGTTAGCAGCAGGCGGCGGCTTTGGGCGCGCAGCCGCAAGATTCTGCGGCTACCGGCTCGCTTAGTTCCGGCGCTTTCGCGTGCGCGACGCGCGCCTCGCGTTCGCCGGTTCCGTCGCCGTAATCGGTGACCTCCCCTTTTGTCAGGAACGCCTCCCAGGCGATGCCGGCAGGATCTTCGATCCAGGACTTTTCCGATTGCGCGTAGCAGCAGCGCGTCTCGCCTTGCTCGACAATCGCGCCCCCGGCCGCACGCAGGCGGCCGTAGATTTCGCCGAGCTCCTGCTTGTCCTCGACCTGAATGCCGAGGTGATCGAGGCCAGGTTGCCGACTGCGCGTTGAGATCGCGAAATTGACGCGCGGATCATCGAGCATCCACTTGGCGTAATCGAGCTTTGTCACGGTAGGCTCTGACGCGAACAGCGCCGAATAAAAGCCGATCGAATGTTGCAGGTCTTCGACGGACACGTGAACGTGCAGGCGTTTCATATTGGTCTCCCTCAGGCCGGAGCTTTGGCGCGTTTGCGGCGCGCGGGTTTGCAGGCCGCCGCGGGCGGACACGATGCGGCGCCCTGACAGCAATTTTCGGTGAGATAGTCGATGAGCGCATTGATCGTCTCGAACTGCGCCGCGTAAATCATCGAACGGCCGTCGCGCCGAACGCTCACGAGGGCTGCCATGCGCAGCCGGTCGAAGTGGAAGGTCAGCGTGTTCGGAGACAGTTTGAGCGCCGCGGCAACCTTGCCCGCCGGCATTCCCTCAGGTCCCGCCTGGACGAGAAGGCGAAACGCGTCGAGCCGATTGTCCTGGGCGAGGGCGGCGAGGGCCGCGACGGCGTCGGCAGTTTCCATATTTCAACGAATATCGAAACATTTTCGATGCTGTCAAGCAATATTTCGGCCTTCATCGAAAAGTCGCGACGGGCAAATTGAGCGCCTCGTCCTGCTTCAACGCGATTCCCGTGAGCTTGCGCGCGAGCGCCAGGCGCATTAGCGAGCCGATGAGCCGCGCGGCGGCTTCGATCGGCAGACCGTCGGGCCGGATATTCGATACGCAATTGCGCTCGGAATCGCGCGTCTCGCCTGGACGCGGCGCGTAAGTAAGATATGCACCGAGCGAGTCCGCCGAAGTGAGCCCCGGCCGCTCGCCGATCAACATAATGACGAGCGTGGCGCTAAGCGCATCGGCAATCTCGTCGCCGAGGGCGACACGCGCTTGCGTGGCAATGACAAGCGGTGCGAGGCGCAGATCGTGAAGATACGACCGCAAGGCGCGCACGAGCAACGGCGCGTGAGTCGCGGTGGCGCGGGCGGAAAGGCCGTCGGCGGTAACGATACATACGTCAAACGAGTCCCGCGTCAGCACGCGCCGCGACTCTGCCGCGAGCACGCGCCCGAGATCGGGCCGCTGCAGATAATCCTGCCGGTCCGCGGCGCGGCTCATCACGATAACAGGCGCAAATTGGGCAAGCTCGCGCGAAAGCCGCTCGGCGTCGAGCGTCTCATGCACGGCGTCCTGCGCTTCCGCATGCGCCAGCGCGAATTCGAGCACGCGCCGCGTCGGCAGCGAATCGCCGATGCGGCCGAGCGCGATGCGCGCCGCCGTCGCACGGCGCAGGAAGGACCATGCATCATCGGAGTCGCGCGTCATCGCATCGCGGCGATCAGTTTCGCCGCACCCTCGCCGCGCGGCCGAATGCGGCGCATCTCGTCCATGAGGCCCATACGAATGAGCCAATCCTCGAATTCCGGCGCCGGCCGCAGTCCAAGCGCGGCGCGCACATAAAGCGCATCGTGAAATGACGTCGACTGATAGGAGAGCATGATGTCGTCGGCGCCGGGCACGCCCATCACATAAGTGCAGCCGGCGACGGCGAGCAGCGTCAACAGATTGTCCATGTCGTCCTGGTCGGCGTCGGCGTGATTGGTGTAGCAGACGTCGACACCCATCGGCAGCCCCAAGAGCTTGCCGCAAAAATGATCTTCGAGTCCGGCGCGGATGATCTCGCGGCCATTATAAAGATATTCGGGACCGATGAAGCCGACGACGCTGTTGACGAGCAGCGGCTTGTAGCGGCGTGCGACCGCGTAAGCGCGCGCCTCCATCGTCTGCTGATCCACGCCGTGATGCGCATCCGCCGAGAGCGCGCTGCCCTGCCCCGTCTCGAAATACATGCAATTGTCGCCGACCGTGCCGCGTTTTAACGCACGCGCCGCATCGTGCGCCTCGTCGAGCAACGAAAGCGACACCCCGAAGGATTTGTTCGCGGCCTCGCTGCCGGCTATCGACTGAAAGACGAGATCGACGGGGGCGCCCTGCGCCATCACCTCGAGCATGGTCGTCACATGCGCGAGCACGCAGGATTGCGTCGGGATGTCGAAGCGGCGGATGAGATCGTCGACGCGTTCGATGAGGAGAGCCGCCTGGCTCGCGCTGTCGGTCGCCGGATTGATGCCGATCACGGCGTCGCCGCATCCATACATGAGGCCGTCCAAAATAGACGCGCCGATCCCCGCGAGATCGTCGGTCGGATGGTTCGGTTGCAAGCGCACGGAGAGCCCGCCCTTGAGGCCGATCGTGTTGCGGAAGCGGGTGACGACCTCGACCTTGCGGGCGGCGGCGATCAGATCCTGGTTGCGCATGAGTTTCGACACCGCCGCCGCCATTTCTGGCGTCACGCCCGGCGCGAGCGCGGCGAGGGTTTGCGGGTCGGCTTCGTCGGAGAGCAGGAAATCGCGGAATTCGCCGACGCTCAGCGAAGTGACGCGCGCGAAGGCGCTTGCGTCGTGCTGATCGAGGATCAGGCGCGAGACTTCGTCCGTGTCGGGATCGATCAGCGGCTCGGCAAGAAAGCCCGTGAGGGGGACGTCGGCAAGCGCGATCCGCGCCGCGACGCGCGCCTGTTGATTTTCCGCGGCGAGGCCGGCCAGGCGGTCACCGGCACGATCGGGACTGGCACGTGCGAGCAGCGTACGCAGGTCGGGGAAGGTGTGCGCCGTGTCGGCGAGGTGCGTTGCGTACATGAGAGACTCAGCGCGCCGATGATTACGCGGAGATCATATCGCCGCAATCAATTTCCAGCCTACGCACCGATGACGCGGCTGACGACCGGCCAATAGAAATCGCCAAAGCCCGCTTCCGACGCTTCCTCCAGCAATCGGGCGGCAAGCTCCGCGCCGTGGATTTTCGCCCCGACATTTTCGGCAAGATCGAGCGCGTAGCCTAAATCCTTGCGCATATAATCGGTCGAGAAAGCGCGCTCGGGAAATATGTTGGGCAGAACCGCTTTCATGCCATGATTGCGCAACGCAAACGAATCGGCCGAGCCTTTCATCAGCGTCTCGAACAGAAGCTTGCCGTCAAGACCGGCGCGGCGCGCAACGACCAGCGCTTCGGACAAAGCAATTACGGTTTCCGCCAAAACCATGTTGTTCAAGATTTTCACGATCTGCCCGGAGCCGACAGGACCGCAATGCGTGATGTCGGTCGCGCAGCAGGCAAGCAGCGGCTCGATCGCGGCAAAAGTCTCGGCATCGGCGCCGACCATGATGCTGAGCGTGCCCGCTTCCGCCGCCTCGCGCGTGCGGGCGATCGGCGCATCGGCGTAGCGGGCGCCTCGGTCGGCGAATTTCGCCGCAAGCGAGCGCGTGAGATCGACCGGCGACGTGCCGAGGTCGACAACGATCTGCCGCGCGCGAGTATGCGCCAGCAACCCGTCCTCGCCCGCGCATACTGTCTCGACATGCTTGCCGCTCGGCAGGGCCATGAAGATCACGTCGCAGGCGCGCGCCAGCGCCGCGATATTACCCGCGGCCTCTACTCCCGCCTGCTTCAGCCGCCGCAACGGCGCGGCATCGCGATCGAAAGCGATCACCATCCGCCCGCTCTTCCGCGCAAGATTGCGGCAGATGGGCTCGCCCATGACGCCGACGCCGACGAACCCGATCGTCCTTGTTTTCATGTGCCTTTCCTTGGCCGAATGAGGAATATCACCGCACCGGGAATAAATCCGCGCCGGCCCTGGTCTCATCCATACGCACCCGCGGATTGGAGGAGACCCACATGGCTGACCACGACGACGGCATCAACCGGCGCCACGCACTCGAATGCATGATCTGGGCGGGCACGGGCGTGCTCTGGACCGTCTCGGGCGGCGTGCCAAAATCGCTGAATCTGCTCGGCGATGCGCAAGCCGCCGAGCAAAGCGCCGCCGGCCTCACCTTCCTGCAAATCAGCGACAGCCATGTCGGCTTCGACAAAGCCGCCAATCCGAACGCGCTCGCCACGTTGCAGGAGGCGATCGACAAGGTCGGCGCGATGCCGCAGCGCCCCGCGTTCATGATCCATACCGGTGATATCACGCATCTCTCGCGCGCCGCCGAATTCGACAATGCCGACCAGGTGATCGGCAAGGCGAAACTCGACGTGCATTACGTGCCGGGCGAGCACGACGTCATCGATGAGGATGGCGGCAAGGCCTATCTCGACCGCTACGGCAAAAATGCCAAGGGCGCCGGCTGGTATTCGTTCGATCAGGCCGGCGTGCATTTCATCGGCCTCGTCAACGTGCTCGATCTGAAAGCCGGCGGTCTCGGCAATCTCGGCGAGGAGCAGTTGAAGTGGCTCGAAGACGACGTGCGCGGCAAATCGGCGTCGACGCCAATCGTCGTCTTCGCGCATGTGCCGCTCTGGCTCGTGTACGAGAAATGGGGCTGGGGCACCGACGATGGCGCCCGCGCGCTCGCGCTGTTGAAGCGCTTCGGCTCGGTCACCGTGCTCAACGGCCACATTCATCAGATCGTGCAGAAGGTCGAAGGCAATATGACCTTCCACACCGCGCGCTCGACGGCCTTCCCGCAGCCCGAGCCCGGCACGGCGCCTTCGCCCGGTCCGAAGGTCGTGCCGGCCGACCAACTGCGCACCATGCTCGGGCTGAGCACGGTGACGATCGCTTCCGGCCAGCGGCCGCTGGCAATCGTCGATTCCACACTTGCATAGGGTCTGAGGCGAATTCCCATGAATATGACGCTCTCGCGCCGCTCCTTTTCCGCGCTCGTCTTCGCGCTGCCGCTGCTTGGGACGGCGCGGGCGGAGGAAGAAGCGGCGCATATCATGATCGATAATTTCGTCTTCACGCCGGCCGAACTGAAGGTGAAGACCGGCACGAAAGTGACCTGGAAGAACGACGACGATATCCCGCATACGATCCTCGCCAAGGGCGGCGCGTTCCGCTCGAAGCCGCTCGATACGGGTGACGAGTTTTCCTACGTCTTCGCCAAAGCCGGCAAAGTCGACTATTTCTGCACGCTGCATCCGCATATGGTGGGGAGCGTCATCGTCACGGATTGACGTAAGTTCATGGCTGAGGCGTTCGCTTGGAGAGCGATCGGGCGCTGTTTGCGAAGGTTTTTCTTCCACATCTGCAGCAGGCCTACCGGCTTGCGCGCTGGATGACGGGGAGTGCTGTCGATGCCGAGGACGTGGTGCAGGAAGCCTCGCTTCGGGCGTTCCGCTCGATTCGCGATTGCAGCGGCAGCAATCCGCGCGGCTGGGTGCTGACGATCGTGCGCAACACGGCGAACACTTGGCTCACCCGCAATCGCGCCGACCGAATGCCCCCGGGACGAAGCGAGGCGGATGGATCGATCATCGATGTGGATGAAAATGTCGATCTCGACACGCCGGAAGCCGTTCTGTTGCGCAAGGCGACGGTCGACGAAGTTCGCCGCGCCGTCGACGCGCTGCCGGCGCCCTTTCGCGAGGTGATCGTGTTGCGTGAGATCGAGGAACTGGATTATCGCGAGATCGCGGATATCGCGGGCATTCCGCTCGGCACCGTGATGTCGCGGCTGTCGCGCGCCCGCTCGATGCTGTTCAAGACGCTCGGAGAGATCAGATGAAAAATCCCGAGCAGATCTATGAAGTCGATGCCTATGCCGACAACGAGCTAGATCCGGTGCGCGCGATCGCCGTGGAGAAATTGATGGCGGAGCAACCTGAGCTGCGCCAGCGTTACGACTCCATTCTCAATCTGCGACGCGCGTTGCGCGAAGCGGCGGCTCAGGATCGCCCCTCCGATCTGATACAGCCGCGCATTAATCGCGCTCTTGGGCGTGTGGCGCCGTTCGTCACGCGCTGGGCTGCGCTCGCCGCCTCGTTCCTTGTGGGTCTCCTTGTTGCGGCGGCCCTCACCTGGGTCGTCTTCGTGCCGAGAAGCCCGGCTCTCGCCGAGGCGATCGTCTCAGCGCATATGCGCAGCCTGCTTGCCGAACAGCCGATCGATGTCGCCTCGTCCGATCGCCACACGGTGAAACCGTGGCTCGCACGCAAGGTGCCGCAATCGCCCGATGTCATCGATCTCTCGCAAAGCGGCTTTCCCCTGATCGGCGGCCGTGTCGACGTCATCGATGGCGAACCCGTCGCGACGATCGTCTACGGCCATGCCAAGCATCTCGTCAGCCTGATGACGTTCGCAAAACGGATCAAATTGCCGGCGGTTAGCAGCGTCGCGGGATTTCACATGCGCAGCTGGACGCAGGGCGACCTGACCTACGTGGCGGTCTCCGACATACCGGACAGCGAGCTTGCGATGTTCGAAAACGGCATCCGGCATCCGAATTCGTAAAGCGCCTCGGACTATTCGCTCCGCCAGTTCTGCAAAATCGTATCGGTCGTTACCGTCTCGACCTGCTGGCCGTAGCGCCTATGATAAAGCGTCATCATCGCGTCATGCGTCTCGTCGGACGAGCTGCATAAAGCGTCGGTCGCGACAACGACGCGATAGCCGCGATCGACGCCGCCGAGCACGGTTGCGAGCACGCAAACATCGGTTTCGCCGCCGCTGACGACGAGCGTGTCAATCGGGGTGCCGCGCAGCATGTCATCGAGCTTGCCTTCGAGCCAGGGCGAATAAACCTTTTTGTCGATTATTTTTGCGGGCGGGACGAAACGTGCGAGTTCGGCCACTAGTTCGACCATTTCGTCGCCGAGCCGGCTCACGGTCATGCTCTGCCATTTCTCGTAATAGCGCCGCCACGTGCCCCTGCCCTGCCCCGGCTCATTCGCCGGAATGAAGCGCGTGAAGATCGTCCGCGCCGGATGCGTCCCGACGATCTGCACGACGTTCGGCAGCACGCGCCCCATCCACGGCGTGTGCCAGTCGGTGTCCTCGGCAAAGAGCCGCTGCATGTCGACGCAGATATGCAGCGCGGTACCAGTCAGCGCGCCGTAGCGGAGCGCGTTTTCGTCTTTCATAAGAAAATCCAACGTGGAATGCCGGCATAGAATGGCTACCAGCCCGTAGCAGTTTCTAAATTCATCTCTTTCACATATGTTGGCTGATCTCCGCAGCGATGGCCACGAGGCACCGATGCACCTGCGCTCCAAAGTTTCATCTGATGGCCGGATCGTCGTGCCGCGAACCGTCGGCAAAAGATTGAATCCCGGGCCCGACGATTACGTGCACTTCATTGTCGAAGCAAGGAGCGTTCGTTTTTTGTGGAAACACCGCAGGACGCGAACGATCCATTCGCAACTTTCTCGGAATGGGTGAGCAAGGCCGACGAGGAGGCCTATGCCGACCTCTAGCTCGGCGGCTAAATGGTTTTTCCATGATTCGGCTTTAGCCTGAGTTCCCTATGACCCTGCACGTCGCCGTCCTCATGGGCGGCCTTTCCGTCGAACGCGAGGTCTCGCTGGTCTCGGGTGCCGCCTGCGCCAGGGCGCTGGAAGGCCAGGGCTTCATGGTGACGCCGATCGACGTCGATCGCGACATCGCGGAGGTGCTGGCACGGGTAAAGCCGCAGGTCGCCTTCAACGCGCTACACGGGCGCTTCGGCGAGGACGGCATCGTCCAAGGCATCCTCGAAATGCTGCGCATCCCCTACACGCATTCCGGCGTGCTCGCCTCGGCGCTGGCGATGCAGAAAGACCGCGCCAAGGACGTCATGCGCGCCGCCGGCATTCCGGTCGCGCAAGGCGTGACTTGCAGCCGCTTCGAGGTGGCCAAGCGCCACGTGCTTCCGCCGCCTTACGTGGTGAAGCCCGTGAACGAAGGCTCGTCGGTTGGAGTGATCATCGTCAAGGAGGAGCGCTCGCATCCGCCGCAGGAGCTGATGCGCGAGGACTGGCCGCACGGCGATACGGTTCTTGTCGAAAAGTTCGTCGCCGGACGTGAGCTCACATGTGCGGTCATGGGCGAGCGCGCACTCGACGTCATCGACATCCGTGCCGCCGATGGAGGGTGGTACGATTATCACGCAAAGTACTCAAAAGGCGGATCGATCCACGTCCTTCCGGCAAATCTTAAACAAAATATTTACCAAGAGGTCCAACAGTGGGCGCTCGAGGCGCATAGAGCCCTCGGCTGCCGCGGCGTGAGCCGCACTGATCTCCGATACGACGATCGCCCCGGAGGTACGGGCGAACTCGTCGTGTTGGAGGTCAACACCCAACCCGGCATGACCGAGACGTCTCTGGTGCCCGAGATCGCCGCTTATGCCGGCTACTCGTTCGGTGAGCTCGTCCGATGGATGGTGGAGGACGCTTCCTGCGATCGTTGAGCGAGGCATTGCGCCTCGACTCGATTGCACCAGGGCGTCCGCTGCTTGCCGGGATCGGATTATCCGCGCCCTCCAGCATTTCTCTGTTCGCGTTGCCTGCGCGGAGCCCCGCGCAAACGGCGCTGCCGCCCCGCCGCGCACGTCCTTCGAAAGTCGCCGACTTCGCCAGACGCCATGGCACTGCGCTCCTCGTCTTCTCGCTGATCGGAACCTCGATTGGCTATGGCGCGCTCCGCGGCGGCGGCTATGCGGCATTCATCGAGCAATACGGCACCCTGGCCGACATCATCGCGAGAAACATCGGCTTTCCGATTTCCGCCGTCGCCATTAGCGGCCAGAGCGGTCTGACGGAATCGGAAGTGCTCGAGGCCTCTGGTATCAACTCCAGGAATTCACTCGCTTTCCTGAATGTCTCCGAGGTGCGCGACCGTTTGCGGGCGGTACCGCTCATCAAGGAAGCGAGCGTCCGCAAGCTTTACCCCGATCAAGTGCAGATCGAGATCACCGAGCGCCAACCCTATGCGCTGTGGCAACAGGACGGACAGATTTCGGTCGTTGCCGCCGACGGCACTGTCATCGACACGATGCGCGACGGACGCTTCCCCGATCTGCCGTTTGTCGTCGGCGAAGGCGCCAACACGCACCTTCCCGACTACCTTGCTCTGCTCACCAAGGCCGGCGACCTCAGGTCGAAAATCCGCGCCGGTATTTTTGTCAGCGAACGGCGCTGGAGCCTCAGCACCACAAGCGGCGTCGAGGTCATGCTGCCGGAGCAAAATCCGGACGCCGCGCTCGCCGCGCTGGACTCGCTCGAGCGCAATGCGCGCATCCTCGAAAAGGATGTGATCTCGCTCGATCTGCGCCAGCCGGACCGCCTCGTCGCGCGCCTCTCCGAAGAAGCCGCCGCGCAGCGCGCCGACGCGCTCGGCAGCAAGCGCACGCGCGGCAAACCCGGACAGACGTGAGCGCCGCATGATCCCGCCACGCCTCAAACCCCTCTCCGCCCGCAAGAGCACCATTCTGTCGGTGCTCGACGTCGGCACCAGCAAGATCGCCTGCCTGATCGCGCGGCTGATGCCGGTCGAACCATCCGAGACGATGCGCGGCCGCACGCACCGCTGCCGCATCCTGGGCATCGGCCATCAGCGCTCGCGCGGCATGAAGGGCGGCCAGGTCATCGACATGGAGGAGACCGAGGCGGCAATCCGCGTTGCGGTCGACGCCGCCGAGCGCATGGCCGGCGTGCAGGTGGAAAGCATCATCGTCGCCGCTTCCGGCGGCAGGCTTTCGGGTCAGCATTACAAGGCCGAGATCGATGTCATCGGCGGCGCGGTGCGCGATGCCGATATTCATCGCGTGCTCGAAGCGTCGTGCGCGCGGACCTCGCGTCAGGGCCGCGCGGTGTTGCATTCGCTGCCGACCTCCTATTCGCTTGATGCAGCCAACCACATTCGCGATCCCCGCGGCATGATGGGCGAGCGGCTCGGCGCCGATCTGCTTGTGGCTAGCTGCGATACCGCGGCGGCGCGCAATCTCCTGCTTGCGGTCGAGCGCTGTCATCTCGGCATCGAAGCGCTGGTCGCAAGTCCCTACGCATCCGGTCTGTCGGTGCTGGTCGACGACGAGCCCGACATGGGCACGATCGTCGTCGACATGGGCGGCGGCACGACATCGATCGCGCTTTTCTCCGGCGGCGTTCTGGCGCATCTCGACGCCTTCGCGGTCGGCGGCCACCACATCACGATGGATATTGCGCGCGGGCTGAACGCGCGGCTTGCCGATGCCGAGCGCATGAAGACGCTCTACGGCAGCGCGATTTCGTCGCCTTCCGACGATCGCGAGACGATCAGCGTCGAACAGGCGGGGGAAGAAAGCGGCCACCCCGTCCATCTGCCGAAATCGCACCTCATTCGCATCATCAAGCCGCGCGCCGAAGAGATTTTGGAGCTGGTGCGCGATCGTCTCGACCGCGCCGGTTTCCCGGCAGCCGCGGGTCGGCGCATCGTTCTCACCGGCGGTGCGAGCCAGCTCACCGGCCTGCCCGAAGCTTGCCGGCGCATTCTCTCAGGTCAGGTCCGCCTCGGCCGCCCGGTCGGCATCCAGGGCCTGCCGGATTCGGCAAAGAGTCCCGGCTTCGCCGCCGCCGTGGGATTGACGATCTATCCGCAATTCGCGGCCTACGAACATTTCGAACCGAACCGGCAGGCAAACCTGAAGGCGACAGGAACAGACGGATACATCGCTCGCGTCGGGCGATGGCTGAAGGAAAGTTTCTAAGAAGAGGTCAAGCGATGGCGATCAATCTCAAAGCTCCCGAACTGCGGGAACTCAAGCCGCGGATCATGGTCTGCGGTGTCGGCGGCGCCGGCGGCAACGCGGTCAACAACATGATCACGTCCGGCCTCTACGGCGTCGATTTCATCGTCGCCAACACCGACGCGCAGGCGCTGACCTCGTCGAAGGCCGAGCGCATCATCCAGATGGGCTTGCAGGTGACGGAAGGTCTCGGCGCCGGCTCGCAGCCGGAAATCGGCCGCGCCGCGGCCGAAGAGGCGATCGAGGAGATCCGCGATCATCTCGTCGGCGCGCATATGGTGTTCGTCACCGCCGGTATGGGCGGCGGCACCGGCACCGGCGCAGCACCCGTCGTCGCACGGATGGCGCGCGACATGGGCATTCTCACCGTCGGCGTCGTGACGAAGCCCTTCCAGTTCGAAGGCCAGCGCCGCATGAAGGTTGCCGATTCCGGCATCAACGAGCTGCAGAAGGCCGTCGATACGCTGATCGTCATCCCGAACCAGAATCTGTTCCGCGTCGCGACCGAGCGCACGACCTTTGCCGACGCCTTCGCGATGGCCGACCAAGTGCTCTATTCGGGTGTCGCCTGCATTACCGACCTCATGGTCAAGGAAGGCTTGATCAATCTCGACTTTGCCGACGTGCGCGCAATCATGCGCGAAATGGGCAAGGCGATGATGGGCACCGGCGAAGCCTCCGGCGACAAGCGCGCCATCCAGGCCGCCGAAGCGGCAATCGCCAATCCGCTGCTCGACGAAGTCTCGATGAAGGGCGCGCGCGGCCTTCTGATCTCGATCACCGGCGGCAACGATCTCACCCTCTACGAGGTCGACGAGGCCGCAAGCCGCATCCGGCAGGAGGTTGATGAGGAGGCGAACATCATTCTCGGCGCCACGTTCGACGAATCGCTCGAAGGCGTGGTGCGGGTGTCCGTTGTCGCGACAGGCATCGACAAACCCGCCGAAATGGCCGACGCGGCGATGGCCGAGAGCCGTATCGCCGAGGCGGCGCAGCGGCTGCGCGCGCAGGCGGCGAGCCGCCATGCCGAACAAGCAGCGACCGCACCGATCATGGCGCAGACCGCGCCGGCGGCCGAATCCACCCGCCCCCCGGCCCCGGTCTATGCCGCCTCAGAACCGGCTCAGGCGACCCACCTCAATGAAGTGCACATCCAGCCGGCGCCGCCGCGTCCGCATTATGAGCCCGCCCCGGCTCAGCGGGCCCAGGAATATGCGCCCCAATCCGGCCCGTTCATCCCGCCGGCGGCGGAGCAGCCGGTCCGCGCGCCGCGCATGCCGCAGATCGAGGACCTGCCGCTGCCGGTCCAGCAGCAGATTCGCGCGCAACGTGGCGAGGCGCCGGCCGAAAGCCCGACCGAGACCCGCCGTCGCACGCTGCTCGAGCGGCTCGCCTCGTTCGGCATGAGCCGCCAGGACGAGGCGCAGCACGCCCCGCAAGTGCCGGCGCTTCCCGCGGCACCGCGGCTTGCCCAGCAGCCCGCCCGTCCCGCGCCCGCGCCGGTGCATCACGAATATGCCCGCCGGCCTGCCGCACCGGCTCCCGCGCCGGCGCCAGCGCCACGGCAGGTGCAACTCGATCCGCACGGACGCGCCACACCGGTCGTGCGCAGCAGCGAGGACGATCATCTCGAAATCCCGGCTTTCCTGCGCCGCCAATCGAGCTGATCTCAACCGCTCTTTGTCTTAAGGGCCCGCACATTGTTGCGGGCCTTTTTCTTTGAGGGGGATCGATCTGCGTGCGCTTGTAAGATTCTGTAACAAAGCGTGATTTGGCCGGCTTGATCGGCGCGGCTTATTTTCGGCAGCCCGACTTCGGCAGGCGCGCCGCGCACGAGCTTTCATGTTTCAGCTTTTGGACGAGCTCGGCTCCCCCACTCCGCGCGTGCTCGGCGCCGTAGCGCAAACAACGCTGCGCCGATCCGTTGTGTTGCACGGTGTCGGAGTGCACACCAATGTGCCGGCGCGTTTGACGCTGCATCCTGCCCCGGCGAGCACCGGCATCACGTTTCAGCGCGAGGGCAGATTGCCGCTCGCGGCGCGTTGCGAAAATGTGGTCGACACCATGTTGCGCACGGCGCTCGGTGATGCAAAGGGCGGCACCGTAAACACGGTCGAGCATTTGCTATCCGCCTGTGCCGGCATGGGTGTCGATAACTTACGAGTCGAGATCGACGGGCCGGAATTGCCGGCCTTCGATGGATCGGCGGCCGCTTTCGCGCACGCAATCGATGCTGCCGGAATAGTCGAAGAGTCGCACGCGCGCCATTGTCTTAAGGTGCTGAAACCGGTGCACGTTCACGAGGGCGTCGCGTTCGCCGAATTCCTTCCGGCGGAACACGGCTTGACGCTCGACATCGAAATCGATTTCGCCGACCCGGTGATCGGCCGTCAGCGCAAAATCTTAGGCGTCGATCCCGGTACGTTTCGCCGTGAAGTGTCGCGCGCCCGCTCCTTTGGGTTCCTACGCGATCTTGCGCATCTGCAAGCAGGTGGGCTGGCGCTTGGCGCCTCGCTCGACAACACAGTGGCACTCCTCGAAGACGCGGTTCTCAACCCGGAGGGCTTGCGATTCCCCGACGAATGCGTCCGCCATAAAATGCTCGACGCGCTCGGCGATCTCGCACTTGCCGGGCCGCCGATTATAGGGATTTTCCGCTCCTATCGCGGCGGCCACGCGCTGAATGTCGCAGCGGTTCGAGCGCTCCTGTCCGATCCTTCCTGTTTTGCGGTCGAGCGCGCGAGAGGCGTCGAATTCGAGTGTGACATTCCTGCCGCGCTCGTCTGAAATGCTCTAGTCTTTCCCCTAAGCGGGCGCGGCTTCGCCACAATTGCCCGCCAACGTCCTCACCGCCGGATGGCATCAAGCGGCTGTTCCGAGCGGGAGAGGCTTGTCCTCTCCCATTTTAACGCGGAGCCGCCGCGTATCCCGTCGACGAGTTTCGCCGCATGCTGGATCTTGATTTGAACACCTCAAACCCTGCCCCGAAAATCGCAAATCCTGCCCGTTTCCTGTCCGGAGCGCTTGCCGCCGGGGCGGTCGTCGGGCTGGCGCTCGGCCTCTCCGCTTGCTCGGCGGTCGACAATATTCCAGGCATTTCGAGCCTGTTCGGCGGCGAGAAATACGAGACGAAGATTCTTCCGGATATCCCGGCCGACGATATCTACAACCAGGGCCTCGCCCGGCTGCACAAGAAAGATTACACCGCGGCGGGGAAGAGCTTCGCCGATCTCGAAAAGCAATATCCGTACTCGCAATGGTCGCGGAAGGGTCTGATCATGACGACCTTCTCGCAATACGAGGACGGCAAGTACGAGGACGCAATCGCCTCGGCCAACCGCTATGTCAGCCTCTATCCGTCGTCGCCGGAGACGCCGTACGCGATTTATCTCGCAGGCATGTCCTATTACAACCAAATCCCCGACGTGGCGCGCGATCAGGAGCGGGCCGAGAAGGCACTCGCCTATTTCAATCAGATCGTCGAGAAATTCCCGCAGTCGGAATATGTGACCGACGCGAAGTTCAAGATGCAGGTCGCCCGCGACCAGCTCGCCGGCAAGGAAATGACCATCGGCCGCTTCTATATGCAGCGGCGAAATTGGACGGCGGCGATCAACCGCTTCCGCGACGTGCTCGGCAAATATCAGATGACGCGCCACACCGAGGAGGCGCTCTATCGCCTGACCGAAGCCTATCTGGCGCTCGGGATCACCAGCGAAGCGCAGACGGCGGCTGCAATCCTCGGCCACAACTATCCCGATTCCCAGTGGTACAAGGACGCTTTCGCGCGCCTGCAGACCGGCGGCTTCTCGCCCGAGGAGCACTCGGACTCCTGGATTTCCAAGACTTTCAAGAAGGTCGGATTGGGTTAGACCGCGGCCGCCGCGGCTCCTGGTGCCGGCAAGTCGCGAAAGTAGTTGCGGATCGAGAGGTCCGCGGTCCAGTGCTCCACTTTTGCTGAGGCCGGCGTAACGCTACGATCGCGTCGATGCTCGTCCAGCTCGCGATCCGCAACATCGTCCTCATCAACCACCTCAACCTCCCCTTCGGGCCGGGGCTGACGGTGCTCACCGGCGAGACCGGCGCCGGCAAGTCGATTCTGCTCGACGCGTTCGCGCTCGCGCTCGGCAGCCGCAGCGACGGATCGCTGGTGCGCGCCGGCGAGGCGCAGGGCCAGGTGACCGCCGTCTTCGATCTCCCGGCCGATCATCCGGCGCGCCGTGCGGCGGCGGCGCAGGACATCGCGATCGACGGCGATCTCATCTTGCGCCGCCTGCAATTCGCCGACGGGCGCACTCGCGCCTTCGTCAACGATGAGCCGGTCAGCCTGCAGGCGATGCGCGCCATCGCGCAGAAGATCGTGGAGATCCACGGCCAGCACGACGAGCGCGCGCTCGTCGAGCCGGCGAGCCACCGCGCGCTTGTCGATGCCTATGGCGGCCTACGCGACGAGGGACAAGCGGTACGTGCGGCACATCGTTTGCTGCGCGCCGCGCGCGACATGTATGCGGCCGAACAGGCGCGCGTCGAGAAAGCGCGTTCGGAGGCGGATTTCTTGCGCCATGCCCATGACGAGCTCGCCAAGCTCGCGCCGAGCAACGACGAAGAGGAGTGGCTTGCCGAACGCCGCACCCTGATGATGCAGGCGGAAAAAATCGTCGCCGATCTTCGGGATGCGCAAGAGGCGATCGCCGGCGAGAGCTCGGCGGTTGCCGGCCTCGGCGGCGTGATGCGCCGTCTCGAGCGCCGGCGCGCGCAGGCGCCCACCCTCATCGATCCCGTCGTGAAAGCGATCGACGCGACGCTCGTTGCGCTCGATGGCGCGCAAGCCGCGCTCGAGACGGCCTTGCGCGAAACAGCCTTCGAGCCGGGCGAGCTCGAGCGCGTCGAGGAGCGGCTATTTGCCTTGCGTGCAGCCGCGCGGAAACATGGCACCAGCGTCGATCAGCTGCCGGCGCTGGCAGAGAAATTTGCCGCCGATCTTGCATCGATCGAGGCCGGCGAAGCGCGATTATCGGAGCTCAAAGCTGCGGCGGATTCGGCGAGCGAAGCGTATCACGCGGCTTGCGCCACTTTGTCCAAAGCGCGCGCTGCTTCTGCCGCGCGCCTCGACAAGGCTGTTGCCAAGGAACTGCCGCCGCTGAAATTGCAAGGCGCGAAATTCTCGACCGATCTCGCCCGCGACGAAAGCGCCGATTCCACCGACGGCTACGACCGCGTCGAATTTCGCGTGCAGACCAATCCCGGCGCGCGTCCAGGCCCGCTGATGAAGGTCGCATCCGGCGGCGAGCTCGCGCGTTTCATGCTGGCGCTGAAGGTCGTCGTCGCCGATCGCGGCTCGGCGCCGACGCTGGTTTTCGACGAAATCGACACCGGTATCGGCGGCTCGGTTGCCGATGCGATCGGTCAGCGGCTCGCGCGACTCGCAAGCGGTGTGCAGGTGCTGGCGGTCACGCATGCGCCGCAAGTCGCGGCCCGTGCGGATGCGCATTTGCGTATCGATAAGGCGCCACTCAATGGCGGCAAGACAGTGGTGACCCGCGTCGCCGTGCTGGATCCCGACGAGCGCCGCGAAGAGATCGCGCGCATGCTCGCCGGCGCGACGATTACCGATGAGGCCCGCGCCGCCGCCGGCCGGCTGCTCGCCGAAGCGAGCTGAGGCCCGCCGATGGCTGCACGCGACGAAATCGAAATCGCCGGCGTGCGGCTGACAAGCCCGGACAAAGTGCTCTATCCCGAGCAGGGCATCACCAAGCGCGACCTCGCAAATTACATGGTGGCGGTCGGCGACTGGATGCTGCCGCACGTCGCGAAACGGCCGATCACGCTGGTGCGCTGTCCGACCGGGCGGCAAAAGAAATGCTTTTACCAGCGCCATGCCGGCTCCGGCGTACCGAAGGAGCTCGGCGAGATCGCCGTGCCCGGGTTCGAAGAGCCCTATCTTTTCGTGCGCGACGTGCGCGGGCTGATCGCGCTTGTGCAGATGGGCGTGCTCGAAATCCATCCCTGGGGCGCAACGAACGACCGGCCCGATCGTCCCGACCGGATGATTTTCGATCTCGATCCGGGCGAGGGACTCGCCTTTGCCGATGTCGTTGCGGCGGCGCGCGAGGTGCGCGCGATGCTCGACTCGATCAAGCTCACGAGCTTTTTGAAGACGACCGGCGGCAAGGGCTTGCATCTCGTTGTGCCAATCGCCCGCCGCTACGATTGGCAAGAGGTGAAGGCTTTCGCGCGGCGTGCAGCCGACCGGCTCGCGAAAGAGAAACCCGAGCGCTATCTCATCCGCATGTCGAAGGCGGAGCGGCGCGGACGCATCCTCATCGACTATTTACGCAACGATCCGACCTCGACAGCGATTGCGCCCTATTCGACGCGCTCGCGTGAAGGCGCGCCGGTGGCGACGCCACTCGCCTGGGAAGAACTCAACGAGAAGCTCGATCCCAAGGCTTTTAACGAGAAAACGGTGCCCGGGCGCGTGAAGACGCTCAAAAGCGATCCGTGGAAGGACATCGGCGCGGTGAAGCAGACGTTGCCGAGCAAAGTTTAAACGACGACGCGCCTTAATTGTTTTCCTCGGCAATCTCCGCAAACGGATCGCTCGCCACCACAATCCGGCCGCCCTCCACATCAACGACCGGCACCAGCGCGCGCGTGAATGCGAGCATCGCCGTCGTCTGATCCGCCGCATCCGTCGAAGGCGCGATTTCCAGGATATCGCCCGCACCGAAATTGTGCACGGCGACCACACTGCCGAAGACGCGGCCATGATCGTCCTCGACGCGCGAGCCGATCAGGTCGGCGTGGTAGAACTCTCCTTCATCGGGTGCCGGCAGCGCATCGCGGGATACGAATAATTCCGTGCCGTTCAAAGCTTCCGCCGCATTGCGATCTGAAATCCCGTTGACGCGCGCGACCAACAAGTCCTTGCCGATCGGCCGCAGCGCTTCAATCATAAAATGCCGCGTGCCGCTCTCGTCTTGCAGCGGACCGTATATCCCGATCGCAGCGGGATTGGCGGTGAAAGATTTCAGCCGCACCTCGCCGCGAATGCCATGCGCGGCGCCAAAGGCGCCGACCAAAATTTTTGAGCTGCCGGTCACCGCTGCGCGCAGCTAATTGCGCTCGTCCGGTAATGTCGGGATCGGGAGTACGCCGATGCCCTCGTCGATGAGCGCCCTTGCCTCTTCCGCGGTCGCCTGGCCGCGGATCGGCTGCTCCGGCGTGTCGCTGTCGTGGATACGGCGCGCCTCTTCCGGAAAACGCGAGCCGACGTCGACCGTCGTCTCCATGATTTTCGTGTGCAATTCGCGCATCATGCTGCGCAACGCCGCGTGCTTCTCGTCAATAAGCGCGACCGGGCGCTTTTCCTCCGCCAGCTTCGGCGCTTCGTCTTGAGCGGGCGTCTCCGGCGACGGCAATGCCGGCCGGGCGAGGTCCGTGCGCGCCACGCGCGGCGACATGATCGCCTTCGTCACATGCACGGAGTCGCAAAACGGACAGACAACCAATCCGCGCTCGGATTGCTGATCGAAGGCGACGCTGTTTGCAAACCAGCTGTCGAATTCGTGCGCGTTGTCGCAGATGAGCGAATAGACGATCATCTCGACCGCTTATGCCGCGAGCAATTCATCGAGCTTTCCGTCCGCATCGAGATCATAGAGATCGTCGCAACCGCCGATATGTTTGTCGCCGATGAAAATCTGCGGAACCGTCGAGCGCCCGCCGGCCCGCGCCGCCATCTTCACCTGGCGGGCGCGATCGCCGTCGACGGAGATTTCATCAAACGCTGCGCCCTTCTTTTTCAGAAGGTCCTTGGCGGCATGACAATAGGGGCAGGTGCTTTTCGTATAGATCGTAACTTTTAGCATGACCCGATTCCGGCACTCGCGGTCTATATCGGGTCGTCATGCGCTTGTCACAACCCTTGCGAAGACGAGAACGTCGACGTTCTTGGCGCCGCCGCGCAGCAGCGCGCGCGACGCGGCATTAGCAGTCGCGCCGGAGGTAAGCACGTCATCGACGAGTACGATTCGCGTGCCGTAAATCCGCGGCTTCGCCTCCTCGGGCACGCGGAAAGCGCCCTGGACATTGCCGGCGCGCTGAGGCCAGCTTAGCCCCACTTGCGGCGGGGTTTGCTTCACCCTGACCAGCGCCTGCGTATCGACCGGAACGGCGCATGCCTGCGAGACGCAGCGCGCCAGCGCCGCAGCCTGATTGAAGCGGCGCGAGATCAGCCGGAAGCCGGTGGAGCGGCACCGGCACGATCAGGTCGGCCTCCTCGAGGATTTCAGCCCCGGCGCGCGCCATCCGCGCTCCCATGGGGCCGGCAAGTTCGAGGCGATCAATGTATTTGAGGTGATGGACGAGCCGGCGCGCCGGCCCATCGTCATAGCGCGCGACGGCGCGGGCTCGGCCGAACACCGGCAGATCGGCCATCGCCTCGGGCGAGATCAGCCCTGGGCTGCGCATATCCTGGGCGAAGGGCGTTCCGAGCCGCTCGCAATAGGGCCGCTCGATGAAGCGCATCTCGCCCCAGCAGGCAGGGCAGAGCGCGTGATGGGCAGCCGTGGCCTTGCGGCAGGCGAGGCAGGCAGGCGGGTAGACGATGTCGAGCGCGCGGCTGTCGGTCGCGCGAAGCGCGGCGACAATCCGTGCCGCGTCGGGCCGACTGCGGAAGGTTTCGAGCAAGCTCAGGGCCATCGGCTTTTGACGCTAACGGCCCCGCTTCTTAAGTAAAGGGCTTGACCGCGCCCCCTTCGCTTTTTGATCGAGCGCTGATCCGCCGCCGGCTGGCGCGCGCCTCCGCCGCGCCCGCACATTTCCTTCTCGACCGCGTCGCCGCGGATTTCGCCGAGCGCCTGTCGCTTGTGTCGCGCCCGTTCCCGCGGGCGCTCGATCTGGGCACGCCCGGGCCGCAGATCGCCGCGGTGCTTGGGCGTGACCCGGAGCGGCTGGTGATTCACGTCGGGCCGCTTTTCGACAAAACCGCCCGGGGTTTCTCTGCCGTTGCGGACGAAGAGGCGCTGCCCTTCGCCCCCGAAAGCTTCGACCTCGTCGCCTCGGCGCTATCGCTGCAATGGACCAACGATTTGCCCGGCGTGCTCGTGCAAATCCGCCGCACGCTGGCACCCGACGGGCTATTTCTTGCCGCGATGGTCGGCGGACAGAGCCTCACCGAACTGCGCACGGCACTCACCGCCGCCGAGGCGGAACTCACCGGCGGCGCCAGCCCCCGCGTCGCGCCGTTTGCCGATGTCCGCGATCTCGGGCAGCTCCTGCAGCGCGCCGGTTTCGCCCTGCCCGTGACCGATATCGAGCCGATCATCGTGCGTTATGCGTCGATGCTTGCGCTCATGCGCGATCTGCGCGGCATGGGCGCGACGAATGCGCTGACCGAGCGCAGCCGGCTGCCGCTGCGACGCGCCGTCCTGATGCGCGCGGCACAGACTTACGCGGAGCGCTTCGCCGATGCGGACGGGCGCGTGCGCGCCACGTTCGAGATCGTCTGGCTCTCGGGCTGGGCGCCGCACGCAAGCCAGCAGAAACCGCTGGCGCCGGGCTCGGCGCGCATGCGGCTGGCGGATGCGCTGAACGCACGCGAGGAGCGATTGCCGCGCGACTAGCTTTCACGCGACCAGGCGATGTCGCCCAAATCCTCGCGGAAGGCGAAGCGCTTCACGTGATCGACGACGACGGTCTGCGTCCGCGTGAGGCTTTCTTCGTCCGGCGCTTCGACATGCATGACGAGCGCCTGCGGCTCGGCCTCGAAGCGGCAAATGCGATCGTCGGCGAAAGGCACGCGGCCGCGTTCCGGTGTGAACTCCACCGCGAATTTGTGACTCCAGTGCTTGCACACCTGCTGCAGATAGCGGCTGGCATTGCCGGTTGCGACGCGGGCGTGGGAAGCGGGCATGCAGTTCTCTACCGCATCGCGCGGTGGTGTGTCATTTATCCGCTCGTCGATGCGACACGATTGCGCGTGCCGTGAACGGCATCACATACCAGAGCGCCGCGAGGAATGCAGCCATCGCCACCGCGATCCAAAAGCTCGCCTGATCGTTGTCGAGCACCAGATGGCCGAGAATGTAGATCTCGAAGCAAAGGGCGGTGAGCAGCGGCAACATTGACACCGCGATCATAAACGAGGCGAGCTGAATAAAAAAACGCGAAACGCTGTGCTGCTCGGCAATGCGGTGATAGGCGGCGGGCGCCATGATCAGCCCGATCGCCGCGCCGACGAGCAGAAGCGCACAATAATGCAGGAGCTGCTGGCCCGCCGGAATCTGCGGAAAACGCTGGTTGAAGACGGCGATAAGCTGGAACCCGAATAGCGCTTGGATGCCGGGAAGAACCATGCGGGCTTCTTCGATGGCGTTTTGCGCCCGCTTGTCGAGCTCTTCCTTGTCGAGGTCGTCGCGGGATTGGTCTTCTTTGTCCTGCTGCTTGTCGCTCATGTTTTTCTTAGCCCGCCCGCGGATGCGCCGACTTATAGGCCGCGAGCAACCGCGCCGTATCGACGGCCGTATAGAGCTGCGTCGTCGAAAGCGACGCGTGTCCGAGAAGTTCCTGGATCGTGCGCAAATCGCCGCCGCGGCTCAACAGATGCGTCGCAAATGAATGGCGCAGCGCATGCGGCGTGGCGGAGTGAGGCAGGCCGAGCGCGCCGCGCATGCGCTCGACGGCGAGCTGGATGAT
The DNA here is from genome assembly GCA_036265935.1 of Beijerinckiaceae bacterium. GTDB lineage: Bacteria > Pseudomonadota > Alphaproteobacteria > Rhizobiales > Beijerinckiaceae > JAFASC01. The sequence goes on from DATAOB010000011.1 coordinate 52,870, forward strand.
CCGCGGCGATAGCGGCCCGCCGCGCGCGCCGACGAAGAGCGGGCCTTCCGGTGTAAGCGGGAAGGGACAGAGCTCGAGATAAGCCTCGATCGCCTCCTGGACCTTGCGAATCACCGGGACCGTGCGGGTCTTGCGGCCCTTACCGAGCACGGTCACGTGATCGCGGCCTCCGACCGGCGCCTCGCCGCGCTTGAGACCGAGCGCCTCCGAGATGCGCAGGCCGGAGCCATAGAGCAGCGCCAGCACGGCGGCGTCGCGGGCGAGCACCCAGGGCGCGCGAAGCTCCCCCGCCCGGCTCTCCACCTCCCCCAGAGCACGCGCGCCATTGATCGACAGCGGCTTCGGCAGGCTGCGGGCGAGCTTCGGCGTCCGCACAGATGCAAATACGCCGAGCTTGCCCTTGCTCTGCCGCTCAAGAAAGCGGGCGAAAGAGCGGATGCCGGCAAGCGATCGCAAGAGCGAGCGGCTGCCGACCTCTTCGCCCCGGCGGCTTGCGAGAAAGGCGCGAAGGTCGGCGCCGCTTAGCTCGGCGAGCGAGGTCAGCGATGGCGGCTCGCCCATATGCTCCGTCAGGAATTGCAGGAACTGCCGGAGGTCACGGGCGTAAGCCTCGGCGGTATGCGGCGAGACGCGCCGCTCGCCGGTGAGGTGTGCAATCCAGGCATTGGCTTCGGCTGCCAGGTCCGCCGCGGCGGGAAATGCTAATCGCGGCGGGGCTTCAGCAGCGATGTCGCGGGGGTGTCGAGCCATGTCGCGAGCTTCGCCCGCCAAAATGAAGGAAGCCTTGCCGGCTCAGCTCGCCGCTTTGATCTGCGCGACCGCCTGGGTCATGAACTCGCTCATCGCTCGCCTGATGCGGTGCTCGGACATATCGATCCCGGCGGCATCGAAGTCGCGGCGCAATTTGCGATAGACGTCCTCCTCGCCCTGCTCCGCCACGTCGGCGGCGATGACCTCCTTGGAATAAGTCTCGGCGTCCGCGCCGCTCTTGCCGAGTTTCTCGGCCGCCCAAAGCCCCAGCATCTTGTTGCGGCGCGCTTGCGCCCTGAACCGCAGCGCTTCGTCATGCGCGAATTTTTTCTCGAAACTGTCCTCGCGCTTGTCGAACGTAGTCATTCCTTCCTCCGAATGGCAGCGGCTCCCGAAAGCGGCCACAAAGGGGATATACGGATCGGGCTCTCGAAGGCTAGTCCGCCGCGCCGTGCGAGAGCCTCTCTCTCCCAGCGGAACCCGGTCTAGCCCCGTTCACCACCTGGTGGGCGGCTTGTGGCGGAGGTTCGGACCGGCGGGTTGTAACCCGGAAGTGAAGAGGTTACTTCCCTCGCAAGGCCGAGGTCGCAGGATGGACACCTCGCCGGACGGCTTCGGGCCGGTCGCGGGGGCATAACAGGAGCCACGGCCAGTCTCATGGATTTCCTCAAGCCCCGGTTGATCCCGATGAATCGCCGCCGTCGCATCTACGAAGGCAAGGCCAAGGTCCTGTACGAGGGCCCCGAGCCCGGCACCTTGATCCAGCACTTCAAGGACGATGCGACCGCCTTCAACGCCAAGAAGCACGAGGTGATCGACGGCAAGGGGGTCCTGAACAACCGGATCTCGGAGTTCGTCTTCCAAAATCTCAACGACATCGGCGTCCCGACGCACTTCATCCGCCGGCTGAACATGCGCGAGCAGCTGATCCGCGAAGTCGAGATTGTGCCGCTGGAAGTGGTGGTGCGCAACGTCGCGGCGGGCTCGCTGGCAACGCGCCTCGGCATCGAAGAAGGCACGCAGCTGCCGCGCTCGATCATCGAATTCTACTACAAGAACGATGCGCTCAATGATCCGATGGTCTCGGAAGAGCACATCACCGCCTTCGGCTGGGCGAGCCCGCAGGAGATCGACGACATCATGGCGCTTGCCATCCGCGTCAACGATTTCCTCTCGGGGCTTTTCTTAGGCGTCGGCATCCGGCTCGTCGACTTCAAGATGGAATGCGGGCGGCTGTGGGAAGGCGACATGATGCGCATCGTCGTCGCCGACGAGATTTCCCCCGATTCCTGCCGGCTGTGGGACATCAAGTCGAAGGACAAGCTCGACAAGGATCGCTTCCGCCGCGACATGGGCGGGCTGGTCGAGGCCTATACGGAGGTCGCGCGCCGTCTCGGCATCATGCAGGAGAACGAGCCGCCGCGCACCGGCGGTCCGAGGCTCGTGCAGTAGGCGCAGTTTCTGTGCATTTTCGAAAAACCCGCCTTGAGAGGCGGGTTTTTTGTTTGGGGCGGCTGGCTTATATTCGGTGAAGGAGACCGGTGATGGGCATTCCCTTCCGCAATCCAGAGCCGATGACGGCTGACGAATTCTTCGCCTTCACCGCGACGCGCCCCGACGAAGAGAAGTGGGAGCTGATCGATGGGGAGCCGATCATGAATGCGTCTGCGAGTTTCCTGCACCAAATCATCGTTACCAACCTAATTGTCGAATTGGCATTGCATCGCCGTGCCAAAAAGGCACCATGGGTGATAATTCCCGGCATCGGTGTTCGCCTTTCCAATACCAGCGTGCCAGTTCCCGATGTGTTGGTTCGGCCGGACACGCCAATCATCGGTTCCGAGTGCGATGACATGCTTGTTGCCTTCGAGGTGCTTTCGCCATCGACGGCGGATCGTGATTTGCGGTGGAAAAGACGAGGCTACGCGTCGCTACCGCCGCTTTCCCAGTACGTAATCGTCGCCCAGGATGGGCTTGAGGTCTTTTCGTATGAGCGGTTGAACGGGTTCGCCGAACGACGGCTCATCAACGTGGACCAGACGCTCGATCTGCCGGTTCTTGGCGTCTCTCTTCCACTTAGCGACATTTACGCGGGTACCGGCCTTTAGTCGAGGCGAGGTGCGAACCCGGTGATTGCTTTGATCAGCTTCGCCCCGCTAACGCTGCCCAAGCCCCACATTGAGGTCTCATGAAAGCGCGCGTCACCGTCACTCTCAAGATCGGCATTCTCGACCCGCAGGGCAAGGCCATCGAGGGCGCGCTCCGCTCGCTCGGGATCGAGGGGATTGCCAGTGTGCGCCAGGGCAAGGTCTTCGACGTCGAGGTCGAAACGACGGATCGCACGCGTGCACAAAGCCTGCTCGAACAGGCCTGCGACAAGCTGCTCGCGAACACTGTCGTCGAAAACTATCGCGTCGAGCTGATCTGAGTCCGCCTGAATGAAAGCCGCGATCATCCTCTTCCCTGGCTCCAATCGCGAAGGCGATGCGGCGCGCGCCATCCGGCAAGCTTCCGGCCGTGCACCGGATATCGTCTGGCATGCGGAGCACAAGCTTCCCGCCGGCACCGATCTCGTCGTGCTGCCCGGCGGGTTTGCCTACGGCGATTATCTGCGCTGCGGCGCGATTGCCGGCCGCGCGGCGATCATGGATGCGGTCCGTGCGCATGCGGCGCGCGGCGGTTATGTGCTCGGCATCTGCAATGGATTCCAAATTCTATGCGAAGCTGGACTTCTGCCCGGCGTACTCATGCGCAATTCGAAAATGCGCTTCGTCTGCCGCATGCAGCACTTACGCGTCGAGCGTAACGACACGGCTTTTACCAGCGCTTATGCGCATCATCGGGTGATCAAGGTTGCGATCGCCCACGGCGAGGGCAATTACACCGCCGATGACGAGACCTATGCCCGGCTCGAAGGCGAGAACCGCGTCGCGTTTCGCTATTGCGATGCCCAAGGGGATGTCGGCGCGGCGAATCCGAACGGGTCCGCGAGCGACATTGCCGGCGTCTATTCGGAAAAACTCAACGTGCTCGGCCTGATGCCGCATCCGGAAAATCTCATCGATCCGCTGATTGGCGGCACGGATGGGCGCGGGATGTTCGAGAGTCTGGTGAAGGAATTGGCAGTCGCAGCAGCATAGCTCATTGCGCCCGATAGTGTAACGCGTTACAATCCGAGGCGTTTCGGATGATTGAAATGGCCAATCCTGCCCAGCGAATGAAGGCAATGCGCGAGCGCCGACGCACCAAAGGCTTGCGCGAGGTCCGTCTCGTCGTGCCTGATGCGCGCGACCCGGCCGTGCGTGCGCGTGTCGCCGAGGAGGTTCGGAACTTGAATCCGGAGCACGAAGCGGAAGCGATGAGGTGGATCGAGGCCGTTTCAATCTTCGATGAAACGCGGTGACGTGGTTACGGTCGCCTTATCAGGCGATTACGGAAAGCCTCGGCCGGCCGTCATAGTCTAATCGGATGTCCTGCCAAGCAGTCACGCCCCCGTCGTCGTCTGCCAAATGACGTCCGAACTGGAGCGTGTTTCAACCTTTCGGGTTGCGATCGATCCTTCTGATGAAAATGGTTTGCGGCTTCCGTCGCAAGTCATGGCGGATAAGCCGGCTTCGATCTTGCGCGAACGGGTCGGCCGCGTCATCGGACGCTTAAGCCCACCCGACATGGGCAGAGTCGACGTCGCACTGGCTTTCGTCTTGGGTCTAGCAGTCGATTCTGCGCGGTCCGAATAGCCGGCAAGGACTTCTCGTGACTTGTAGTGAACCGGAAATCACGCCCGAACTCGTCACGGCGCATGGACTGAAACCGGACGAGTACGAGCGCATCCTGGCGCTCATCGGCCGGGTGCCCACGTTCACTGAGCTCGGCATTTTTTCCGCGATGTGGAACGAGCACTGCTCGTACAAGTCCTCGCGCATCCACTTACGCAATCTGCCGACCAAAGCGCCGTGGGTAATCCAGGGGCCGGGCGAGAATGCCGGGGTCATCGACATCGGCGACGGGCAGGCCTGCGTCTTCAAGATGGAGAGCCATAACCACCCCTCCTTCATCGAGCCCTATCAGGGTGCGGCGACCGGCGTCGGCGGCATTCTGCGCGATGTTTTCACCATGGGGGCGCGGCCGATCGCCTGTCTGAACCTCTTGCGTTTCGGCTCGCCCGATCACCCGAAGACCCGGCATCTCGTCGGCGGCGTCGTCGCCGGGATCGGCGGCTATGGCAATTCGTTTGGGGTGCCGACGGTCGGCGGTTCGACCAGCTTCCACCAGTGCTATGACGGCAACATCCTGGTCAACGCGATGGCCGTCGGCATCGCCGACAAGGACAAGATTTTCTACGCCAAGGCGACCGGAATCGGGAATCCGATCGTCTATCTCGGCTCGAAGACCGGCCGTGACGGCATCCACGGCGCGACCATGGCATCCGCCTCCTTCGAAGAGGAGGCAGAGGAGAAGCGCCCGACCGTTCAGGTCGGAGATCCCTTCGCCGAAAAACTGCTGCTCGAAGCCTGCCTCGAGCTGATGGCGTCGGGCTCGGTCATCGCGATCCAAGACATGGGCGCGGCGGGACTGACCTCTTCCGCCGTCGAGATGGGCGCCAAGGGCAATCTCGGCATCGAGCTCGATCTCGATGCTGTCCCCTGCCGTGAGACGGGCATGAGTGCCTACGAGATGATGTTGTCGGAGAGCCAGGAGCGCATGCTGATGGTGCTCGACCCCGCGCGCGAGGCCGAGGCCGAAGCGATCTTCCGCAAATGGGGGCTCGACTTCGCGATCGTCGGACGCACGACCGACACGCTGCGCTTTGTCGTAAAACATCATAGCGAGATCAAAGCCGACTTGCCGATCAAGGAGCTCGGCGATCAGGCGCCGCTCTACCACCGCCCCTATGTTCCGACGCCGCCGGCGAGCCCCGTCGATGCAAACTGGGTCCGCCCGCCGGTCGATAATCGAACGGCGCTGCTGCGGCTCCTCGCCTCGCCGAATCTGTGCAGCAAACGGTGGATTTGGGAGCAGTACGATCACCTGATCCTCGGCAATACGGTCGTGCCGCCCGGAGCGGACGCGGCGGTGGTGCGCATCGGCGACGGCCCGAAAGGGCTGGCGCTGACGACCGACGTGATCGCACGCTATTGCGCCGCCGATCCGGTCGAGGGGGGGCGCCAGGCCGTGGCGGAAGCCTGGCGCAATCTGGTCGTCGTCGGCGCCCGTCCCCTGGCGATTACCGACAATCTCAATTTCGGCAATCCCGAGCGGCCCGAAATCATGGGACAATTCGTCGGCTGCTTGCAGGGCATCGGCGAGGCCTGCCGGGCGCTCGATTTTCCCATCGTCTCCGGCAATGTCTCGCTTTACAACGAGACGCGCGGTCAGGGCATTCTGCCGACGCCCGCCATCGGCGGCGTTGGCGTGGTGGACGATGTTGCGAAGATCGCAACGCCGGCTTTCAAAGATGAAGGTCACGCGATCCTGTTGATCGGGAAAACGCGGGCCTGGCTCGGTCAGTCTATCTATCTGTCCGAGCTTTGCGGCCGCGAGGAGGGCGCGCCGCCCCCGGTCGACCTTGCCGAAGAACGCCGCAACGGCGAATTCGTCAGCACGGCGATCAAGACGGGCCGAGTGACAGCCGTTCACGATCTGGCTGAAGGCGGCTTGGGCGTCGCGCTGGCCGAGATGGCGATCGATGGCGGCATCGGCGCGCGAATCGACCTGCTCCCCGATGGAGGGCCTCCGCATGGGGTTCTATTCGGCGAGGGCCAGGCGCGATATGTGGTGACCGCAACCAAAGCTGCCGCCAAGGCGCTTATCGCCGATGCCGCGGCTGCCGGCGTGGAAGTCCTGCGGCTCGGCGAAACGGGTGGCGAGGCGCTGATCCTGCCGGAGGTAGCGCCAATCGCGATCGAGGAACTCATCCGGGCACATGCGGACTGGCTGCCGAACTATATGGCGGGCGCGCCCGCGCCAAGGAACTGAAGGAAGAACGCCATGGCGATGCAAGCGGCGGAAATCGAGCGGCTGATCAAGGCGGCACTGCCCGACGCGTCAGTCGAGATCCGCGATCTCGCCGGCGACGGCGATCACTACGCAGCAACGGTCGTCTCGCCCGCCTTCCGCGGCAAGAGCCGCGTCCAGCAGCACCAGCTCGTCTACAAGGCCCTGCAGGGGCGGATGGGCGGCGAGTTGCATGCCCTTGCGCTGACGACCGCCGCGCCGCAGGATTGAGGCCGATGGACGATCGCACGCTTTACGAAACGGATATCGTCGCCTGGGCCGAGCAACAAGCGGCTGCACTGCGCGTGATTTCGTCCTCTCCCGCTGGCCGTAGCAATGCCGTGGATTGGCAGAATGTCGTCGAGGAGATCGAGAGTTTGGGCCGCTCGCAAATCCGTGCCGTTGAAAGCAAGCTCACTCTCATTTTCGTCCGCCTCCTGAAGATTGTATCTGACCCCGGACGCTTCCGCAGGTGCGGGATGGCGCGCCGAGATCACAAGCTTCCAGCGCGTGGTTCGAATGGAATTCACGCCCGCAATGAAAGGGCGGCTGAATCTTGAGGAACTCTGGCAGGACGCTCTGAAACAGGCTGAGGCGGCGCTTTTTCCATATGGCGCGACTCTCAACGAAAACTACCGGCCTCCAGTCCCTTTCGGCTGGAAGACTTGACCGCGCCCGACTTCGATGCGCAGACGGCGCTCGACACCCTTACTAAAGCGATTGGTGCACGCCAGACATAACGACGAGGCTTGCTTTGCCTCTTGCGCTGAACGCGCCTGAACCCCAAAATTAGGCAAATCCGGAGAGTCCTATGACCGATGCTCACAGCGTAATCGACAAAGCGGTGAAGTCGAACGACGTCATGCTGTTCATGAAAGGCACGCCGCAATTCCCGCAATGCGGGTTCTCCAGCCAGGTCGTCCAGATCCTCGACTATCTCGGCGTGCCCTTCGAAAGCGTCAACGTGCTTGCCGACGCGGACATCCGCCAGGGGATCAAGGACTATTCCAACTGGCCGACGATCCCGCAGCTTTATGTGAAGGGCGAATTTGTCGGCGGCTGCGACATCGTCCGCGAGATGTTCCAGTCCGGCGAACTTGCCTCGCATTTGACAGAAGCCGGGATCGTCTGCAGCCAGCCGGCGAAGGCTTCTTAAGCGGCACGGAGCTCACCTCGCCTTCTGCCGGCGAAACGCCAGGCGAGCCAGAGCACAATTTACGCGCGTCAGATCGCACCGCCGGCGCGGACGAGGTTGCGTTTTTCGCAAGCGATCCCCACAATTGGGACTAGGTAGGGTTTGGGGATTCCGCAAGTTCCGCCTCCCATGGGTGCCCGCGATGCTTGACCAACGTCTCGTTGCCTGGATCAAGGACGGACTCTCCCGCCCTGGGAAAAGCCAGAACGGGCTTGCGGAAGCGCTGGATATCGACCCCTCGTCCGTCTCGCGGCTCTTGAAAGGCGCACGTCAGATCAAGACGCGCGAGATCGAGCTGATCTCCTCCTATCTCGGCTATGGCCCGCCCGCCCATACGTTCGGCATGTCTGGGCAAGGCCATGTGCGCGGCACGCCATCGTCAACCGCCGCCGTCGTCGAGGCGATCGAGGCGATCGCCCGCGGCGAGCTCGTCGTCGTCACCGACGATGATGACCGGGAGAATGAGGGCGACCTGGTCATGGCGGCTTCGCACGCCACGCCGGAAAAGATGGCGTTCATCCTGCGCCATTGCTGCGGCATCGTCTGCGCGCCGATGCCGCCGGACCTCGCGCGGCGCCTCAACCTCGCACCGATGGTCTCGGCCAACGACGCGCCGCTTGGGACGGCGTTCACCGTCTCCGTCGATGTGCGCCACGGCCTCACCACCGGCATTTCCGCCGAGCAGCGCACCAATACGGTGCGCGCGCTCGCCAATAACAATATGGGTGCCTCGGATTTCGTTCGTCCCGGCCACGTCTTCCCGCTGGTGGCTAAAGAGGGCGGCGTGCTCATGCGCTCCGGCCACACCGAAGCCGCCGTCGATCTCTGTAAGCTCGCCAGCCTGCCGCCGGTCGGCGTGATCTGCGAGCTCGTAAACAAGGACGACGGCACGGTCATGGCCGGCGCGCAAATCCGCGACTTCGCTAAGACGCACGGGCTGAAATGCATTTCGGTTGCCGATCTCATCGCTTATCGCCGCGCGCGGGAGAAACTGGTCGAGCGTGTCGCTTCCATGCCGGTCGAGACGATTGCCGGGCGCATGATTCTGCACGTCTATGTCACGCCGTTCGATCGCGTGCAGCATTTTGCCTTCGTGCTCGGTGAGATCGGCGATGGCATCGATGTGCCGGCGCGCCTGCATCGCGCCGACATTTTGGGCGACGTGTTTTCCGGTGGCACGACAATCCGGCGCACGCTCGAGCGCTTCCGCGCCGAAGGCCGCGGCGTATTCGTTTATCTGAGAGACGGCGCGGCCGGCGTGCCGGTCAACATCGTGCGGCCGGGCGCCGACGGCTCCGAAGACGAGCGCCAGCGCCAATGGCTCGATGTCGGTTTGGGCGCCCAAATCCTGAAGGACCTCGGCATCACCTCGATCCGGCTGCGCACCTCGGCGCCGCGCACCTATGTGGGGCTGTCCGGCTTCGGCATCGAGATCAACGCATTCGAGGATGTGGGATAGGCGGCCGCGTCCGTCATCTCGCCCATCTGTGATAGATGAGGCGCATGGCCCTCGTTGAGCAAACCCAACTCGAGCCGCCGGCGGTTGAGCTTTCGCCCGCTCCCCCGCGTCCCTTCACGCGTGCCGCGGTTGACGCCGAAATTGCCGAGCTTCACGCGAAGGATGCGCGTCCGCAGGACGTGCGGCCTCTGGTGATCGAGCGCTTCCGGCGGGCACTCGAGGACGGGCGCGCCGCCGCGCGCGCCGAGCTCGAGGCGGGCGGCGGCGGTTGCGAATGCACGCAGGCGCTGTCAAACCTGCAGGACAACCTGATCGGCGCGATCCACGAATATGTCGTGCGCTATCTTCATCCGCCCGCCTCGCCGGCTGATCGCGAGCAGATGACGATTGCGGCAGTCGGCGGCTATGGCCGCGGAACGTTGGCGCCCGGCTCCGATATCGATCTTCTCTTTCTTGTGCCGGCAAAGCAGACGCAATGGGTCGAGCGCGTCGTCGAATCCATTCTCTACGTTCTCTGGGACTTGAAGCAAAAGGTCGGTCATTCAACGCGTTCCGTTGCCGAGTGCCTGCGGCAGGCACGCGACGACATGACGATTCGCACCGCGCTTCTCGAAGCCCGCTACATCCTCGGCAACAACGGTCTGTTTCAGGACCTGCGGAGGCGCTTCGATCAGGAGATCGTGCGCACGACGGCGCGCGAATTTGTCGCGGCGAAACTCGCGGACCGGGAAGTACGCGTGCGCCGCGCCGGCAACTCGCGCTACCTCGTCGAACCCAATGTCAAAGAGAGCAAGGGCGGCTTGCGCGATCTCAACACGCTGTTTTGGATCGGCAAATATGTTTATCGCGTGCGCGAGGCGCACGACCTCGTCGAAGCGGGTCTATTCACGCCGAGCGAATATGCGCTCTTCGTGCGGTGCGAGGAGTTTTTGTGGCGCGTACGCTGCCATCTGCATTTCGTCACCGGCCGCGCCGAAGAGCGGTTGAGTTTCGATCTGCAGCGGGTTCTTGCAGCCCGGCTCGGCTATAAGAATCGTGGCGGCCTCTCCGCCGTCGAGCGCTTCATGAAACATTACTTCCTTATCGCCAAGGACGTCGGCGACCTGACCGCGATCGTCTGTGCCGCGCTTGAAGAACGCGAAGCGAAACCGCGCGCCTACCTCGATCGCTTCGTCCAGCGTTTCCGCCGGCGCAGAAAGGCGCTGCCAAGCGCCGATTTCGCGATCGAAACCGATCGCGTAACCGTTGCGCGGCCGGACGTCTTCGAAAAGGACCCCATCAACCTCATCCGGCTGTTCTGGATCGCCGATCAGTACATCCTGCCGATCCATCCGGATGCTGCAAGGCTGGTCACGCGCTCGCTGCGGCGCATTGACAATTCGCTGCGTAATAACCCCGAAGCCAATCGCCTTTTTCTGGAGATTCTTACGTCACGGCATGCGCCGGAGACCGTGCTCCGCCGCATGAACGAGGCCGGCGTACTCGGCCGATTCATTCCCGATTTCGGTCAGATCGTCGCGATGATGCAATTCAACATGTATCATCACTATACTGTCGACGAGCACCTCTTGCGCGCGATCGGCATTCTCGCCGACATCGAAGCCCATCGGCTGGTCGACGACCATCCGCTGACCAGCGAAATCCTGCCGTCGATCAGCAATCGCACCTCGCTTCATTTAGCGCTGTTCCTGCACGACATCGCCAAAGGACGCCAGCAGGATCATTCGAGCGCGGGTGCTGAGGTCGCGCGGCGGCTTAGTCCGCGCTTCGGTCTGTCGGAAGCCGAAACCGAGACGATTGTCTGGCTGATTCAGAATCATCTGGTCATGTCGGACACGGCACAGCGCCGCGATCTCGGTGATCCCACCACGATCGAAAACTTCGCCAATCGGGTGCAGACGCTGGAGCGGCTGAAAATGCTGCTCATCCTGACAGTCTGCGATATCCGCGCCGTCGGCCCGGGCGTGTGGAACGGCTGGAAGGGCGAGCTTCTACGCACGCTTTATTGGGAAACCGAAGTCGTCCTCGGCGGTGGCCATTCGGCTCTCGATCGCAAGCGGCGCGTCGAGAAGGCGCAGCAGGAATTGCGCGCCGAACTGCCCGCCTGGTCCGATCCCGAATTCGAAGCGTATGCACAACGCCATTATCCCGCGTATTGGCTCAAGGCCGATCTGCCGCACAAAGTGCAACACGCCAAGCTCTTGCATCTGACGGAAGTCGAGATGCGCTCGCTGGCGACGGAGGTCGCGACCGACGCCTTCCGCGGCGTGACGGAGCTGACCGTGGTTGCGCCCGATCATCCGCGGCTTTTGTCGGTCATCGCCGGGGCCTGCGCATCGGCGGGAGCAAACATCGTCGACGCGCAGATATTCACCACGACCGACGGTCTGGCGCTCGACACGATTTTCGTCTCCCGCGCGTTCGACGAAGACCACGACGAATTACGCCGCGCCAAGCGCGTCGCACAAGCGATCGAGAAAGCGTTGCGCGGTGAAATTCGCCTGCGCGATGTCATCGCGGCGAAACGGATCTCCACGCAGCCGCGTGACGCCGCGTTCACGATCGCTCCCGAAGTCACGATCGATAATACGCTGTCGAAGCGCTACACCGTCGTCGAGGTGTCCGGTCTCGACCGGCTCGGCCTTCTCTACGATTTGACCACCGTCCTGTCGGCGCTGAACCTGAATATCGGTTCGGCGCATATCGTGACGTTCGGCGAGAAGGCCGTCGACGTCTTCTACGTGACCGATCTGACCGGCGCCAAGATCACCAATGCCGCGCGGCAGGGCGCGATTCGCCGCCATCTCCTGGAGATTTTCGGCGCCGAAAGCGAGCGCAAGCAGATTCGGGCGTCTGAATAAAGCGAGCTCACGGGAAGCGCTTGAATTTTGACCTCGCGGCTCTGATATGCGGGCCCAAGACGGGATTTGATTTCACCACGGACGGGATGATGCAGGAACCAAGCCGCAAGCCGAGAGATACGGCCGAGGTGCCGGAACAGACGCCGGCTAACGACGAGGGCGCGAGCCCGGCTGCCGCGCTTGCCGAGGGAACCGTCGCGGATAGCCCGGCCGCGGAGGCGCCTGCGAACGAAGTCGATACGCTCCGGCAGGAAAATGCCGGCCTGAAGGACCGGCTTCTGCGCGCCTTGGCCGAAATGGAGAACCTGCGCCGCCGCACAGAGCGCGAAGTGGCCGATGCCAAGACGTACGGCGTCGCGAATTTTGCCCGCGACATGCTGGGCGTTGCCGACAACCTGCGCCGTGCCCTGGACCACCTGCCGGCGGAGGCGCGGGAGAGCGCGGATGCCGCCCTGAAGGGCCTCATCGAAGGCGTGGAAGTCACCGAGCGCGATTTCCTGTCGCGCCTGACGCGCCATGGCGTGAAGAAGCTCGAACCGCAGGGCGAACGCTTCGATCCGAATCTGCACGAGGCTTTGTTCGAAGTGCCCGACGAGAGCGTGCCGGCAGGAACTGTCGCGCAGGTTATCGAGAGCGGCTACACGATTGGCGATCGCGTGCTGCGCCCGGCCAAGGTCGGCGTGTCGAAAGGCGGCCCGAAGGGCTGATGGACCGCGCACCTCCTGGTGCGCAAACCACATTCGAGACTAGGTGCGGACCGGGAGGTCCGCGATCCGGGGCCCTGTCACCCGCCGGAGCGTGAGATTGAACCTGCCGCCCTCGGGCAGCAGCGTCGACGTGCCCGGAAAAATTCGATCGACGCCGTGAAAGGCGAGACGCGCTTCGCCGCCGAGCACGATTGCGTCGCCTGAGGCAAGCTTTATCGAGCGGGTCGAGCAGCGACGCGTTGTGCCGCCGAAGCGGAAGACACAAGTGTCGCCCAGCGACAGTGAGACGACGGGCGCGGCAAAATCCCCCTCATCGCGATCCTGATGCAGACTCATCCGCGCACCAGAGGCATAATAGTTGATGAGGCAGGCTTCGGGTTCGTGCGGGTAGCAGCCGAGGTCTTGCCACGCGGCGAGAGTTTCCGGCGGAAAAGCCGGCCACGGCGCGCCTGTTTGCGGATGCGTCGCCTGATAGCGATAGCCGCGCTCGCGATCCGAGACCCAGCCCAATGGTCCGCAATTGCTCATTCGCACCGAAAAGGCTTTGCCGGTTCGCGGCATGCGCGGCGTGAACACCGGCGCGGCGCGGATGATGTCGCGCAGTTGCGAGAGCAGGTCCTCTTGCGCGGCGCGATCGAGATATTCCGGATAATAAATAAGCCCCGGCGCGAGTTCGATCTTTCTCGGCTTGTTCTCCAAAGCCGATGCATCCTTGCCGGATAAATTCGCAGCCCATTCAAGCATGTCATTGTGAGAAATAAAGACGCCGGCATCGGCTTCGGCCAATGCGGCTTCGATCTCATGCTTTCGTCTCGGTCGAAAGGAGCGGTTCATTGGCTTTGGTACATCCCGCCGCTGACAATACGCTACGCCAGCACCTCTTTCGACTCCACCGTCGAATCCGCACGCAACCGGTAGACCAGCGGCACGCCGGTCGCGAGCTCCATGCTGGGTATGGTTTTTGGCGTCAGCCGATCGAGCACCATCACGAGCGCGCGCAGCGAGTTGCCGTGCGCCGAGACAAGCACGCGCTCGCCGCGCAAAACGCGCGGCAGAATCTCCTGACAGTAATAGGGGAGCGTGCGCGCGACCGTGTCCTTCAGGCTCTCGCCGCCGGGCGGCGAAACATCGTACGATCGGCGCCAGAGATGCACCTGCTCCTCGCCCCATCTTTTTCGCGCATCGTCTTTGTTGAGGCCGGAGAGATCGCCGTAGTCGCGTTCGTTCAGCGCCTGATCGGCGATGGTCGGCAGATTCGGCTGCCCGATTTCCTCAAGGAGCAGTTTCAGCGTGTTCTGCGCCCGCACGAGGGCTGAGGTGAAGGCGCAATCGAATTTAAGCCCGAGCGCTTTCAGCTTGCGGCCGCCCTCGCGTGCTTCCTCGATTCCTTTCGGCGTGAGATCGGGATCCTTCCAACCGGTGAAGAGGTTCTTCAAGTTCCAGTCGCTCTGGCCATGACGCACGAGCACAAGCAGGCGGTCCATCCATTTCTCCAATCGAGATTCAGCCGTTGAGGCCGAGCACGTCGGCCATCGAATAATGGCCGGGCTTCTTGTCGCGACCCCATAAAGCGGCGCGGATGGCGCCGCGCGCGAAAATCGCGCGATCCTCCGCCCGATGTGTCAGCTCAAGGCGCTCGCTCGTGCCGGCGAAAATCACGCTGTGATCGCCGACGACGCTGCCGCCACGTAATGTCGCAAAGCCGATGTCGCCTTCGCGCCGGGCGCCGGTATGGCCGTCGCGGCTGCGCACGGAGCGCTCGGCAAGCGCAATGTTGCGGCCGCGCGCCGCGCTTTCGCCGAGCAGAAGCGCAGTGCCGGAGGGCGCATCGACTTTCATCTTGTGATGCATCTCCAAAATTTCGATGTCCCAGTCCGGCCCAAGCGACGCGGCGGCGCGCTCGACCAGCGCGGCAAGCAGGTTCACCCCGAGACTCATATTGCCGGAGCGGACGATCACCGCGTGACGTGCGGCGGCGTCGATCTTTTTCAAATCGGATGGCGACAATCCCGTCGTGCCAATAACGTGAACGATGCGCGCTTGCGCCGCGAGCGCAGCAAGCTCGACGCTCGCAGCCGGTGCGGTGAAGTCGACAATGCCATCGGCATTGACGACGGCCTGCAGCGGGTCGTCGGTGATCGGCACGCCAACCGGCGGCAGGCCGGCCACCACACCCGCATCCTTGCCGAGCGCATCGCTGCCGGCTCGCTCCAGCGCCGCGGCAACCGCAACACCGGGCATTTCCCCGATCGTGCGCACAAGCATCCGGCCCATGCGGCCGGCCGCGCCCATGACGACGAGCCGCATGTCGGACATTCAGCTCCCCTATTTTGGAGGAGGTCGTATAGCCGCCGGTGTCCGCTAAAGGAAGCCTGGCCGCGGACCGGCATTCACATGGTCGCGCCGATCGTCCACGGCACGAATTCGGCATCGCCGTAGCCGAGAAGCTCGGATTTCGTCCGCGATCCCGAGGCGACTTCGAGCAGGCGCGCGAAAATCTCCGCGCCCTTCTCTTCGATCGAGACGCCGTCGAGCACCTCGCCGCAATCGATGTCCATGTCGTCGATCATCTTGGCGTAAATGTCGGAATTGGTCGCGAGCTTCAAGGACGGCACCGGCTTGCAGCCATAGGCCGAGCCGCGCCCTGTGGTAAAGGCGAGCACATTGGCGCCGCCGGCGACTTGGCCCGTCGCGGAGACGGGATCGTAGCCCGGCGTATCCATGAAGACGAAGCCTTTGGTCGTGACCGGCTCGGCGTAATGAAAAACGCCGGTCAGCGTCGTCGTGCCGCCTTTGGCAGCCGCGCCGAGGGATTTCTCCAAAATTGTGGTGAGGCCGCCGGCTTTGTTGCCGGGCGACGGGTTGTTGTTCATCTCCATGCGATTGCGTGCGGTGTAATCCTCCCACCATTTGATCATGCCGACGAGTTTCTCGCCGGTCTCGCGATTCAGGGCACGGCGCGTCAGCAGATGTTCCGCCCCGTAAATTTCCGGCGTCTCCGACAGGATCGCCGTGCCGCCGTGATGCACGAGCTTATCGACCGCCGCGCCGAGCGCGGGATTAGCGGTGATTCCGGAATAGCCGTCAGAGCCGCCGCATTGCAGTGCGAGCGTAAGTTCGGCCGCAGAGCACGTCTCGCGCCGCGCTTTGTCGACGATCGGCAGCATGTCGTGAATCGCGTCGACGCCGGCCATGACGGTTTTCTTGGTGCCGCCGGTCTCCTGGATGGTCATCGAGCGGAACGTGTCGGATTCCTTCAATCCGTACGCTTCCTTCCAGCGCGCGATCTGAAAGCCCTCGCAGCCGAGGCCAACCATCACCACGCCGCCGACATTGGGATTGGTGGCATAGCCCCATTGCGTGCGCTTTAAGACTTCGTAGCCCTCGCCTTTCACATCGAGCGCGCAGCCGCCGCCATGCACGAGCGGAATGACGCCGTCGATATTCGGATATTGCTCCAGCACGCCGGAGCGCTGCACCTCTTCCGCCATGAAGCGCGCCACCGAGGCCGAGCAATTCACGCTGGTCAAAATCGCGATGTAATTGCGCGTGCCGACCTTGTCGCCGGCGCGGCGATAGCCCTCGAATGTCGCGCGGGCTTCCGGCGGCAGCACTTCTTCGTTGCGCGCGTCCTCAGCAAACGCATAGTCGCGCGCGAAATCGTGCATTTCCACATTGTGCTCGTGCACCCAATCGCCGGGCGCGATCGGCTGCGAGGCGAAGCCGATGATCTGCCCGAACTTCCGCACCGGCTCGCCCGGCGCGATCGGCACGACCGCCATTTTGTGGCCCTTCGGCACGCGGGCGCGCGCCTGTGTGTCGGCGGCGAGTGCCCCGGCGGCGATTGCATCGAGGGCGACGACGATATTGTCGCGCGGGTTGAGGCGAAGTGTACGGGGATTCATTCGCAGCTCCAAGTACAAGGTTCTGCTTCGACGCCGTCATTGCGAGCGGAGCGAAGCAATCCAGGAGCCGCTGCTCGGTCCGTTGAAGAGTTTGCCCCTGGATCGGTTCGTCGCTGCGCTCCTCGCAATGCCATTCGCACTCACACCCGCATCGGCATCAGCACATAGAGCGCGGCAGCGCCGTCGCGGTCCTGGATCAGCGTCGGCGATCCCGGATCTGCGAGCTTCAGCAAAGCCGTATCGCTGTCGAGCTGATCGGCGATATCGAGGAGATAGCGCGCATTGAAGCCGACATCGAGTGGGGCTGAATCGTAGTCGACCTCGAGCTCTTCCGTCGCCGAGCCTGAATCGGGATTGTTCACCGATAAGGTGAGCTTGCCGTCATTCAGCGACAGCTTCACGGCGCGCCCGCGCTCCGATGAGATGGTCGAGACGCGGTCGACCGCCTGGCGGAAAAAATCGCGCTCGACCACAAGCCGCTTGTCGTTGCCGGAGGGAATGACGCGCGGATAATCGGGAAAGGTGCCGTCGATGAGCTTCGTCGTCAGCACGACGTCGCCGAAGCTGAACCGTGCTTTGGTCGAAGACAGCTCGATGCTGACATCGGCTTCCGCGTCTTCGACCAGCCGCTGGATTTCGGCGACGGCCTTGCGCGGCACGATCACACCGGGCATTCCCTTCGAGCCCTCCGGCGCCGGCATTTCGTAGCGTGCCAGGCGATGTCCGTCGGTTGCGACCGCCCGCAGCATCGTGTGGCCGTCGACGTCGACCGTGTGCATGAAAATGCCGTTCAAGTAATAGCGCGTCTCCTCGGTCGAGATGGCGAACTGCGTCTTATCGATGAGCTTCTTCAGATCGCCCGCGGACAAGGTGAACCGATGCGACAGATCGTTCACCGCTAGGTCGGGAAAGTCGCTTTCCGGCAGCGATTGCAGATTGAAGCGCGACCGGCCGGAGCGCAGCATCAGCTGGCCGGTCTCGCCGCTGGTCTCCAGCGAGACCTGCGCCCCCTCCGCGAGCTTGCGTACGATATCGTAGAGCGTATGCGCCGGCAGCGTCGTGCCGCCGCTCTGGCCGATATCGGCGGGAATGGTCTCGGTCACCTCAAGGTCGAGGTCCGTCGCTTTCAGCGTCAGGGCCTTGCGGTCGGCGCGGATCAACACGTTCGACAGGATCGGGATTGTCGTTCGCCGCTCGACAACGCGGTGGACATGGCCGAGCGCCTTCAGGAGCGCCGCCCTCTCAAGTGTGACTTTCATGACCCCAATCCGCTCAACTGACCCGCCGGCCCCTCCTGGCGGGTCGGCGACTTTGGCGGGAGCGTCCGGTGGATGCAAGGCTTCTCGCCGGCAATCCCGCCCCTCGCCCCAGCTTCCACAGGTCTATGCCTCAGGTACTTGCCCAGAACTCGCCCGGCCGCTTCACCTGGAATCGCTCGGGCGCGATCCCCGCCCGCTCCAGCGCGATCTTAAGGCGCTTGACCGGCTCGTCGATCGCCTCGTCGGTTAGGCGGAACGTGCCCCAATGCATCGCCAGCGCATGGGCCGCGCCGACATCCTCGAAAATGCGCACCGCCTCTTCGGGATCGACATGCTGGTTTTTCATAAACCAGCGCGGCTCGTAAGCACCGATCGGCAGATTGGCGAGGCGGAAGCCGCGGTATTTTAAGAACAGATCGCGGAAGAGAACGCCGTCGCCGTATCCCGTGTCGCCGGCGTGGAAAATCTTGCCTGCTGGCGTGTCGATGACGAACGCGCACCAAAGGGCCATGCGCCGATCGCGCAAATTTCGCGCGGACCAATGCAGCGACGGCTCGATATGCACCGTGACGCCGGGCGCGATCTCGACGCACGCGCCCCAATCGTAAGCCTCGGCGCGGATCGAAGCATCGCGCGCGCGCACGATCGCATCGTTGCCGAGTGGCGTGATGACCCGGCACGGACGCGCGCGGGCAAGATGCGACAATGTCGTCAGATCGAGATGATCGTAATGAGCATGCGTAACCAGCACCGCGTCGAGCGGCGGCAGATCGTCGAGCGCGATGCCGGGTTGATTGACGCGCTTCGGGCCGAAACGCGTGAACGGACTCGCACGCTCCGCCCAGACCGGATCGATGAGGATGTTTGCGCCCTGCGTCTGGATCAGCACCGTCGCGTGGCCGACGAAGGAGACGCGCAGCGCCGCACCTTCGACGCGCTGCGGCGGGATGTCGCGGACGCCGGGAAAATGAGCCGGCCAAGGCGGACGCTTTCCGCCGCCAAACTGCCATTTCAGCAGATCGAAGCGGCTGCGGTCGGTCGGATGACCGGGATAGAAAAACCGCGTTCCGTCAAAGTGATCGGAAACAGGGCCGCAATAATAAGGATTTTTCGGCATGGGCGAGCAAGCGCCCTATATGGCTCCGTGCCAATCGACAATCCCCACCGCCGAAGGAGACGAACATGGCCGACCGCAAGGCCCTCGAAGGGCGCGCGAAGGCGCCGCTGGCAACGCCGACCGACCTCAACTCGAACGCTACGAAGGACATTTCCGGCGCTTTGAACGAGCTCCTCGCCGACACGTTCGCGCTCTATCTCAAGACCAAGAACTTTCATTGGCACATGAGCGGCCCGCATTTCCGCGATTACCATCTGTTGCTCGATGAGCAGGCGGATCAGATTTTTGCGACGACCGACGACATGGCCGAACGCGTGCGCAAGATCGGCGGCACGACCATCCGCTCGATCGGTCACATCGCGCGTCTGCAGCGCGTGAAGGACAACGATGCCGACTATGTCGATGCCCAGGACATGATTGCGGAACTGCGCGACGACAACAAGGATTTCGCGCATCGCTTACGCGAAGTCCACGATCTCTGCGACGAGCATAAGGATGTCGCGACCGCGAGCCTGATCGAAGTGTGGATCGACGAGGCGGAGCGGCGGCACTGGTTTTTGTTCGAGATTACCAGGCGGAGGTAGGACGCCTCTCTTGTCATGCCGCGAAAGCGGGCATCCAAGTGCTCGCTCCTTCCGTCTGTGTTGCTGGATTCCCGCTCCGCCTGCGGACCGTCGGGAATGACGCGCTAAACCTAAAACCAGCGCTACCATTGACTTTCCGCGCCATGAGGCGCATGTATGTTGCACCGCAATAGCGCGGTCATCGGCTTTACGGCTCGCGTGAACGGACCACAAAAGTCCGCCCGGCCTTCTCGCCCGACACTCCTGGACACCCCCGATCACGCAGGGTCAAGTCCCCACCGCTTGGCGCAGCCGCGCCCGCCGGTGGCACGGCCGCGCACCCTGTCCACGACGGAAAGAAAAGAGAACACTTGTCCAATTTTGCTCAACTCGGCCTCTCCATGGCCGTCCTCAAGGCGCTCGCCGCCAAATCTTACGAAACCCCCACCCCCATCCAGCTGAAAGCCATCCCGCCGGTCCTCGCCGGCCGCGACCTTCTCGGCATCGCCCAGACCGGCACCGGCAAGACCTGTGCCTTCGCCACGCCGATCCTCGATCGCCTGACGCTTCACGCCCGCCGCGCCAATCCGCGCACCTGCCGCGCGCTTGTGCTGTCGCCGACCCGCGAACTGGCAAGCCAGATCGAGGAAAGCTTCCGCACCTACTGCCGCTTCCTCAAGCTCACCAGTACGGTCGTGTTCGGCGGCGTGCCGATCAACCGCCAGATCCGCCAGCTGCAGAACGGCGTCGATGTCGTGGTCGCGACGCCCGGCCGGCTGCTCGATCTCATCAATCAGCGCGCGCTGTCGCTCGCCGAGCTCGAAATCTTTGTACTCGACGAAGCCGACCAGATGCTCGACATGGGCTTCATCCACGACATCCGCAAAATCGTGGCGATGCTGCCGAAGGCGCGCCAGAGCCTGTTCTTCTCGGCGACGATGCCGCGCGAAATGGCTGACATTGCCGGGAAGATTCTGCGCGATCCGGCGCATGTCGCGGTGACGCCTGCCGCAACGACTGTCGACAAAGTCGAGCAGAAGGTGATCTTTTGCGACACGCGCTCGAAGCAGGCGCTGCTGCACAAACTGCTGGAGGACAACAGCATCTCGCGTGCGCTGGTCTTCTCGCGCACCAAGCATGGCGCCAATCGTATCGTGCAGCATCTCGATGCCGCCGGCATTCCGGCTGATGCGATCCACGGCAACAAATCGCAGCCGCAGCGCGAGCGCGCGCTGGCCGCGTTTCGCGAGGGTCAATCGCGACTCTTGGTCGCCACCGACATCGCCGCGCGCGGCATCGACGTCGACGGCGTTACGCACGTGATCAATTTCGATCTGCCGAACGTGCCGGAAAGCTACGTCCACCGCATCGGCCGCACCGCGCGCGCCGGCGCCGACGGCATCGCCATCTCGTTCTGCGATCGCGAGGAGCGCGCTTATCTCCGCGACATCGAGCGGCTGACCCGCCAGCGCGTGCCCGTGCTCGACATGGGGCTTGCCGGCGATCTGCCGCCGCTGCCGAAGCCGGCGCCCGCACGTCCCGATGCGCGGCCGAACCATCACGGCAAACCGCGCAATGGGCATGGCCGCAATGGCCAGGCGCAACACGGCAAGCCCCGCGATTTCCGCGATGGCGGGCGGCCGGGCAATGCACCGCGCGAGGCGAATGGCGCCGGGAGCGGCAAGCGGCCGTTCCAGCAAAAGCGGCGCAAGTTCGAGGGACCGGTGTCCTATGGCGCGCCGGCGCATCGCGGCGGTCAACGCGCGCCGCATTAACGAGGTTTGACGCTTGCGAGCGGCGGGTCTAAAAGCCCGCATCTCGTCAAGAGACCATTGCTAAAGCAACCGACTTGGCCTTGAGCCAAGCGGTCAACGCCCGGCAGCGCGATGCGCCCCCGGGCGCGTTCGGTTTTGGAATAACGGCAGTCGCCAATCGGCAATCGGCAATCGTATCTGTGGCGACTGCCGACTGCCGACTGCCGATTGCCGATGAACGGAGCAGATCATGTTCGAAAGCCTGAGCGAGAAGCTCTCCGGCATTTTCGATCAGCTGACGCGCCGCGGCGCGTTGAGCGACGCCGACGTCGCGACTGCGCTGCGCGAGGTGCGCCGCGCGCTGCTCGAGGCCGACGTCGCGCTCGATGTCGTGCGCTCTTTCACCGATAAGGTGCGCGAGCGCGCCGTCGGCGCCAATGTCGTGAAATCGGTCACGCCCGGCCAGATGGTCGTCAAGATCGTCAACGACGTCCTGGTCGAGACGCTCGGCGCCGACGCGCAACCGATCGATCTCGATGCCGCCCCGCCGGTCGCGATCATGATGGTCGGCCTGCAGGGCGCCGGCAAAACTACGACCACCGCCAAGATCGCCAAGCGCCTCACCGAGCGCATGCGCCGCAAGGTTTTGATGGCCTCGCTCGACGTGAAGCGCCCGGCGGCGCAGGAGCAGCTCGCCGTCCTCGGCCGGCAGGTCGGTGTCGACACGCTGCCGATCGTCGCCGGCCAAAATCCGGTGCAGATCGCGCGCCGCGCCGAGGAAGCGGCGCGGCTGCAGGGCTATGACGTCGTGCTGCTCGATACCGCCGGCCGCACCCATATCGACGAGCCGCTGATGGCCGAGATGGCGGAGATCAAGGCGGCCTCCCGCCCACACGAAATCCTGCTCGTCGCCGATGCACTAACCGGTCAGGACGCCGTCAATCTCGCCAAGAGCTTTGACGAGCGCGTCGGCATTACCGGGCTTGTGCTGACGCGCGTCGACGGCGACGGGCGCGGCGGCGCCGCCTTGTCGATGCGCGCCGTCACCGGCAAGCCGATCAAACTGATCGGCACCGGCGAAAAGATCGACGCGCTCGACGATTTCGATCCGCAGCGCATCGCCAACCGTATTCTCGGCATGGGCGACATCGTCGCGTTGGTCGAGAAAGCCGCACAGTCGATCGATGCGGAGAAGGCGCAGAAGATCGCCGATCGGATGCGTAAAGGGCGCTTCGATCTCGAAGATCTCGCCGAACAATTGGCGCAGGTGGAAAAGATCGGCGGGCTCGGCGGCATCATGGGAATGCTGCCCGGCATCGCCAAGATGAAGGACCAGATAAACTCGGCAAATCTTGACGACCGCATGATCAAGCGCCAGCGCGCCATCATTCTGTCGATGACGCGCGAGGAACGGCGTAATCCCGATGTGCTCAAAGCCTCGCGCAAGAAGCGCATCGCGGCGGGCTCCGGCACACGCGTCGAGGATGTGAACCGCTTGCTGAAGCAGCACCGCCAGATGGCCGACATGATGAAGGCGATGGGCGGCATGAAGCGCGGCGCCATGGGCAAGATGGCGCAGATGTTCGGGCTCGGCGGCGGGGGCATGGGCGGCAATATGGGGGGATTGCCGCAGCCGACGCCGGAAGAGATCGAGGCGCTGCAGAAGCAGATGGGCGGCAAGCTTCCAGGCATGCCGCCGATGCCGGGCGGATTACCGCCTGCGCCCCCGCCCGGCGCGTTCAACCTGCCGAAAATGCCGGCGGGCATGCCGAGTCTTCCCGGTCTTGGCGGCGGCAAGCTGCCGGGGTTCGGCGGGCTCAATCCGTTCGGGAAGAAGAAATGAGCGAGTAGCGAGTAGCGAATAATTCGAGAAAGGAAAGCACACCCATGTCGCTTAAAATCCGACTGTCCCGCGGCGGCGCCAAGAAGCGGCCGTTCTACCGTGTCGTCGTCGCCGACTCGCGCATGCCGCGCGACGGCCGCTTCATCGAGCGCCTCGGCACGTTCGATCCGTTGAAGGCGAAGGATGCCGCCGACCGTCTCGTCCTCGACCAGGAGAAGGCGAAGGCCTGGATGGCAAAAGGCGCGCAGCCGACCGACCGCGTCGCGCGGCTCCTTGACGGCCTTGGCCTCGTGAAGCGCGAGGCGCGCAACAATCCGCAGAGGTCGCAGCCGAAGAAGAAGGCGCAAGAGCGCGCTGCCGCAGCGACTGCAGCCGCAGCGGCGGCGGGCAGCGAGGCCGGCGGCGAGGCGGCCGGCACTGAGGCTGCCGCTGGAGCGTAGCGGGAGAAGCCGTCATTGCGAGCGACCCCGGATCAAGTCCGGCGGAAGCAATCCATGCCAAGATGATCTATGGATTGCTTCGTCGGCTTTGCCTCCTCAATGACGACAACATTTGCGTGACCAGTGCCTGAGGGACACAATTCGCTCGCGCTGACGCCGCATCCGCTGCGCGCGCAAGTGCTCGCGGAATTGCATGCGCGGCCGTTCACGCCGGTTGCGACGCCGTCGCGACTTCTGCGCTTCGGCTTCACCACCGATGCGGAGGCCGCGAGCGCCGCCACCACGGCGCTGATCGCATTCTGTGAGCAGCGCGGCATCGCGCCGCCGCGTCCGGAGGCGCGGCATTTCTCGACCGATCTTAGCGAAGGCCGTTTGCGTTTCGAGCGGCACAACGAATTCGTCACCTACACCTGGGAATTCCCCGCAGGCACCGACGCGTTCGAACCAGCGGGCGATGTGCTCGGCCGCGCGATGGCGCTCGTGCCGCAGCCCGGTCCGCTCATTGTCGCAATCGACATGCACGTCGTGCCTGCCAATCGCGCACCCGATTTTGCCGCGGCGTTCGCCGGCGCCAACATTGTCGCCTCCGAAGTCGAGGACGAACGCGCGCTGATCGCCACCGATTTCCTGCCCGACGCGCACGGCTTCGTGCGCATTCTCATCGTCGACAAGCAGCTGACGCCGATCAGCACCGGCGCGCTGGCGCAGCGCCTGCTCGAGATCGAAACGTACCGCACGCTGGCTTTGCTCGGCCTGCCGGAAGCGCAGCGTTGCCTGCCGATCATCGAGAGAATCGACGCGCAATTGCCGGTGCTGATGCGCGACGTGCAGGACGGAAGCGGCTTCGACACCAACCGCGCCTTGCTCGATCGGCTGACGGCGCTTGCGGCGGAAGTCGAGGCGCAGGCGGCGGAAACATCCTTCCGCTTCGGCGCGACGCGCGCTTACGACGAGCTCGTCGCGCTGCGCATCGAGGCGATCAAGGAAAACCATCTGCCGCATCATTCGACGCTGGCCTCGTTCCTGTCGCGACGGATGGCGCCGGCGATGCGCACCTGCGTGACCGTGGAAAAACGGCTAACCGATCTCTCGGAAAAGATCGCGCGGCTTGCCGAGCTGTTGCGCACGCGCGTCGATATCGAGCTCGAAAGCCAGAACGCGCTGCAATTGCGCCAGATGGGCGAGCGCGTTCGGCTGCAACTACGCCTGCAGCAGACGGTCGAAGGACTGTCGATCGCGGCGATCACCTATTACGTCGCGAGCGTCTTTCATTTGATTTTCGACGGATTGCATGTGCGCGGCTGGCAGGTCGAGCCGACGGTCGCCACCGCGCTGATGCTGCCGTTCATTTTTGTCGCGGTCGCTTTCACTATCTGGCGGGTGCGCCATCGCCACCGCGTCGACTAAGCTCTAGCGATATGTGATCTGCTGCGGAGCGGGATTCTGGGCGAGCGCCGCCTTCACCGGGCAATGGCCGGTCGCACCGCGAATCGCCAGACCGGCGCCGCCGAGGAGCGCCAGCAGGCTCGAGACTTTGTTGGGGCGCGGTTGCACCGCTGAAGGGAAGTCTGGAGGATATCAAGCGAGGTTCACACGTTTTCTTCATTCCTGGATTTTCGAAGAACGAAAAGCAAAATGTCTCGCAAAGCGAATGAGCAGATTGAAGCATCTCTGCTCAGGAGAGAGCTGGGGGAGAACAGCAGTGGCTAAAGCAATGAAGAGACAAAGCCGGATTCTCGCGAACGTTCACAAAACAGCTACTGGTAAGGCCGGCGTCATCGACGAAGCGACTATGCGAGAATTCGACGCGCTATGCTTGACTCCAGTGGAACAGCTATCGCCCGCCGAAATACGCGCGCTGCGCGAACGAGAGCAGGTCTCGCAGCCCGTCTTCGCGCATTACTTGAACGTGCGCAAGGATGCC
>DATAOB010000012.1:0-9122 GCA_036265935.1 Beijerinckiaceae bacterium
GAGTTCCGGGGTGGTGTTGAGATAGGCTCGGGTGAAGCTAGCAGCGGCGAGCCCGAACACGATCTGGTCGCTCAAGGCGACGGATATGACCCGGGCGCCAAGCTCGCGATAGGCCTTCGCCTGGCTCGCAACAACTGTCGCGGTGCCGCACGAATGCCATGCCGGATGCACCAGGGCGACGGTCCGATCCTTCAGGGGTTCGCGGCTGCGAGCGACTGTCAGGGAATGCCCCAGGATTGCCATGCCGGATGGGTAAGCGCGGCCGTTCGGCCGGCGAGCGGAGCCTCAGCCATAACACGCGTCGGGTAGAGGCCGCCGGCCCCTCCCGAAAAAGGCCAAATCTCTTGCCATGGGTGCCCATGGGAAAGGGATGCCTCTTGGTCCACTCCGCCGCCGGCGTGCCTGCGAGGCGATCCAAACGAATGAACATCCGATCAGCCACGTCCACAATCCTGTCAAGCGAGCCGCCGCCGATGCGCGTCGAAGCGCCGGCCGGCGAGCCGTCGCCCGGCAAGCGCTATGGCATTGCCATCGTGGCCAACGACAAGATCGCCGACTGGCTGTTGCCTTTCCTCGAAAGCTACCACGCGACCAACGCGGCGACGCCGCTCTACCTCATTCCTTATGACGATAATCTCGCCATCACCCGGCGCGCCGCTTCGGCCTATGGCGTTAAAATCGTCGAGGACGAGCCGACCGAGATCGACCGCCTCGCCGCCGATGTTTATCCGCTGTTTCCCGGCCACCGCCGCCGGCTGCGCAAGCTGCAGGCGCTGTCGCTGCCGCTCGACGAGGTAATCTATGTCGACGTCGACGTGATCCTGTTTCGCGATCTGCGCCCGCTCTTCGGTGCGCTGAAGCCGGGCAAGGCCGATTTCATCATCGCCTCGCCGAGCTTCGACTATGTCTACAATAACAAGCGCGACCAATATCCGTATCTGAAGAGCGCGCGTCTGTTCAACGACGGCTTCTTCCTCGCCTCGAACAAAATCCTCAATCTGCAGCACTTCATCGACACCATCCGCGAAGACGCAAAGACCTTCCACGCGGTACGCAAGCGCGGCATGCTGTTTGCGCAGCCGCTCGTCAATTTCGTCGTGCATCGCCGCGGATTGCAGGTTGCCATGATCAACGAATGCGTGCCGAACGCCTCGCACGAGAGCTTCTACAAAGCCGAGGGCGTGAGCTTTCGCGACGGCGCCCCCATCGACGCGCGCGGCGCCGAAATCTATTTCGCGCATTGGGCGGGCGCGGTCAGCCTGCCGAGCAAGCGCGCTTTCGATACAACCTGGCGCGATTACTCGCAGCGCGCCTGGGCGCGGATCGGCCGCTAGATGCCGCGCCATCTCTACTGGTATCTGGCAAAACGCGTGCTGATCGGCACGCTGACCATCCAGGTCGCGCTCAGCGTGCCGGTTATCCTGTCGTCGCTGTTTCATTATCTGCCGCCGGCGGCAGTACGCGGCGGCCTGCTATGGCCAGCGCTGCTCGGCACGGTGCCGACGGTGACATATATCGCGTTGCCGATGGCGGTCGGCGTCGCCATCGCGCTCGAATTCGCGCGCATGACCCACGAGGGCATGATCGCGGTGCTCTATTCGCTGCGCCTGTCGGTCTGGTCGATCTGCCTGCCGGCGATCATCTGCGCGGCGTTTGCGACCGCGTTCGGCTATCTGATGTCCTGCTGGATCGCGCCGCATTACGTCGGCAACATGCATGACGTGATCAACGTCATCCGTAATTCGCTGAACCATCGCATGCTGGAGCCGGCGACCTTCTACACGCTCGATAACGGCCGGCGCACGCTCTACTTCGAGCGCTGGCGCAGCCCCGACGTCGCCGCCAATATTTTCATCCGCCAGTATTCGGAGGACAAGCGCGAAGAGCAGGTGATCAAAGCCGAGCAGGCGGAGTTTCGCCGCAACAAATCCGGCGTCGTCATGATCCTCAGTCACGGCTCGATCGAAATCCTGCAGGAAGGGGCGCAAAAAGCCCGCGTCGCGGAATTCGACGAGAACGCCATTCCCCTGCCGATGCAAGGAAGCGGCACGCTTCCGCCGCGCGGCTGGCGCGGTTACTTCGAGCAGCCGCTTCCGGAGTTCATGTTTCAACTGAAATGGCTGCACCTGGATCGCGCAGCGTTTGCCGAGTGGAGTTCCGAGGCGGCCAAGCGCTTCGCCATTCCTTTGTTGGCGCTGTCCCATGCCCTTCTCGGCATGGGGCTTGTGCTGGCGGTCGGCAACGCAACCGGCCGGCGTTCCGTCGCGGCAAGCGCGGTGATCGTGGCCATTCCCGCCGTGCATATCGGGATTCTGATTGCCGCCGAATCGCTGGTTCGCGTCAATCCGGGCCTTGTCGCTTTGGTCGGAGTGCTCGTCGTCGCCGAATTCCTGGTCGGTGCCGCCCTGATCCATCGTCAGCATCGGGGCGGGCAAACTGTGGATTTCAGCGCCTTTCTGCCGCGACGGGCCGAGCCGCTGGCCACTGCAACCTGACCCGCCGCAAGTACTCCGGGCTTTCCTTTGGCATCCAAAAGTTCTAACGAGAGCGCGTCCCAATGCTCCAGGGGAGGACCCGGGTCAAAAAGGGCGCTGAGCGGTCTGGTTGACGCGTCGCCGCACGTGCCGATGGGACAACCGACCCGATTTCGACCGCTCGGCGAGCGCCGCAGCAAGCGGCGCGGAATATGCAGCTGGAGCTCCGTTGGCGAGCCCAAATACGCTTACTGGGGGTGATTTTGGAGACCGCAGTTCAGGACAAGGGTCAGCTTGTCGAAGACATTATCGAGGTGATCGTCAAAGAGGGCATGGTCGACCGCGACAAGGTCCAACCTGACGCGACCATCGACAGTCTCGATCTGAAATCGATCGACATCGTCATGATCCTGACGGCGATCGAAGAGAAGTTCGACGTCTATATCCCGATGGACGGTTCGTTCCAGGACGCCAAGGATGTGCAAGGCCTGATCGACGCCATCGCCGTGCACATCATGAAAGAAAAAGAGAAAGAGAACAGGGCGAATGGCTGAGGCCAGACAGGTCGTTATTACTGGCATAGGAGCCGTTTCAGCCGCAGGAGTGGGTGCAGACAAGCTCTGGGCCGCCGCTCGTGACGGCATCAGCCAAATACGCGAGCTGATCTTGTCGCGTCCGTATAAGGGCCGGGTGAAGATCGCCGCCCAGGTCCGCGACTTCGATCCCTCGGATTACATCGATGCCGATATGCAGCCGCTCTGCGATCCGTTTACGCAATATGCGGTCGCGGCGGCCGACGAGGCCATGCAGCAGGCCGGCCTCTCGCGCGACGAACCGCAAGGGTCGAGGACCGCGGTGATTATCGGGACTGGAATCGGCGGCATAAATACCGTCGACGACGGTCTTTACAGACTGTACTCGCATCTCGCCAATCGGCCGGATCCGCTCACCGTGCCGCGCCTGATCGCTAGCGCCGGGCCGGCAACTCTAGGCATGCGCTATGGCTGCCATGGCCCGACCTTCGCGGTTGCGAGCGCCTGTTCCTCCGCCACCCAGGCAATCGGGATGGGCATGCAGATGATCCGCGCCGGGATGGTCGACCGCGCGATTGTCGGGGGAACGGAAGCAGCGATCACCTACGGCACGATGCTGTCCTGGGAGGCCTTACGCGTGCTCACTCCCAACAAGTGCCGGCCGTTTTCGAAGAACCGCAACGGCATGAGTCTCGGCGACGGCGCCGGAATTTTCATCCTCGAGGCCAGCGAGACGGCACGGGCGCGACGCGCCACGCCGGTCGCAGTCCTGTCCGGTTACGGCACGACAAGCGATGCCCGCGACCCGGTCCGCCCCGACGTTGAGGGTGCCGCCTCCTGCATGACTCAGGCGCTCGCCGACGCAGGTCTCCCGGCGAGCGCCATCGATTACGTGAATGCGCACGGCACGGCGACGGTCGCCAATGACGCAAACGAATCCGAAGCGCTGCACCGCGTTTTCGGCAATCAGCTGGCTCGCATCCCGGTCTCGTCGACAAAGCCCGTCCATGGCCATGGGCTCGGCGCCGGCGGCGCGCTCGAACTCATCGTCACGCTGGGAGCGATCAACGATAACATCGCGCCGCCGACGATCAACTTCACCGATCCCGATCCGAAATGCGAGGTCGATTGCGTGCCGAACGTCGCGCGCGAACTGCCGATCAATCGGGCGATGTCGAATTCCTTCGCGTTTGGCGGCATCAACGCGACGTTGATCGTCGAGGCGCCGCAAGGTGTCTGAGACGCGGCTCGGCCCGTTCTGCGTGCGGACGGAGCCTACCCAGATCGCGGCTTACCGAAACGCCATCGGCGCCAGCGGCGACGACGTGCCTGCCGCCTTCCCGATTTGCTGGCTTGGACAAGCCGAAATCCGCACCGCCGTCGAGGCGGCCTGCGCGGGCCGGCTGCCGCTGCACGAAGGCCAGACATTCGACTACGCGCGCCCGCTCGAGGTTGGCACCGAATATCGCCTGTCGCTGATCCTCCACGAACAGGCCCATCCGCCGCGGCTTGCCGCAAACGCGGAAATCACGACCGTTGCCGGCGAAATCTGCTTGCGAATGGAAACCCTGTTGCGGCTGGTGGTGCCGGCTGCGCTGCTGGAATTATCGGCATGACGAACGCTCTGCCGCAGGCCGGCACCAGATTGCCGGAACGCAATGTCGGCCCTTTCAGCGGCGGCGATCTCCGCGCGTATGCGGAGATTTCCGGTGACAACAATCCACTGCACCTCGATGCCGAGCTCGCGCAGAGCGTAGGCCTCGCCGCTCCGCCGGTCCACGGCATGCTGCTCTTCGCCGCCTTCGAGCCGATCCTGAACGACTGGCGGCCGGACCTGCGCATCGAGCGGCTGTCAGGCCGCTTCACGCAGCCCGTTCCGTCAGGAGAAGCCGTCAGCCTTTCCGGGCGCGTGATGCGAGTGAGCGGCGGCGACAAGCCGCGCATCCTGCTGCGCCTCATGGCGAACGGCGCATCCCGCGCACCGGCTATCGTCGGCGAAGCTGTCCTGGTGCCGCGCGAGGCGGCCTGATGCGCCGCGATCCACGCTCGATTCTGATCACCGGCGCCTCGAGCGGCATCGGCCGCGCCGTCGCGCGCGCCTATGCGGAACCCGGCCGCCGGCTGACGCTGATCGGCCGCCACGCCGAGCGGCTCGCTGCCGTCGCCGCGGAATGCACCGTAAAGGGTGCCGCGACCGAGACCGTGCTCCTCGACGTGCGCGATCGCGAGGCGGCTTGGCGGACTTTACGCGAGCTCGACGCCCGAGAGCCCTTCGATCTCGTCCTTGCCAATGCGGGGATCGCCACTGGCCTTAAACCCGGCCAGTTCGCCGAAAATCCCGACGCAGTACGCGGCACGATTGCGACCAACCTGTTCGGCGTCCTGAACACGGTCGAGCCGCTGATCGATCCGATGTGCGCGCGCGGACGTGGTCAGATCGCAATCGTGAGCTCGATCGCGGCCATCCGCGGTTTGCCCTATTCGCCGGCCTATTGCGCGAGCAAGGCTGCCGTGCACCTTTACGCCGATTCGCTGCGCGGCAATCTCGAGCCGCGCGGCGTCACCGTCAGCCTCATCTGTCCGGGTTTTGTGCACACGCCGATGAACGAGAAGCTCATTGCCGCAAAACCGCTGGCGATCTCGGATGAAAAAGCCGCGCGGATTATTCGTCGCGGGCTTGACCGGGGACGCGCGCTGATCGCTTTTCCGCGGCTGCTTTATCTCGGCGCCCGCTTCATCAGCTTCCTCCCGGCACGGCTCGTCGATCGCGTGATGAATCGCATGCATGTCGACATGCAGGAGACGCCGGAGCGCATGCCTGGCGGCGTGTTGCCGTGACATTCCACGGTGCGCTCGCTTGGATCGCCGCGGCGTGGTGGACGGCCGCGTTTGGCTTCCTGTGCCTCAGCGTGCTCGCCGCTTTCGTCCATCCCATCGTTCAACGCCGGCGCGCCCGAAACAGGGATTTGCCGCCACTGAGCTTCGTCGTGCCTGTCAAAGCGCTGGATGCGGGTTTCCGCCGCGCCCAAGAATCGCTGCTTACGCAGTCCTATCCGGAAGCTGAACTCCTCGTATCGGCGGCGGAAGAGGATTCGCCCGCGCTTGCCGCAATCCGCGACATCCTCGCGCGTGCAGCAAGGTTCCCGGCTCGCATCCTGCGCTCGACCGGACATTTCGCGGCAAGTCCCAAGCTCAACAATCTCATCGAAGCATTTCGTCAGGCGCGGTACGACACGATCTTCATGAAGGATTCGAACACGATCCTCGCCGACGGCGACGTCGAAGCTGCGGTCCGGCATCTGACACCCGATGCCGGTCTCGTCGTTGCCGTTCCCGTCGCAATAGACGCGAAAAATTTTCCCGCTCGCATCGAGCAGTCGATCATGAATGCAGCGCATGCCCGCGTTCTCATGGTCGCCTCGCTGCTCGGCCTCGAAGTCGGGGTTGGCAAGTTCATGCTTTTCCGCCGTTCCGATCTCGATCGTGCCGGCGGCATTCCGGCGCTTGCTTCGACGGTCGGCGAAGACAATGCGATGGGCAAGGCGCTCGCGCGTCTGGGGCTGAAAACCGTGTTTTCGCATCGCGTCGTCCGTCAGGAGCTCGGCGCCCGCCGGCTTGCCGATGTCTATGACCGCCAGATGCGTTGGGCCGTGATCCGCCGCGACGAAGAGCGTGTCGCCTTTCTTCTGGAGCTGTTTAACTTCGCACTTCCGGCAGCAATAGCAGCCGCATTTGCGGCGCCACTCCTCGGTTTTCCGTCGGTCGCGGCTGCAGTGGCGACAATCGTCGGCTGGTTCGTGGCCGAAACGATACTCATCTTCGCCAAGAGCTGGGGCCTCTCACCTTCGGCCCCAATTACCTTTGCCTGCCGCGAGGTCATGCTGCCTTGCGTGTGGCTGAATGCCTGGCTCACAAATCGGGTCGTCTGGGCGCAAGGCACCTATGTCGCGACGTCGAAGTCTGATCCGTCGCGGACGCCCCTGCTCGGTTCGCTTGGAGCGGACCGAAGGAACAGCAAGCTTTGATTCTTTACGCGCTTCTGCTGTTCATTCTGGATGCGGTTGTGGCAATCTGCTTCGCCGTGAGCTTGTGGGTCGCGCTCGGGCTGATCGTGCTCGTCGTGCGCTTCGTTGGCGACGAACGGCGTCTGCGCCGCGGCGTAACCGAACCTGGTTGTCCGGCCATTAAGGGCGATGTCCCGCATGTTCTTGTTCAACTGCCCGTCTTCAATGAGCCTGCAGTGGTCGAGAACGTGTTACGCACTGCCGCCGCCCTCGATTGGCCGCGCGACCGACTTACGATTCAGCTTCTCGACGATTCGACCGACGAAACGAGCGGGATCGCCGAGCGCGTCGCCGCGGAACTGCGCGAGAGCGGCACCGATGTTCAGCACGTGCGCCGCGAGGATCGCTCCGGCTTCAAGGCAGGCGCGTTGGCCGCGGGACTGCAGCTTTCGGCGGCCCCTTATATTGCGATGCTTGACGTCGATTTTCGTCCGCCGCCCGATTGGCTGCAACGCGTCGTGCCGTGCCTCGTCGCGGATCCCAAAGCGGCGTTTGCGCAATCGCGATGCGAGTTCACGAATTACGACACGAATTGGCTGACCCGCGTACAGGGTTTGCTCCTCGACGCACATTTTCTGATCGAGCAGCAGACGCGTGCGCGCGCCGGTTGGCTGTTCCAGTTCAACGGAACCGGAGGCATCTGGCGCCGCGCCGCGATCGAGGCTGCTGGCGGCTGGTCGGCTTATTCGATCACCGAGGATCTCGATCTGGCGATCCGCGCCAAGCTCGCGGGATGGCACGGGATATTTGTCGCCGAACCGGCAATTCCGGGCCAGGTGCCGGACACGATGCGCAATTGGCGCCGCCAGCAGCGGCGCTGGTCCAACGGCTTTGTGCAAGTGGCGAAGCGGACGCTTGGGCCTTTGTTGCGCGCGCCGTGGCCGCTCAGCGAGAAATTGTCGGCCATTTCGATGCTGACGATGCAGGCGATTTTCCCGGCCGTCGCCATTGGCATCGTGGCGGGCTTTTTCGGATTTTTGCTGCGCGGCTTTGATTTGCGGCCCTATCTCATTGAGATTGTTATTACTATCGTTCTGGCCTTTATTCTACTGTTCGCCACGACGCTGCCCCCCTACATCGCGCTGAAACGCGGCCCGATGTCGCGCTACCTCAAAACGACGGCCTTGTTGCCGGTCATGATCATCTATCTCAGCGGCGCGAACACCCCGAAAATGATCCAGACTTGGCGCGGCCGCACCGAAATGTTCAAGCGTACTCCGAAGCTGGAAGGGTGAGGGTCCACCATGCGCTTGCGTCATTGCGTCCTCCAGGTTCGCATCGCTTTCGCCGGACTTGAACGCTCTCTCACGAGACCGATTCCCGGCGGAGCCAAACCGTTGCGCAGAGCCACTATCGCCAGCTGGGTCGCTGCAATTTGCCTCTCCGGATCAAGCATCGCCGCCTCGGCGCACCCGCATGTCTGGGTGGCGGTGAAGAGCGAGGTCGTGTTCGGCGCCGACGGCAAGGTGACCGCCATCCGCCACGCGTGGAACTTCGACGAAATGTATTCAACCTTCTCAATCCAGGGCCTCGGCACGGACGGCAAGCCGCCGACAGCGGCGCAATTGCAGCCGCTCGCCAAGGTGAACGTCGAATCGCTTGCCGAATTCGATTTCTTCACCTACGCCAGGCATGCCGGCGACAAGCCGGAATTCGGCGCCCCGGTCGACTACTCGCTGGAGCCCGAACCCAACAACACCGTCACGCTGCACTTCACCTTGCCCTTGAAAACGCCTGTCGATGCGAAGAAGCCGTTCTCGTTCCAGGTCTATGATCCGACCTACTTCGTCTCCTTCTCGTTCGAGAAGACCGCCCCGGTAAAGCTTGAGCACGCGCCGCCGGGCTGCTCGACGAGCACCCTCGATCCCAATCCGCTCGTCGCCGATGATGTGAAGAAACTGTCGGAGGCGGCCTTCACCAACATGTCGCCGGGCGTGGACGTCGGCATCAAGCTCGCGACCCGTGTCGTGGTGGCCTGCCCATGATCGGCCGCGCTCGCCTGCACTGGCTGCTCGTCGGGGCCTTTGTCGCCGCGGCGAGCGCCGACGCGG
>DATAOB010000013.1:0-56596 GCA_036265935.1 Beijerinckiaceae bacterium
ATGGGGCCGAGACCGACGTCCACGCGGAGATCCATCCGAAAACCGGCGAACTGCGTCTGTCGCGCCATCTGCTGGTCGTCGATCAGGTCGAGAACGATTCGCGCGAGATCTCGCTCGTCGATGCGCGCAAGCGCAATCCGGCGGCGCAGGTCGGGGACGCCATCGCCGAGACGCTGCCTCCATTCGATTTCGGCCGCATCGCCGCGCAATCGGCGAAGCAGGTCATCGTGCAGAAAGTGCGCGACGCCGAGCGCGACCGGCAATACGAGGACTATAAGGATCGCATCGGTGAGATCGTCAACGGCGTCGTGAAGCGCGTCGAATATGGCAACGTGATCGTCGATCTCGGCCGCGGCGAAGCCATCATCCGCCGTGACGAAATGATCCCGCGCGAATTGTTCCGCCCCGGCGATCGCGTGCGCGCCTATGTCTATGACGTGCGCCGCGAGCAGCGTGGCCCGCAGATTTTCCTGTCGCGGACGCATCCGCAATTCATGGCGAAATTGTTCCGCCAGGAAGTGCCGGAAATCTATGACGGCATTATTGAGGTGAAGTCGGTGGCGCGCGATCCGGGCTCGCGCGCCAAGATCGGCGTCGTCTCGCGCGATTCCTCGATCGATCCGGTCGGCGCCTGCGTCGGCATGCGCGGCTCGCGCGTGCAGGCGGTCGTCAATGAGCTGCAGGGCGAGAAGATCGACATCATTCCTTGGTCGCCCGACGCTGCGACCTTCATCGTGAACGCGCTGCAGCCGGCGGAAGTTGTCAAGGTAGTGCTCGACGAGGATTCCTCGCGCATTGAAGTCGTCGTGCCGGATGATCAACTATCCCTCGCGATTGGGCGGCGCGGCCAGAACGTGCGCCTGGCTTCGCAGCTCACCGGCTGGGACATCGACATCCTGACCGAAGCGGAGGAATCCGAGCGCCGTCAGAAAGAGTTCATCCAGCGCACGAATACCTTCATGCAGGCGCTCGACGTTGACGAAGTCGTCGGCCAGCTGCTCGCCTCAGAAGGCTTTCGCTCGATCGAGGAACTCGCCTTCGTTGACATTTCGGAACTCGCCAGCATCGAGGGTTTCGATGAAGAAACGGCGCAGGAAATCCATTCACGCGCGCAAAACTATCTGGCTCAGATCGAAGCGCAGAACGACGAGCGCCGGCGCGAGCTTGGCGTTTCCGACGATCTGAAGGAAATCGAAGGCGTCACCACCGCGATGCTGGTCAGGTTCGGCGAGAACGACGTGAAGAATGTCGAGGATCTTGCCGGATGCGCCACTGACGATCTCGTCGGCTGGACCGAAAAGAAGGACGGCGAGACCATAAAGAACGCGGGCTTCCTCGACGGTTTCGATCTGTCGCGCGAAGAGGCGGAAGCGATGATCATGAACGCCCGCGTGAAGGCGGGCTGGGTCGACGAAGCCGATCTGCACCCGGCGCAGGAAGAAGAAGAGGCAGAGCCGCAGCATGCTGCGGAGGAACGACTTTAAGGAGACATGGGCGGCGTGTTGGTTCGGGCGCATCACGGAGAGGCATTGGTCGGCGGCAGCAATTCCGCCGCACGCCGCGACGCGCGGGCCGCACGCGACGGATCGGAGCGGATGTGTATTGTCACCCGAGAGCGGCGCGCGCCCGAGGAGTTGATCCGCTTTGTCCTTGGACCGGACGGGACTGTCGTTCCGGATA
The DNA here is from genome assembly GCA_036265935.1 of Beijerinckiaceae bacterium. Taxonomy (GTDB): domain Bacteria; phylum Pseudomonadota; class Alphaproteobacteria; order Rhizobiales; family Beijerinckiaceae; genus JAFASC01. The sequence continues at coordinate 1,681 of DATAOB010000013.1, forward strand.
TCAGGGCGAAACTGCCAGGCCGAGGCGTATGGGTGACGGCGCGAGCCGAGTTGGTGCGCGAGGCGGTCGGCCGGCAGGCGTTTTCGCGCGGCCTGAAAGCGAGCACTAAAGCCGACAAAGATCTGGCGGCTGAAACCGATGCGCTCATCGAGCGCGACTGCCTGCAATCTTTGTCGCTCGCCAACAAAGCCGGCACAGTCGTGACCGGCTTCACTCGGGTTGAAGCCGCAATCGAGAGCGGCCATGTCGCGCTTTTGCTCCACGCCAAAGACGCGAGCGCAGAGGGAACCCGCAAGCTCGCGCTGGCGCTGCGAAGGAAGTTCGGTGCGACGTGTCCGCCGCAGGTCGATCTTTTCGCCTCGGACCAATTGGATTTGGCACTCGGGCGGGCAAATGTGGTACACGCAGCGCTCAAAGCGGAGCCGGCGAGCAGAGCCTTTCTCGCCCGGTGCCGCCGGCTTGCCGCATATCGCGGCAACGGCGTGGTGGAAGATCAGGGGCTGACCCCCGGGACGCATGAATGACCGAGACGAAGAACACTGGCGAAAAAACCCTATCGGTACCGGGCAAGACGCTTTCGCTGAAGCGCTCCTCGGTCGAGCAGGGAATGGTGCGCCAAAGCTTCTCGCACGGCCGCTCCAAGGCGGTGGTGGTGGAGAAGGTGAAACGCCGCCCCGGCCCCGGCGAAAAGCCCGCCGCAGCAAGCGCTATGCCGGCCGCAGCGCCCGCCGCTCCGATTGTCCGGCCGCAGCCATCGACCACACCCTCCGGCCGCGCGCTGCCGCCCTCCGCCGCGCCGAAGCCAGAAGCGCCGGCCGCTCCTCGCGCGGCGAGCGGCGTCGTTCTGCGCACATTGACGGACGAGGAGCGCGAGGCCCGCGCCCGCGCGCTCGTCGACTCCCGTTCGCGCGAGGAGGAGGATCGCCGCCAAGCTGAGATCGACGCCAAAGCGCGGGCCGAACGCCAAGCCCGCGAACAGGCTGAGCGCGAGGCGGCCGAGACTCGCAAGCGCGACGAAGAGGCTCGCCACCAGCGCGAGGCGGAGACGAAACGCAAAGCCGAAGAAGAGGCGCGGCGTCGCCTGCCGCAGTCCGAGGCGCCTCCAGGGACCCCTGGGGCGCTGCGCGCTGGCGAGCCCGCCGAGGAGCGCCGACCAGGAATGCTCCGCCGTCCGCTTTCGATGCCGAAGACACCGCTTCCGGCACGTCCCTCACGCGGAGGGGAGAAGAATCGTGGCCGCCTCACCGTCACCACCGCCACCACCGGCGACGACGAGCGCACCCGCTCCGTCGCCTCCTTCCGCCGCCGCGTGCAGCGCCTCAAAGGCTTCGGCACGTCCGACCAGAAGGAGAAGCTCGCCCGCGAGGTCGTGCTGCCCGAGACGATCACCATCCAGGAATTGGCGAACCGCATGTCGGAGCGCGCCGTCGACGTGATCAAGCTGCTGATGCGCCAAGGCGAGATGCGCAAGATCACCGATGTGATCGACGCCGATACCGCTCAGCTCGTCGCTGAGGAGCTCGGCCACACGGTCAAGCGCGTCGCCGAATCCGACGTTGAAGAAGGCCTCTTCGATACGCCCGACGAGGACGCGGTCCTCGAGCCGCGCCCGCCCGTCGTCACCATCATGGGCCACGTCGACCATGGCAAGACGTCGCTGCTCGACGCCATCCGCCACGCCAATGTCGTGGCGGGCGAAGCCGGCGGCATTACCCAGCATATCGGCGCTTATCAGGTGACGGCACCGAACGGCCAGCTCATCACCTTCATCGATACTCCAGGCCACGCCGCCTTCACCGCGATGCGCGCGCGCGGCGCCAAGGTGACCGACATCGTGGTTCTGGTGGTTGCGGCCGACGACGGCGTGATGCCGCAGACGGTCGAGGCCATCAATCACGCGCGCGCGGCCAAGGTGCCGATGATCGTCGCGATCAACAAGATCGACAAACCTGACGCCAACCCCGACCGCGTCCGCACCGAGCTCCTGCAGCACGACGTGCAGGTGGAAAGCATGGGCGGCGAAACGCTCGAAGTCGAAGTCTCGGCGACGAAGCAAACCAACCTCGACAAGCTGCTCGAAGCAATCGCGCTGCAGGCCGAAGTGCTCGACCTCAAGGCCAATCCCGATCGTGCCGCAGAAGGCACCGTCATTGAGGCACGGCTCGACCGCGGCCGCGGTCCGGTTGCCACGGTCCTGGTGCAGCGCGGCACGCTTGACGTCGGCGACATCGTCGTCGCCGGCACGCAATGGGGCCGTGTCCGCGCCCTCCTCGACGACAAGGGCGAGGCCGTCCTCGATGCCGCGCCGTCGGCTCCGGTCGAGGTTCTCGGCTTCTCCGGCGCGCCGGAGGCCGGCGACCGCGTCGCGGTCGTCGAAAGCGAAGCCCGCGCTCGCGAAATCACCGACTACCGCGAGCGTCAGAAGCGCGACAAGATCGCCGCGCGCGGCGGCTCGGCGCGTACCTCGCTTGCCGACATGATGAGCCAGGTGAAGACCGCGGGCCGCAAGGAATTCCCGCTGCTCATCAAGGGCGACGTGCAGGGCTCCGTCGAAGCGATCATTGCGTCGCTCGAGAAGCTCGGCACGGAGGAAGTCGGCGCGCGCGTCATTCACGCCGGCGTCGGCGGCATCACCGAATCCGACATCACGCTCGCGGAAGCCTCAAACGCTGCCGTCATAGGCTTCAACGTACGTGCGCATAAAGAAGCGCGCGAGGAGGCCGAGCGCGCCGGCATTGAAATCCGCTATTACAATATCATCTACAATCTCGTCGATGACGTGAAAGCCGCGATGTCCGGCCTGCTCGCGCCGACGCTGCGCGAAACGATGCTCGGCAATGCGCAGATCCTCGAAGTCTTCACGATTTCGAAGGTCGGCAAAGTTGCCGGCTGCCGCGTCACCGACGGCACTGTGGAGCGCGGCGCCAATGTGCGGCTCATCCGCGACAATGTCGTCGTGCACGAGGGCAAGCTCTCGACGCTGAAGCGCTTCAAGGACGAGGTTCGCGAAGTCCAGGCCGGGCAGGAATGCGGCATGGCCTTCGAGAACTATCAGGATATGCGCGTCGGCGACGTCATCGAGTGCTACCGCGTCGAGGAGATCAAGCGCACGCTGTGAAGCGGCGCTGTTTAGCGAGAACGCTTTTTATTGAAACCGCGGACGTGAAGCCCGCGTTTCGGAACAACTCACCCCATGTCCAGATCACATCATAGCGGCGGCGAGCCGTCGCAGCGCATGTTGCGGGTCGCCGAACTCATCCGCCACTCGATGGCAGAGCTTCTGACGCGCGGCACGATCAACGATCCCGTGCTCGAGGGCCACGTCGTCACCGTGCCGCGGGTGAAGATGAGCCCGGATCTGAAGCTTGCCAGCGTGTATGTGATGCCGCTCGGCGGCAAAAATACGGGTGACGTGATCGCTGCGCTCGACCGGCACAAGAAGTACCTGCGCACGGAGATCGCGCATCGCATCAATCTGAAATTCGCGCCGGAAATCCGCTTCAAGGTCGACGATTCTTTCGACAACGTCGCCAAGATCGACGCATTGTTGAATTCCGACAAGGTCAAACAGGATTTGCAGCCGCGCAAAGAGCCGGCGGAGAAGTAATCGGCCCTCAACCTGAGGAGCGCTGCGCAGCAGCGCGTCTCGAAGGGCGACAAAGCGGAGCGCATTTGCCCATCCTTCGAGACGCGCCTTACGGCGCTCCTCAGGATGAGGGTTACCAGGAGACACATGAGCCAGTTCCGCTCCACGCGCGTCGAGTTGAACGGCTGGGTCGTGCTCGATAAGCCGATCGGCATGACCTCGACGCATGCGGTGTCGCGGCTCAAACGCATCTTCAACGCCAAGAAGGCGGGCCACGCCGGCACGCTCGACCCGCTTGCGTCGGGCATTCTGCCGATCGCTTTCGGCGAGGCGACGAAGACCGTGCCATTCGTGCAGGACGGCGAGAAAGCCTATCGCTTCGAAGTGCGATGGGGCATCGAGACCGACACCGACGATGCCGACGGAAAAATCGTGCACACGTACGACGCGCGGCCGAGCGCGGAAGAAATTGCGGCGCTGCTGCCGCGCTTCATCGGCAACATCATGCAGACGCCGCCGTCCTTCTCCGCGATTAAAATTGCCGGCGAACGCGCCTACGATCTCGCCCGCGACGGCGAGACCGTCACGATCGAGCCGCGCCAGGTGACGATCCATGCGCTCGACCTAGTAGAGGCCGGCGTAGACAAAGCGATCTTCTCCGCGCAATGCGGCAAGGGCACCTATGTGCGCGCCATCGCCCGCGATCTCGGCAGGCTTCTCTCCTGTTACGGCCATGTCACGGCGCTGAGGCGCACGCGCGTCGGCCCGTTCACCGAGCTCGACGCCGTGCCGCTCGCCGACCTGGAAGCGGAGGGCGCCGAAGCGACGCAAGCCCTGCTCTCGGTCGAGGCCGGGTTGAACGAGCTTCCCTGCGTCGTCGTCGACCGCTCCAGCGCGGCGCGGCTGCGGCGCGGTCAGCCCCTGCTGCTGCGCGGCCGCGATGCGCCGGCCGACGGCTTCGCCTATGCCGCCTGCGACGGCGTCGTCGTCGCCACCGGCATGGTCGAGCAAGGCGAGCTCGTCCCGGCGCGCGTGTTTAATCTGCCGTTTTGAGCGCCCGCGGGATAGAACCTCTCGCGCAATTCTTGCTTGCCGCTGCTCGGCTCGTTATCCCGCGATTGCACGAGGAGTTTGCCATGCCGCAATTTCAGCCGACGATCTTTCCCGACTTCCGCTTTCCGCTCTCCGGCAATGTCGACCAGACGATCAATCCATGGACCTGGTTCTTCCGCGGCATCAGCCAGTTCGGGCTCATCAACATCAACCTCGGCAGCTCCGCCGACCCGGATCTCGAGCAGCAGATTCTCGACGACGTCGGCAGCTATGGCCGTCAGATCGGCCAGATCAGCGATGCCCTTTACGTCCTGTTTGCGCACAAATCGCTGGACAAGTTCGATCCGGACGAGCGCAAGGCGATCGCCGCCTTCCAGCGCCAGGTCGAGAGCGTCAATGCGCTAAAAGGACAAACGCGAGCGGCGACTGGCACTGGCGCGGCCCGCTTGAGCAACGCCGTGCCGGCGCTCGATCGCTTCGCTTCGTACTCGGCCCGCCACCCGATCACCAGCCGCAGGTGTTCCAGGTCCCACCCTGTATATCGTAATGGATGCCGGTGTCGGTCAGGCAGGCGAAGTTGCGGCCGGAAGCTCCGATGGCAGAGGCCCAATTACTACAGGTCTGTTGGCTCCAGCTCCTGGGAACGGGAAGATCGTTCCTCCAATTGCTCGGAACCACCGCCGAACAGACCTTCACCCCGCCCGGAATGGCATAGGGCGTGTATTGCTGTGCATTGGCGGCCGCAACGCCCAGAACTGTCAAACCAAAAAGGCCAAGGAGCAAATACAACCTTCAGAGGGGGAGGTATCGAGATGGGCACGCGTGCAAGTCGGACCTTGCCCTTCCCGCTCCTCCCCTGCTATCCCTTCTCCCCACCCGGCGCACTGCGCCGCCCCGAGGACGTGATCCGTGGCAAACTTCGCCACTAGGCCCGCCAAAACCGCCAGGCGCTCCGCGCCCGCGTCGGCGCGCGCGCTCGCCCTCGGCCTGCTGCTTCTTAGCCGCCCCTGAGCGCCGGCCGGGCTTTGACGCCCTGGCTCTCAGGGGTCCCTTGAACATCTCCCGACAATTCCGCCGCGAGCCTCAGGCACGGCAGGCCATTCAAGGTAAGAAGCCATGACCGATACACAGGAAGCGATCACCCGCCCTATCGAATTCCACAAGGACCAAGTCCGCATCTTCGACACGACGCTGCGCGACGGCGAGCAATGCCCCGGCGCCTCGATGACGTTCGAGGAAAAGCTCGAAGTCGCCGAGCTCTTAGACGAAATGGGCGTCGACATCATCGAGGCGGGCTTTCCCGTCGCCTCGGAGGGCGATTTCGAATCGGTGCGCGAGATCGCCAAGCGCGCCAATAACGCCGTCATTGCCGGCCTGTCGCGTACCTCGCTCGCCGACATCGACCGCTGCGGCGCCGCGATCAAGCCGGCGCGGCGCGGGCGCATCCACACCTTCATCTCGACCTCGCCGCTGCACATGAGCGCCAAGCTCAACATGACGCCGGAGGAAGTGCTCGCCGCGACGGTCGCCGCGGTGACGCGGGCGCGCCAGTACACCGACGACGTCGAATGGTCGGCGGAGGACGGCACGCGCACCGACATCGATTTTCTCTGCCGCTGCGTCGAGGCGGCGATCAATGCCGGCGCGACGACGATCAACATTCCTGACACGGTGGGCTACGCGACGCCGCAAGAGTACAGAGGGCTGTTCGAGACGGTGCGCGCGCGCGTGCCGAATTCCGACAAGGCGATTTTCTCGGTGCATTGCCATGACGATCTCGGCATGGCGGTCGCCAATTCCTTGGCCGGTGTCGCGGGCGGCGCGCGGCAGATCGAATGCACGATCAACGGGCTCGGCGAGCGCGCCGGCAACGCGGCGCTCGAAGAAATCGTGATGGCGATCCGCACGCGGGCGGACGTTTTGCCTTACGATACGGGCATCGAGACGACGATGCTCAATCGCGCCTCAAAACTTGTCTCGGCGGTGACGTCATTCCCCGTGCAATACAACAAGGCGATCGTCGGCAGAAATGCGTTCGCGCATGAGAGCGGCATCCATCAGCACGGCATGCTGAAGAACCGCGACACCTACGAGATCATGACGCCGGAATCGGTCGGGGTATCGAAGACGTCGCTGGTAATGGGCAAGCATTCCGGCCGCGCCGCCTTCCGCGAGAAATTGAAGGAAATGGGCTACGAGCTCGGCGAGAATGCGCTCAACGACGCATTCAAGCGGTTCAAGGATTTGGCCGACCGCAAGAAGATCGTCTACGACGAGGATATCGCCGCCTTGGTCGACGATGAAATCCTCAACGCGCATGATCGCATCAAGGTCGCGGCGCTCACCGTGATCGCCGGAACGAATGGCCCGCAAAGCGCGGCGCTGACGCTCGACATCGACGGGCAGAAGCATGTGCACCAGGCGACGGGTAACGGTCCGGTCGATGCGATTTTCAACGCCATCCGCGCGATCGTGCCGCATGAAGCGACGCTCGAATTGTTTCAAGTGCACGCGGTGACGCAAGGCACCGACGCGCAGGCGGAAGTCTCGGTGCGGCTGTCGCAAGGCGGCGCGCCGTCGGTGACCGGCAAGGGCGCCGATCCCGATACGCTGGTTGCGTCGGCGCGCGCCTATATCGCGGCGTTGAACAAGCTCACCGCGCGCGGCGAGCGCCAGCACGCGCAGCACGCGATGGGGTAAGGCGTCGCTTGGAAGCGCGTTTTCGCGCCGGCCGGGATGCGGCAGCGGCCATGCTCGCTAGGGCAACGGCCGCTTCTTCCAAAGGCATCAATGCGACGTTCAGACGGGCGAAGACATCCTCGATCGGGTGCGCGAGCGCGTAATCGTTGAGAGGACTCGCGTCATCTTCGCCGGCGAAATGTAGGCCGACGGCGTGCGCGTCTGCGGGGTTGATCCACAGCGAACCGGAATCCCCCGCGAGACTGATGGCGCTCGCCGGGGCGTCTGCATCCGGCACGAGGCGGAAGCCTTCCATCCATTGCGGACCATCGCCGTAGCTAGTGTAATCGAGCCGATAACTGGTCGACTCGCGCTTGCGTGATTCCAGACACGGCGCCGCTTTTCATCAATCGCATTCCAAGCGCAGGGGCTTTGGTGACCGTCGGCGCATATTGAGTGCCAAAGAGTTGCAGGATCGCATGCGCGCCCGGCGTCAAGCGCGCGACGGCGGCATCGTATTGCTCGTTCAATCGAAGCCAGCGTTCGAGGAGCCCCACGGTACGTCCGCCCATCATGTCCATGGGACCGGGCTGAGTGATCTCGTCACCTGGGGCCGCATCAGCCCCGCCGCAGAGCACATGCCAATTGCTCAGCAAACAGAGCTGTCCCGCATTGAGATCGCGCACGATCGGTCCAAGCGTTCCCGTCCACAGTCGCTTCTTAGTTCCGACGCTGATGCCGGGTTGCAGGGGATCGTGTGGGGAACGCGGACCGCCTTGATGAGGCGTGTAGCCGACCTCGAGCACGTCGACTTCAACGCCGTCAATTGTATTCGGCAGACGCTGATCGATCGGAAGATCGGCTAGCCGGCGCTTGCGATTCATGTGGAAGCGAATGCCGGTCTGGTCGGTCAGCTTACCGTTCTTGTAGACGTAGCCGAAATCGACGGCGCGAATCTCGTCGAGACCCCGCGCCATGCGTTTCGCCGACGTGAGCGCGGGCTGGCGGTTGGGCGTAAGAACTCCGACAAGCTCAGGCATGCGCCGTCGTTGGGCTAGTTCGCGCGCATGGGCACAGACCAGAGAAAATCAGTCCTCAGACGCCCTGCGGCATAGGACGGGTCGGTCTGTAGGTCTGGATCGCCACGCCTGATGGGTAGGAAGTGCACTAACGGACTGGTCGCACGATGGTGACAGTTCATACAATTACTCACAATGCCATCATTGAATCCAGCCTCAACCCACGGATTGAAGGCGATGTGGGGCGTGCCCTGCGGCTCACGCGGCAAATTCACGTCATACGCCGTACTCATCAGGTAGTTGCGCCAAACACCCTGCACCCCAGGTGTCCGGTCCATCGCAAAGGGGCCAACGTCAGGACGATCGTGCCACCAGAAGGTCGCCCATACCCAATCGTCTATTTCCTTCGTGGTGAGGTGCGATCCTGCAAAAACAGTGATGTCACCCTCTTGCAATGGTCTTCCCAAAACATCTGTCACAAACTGCACAAGACGTCCGTTTGCCATCGCGTTGGCAGCCGTTTGTGCATCTATGGTAACATAGTGAAATTTGTCGAGGCCAACGACGTGCGAGTTCGGCCGCGGAACGTTGAGAAACGAAACCGTCGTGGTCTCGTTTGGCGGAACATTGGTGCGCGTCGGATCAATCGCGACGGTTCGCGGCCATGTGCGATAGCTATTGTCACTCGCTGGGTCCGGCGCTTCTGTATCCCAAATCGGTATAGGCGTGATCCTATCCTTCGCCACCGGCCACCAAACAGTTTTCAGAGACACCGCCTGGACGGGAAGGGAGGAACGGTCCTGTTATTCGGGATCTGCGGATCTGCAGCTCCGGTCTGCCGTAGAGTAATGAGGTTATCCTGTAGGAAAAGCGCCTTGCTACGAATGTGATTGTAGTTGGGGTAATTGAACATCACCTCGGATAGCAGCTCTGAACCTGCGGCCTGCGGCGCTGGCTGGCCTGGAAGCCCCTGAAGTTGCTGCGGATTGCGAAACCGCCGTTTAACTTGTCTTGGCCCCACTGCCTGCGGTTCAGGGCCGGTGGCGAAGGCTTCATTCTCGGAATACCACGTCTCGAAAATGGCGTGTTTTCCGTCCGGCGTCGGCTGGGTCATGCCGGCGAAAACGTTCCACACGTGTGTGCGCTGGGCGGCGAGGTTCCCGCTCGTGCGATATTGCTCCAGCGTCTGCTTGTCGGCGGGAAAATCGAAGCCCGCCGGTATGTCGAAGTAGCCGGGCTGGGGTCCTGTCGCTTGCGCAAATGCACCGGTGCAGCCTGCTGCAAGCGCAGCCACTATGCCGGAAGCTTGGATGCAATATAGACGGCTCATAAAAACCTCCCCATGGTAATTGATGGACTCCGAATTGCCTAAGGTAAACAGCCTCCGTCTACCCACGTCTGAAACAACGCGATCTTGTCGGCCGACCAAGGACCCCTCGGCGGCGGCATGACATTGCCGCCTTGGCCTTGAAGGCGCTGCAATATTTCCTGCGCGTTCGTCTTCACATCGTCATAGCTGGACAAATCACAGAAAAACGCCATGTGATTGATGTCTATCTGGGTGAACAGAGGACGGATATCGTTTGCGAAGCTGACTTCTTGGTTCATCGAACGCTCCCGGCCAATTCGATTGTAAAAAATCAAGTAGGCTGTGCGTCAACCGAAGATTGGAGTTTTTTGTGGCCGTCAAGGCCTTGTCTGATTCGAAACTTATCCCAGCCACACTCCCTGCTCCCGCAACCTTGCCTGCAACGCACCGAGCTCGACATCGCGCACCACTGCGTTGGAGCCCAGCGCCAGCGCGGCGGCGGTCGCCGCGGCCTCGCCCATGACAAAGCACGCGCCGGAGACGCGTGCGGCCGATTGGCCGCCGTGCGTCATGCCGGCGCAGCGCCCGGCGACCAAAAGATTGCGCATCTTTTGCGGCAACAGCATGCGCAACGGCAGTTGATTGTAGCCGCGGGCGCGCGGAATGTCGGGGAAGCGGAAGATCACGTCGCCTGCGACATGCTCTTCGATCGGCCAGCCGTTGACGCCGATCGTGTCGTCGAAGTCGGCGCAATCAAGCACGTCGCTTTCACTCAGCATGTAATCGCAGGTGACGCGGCGCGTCTCGCGAATGCCGACCTGCGGCGCTATGTCGACGATGTAGCAGTCCTCGAAGCCGGGCACGGTTTTTAGAAACTCGAATGTCTGTATGACTTGGCGGCGGCCCTGCAGCTCGCCGTCGCTGATCTCGCGCGCATCGGTGCCGTCGATCGCACTGCCATCGTCATTTTTGAGTTGCGTGATGTTGACGCGCCATTCGCTCGGATGCTTCTGCGGCCGAACGATCGCGCCTTTGCGCGGAAAGCGCATGCCGCGCGCTTCCGCTTCTGCCATCAGTTGCGAGATCGTCGCCCAGGCATCTTTCGCGCGGGCGGGATCGACGCCGTTTACGCGGAACATGGTCGAGGGATAGAGCATGTTGCCGGCGCCGTCGCCGAGCTCGTAGGGCGCGGCGGCGAACGCGGCGAGATCGCCATCGCCCGAACAATCGAGGAAGATGCGCGCCCGCACCGCGACCCGGCCCGAACGCGTCTCGAGGACCAGCGCATCGACCGTCTGCGGATCGTGCATCGTCACGCCGACCGCCAACGCGTGAAACAGGATTTTCGCGCCGCTCGCGATGAGAAGATCGTCGGCAGCGATCTTGTAGGCTGCAATGTCGTAGGCCCGCGCCATGCTTTTGCCGCCGAAGAGCGCGTGCGGTGCATTGAGCCCGCCGAGCCGGTCGATGCGGCCGAGCAAATCATCGGCAATGCCGTGCACGACCTGGATGAGCTCGCCATGCACGTTTGCGTGCAACCCGCAGAAATTGGTGACGCCCGCAGCGGTGCCCATGCCGCCGAGGAAACCGTATCGCTCTACGATCAGCGTCGCCAAGCCGGCACGCGACGCGACCGCCGCCGCAGCAATGCCCGCCGGCCCACCGCCAAGCACGACGAGATCGTATTCGCCGAAGAGCGGCGTTTGGCGCGCGGGTTCTTCGATGGCGCGGAGGTTAGGCACGACGCGACCCTGGCTCGTGGACTCTACGCCATTGCTTTCATGGCTGCGCATTTTCGCCAGGACGGTCTGAGTTTCGTCAAGGACGCCGGCTTTGCCGGCGCCGCCACAGGCGGTCGCGCCGTGATCCTTGACGAAACTCAGCCGCCCGGCACACTCGCCGCCAAGAGAGCAATGACGATATATGCAATATCTGAATGGCGGGGTCGCCTTCTATAACAGCGTTACAGCGCCGCATAATCTTCCGTCCGCGCCAGCGCCGCGATGGCCGCCGCAAGCTCCGGCGGCGGCACCCGCACTTTGCGCGCCGCAAGATCGAACCACACGATCATCGAGCGCACTTCCGCGGCAAGTTCTCCATCCGCCTTGATGATCCGATTGACGACGAGATTGCGCGTGCCGGATTCGTTGATGCCGGCTGAAAGGAACTGCACCCTGAATTTGTCGAGGAGATGCAGTTCGCGCTTGTAGGTGATCTCGTCCTTGACCACCACCGGGCCGATCTGGTGCTCGGCAAAGGCGCTCGCCGGAAAGCCGTGCTCATGAAAATAGCGAAACCGCGCCTCGATCGCGTATTCGAGAAACGCGGTGTTCTTCAGATGCCGGTTGGCATCGCAATCGAACCAGCCGACCTCGAACGCAATCTCGAACATATGAAGCCTCTGGAGGACCTGAGAGAGAGTAGCGTCTACGACGGCGGCCTCGCCCTCCGGAAGCCCCTCTGACCCTTCCGGAATCCTCGTCGATCTCACCCCAAGATTTCAATGGGGAGCTGCCAGAATGGCGCCTCGGTCGAGGTCCAGAGCACCGCTGCCCTGCGCCACTGGCTCAAGGACTAGCGCGCACGCTCGCGCGACGCTGGCTTATCCCATTGCGGACAGGCGGGCTTGGGATCGGGCAAGTCGGTCGTCGCAACACTCCGCATCGTAGCAAGGCTAGCGACAGGCTCGCCCGCTTTCTCCGGTTTCGCCATTTCGCCGCGCACGCGAGAGATCAGATCGGAAACGGCGTTGGAGCGGGGTCCGCAGGTGCGCACGCTTTGCGCTCTCTCCAAGGCGGCGAGCGCCTCCTTGTGACGGTTCTGATTGTAGAGCATCTCGCCGCGCACCCACTCGACGAGATGCACGGGAGTCTTCGTCTGCTCGAACGGCCGGAGCACCTTTTCCGCTTCGGTGAACTCGCCCAGGCCGGCGAGCGCCCGCGCATATATCGCCTCATAGAGAGCGTCCGACCGGCCGACCCCTCGCCGAGAGAGTTCGAGGTATTCCTTCGCCTGCTGGAGTTTCTGCCGATATTTCGGCTCCGATAAATACTTATGCGAATCGACAGCTTCCTCGGTCAGCACTTCCGCCAATACCAGATTGGCAAAGGGAGAGGCGGAATCGCGAGTGAGAGCGTACCGCGCCTTGAGTTCCGCTTCGAGTAGCCGCGCGTGACGCGCGTTTTGCGGCTCGCCGAAGTCTCGCGGATGACCGAGCAGGCGGGCCGAGGTGGCAAAGACGGAGGGCTCGTCAGACGCTTTGTCTTGCGCCTCTTTCAGCACCTCCTCCGCCGCACTCATGTAGTCCACCATCGCCCCTGGCCGATTTGGGGATGAATGCTGCTTATCGACACTGTACCAAGTGTAGAGAAAGTTGGCGTAATCCACGCGACTCAAATAGTCGGGCATAGTCCGCTCGGGGTTTTTCCCGCGCTCGATCGCGTTCTGGAAGCTTTGGTCCGCTTCCTTTTCATGATCGGGTCCGGCCATGCAATTGCCACGCAACGCACCGAGCTGCCGGTAGCCTTCCGGTGCACCGGGTTGGTCGTGGATGAGACGAAGCGCCAGATCGTGCGCCTCCGCCGACGCGTTGCGCTCACGAAGCCACGCCGCAAGGATGCGCCAAGCCGGGGTGAATGACGGGTCGCGCGCTATCGCTGCGCACAGGCTTGCCTGAACAGCTTCGGCCTCTTGCCGCTTCTCCTGCAACGCGAGGCCCCTGAGAACGAGCGCCCACGCCTGTTCCGTTGCGTCTTGCGAATGGAAGCCGTCGGCGAAGCCGATCGCCCTGTCGAGATCCTTGTCCGGGGGAGCGGGCGCGCGGAAATAAAAGAAGCCTGCGACGAGTGGGTCGAATCGCTCCACAAGCCGCTTTGCGACTTCCTGCACGAGAGCGGATACGTCAGGTCCTTCTTCTCGCTCGACCCAAATGTCTCCGCCCATCGCGCTCCCCGTCGCGTGAGCGCGCACGAGATAAGTCGTCGCCCCCGGCGTTCGTTTCGAGACCACGATTTCGCCGACGATCTTCGTATCCTCGATATGTAGCAGCGCCCTCAATTGGCTGACGAGCATCAGAAGGCTGATATCGGCGCCCGGCAACTTGATGTCGGCAACCTTCGATGCCGCGCTATTTGCCCCAAAGGATCGCGACCCCAATTGGCTTTCCGCGACCGCCGACTTGGCGATCCGGTGCATCTCGGCGATGCGATCGAAAAAGAGACGGCCGACGACGTTGCTGGTGACACCGCTTTTCTGAAGCTCGTCGGGAACCGAGAATTCGCCGATTACGAAACTTTGATCGAAAATCGCCGAATATAGCGGAGTGGTGAGCAGGAGCAGCAAGAGAACGAGCGCAGCGCGCGTCGTGACTTTCCAAAGGTGAACAGCAAAACGGGCAACGCGGGCATAGGCGCCATGCGTCGCATTGGTGGGAGCGGGATCGTCTGCGGAATCCATCCGGCAGCACGCCATTCAATAAAGAAAGAGCTGCATCCCACCACCATTGCGCGAGCTTGGCAAGAGGGTGTTTCACACAAGGTTTACGCGCCAGACTGCCAGGGATGACCGTTTTCGCGAGGCCTCCATACGGGCCGCGGCACGGCAAGCTTCTGCGGAGCTTTTGCGGCTCTGCCGCGTTGGCAGGGCGGCCACGTCAATTTGGGTCCTCCATGAACATCCAGGTCACGTCCGTTCCGCCGTCCCTGATTCTGTCTGGCCCGGCGGTCCGCAGCCGGATCCGCGAAGGCCAACCCTTCCCGCTGGGCGCGACTTGGGACGGAATCGGCGTTAATTTCGCGCTGTTTTCCGCGCACGCCACCAAGGTGGAACTGTGCATCTTCGACATCGACGGCACGACGGAGGTCGAACGGATCGCGCTGCCCGAATACACGAATGAGGTATGGCACGGCTATCTGCCGGACGCGCGGCCGGGCACCGTCTATGGCTATCGCGTGCATGGGCCTTACGATCCGGCGAACGGCCATCGCTTTAATTCGAACAAGCTCCTGGTCGATCCCTATGCGCGCCAGCTCGTCGGCGATCTCCAGTGGAACGAGGCGCTGTTCGGTTACACCGTCGGTTCGCCCGACGCCGATCTCTCCTTCGACGAGCGCGACAGCGCGCGTTACGTGCCGAAATGCCGGGTGATCGACCCGGCTTTCACCTGGGGCGAGGAACGCAAGCCGAAGACGCCATGGCAGCGCACGATCATCTACGAGACGCATGTGCGCGGCTACACGATGCGCCATCCCGGCGTGCCGGAGCATTTCCGCGGCACCTTTTCCGGCATGATGTCGCCGGAGGTGATCGACTACATTGCAAATCTCGGCGTGAGCGCAGTCGAGTTTCTACCGATCCACGCTTTCGTCGACGACGATTATCTCGTGCGGAAGGGCCTGAAGAACTATTGGGGCTACAACACGCTCGCCTTCTTCGCGCCGAAGCCGCGCTATCTGGCGACGCCCTTCGTCAACGAGTTCAAGGAAATGGTCAGCCATTTCCACGATCGGAGCATCGAGGTGATCTTGGACGTGGTCTACAATCATTCGGCGGAGGGCAATGAGCTCGGGCCGACGCTGTCGCTGAAAGGCATCGACAACGCCTCGTATTATCGGCTGGCACCTGACAAGCGCTATTACATCAACGATACCGGCACCGGAAACACGATCAACTTAAGTCATCAGGGCGTGCTTAAGATGGTCACCGATTCGCTGCGCTATTGGGCAACCGACATGCGTGTCGATGGCTTCCGTTTCGATCTCGCGACGATCCTGGCACGCGAGCCGCACGGCTTCGACGAGGGCGGCGGATTTCTCGATTCCTGCCGGCAGGATCCGGTGCTGAGCGGTGTTAAGCTCATCGCCGAGCCCTGGGATTGCGGGCCGGGCGGCTATCAGGTCGGCCATTTCTCGCCGGGCTGGGCGGAGTGGAACGACCGCTATCGCGATACGATGCGCGCCTATTGGCGCGGCGATGACGGCAAATTGCAGGAGCTTGCCGCGCGCCTCTCGGGCTCCGCCGATCTCTTCGACAAGCGGGGACGCCGGCCGACCGCATCGGTCAACTTCATCACCGCGCATGACGGTTTCACGCTGAACGATCTCGTCTCTTATAACGACAAGCACAACGAGGCGAATGGCGAAGACAACAAGGACGGTCACTCCCACAATCTGTCCTGCAATTACGGCGCCGAAGGCCCGACCGACGATGCCGAAATCCGCCGCACGCGCTTCCGCCAGATGGGCAATTTCCTTGCGACACTGCTTTTCTCGCAGGGCACGCCGATGATTCTCGCCGGCGACGAGTTCGCCCGCACGCAAAAAGGCAACAACAACGCCTATGCCCAGGATAACGAGATCAGCTGGGTAGATTGGGACGCGATCGACGACGATGCGCGCGCGCTCACCGGCTTTACGCGCAAATTGATCCAGCTGCGCAAGGACTTGCCGGTCCTGCGGCGGAATCGATTCCTGACCGGCGCGTTCGACGACGAGCTGCAGGTCAAGGACGTGGCATGGCTGTCGCCGACTGGCGCTGAACTCACGCAGGAACAGTGGAGCGACGCCAAGGCGCGCTCCCTCGGCGTGCTGCTTGACGGACGCGCGCAAGCAACAGGGATTCGCAAGCGCGGGCACGATGTCACCGTACTGCTTTTGCTCAACGCCTACCACGAGCCGGTCGAATTCTCTCTGCCGCAAGCGCAGGGCGGCTCCGCCTGGGACCGGCTCGTCGACACCAACGAGCCGGAGGCGGAGAAGACAAAATTTGCTTTTAAGAAAAAATATCTGGTCACCGGCCGCTCGCTCGTGCTTTTCCAGCTGGTGGGATCGGAAAAGGCGAAGAAAGCCTAGCGATGATCTACTTTGAATGAATTCGACCGCCCTGCTTGTCGTCAATACGAAAAGCCGGTCCGGGGAGCGCCTCTGCGCGAGCTTGGGCGATCTGCTCGCTGAGCGCGGCATTCAGCCCTTGCATGCAGGATGCGAGGACCGGGACGCGCTGCCGCAGGCGATCCTCGACAACAAAGACAAAATTGATTGCGTGGTCATTGCCGGCGGCGACGGCACCTTGAATGCGGCCGCCCCGGGCTTGTTGAGCAGCGCTCTGCCGCTCGGCATCGTCCCCGCTGGAACTGCCAACGACCTCGCGCGCACGCTCGGCATACCCGACGATCCGATCGAGGCGCTCGACATCATCGCGCGCGGCGAGGAACGGCGCGTCGATATCGGCCGCGTCAACGATCACCTGTTTTTCAATGTCGCGAGCATAGGGCTTAGCGTTGCGCTCGCGCGCGCGATGTCGCGCGAGACGAAACGGCGCCTCGGCCGCTTGAGCTACGGGCTCGCGGCGTTGCGCGTGATGTCGCGTGCCCGCCCCTTTTCCGCGCTCATCGTCAGCGAGGGCGACGTCGCACGGGTGAAAACGTTCCAGATCGCGGTTGGCAATGGCCGCTATTACGGCGGTGGCAATGCCGTGGAAAAATCGGCGGAGATCGATGACGGCCGTCTTGATCTGTACAGCCTCGAAATGGATAACCTCTGGAAGCTCGCGTGGATGGCGCCGTCGTTCCGCTCCGGCGAGCACGGCGCGTTCGAGGAAGTGCGCGCGGTGCGCGGCAGAAACTTCGAGATTCATACCCGCCGACCCCGCCGGGTGAATGCTGACGGCGAAATTCTGACCACCACGCCGGCCCGATTTTCGATTATACCGGGGGCGATCCGGGTGTTTGCGCCGCCGCCAGGCTGAGCCTGACTGGTGAAGCGGGAACTCCGCTCTCCGGCGGCACGTTTTCACACCGAGCAAGCCAGGCAAATCCTGGGAGGCACTGATGCACAGCCCCGCCGCTTCCACTCCTTCCGCCCATGAGAGCCACCGCCTGATTGCCAGCGACAAGGTCGAGGGTACCAAGGTCCGCCGCCCGAACGGCAAGACGGTTGGCGAGATCATGCGGGTGATGATCGATAAGAGGACGGGCCAGGTTGCTTATGCCGTCATGAGTTTCGGCGGTTTCCTCGGCATCGGCTCGGATTTCTATCCGCTGCCCTGGGATAGGCTCACCTACAACCCGCGGCTCGACGCCTACGAGCTCGACATCACCGAAGAGCAGCTGCGCAAGGCGCCAAAATTCGACAAGGGCGCGGCCTCGAATTGGTCGGCCGAAGAAGGCAAGCGCATCAGCGACTATTACAATCTGCCGATGAGCGGGATGTAATCTCAGAAGCCCGGTTTCGGCGGATTGGCGGGATTCGGCTGCGGCGCGCCGGGATCGATCACGTCGGGATCGCGCAGCGGCGGAATTGGCTCGTCGCCGGGAGCATCGACCGGATACGGCGAAGGGTCGGGGTCGGGGATCACCGAGGGAGATGGCGGCGGCACTTCGCCGCCGGGATCGGGCTTTTGCGCTGGCATTCATGGGCTCCGCTTAGGGAATGCGGATAACCGATCGCTCGGATTGCGGTTCCTTTCTTCGCGCCGCTATTCTTCCTCGAGCCGGCGCTTCTTGCGCAAACACGAGCGCGCGATTTGCGCGAGACGTTGGCGCTCCTCGCTCTGCAGCCTGTTGGCAATCGTGCGCATCCACAGGTCTTGTTCGCGCAATTCGTCGGCGATGCAGGTGCAAACGGCGCTGCATATCGTCTGCTTCTGTCCCACATCTTCGCATTGCGCACGACAGGACGACATGTAATGCGCCTCCGCTGATGCGCCATGCGGCGGCACAATCGTGGCTGATAGCCAGACTAAGCCGAAGAAGATCGGCTGATGCACGAGATAAACTGCCAGACTGTGGCGCCCGCCGAAAACGATGCCGCGCGAGAAAAGATTTCGCGGCTGCCAACGTGCCAAGCGCTCGCGCGACGCGAAGCGGTCCCCGAGCTTCATCGCGGCGAGACCGAGGAGTAACACACCGGCCCATGGCAGGATTGGCCAATAGTCGTTCGTGCGTGGTTCGAACGTCGACAATCCCGTCCACCACCAGATCGGCGCGTCGAAACTCGGCGAAACGAAAAGCCGCGGCGCGGCGATCACGAGAAGCGCCGCGATCCCGACTATCCACCACGGCAGGAACAGAAACGGCAACGCGATCAGGCTCGCGAGTGCGATACAATGCAGAATGCCGAAGAAGATGAATCCCTCGGGAACGAAAATGTACGTCGCGACGCTGACGGCGCCGGCCGCGGCGATGATGATCGCGAGGTGGCTGAGATAAGCGCGGGCGCGAAACCTCGGCACATGCGCAAGAACGAGGCTTAGGCCGGCAAGCGAGAGAAAGGTCGAGCCGATCGTCTCGGCAAAAACCCTGAAGGCAGGGTTAAAGACGATGCGCGGATCGATATAGCCGAAAAAAGAGAGATCCCAGGTCAGGTGAAAGGCAAACATCGCGACGATCGCGATGCCGCGTACCGCATCGATCAGCGGAATGCGGGCGGCGCCCCTCCGCCGCAGGATGTTCGCGAGCGACACGCGTCAGGTGGGCTCGGGCGCCGCCGCGGCAAAGTGGCTGAAAATCATGTCCGGTGCGCTGAGATTATGCCGCGATTGTTGGCGGCGGCCGGCCCAGAGCTCAGTGACAGCGGGCGCGCCGGAAAAGGTCAGCACGGGCGATTCGTCCCAAGTGGAGGCGCCCGGCGCACGCCACGCGACGCGCGAGACATCGGCGACATGATCGGTCGTATACATCGAGCGCAGGGAGGCGAACGGGCGCTTGTCGGGCATCGCGCCGGAATAAGCCACGTCGAGCTTGATCTCACTTTGATCGATGCCGGCGAATGCCACCCGCGCCAAGCCGCCACGGGCGAAATCGAGATTGAAGCTCAACGTCTTCGGGTCGAATTCGACTTTATTCAACACGACAAGCGGCCGCTCCTGGATTTCCACCGGTCCGACAAGGAACGAAGACCCATAGGCAGTCCAATTCAATTTGCCGAACGGCAACGGCCGCGCGCGCCAATAGCCGTCGCGCGGATAGATAACGAGCACCTCCGCCGGCTGTCCGCGATAGCGCAGCCAGAGCTGCAAGAGATGAAAGCCGGTCTCGATACGGTCGCCGATCTGGACCGGAACGTCCTCCTGGCGCCAGAAGCTTGGGTAACTGAGGCCAACCAGCCAGAAGTCCGGGCTCGACCAGATGCGCGCCTTGCGCTCCGGACTGGGAAAGGAGCCATCGTCGGAAATATCGCAGGCGCTAAAGTCGGGGTCGGCGCGGTCGTGTCCGACCGATGCGATATAAGAGGGGTGAACGGCGCGTACGCGCATGCGGTGTACTTGCGGTGAGAGGAAATCGATCTGGACATTGTCCTTTTCAGCGCAGACTTCCGGCTCACTGTGATTAGTGACGGAGACGGCGAGGTCCTGGTTTTGTGCAAGCGCGTTGCGCACTGAGATAAACGGCGCCAGCCCTACACCGCTAGCGAATGCACGACGCGTCAGGTTCACTTCGTTCTCCGGGTCGATCCTCGCGTATAAAAATCATAGACTTCCCGGAAAGGATAGAGCCTTTGCACAGCAAAACCGCCCTTTGGCCGCACCTAAGCTATGCCTGGTGCGACGTTACCTCCTAGGTCTGAACACGGCTTCCCATTTACGCAAACCGTAGTATACTGCAGGTTGCATTAATATTCGGGAGAAGGACCACGCGAAAAGTTCTTTGGACAGTTGACGGCGATAAGGACGGACTCCTCGACAGGGCAAACTATATTCGAGCTCAAGCAGTCTGTGTTCGTACTACGAGCGAGTGGCTGCGTGGCTCCATCAAGGAAATAAACAAAGCCGGTTTTGCCGTATACGCATGGCGGTGGCCTTCTGTTGATCCCGAGGCACACAGCAATCATCATTACGCGCTCAGCGAAGCGAAATACGCTCTTGATCTCATAGGGGAGGGGCTGGACGGCTATATAGTCGATCCCGAGGCAGACGACGAAAGGCTGACGGATAATTGGAATGACGCCAAATGGGCGGATTTGGCCAATCGGTTTTGCGACATTGTAAAACTCGCCGGTCGTAAAGCTAACAGGCGCTTTGTTTTTGGCACTACCTCAGGCTGCGACTATCCCGTGATCAAGCCTAAAATCCCGTGGAGCGCCTTTGTGGCGCATTCGGATGCGGTTTACCCGCAGACCTACTGGGCACCTAATTTCAAAAAGGCGAAGAGAACGACGCCGGATGCAGCATACAAGATCGGGATGGATGCCTGGCAAGCGGTCGTACCGCAATCGATGAACATGGTTCCCATTATGGGTGAAATCTCCACCAACAAACCAGATGAGATAAACCGCTTTGGGGAAATACTAGCTGCTAACGGCGAAGCCGAGGTCCATATTTATACGTATAGCAAGGCGTTACTCAACAGCAAATATAACGAAATGTGGAGTGCCGTCAGAAACTTGGGAAGTACAGCACTGATTTCGTAAATTCATTTGGCTCCTATTCCACCCGCACGGTGACGGAATCCGTCGCGCCCCTGGCATCGATGACGGAGACGCGTGCAAAACCGGCCCCATCGGGCGCCCAGTTCGCCTGCCGGCGCAGATCCGGCGTGCCGAGCGGCGCGCCGTTGACGATCCAAGTCAGCGGCGGTACGCCGCCCTGCGCTTTCAGCGCTAGCGAGCTCGCCTCAAGGCGGCCCAAGCCCAGATCGACGCGCGCGCCGTTTGGCGGAAAAGCGATGCGTAAGGCCGGCGCGTTTGCGCTTGCCAGCACTTTCGCCGCGTCCTGGCGAAGGTGCCGAAGCGGCGGCGGCAAGCTCGACGAGCGTGCCACCAGCGCATCGCGCGGTCTTGCCGGCAGTTCGGGGTCGGTGCCGATCCGCGCGAACGCGTCGAAAAGAATCGGCGCGGCGACACGCCGGCCGACAAGTCCCGGCACTGACGCATTGTCCGGTCGTCCAACCCAGACCGCGATCGTGTGGCGGCGGTCGTAGCCGACCGCAAACGCGTCGCGATAGCCGTACGACGTGCCGGTCTTGTAAGCGATGCGCCCGGCCGGCGCGTTCTGCGGCGGCGGCGCGCCGCGCAAGATGTCGCCGATGTACCAGGCGGCGAGCGGCTCGGCGATTTGCCGCCCGGCCGGCTTTGGCGCGACGCCGATCGCCTCGATCAGCGGCGGCACGTCGCCGCCGCGCGCGAGCCCGGCATAAAGGCGTGCGAGATCGGCGAGCTTGATGCCGAGCCCGCCAAGTCCCACGGCGAGATTCGGTGCGCTGTCGCCGGCAAGCGCGATGTCGGCGCCGGCATTGCGCAGCCGCGCGAGAAACCGCGCCGGGCCGATCTGATCCAAAAGCTCGATCGTCGGCACGTTGAGCGACATTTGCAGCGCGCGCCGCGCCGTGACGGAACCCTGATAGGCGAGATCGAAATTTTCCGGCTGCCACACGCCCCAGCGCGACGGTCTATCGTCGAGGATCGTCTCGGGATGCGCGATGCCGTTCTCGAAGGCGAGCGCATAGATGAACGGTTTTAACGCCGAACCTGGCGAGCGCAGCGCCTGCGTCATGTCGATGCCGCCGCCGCGCTCGATCGAAAAATAATCCGCGGCGCCAACATGGGCGCGCACTTCGCCCGTCGCATCGTCAATGACGAGGATTGCGGCCGAGACTTTCGCGCCGACGCGCTGCACGCTGTCGCGCGCCAGCGCTTCGAGGCTTTGCTGCCACCTCGCGTCGATCGTGAGCTTGTGGATGGGCGCGTCGGGCGCAGCGCGCAAAGCCGCTTCCGCCGCATGCGGCGCCAGCACCGGAAACGCACGCCGTGCGCGCGGCACGGGTTCGGCTTTGGCGAGCGCCGCTTCGGCGGGCGCAAGCACTTCGTTGGCGACGGCGCGATCGAGCACGCGATCGCGCGCTGCACGCGATGCGTCCGCACCGCGATCCGGGCGGCGCAGTTCCGGCGATTGCGGCAGCGCGACGAGAAGCGCGGCCTCGCTCCATGACAAGCGTTTCGGCTCCTTGCCGAAATAGGCGAGGCTCGCTGCGCGAATGCCTTCGAGATTGCCGCCGTAAGGCGCGAGCGCGAGGTAGAGCTCGAGGATGTCGCGCTTCGACAGCCGCTTCTCAAGTTCGAGCGCGCGCGCGATCTGACGCGCTTTAGTGGCGAGCGAGCGCTCCTCGCGCGGCTCGATCAGCCGCGCGACCTGCATCGTCAGCGTCGAGCCGCCGGAAACAATGTGCCCGCGCGATGCGAATTGCAGCGCGGCGCGGATAAGCGCGAGCCAATCGACGCCGCCATGCCGGTCGAAGCGGCGATCTTCGTAGGCTTTCAACAGCGCGAAGAAGCGCGGATCGATGTCAGCGGTGGTGACCGGCAGACACCAGCGGCCCTCCTGCGTCGTGAAGGCGCGCAAGAGCACGCCGTTGCGGTCGGTGACGATCGGCGAGCGCTGGGCGGCCTGCGATAGATCGAGGGGCCCAAGCACGTGCGTTGTGGCCAGCCATGTAGTTGGGAGTGCAATCCCGAGCAGGGCGACACCAATGATCGTTAGCCACATCCCCGGACGCCGAAGGCGATCCGGGGTCCAGGGGCAGATGCGCTTGCTCTGCAGACGCAAAAGTATCTGCCCCTGGGTCCCGGATGCGGCAACGCATGCAAGCTTGCGCAGCCTGCGTAAACTTGGCTGCGTGCCGCTCCGGGAATGTGGTGCCATATTTTTTCGAATCTTCACTTCGCTTCTTGCACGACGAGCGTGCCGTAGCCGGTGCGGCCAAAGCGATCTGGCCGGTACATGTCCTCGACCGAGGCCGGCGGCAGCAGGTAGCGCCCCGGCGTCACCGCGCGCACGATATAGGCGATCGAAAATGTCGCCTTGTCCTTTCCGTCGCGGTTGAACGTCGCGACATAGCGATCGTCGCGCGCTTCCGTATGCGTCGGCTCGACGTCGCGTTTGAGCCACGAAAGTCCATCGGTCGAGCCGCCGTCGAACAGATTCCGATTATCGATCTCGAGCCCGGCTGGCAGATGATCGACGAGAAGCAGTCGCGCATAAGCCGCCTCGCTCTCCGTCACTTTCACGACGACGACGAGCCTGTCGTTCTGCTTGATATTCGCCGGATCGACTTTGCTCCCGTCGAACTTGTAATAAGTGCGCTCGATATCATAGCCGCGGCTCGCCGCCGGCTCATGCGTCGCCGGGCGCCCAAGCGCGGTCAGCGCGACGCGCACCGCCGTCTGGCCGTTGTTCATGATGACGACATCGCGCTGATCGAGCGCCGCACTCTTCCAGGCGCGATAGAACGCGCCTGATTGCGGCTGGCCGTCGACGGAGAGCGAGATCGCCTGCGCATCTCTGGTCAACGCTTCGGCGGCGAGCACCATCCAGGCATTTTCCTGCGTGCTTGTATATGTCGTTGCGGCGCGCTCGCTCTCGACAACGAGCCCGGCGAGCTGGATGTCGTTGCGCGTGCCGCCCGACTCCGCTGCGAGCGCCAGAAGTCCCGCACCGTCACGCAGGCGCGAACCGTAATCGGCACGCGAGAAGCGGCTGCTGCGCTGTGCATCAAGCCGTTTCGCCGCGGAGTCGAACACCCGCTCGGCGCGGGCTTTGTCGCCGAGCATCGCCAGAGCGGCGGCGAGCTGCGCCCGCGCCAAAGGCGAATCGAAGCTGTTGAGCTTGGTGTCGGCGAGATAGCGCAGATCGCCCATCACCGGGCGGCCGTTGCGCGCCAGCACATAGATCGCATAGGCGAGCGCGGAGGAATCCGTGTCTTTCGCGTCGGCGGAATTGGCAACCGCATTGCGCAGCCGCTCCAGTGCCTGATCGAAAGCTTTCTGCGGGACGGCAAAACCCTCCTCGCGTGCGCGGGTGAGGAAATCCGTCACGAACACATTGAGCCACGTGTCATCGCTCGCACTCGCCGACCATAGGCCGAAGGCGCCCGTGGAATCCTGGCGCGCCAGCACTTTGTCGATCGAATCGCGGATGCGATCGGGAACGTCGCTGTCGAGCGCCAGCCGCTCGGCCGAGGCGAGCTTGTTGACATAAAGCAGCGGCAGCGCGCGGCTGACGATCTGCTCGGAGCAGCCATAGGGGTAGCGGTCGAGCGCCTGCAGAAGCGCAGGCACATCGATCGCGCCGACCGGCGATACTGAGACGGAAACCCTGCCGGTCGCCGGCAGGAAATCGGCGAGGAGATCGCGCGAGATCGTCAAGCTCGCGCCGGGCGCAAGCGATTGCACGCTGCGGCGCGTGAACTCGCCCGTGCCGGCGTCGACATTCAATGCGAGCGACTGCTTCACGTCGAGATCGGGGCCGGTCAGATGCACGTCGACATCGGCTCGGCCGATGCCCGTCGCAGTCACGGGAATCGTCAGCGCCCTGCGGGCGCCGGCATCGAGCGCAAAAGACTTCGTCAGCGCGTCGGCTTCGGCCGAAACCGGGCCGTGCAGATCAAGAGCGACGGCATAGCGCCCGCTTTTTCCCTCGACATTGTCGATCTGCAGGTGGAAGCGCGACTGATCGCCAAGCGACAGAAAACGCGGCAGCGTCGCCTGCGCAACGACCGCATCGCGGATGACCACGTCCTGCTCTGCATGGCCGACCTTCTGCTTCGACCAGGCGTTCGCCATCACGCGCACGGAGCCGTTGAAGGCGGGAATGTCGAATGAGATATTCGCCTTGCCGTCGGCGCCGACTTTGACGACGCCGGAATAACGAGCCAGCGGTTCCTGCGTCGGCTTTTCGGCACCGAGATCGGCGCCGACATCGCCGCCGGAGCGGATCATGCCGCGTACGCCCTGCATGCCGTCGATCAGATAGCCGTAGAGATCGCGGACTTCGCTTGCGAGCTGACGCTGACCGAAAAAGTACTCGTTCGGATTCGGCGTCTCGTACTGCGTGAGATTGAGGATGCCGATATCGACCGCGGCGAGCGTGACGTAAGCTTCCTCACCCGGCGCGAGGCCGGCGAGCTCGACTGGAATATTGAGCTTGCCGCGCGGCCGGATCTTTTCCGGCGCGCTTAGCTTGACCTCAAGCTTGTGCGCGGTCTCGTCGATGCCAAACCACGCGACACCGAGCGCACGGCCGGGCATGCGCTTTGCCGCAACATCGAGCGGACGATGCGCAAAGGCGACGGCATACGCGCCGGCGCCCCAGTTTGTACCGACGGGCATGCGGATTTCATTGTCGCCTTTCTTCAGATCACCGGTCGCGATCGCCTGCACGGAATCGCTGACGATCGCGACCGTCGCCTTGCCGTCGAAACGCGAGGCGATTTTCATCACCATGTTTTCGCCCGCGGCGTAATTCTCTTTATCGAGCGTCAGCTCGAGCAGGTCGGGCGTCTGTGCCGTAGCGCCGCCTGACCAGCCGACGTCGAACGTGATGCTCGTCGGCATGTCGTTCGCATCGTCCGAGCGCAGATCGAGACGATGCGTGCCCAATCCGACCGGCACCGAGATTTTCGCGGGATCGCCCAGGGCGATGTCGATCTTGCCGTCCGCGAGCCGGCGCGAGGATTTGACACGCTCGAAATTCCAGTACCCGTCGGCGCGATACCATTGGTAATCGTTGTTGATGCGGTAGAGCGACCACGACACGTTGCGCCTTGTCGTGCGCTGGCCATCGGGACCAACCGCGATCACGTCGAACGTGGCGACAGAACCGTCGCTTAGATCGTCGCCAAAGTTTTTCTTCACGCCGATGATTCCTGCTTTGGGCAGGATCGGCAGGTGCACGGTGCGTTCGATCGCGCGTCCGCCGGTTTCGCCGGCGCGCAAGACGATCTCCGCTTCGAGCGGCTTCGGGGCGGTCACTTCCGGCAGCGGGACGCTGACTTTTGCCGCGCCTTTTGCATCGGTTGTGACTTTATCTTCGAGTTCGTTCTTCACCGTCTCGAACGACTCGTCGGTGAGCCCGGCTTCGTAGCCCTTCAGCGCCGGCAGACCGTTTTCATCGGCCGCTTTCACCAAAACATCGCCGGAAATTTCAAGATTGGCGCCGGGCGCGCCGTAGAGATAACGCACGTTAACGGCAAGCTCGACCGGCTGACCCAAGCGCGCGACATTCGCCGCCGGCTTCAATGTCATATCGAGCCGCTCCGGCACGTAATCTTCAACGAGGAAGCTCGTCTCGCCGATGTTCGGACTCTTGGGATCGGCATAAGTTTCGATGCGCCATGTGCCGCTCGCCGCACCTGAAAGCAGCGCCAAGGAATAAGCGCGCCCGCCAAGTCCCTGATCGGCGACGCTGACGCGTTTATATTCGACGCCGTCGGGACGTTTGAACACGAGCGTCAGCGGCAAACCACTGACCGCGACACTTTTCGCATCGCGCAGTTCCGCTGTCACATTCACCGTCTCGCCGGAGCGATAGACGCCGCGTTCGGCAAACACGAAAGCGTCGAGCGCGCGCGGCGCCTCGCGGCCCTTTACGCCCCGGTCGGAGAGATCGAACGGCGTCTGCTGCAGATCGAGAAAGCCGTAATCGCCATCGGCCTTTGTGGCGACGAGCAGTCCAGGCGCGAGACTCGCAGTCCCGCGCGCAAGACCCGGATCGAACCGCACATGTCCGTCGGCTGGCGTCTTCACGCTCGCCAGAACCTCATTGTTCTTGGCAACGAGACGCAGTTCAACGCCTTCGACCGGCGCGGCGCTCGCAAGCGAACGCACCAGAACATGAATGCCGTCAGCCCCGGTGAATGTGGTCAACCCGAGGTCGGAAATCGTGAACCACTGCGTCGCTTTCTGATCGCTGTCGTAGTCATAGGAATCGTCGCTCGGCACGAGCGGCTTCTGCTCGCCCGCGCGTGCGACCATCACGTACACACCTGGCTCGAGTTTGCCGACAGCCTCAAGCACCGGGAAGGCGGTCGTCACGTCCTTGTTGAGGTCGGTCGCGACGTCCATCGTGCCCGACCAAATCTTCGTTGCGTTCTCGTCGACATACTTGCGCAGACGATACGTGCCGAGCTGCGCCAGGAAATCGTCGGAATGCACGGTCGAAAGCAGATTGCGGTCGCCGACGCGCAGAATGTCGACGGCAATTTTGGTCGTGTTGATCGATACGACCGGAATGCCTTCCTGGCCGACGCGCGGCAGCACATAATTGCGGCCGGTGAAGCGCACCTGCGGCGAGCGGTCGCGCACATAGACGTGGTAATCGGCGGCCTTCAAGAGCGCTTCGTCAACCGCGGACGGCAGGCCTTGGCGCAGGATGATCGCGTAATGCTCGCCGTGCTTCAGCCCTTCGACGCAGAGCTGCTGATCCTCGCTGGAGATCGCCGCGTTGGCGGTGCCGGAAACGGCGACGTAGGGCGCAAAATCCACGCGCCCGCGGGCCAGCGGTTCGGAGAATTGGAAGCAGGCGCGGGGCGAAGCCGATTCGTTATCGACTTTGTAATCGAGAATGCGGAAGCCGTGCTCCTCGCGCAGGCGCTGATAGGTGGCACGCACGCCCGGCACGTCGTTGCTGGCGAGACTGGCGCGATAAGCACTGAGCGCCGGCCGCCATTCCTCGCGCCGCGCATAGACATCGGCGAGAACCGCGAGTGCGGTCGCTTCATCCGGTTTTGTGTTGGCGCGCTGGTACGCGAGATATGCGGCAATCGCTGCCTGGCTCCTCAGCTGATATGTCGAGGACGAATTCGACGGAACTGCCAGCGCGGTGCGCGCATAAACCAGCCAATTGGCGGCATTCTTCGTATCCGGCGCGGCGATTTGCGACAGCGCGCGCAAGGCAGCGTTTGTGTCGTTACGCTGGGCTGCCGCGAGCACATCGCGGCGAATCTGGTCGAGTGGCTTTTGCGGCTGCGCGTCGGCGTCCTTGCGGACCTGCGCTTCGAGACGCACGGTATCGCTCGCCAATTGCTCGTTCGTGTACGTCTTCTGCTGCGCATACGCTGTGAACGATCCGGCGGAGAGAGCCAGGAGCAGCGGCAACAGGAGGCGAGCAAGGATGCGCATTTGTTACCCTCACGCGGCGCCGCGGGAGCGCTGGTTTCGTGTCTTGCAACAGCTTCGTCGAGTCTTGCGACGGGAATGTGTTTTGGCGCACAGCGCGAGGCCCTTCCTCCGCTCGGCCGTCCCGCCGGTCACCGGCGCGGCGCCCTAAACTCGCCAAGCTGGGTTGTTACATCCGGGGCTCCAGCGGGAGCCGGGCAGGCTGTCGCCGCATTAACGGAAGCAAATGGCTGCCGACGTCCCGAGAAAGCCGAACCGCG
Source organism: Beijerinckiaceae bacterium (assembly GCA_036265935.1). Taxonomy (GTDB): domain Bacteria; phylum Pseudomonadota; class Alphaproteobacteria; order Rhizobiales; family Beijerinckiaceae; genus JAFASC01. Next base: position 30,471 of record DATAOB010000013.1, read on the forward strand.
ACGCCGAAATCGCGGCGGTCGCGCTTGAGCCGCCGCGCCGACCGGTTTTCGTGCCTTGGGCCCGCGCGAGCGGGCCGGCCGAGGCGGTCGCCAAACGGCGCCGGCGCATTGCGCGGATCATCGGCGGCCTCGCGAGCCTCGCCATCTTCTGCCTTGCCTTGGTCGTGCTCGCACGCACGCTCTCGAGGATCAGCTTTGCCGATCTGCGCAGCGCCATCGCCGGCACGACCGCCGAGCAGATTGCGGCGGCCTGTCTCCTGACCTGCGTCTCCTATCTGGCGCTCACCGGTTATGATGCGGTGGCGCTGCGCCAGATCAAGGCGAAGGTGGCCTACCGGACGACGGCGCTCGCCTCGTTCACCAGCTACGCGATCTCCTTCACGCTCGGCTTCCCGCTGATCACCGGCGGCACCGTGCGCTACTGGCTCTATTCGCGCGCGGGGTTGCGGGCGAGCGCGGTCGCGAGCCTCACGATCATCGCCGGGGTCACCTTCTGGCTCGGAATGGCGGTGGTGGTGGCGGTCGGCCTGATTGTTCGGGCCGACGCGATCAGCCGGCTCGACCATCTCGCCCCGGCGCTCAACATGGCGCTTGGCTCCGCGCTCCTGGCTTCGCTTGCAGCCTACCTCGTATGGGTGTCCATCGCGCCGCGGCAGCCCAAAATCCAGGGGTTTCGGCTTGAACTGCCGGGCCTGAAGCTGACTGCCAGACAAGTTGTCCTTGGCCTCACCGATCTCGCCGCAGCATCGGGCACATTGTTCGTATTACTCCCCGCCCATCACGGATTGGATTTCTTCACATTCGCCGCCGCATATTGCTTTGCGAGCATCCTCGGCATTGCGAGCCATGCCCCTGGCGGCATTGGTGTTTTCGAGGCGACCATGCTGAAAATCGTGCCGGCGCCGTCGGACGAAGCCTTGTTTGCTTCGCTGCTTCTCTTCCGCGTTATCTATTACGTGGTGCCGTTCGTGCTGGCGCTGGCGTTTTTGGGCGCCAACGAAAGCTTCCGCCGCTGGCAATCCTTACGCGAGGCGATGCTGCGGGGTCAGGAACGCGACCCCAACTGAACCCCCGCGCCGCCTTCCCCTCAATTGGCCTGCGCGAACCTCAGTCGGACCTCGCGGCCGGCCTCGGGTGGCGCTACCAGCCGCGTCTCGAACGTTACGCTTTCACCGCCACCGAGCTTCGGCTTTGGCGCCGCGGCGGTCCAGCGATAGAGCGGGCGCCCGTTCTCCTCCTCAACCACAACCTCAACCCGCGGCACCTGGGTCGGCGCGGAGCGCAGATTGGCGATCTCGCCTTAACCTTGAGCAGCCGCTGCCCGTTCTCGCCGGCGACCCGCGAGGTCACGCCGCGGAACTCCAGCCCGCGCACATTTCACCGGCATCCCCAGCGCGGCGTAAAGCGCGCCGCTCGCCGGCACGGCGCGGACGATCTGCTCCTTCAAGCCAACCAACGACATCGAGCCGAGCACGATCGCAAACAGCGCCGCCAGGACCGGCGAGAACCACAGGAGCCCGTGTTCCGCATCGCGGAAAGGCTCGTGGCGCGGCTGGCGCCAGCTTTCTCCCCATAATTCTTCGTAGGTCGGCTGCCGCGGGCGGCCGCTCACCGCCTCCGCCGACAATTCCATCGCGCGCCTGAGCTGATGCGCGCCAAGCCCGGAAGGAGCGGGCAAATCGAAGCCGGTAGTGGAACGCATGCGACGAACTCCGTTGAACTGTCCGCTCGCCGAGCAAGAGGAAGCCCGAGCGACAGGCGATTAGAGCCTTGTTAGGGTTAAGGCCGCGTAAAAAGCCCGATTCGGCCGCTAAACCCGCGGCGCGGCGGAGGTTCTCTTTGGTTCGTTTCGAAAATGTCGGCTTGCGCTACGGAATGGGCGACGAGATCCTCCACGATCTCACGTTCGACATCGAGCCGCAGAGTTTTCAGTTTCTGACCGGCCCATCCGGTGCCGGCAAGACGACGCTGCTAAAGCTCATCCTTCTGTCGCTGAAACCGACGCGCGGCCTGATCAGCCTGTTCGGCGAGGACGCAACGACGCTCGAGAAGGACGCAATCACCGGCCTCCGCCGTCGCATCGGCGTCGTCTTCCAGGACTTTCGCCTGCTCGATCATCTCACCACCTACGAGAACGTCGCGCTGCCCTTGCGCGTGCAGGGGCGCGATGATTCCTCCTATCGCGGCGAGGTCGTCGAGCTGCTGCGGTGGGTGGGCCTCGGCGAGCGCATGCACGTCCTGCCGCCGGTTTTATCCGGCGGCGAGAAGCAGCGCGCCGCCATCGCGCGGGCACTGATCGCGCGGCCGGAATTGCTGCTCGCCGACGAGCCGACCGGCAATGTCGATCCGACATTGGCGCGGCGGCTCTTGCGGCTCTTTGTCGAGCTCAACAAGTCCGGCACGTCGATCGTCATCGCCACGCACGATCTCGCACTGATGGATCAGTTCGAGGATGCGCGCCGGCTGGTCCTCGGCGACGGCCGCCTGCACATTTTCGATTGACGCGCATGAGCTCGCGGGGCGCCGTCATGACGATCCTGATGTCGCAGAATGCGCGGCGAAATCGCCAGGCGGATTCGAGCGATGCCGACCGGCACGAAGCCGGCGCCGAGGCCGAGGCGCTGCGCCGTGAAATGCCGCTCGTCCCCGCCGCCTCGATCGCGGGGCGCGCGCTCGTCACCGTCATCGCCATCATGACGTTTCTCGCCTCGCTGTCGGCGGGAACGGCGATCCTCATCACGCAGGCTTCGCGCGGCTGGCAAAATTCGGTGTCGCAGGAAGTGACGATCCAGGTGCGCCCCGTTGCCGGCCACGATCTCGATGCCGAGGCAAAAAAGGCCGCCGACATTGCCGCGCGCAGTTCGGGCGTCGGCGAGGTGCGCATGTTTTCCGCGGCGGAATCGGCGCGGCTGCTCGAGCCGTGGCTCGGCGGCGGGCTCGGTCTCGGCGAATTGCCGGTGCCGCGCATGATCGTGGTGAAAAAGAAGGATTCCGCTTTCGACGCGGACGCGTTGCGCAAGAGCTTGGCGAAGGACGTGCCCTCGGCGATTTTCGACGATCACAGCATGTGGCTGTCGCGTCTGACCGTCATGACGCGGACCGTCGTCGGCGCCTCGATTATTCTGTTCGGGCTTGTCTTGACGGCGATGTTGCTTGCGGTCGCCTTCGCCACACGCGGCGCCATGGCGGGAAACCGCGAGATCATCGATGTCCTGCATTTCGTCGGCGCCGAGGACAGGTTCATCGCGCGCGAATTCCAGCGGCATTTCCTGCGGCTGGGTTTGCGCGGCGGCTTGATCGGCGCAGGCTGCGCGTCACTCACCTTTTTCGTGCTCGGCTGGGCGACGCCGTATTGGACCGCGACGGCGAGCGGCGACCAGATCGACGCTTTGTTCGGCGGTTTCGCGCTGGGCTTGCCGGGCTATTTCGCCATTGCGGTGATCTGCATCGGGATTGCGCTTTTGACGGGGCTGATTTCGAGGACGATCGTGTTCCGGCATTTGCGGGAGCTGGGGTGAGGGGACTGGGGAGAGTTGAGACCGAAACTCATGTCATTGCGGGTTCGCTAGCGCAGGCATCTGCTGACATAGACAGTTGCAGATGATCGCATTTGCACGCACAATACAGCGGCCTGTTGGATCTGAGCACGCTCCGCTCTCGTGCTGTCTCGCGTGATTTCTTGTCGGCAGAGGTTTGAAGCAGTCAAAATCAAGGAGCGATCGTGTGGATAACATTCAGGTAGACATGTTTGATGTTCAACTTGGCGCCGCTATCCTCCTCCAGTTCCGAAACGCTCATGGCGAAGTGATCCGCGTGCTCGCGGATGCTGGTGTCGATCCGACCAGCAAGTACAAGCAAGATCACATTTTGATGCCGGTAAAGAACGCTATGCGGGACTTCGATGCTCGGGATTCGCATCTCGACTTCTCATCGGAACTCATTACGACGCCGATCATCTAGAAGGCTTCGTCCCGATCATAAATGACATGAGTATAGACATAACCGAAGCATGGCTGCCTCCGGTCGCAAATGACACGCAAGCCCACATGATCGATGATCCGCTTGATGAGCGTAATCTCCTCCCTCTGCAGTTCGCAGCTGACAAAGGCGACCAGGTTGTAAAGGAGTATTTCCGCTCGAAGCGCAAAGATTACAGCTATCTTACAAGAATGCAGTCACAGGCCGAGAAAGCGTTCGAGGTGGAGGAAATTAGAGGAAATAGTCGTCGAGAGTTTCGGAAAGGGATATCGACTTCGAAGAACACGGGTGGGAAGACCAATTGCGGTGGTTCGTAGCCGAGCTCGATCATGTCAAAGGAATTTTAGGAGAAGCATCGCAGACACACGCTGATGAGACGATTATCGTGCCTGCGCCCCCGCCCAGGTCGGCGTTTTCGAACGAGGAGCTGGTTTTTTGATTGGGCCTACGAAGATAACGGGTTATCAGGATGCGGTTAATTCAGGATCGCTGTATAGGGTCGTTCAAGCCCTCCGCAACCGCAAAATACCAATCTCATGTGTATTATCAAAAACGGGACGCCCCGCAGGTTTGTATGGTTTCGGCCTTCGAAAAGCTTCATTGAGGGCCCCCATTGATCCGATGGTCCCGAGCTCAAGCTGCTCGGCCCATCGCAGGCGTTGGTAAAAAAACACTGGGATCGGCTTTCGGTGGGCAGTTACGCCATGCTGATGTTTAGCCAGTTACTTCCAACGAAGAGCATCACTCCAAGCAATCAACTGAGCTACGTCGCCCGCTTCCAATTTGAGGAGCAAGGTCTTTTAGTGTCGGGAGACGCGGGTTGCGTCGACTTTTCTCCTAGCCGCGGGAACAAGTTTTACAAAGATCTTTTGAATGCACCCTTGCCTCTCCACGTAATCCAAGTCGCGCACCATGGCGGCAACAATGCAAAATTCTACAACGTCCTCCTGAAGGCCAAGTACGACGAACAAAGCGCTGAATCGTTTCTCCTGCTTTCTCACGCCTCCAATGATGGGCATCGGCCTTCAGACATATTTGGGCAGTTTGTCGCGAACTTGCGTAAAGATGTGGACAACGTGCAGATTCTATTCACGGGGGTTCCGCGCAAGAAATACGTGAAGGACTTTAGAACGCTTATTGCTCAGCGCACCGAGCCGCGCATGCCCGCTGGTGACATCAGGTTAAGCTTTGATGGGCATAATTGGAAGGTAAGAAAACACGCCATAGAAGTGTTGTGATATCACCAGCCGCACCCGCTCACCGCGCCACCTTCTCTTGCGTGAATCCGGCCGCGTCATGCGAAAGACGAAAGATGCCGTCCGCTTCGGCGCTCTTTATGAAACGCGCGGCGTAGTCGCCGGTCGCGGCGGGGCGCTTCGGCACCACCACGACCACGCCGGTCGCATAGATCACTTGCTTCTAGGGCCAGAAAAATTACGATCCTCGTTAGCCACTTTCCCGGACGCGCGCAGCGCGATCCGGGACCCAGGAGCAAACGCTTCTCGCGTGGCAGGCGCAGACGCATTGCCCTGGACCCCGGACCGCCTTCGCCGTCCGGGAATGTGGGCGCTCCGATTTCATAAAAGCTTAGCGCCCGCCTCCACTCTCCCCCGGAACTCTGCCTAGCAGCCGAAATGGGCGAAGTCCGCGAGGGGTTTTGGCGGCGGCATCGAATTCTCCTCGTTAGCCACATTCCCGGACGCGCCGCGCGCGATCCGGGACCCAAAGCAATGCGCATCTGCTCCTGGACCCCGTATCGCCTTCGGCGTCCGGGGATGTGGTCGCCCTCGCTCTCCCAAGGAAAGCTGCCTAGCAGCTGCGGAGAATCTTTTCGCCTAAAACAGCGCGACGCCCAACCTCACCGTCTGCTGCGGCGTCAGGAAGATCGTGTCGCCGTTCTCGCCGGGAACGCCGAGCACGAGCACCTCGGATATTTCCGGCCCCATTTGCCTCGGCGCGAAATTCACCACCGCAAGGACCTGCTGCCCGATGAGCGCGTCGCGCGGATAGTTGCGGTAAGCGCCGCAGGAAATTTTCGTCCCGATCTCACGCCCGAAATCCACTGTCATTCAATAGGTCGGCTTCCGTGTTTGCGCGTCTTCGACTTTGACGGTGCGCCCGACGCGGATGTCCAATGCTTCGAAATGCGTGAAGTCGGCGATGAGTTTTGACGCGGGCATGGAATTCTCCTCGTTAGCCACATTCCCGGACGCGCGAAGCGCGATCCGGGACCCAGGGCAAACGCTTCTCGCGTGGCAGGCGCAGGCGCATTTGCCCCTGGACCCCGGGTCGCCTGCGGCGCCCGGGGATGTGGGCGCTCCCGCTCTCCCAAGCGCATCTGCCTAGCAGCCGCCGGATGGCGAACGTTTTCATTCGCCCCTGGAGATCACGCCTAAAACAGCGCCACCCCTAACCCGACCGTCTGCTGCGGCGTCGCAAGAATCGTCTCGCCGTTCTCGCCGGCAACGCCAAGAACCAGCACCTCGGATATTTCCCGTCCCATTTTTCAAGTCCCGATGCCATGCTTCAAGACGCGCTCCTGCGGAGCGCTCCTCAGCTTGAGGAACGGGCAAATCCACCCCCCTCATCCTGAGGAGCGCCGAAGGCGCGTCTCGAAGGATGGGAAGACGCGCTTCCCTTTGCTGTGCTTCGAGACGCTTGCTTCGCAAGCTTAGCATGAGGGGCCTCCCGCCGCCCCCGCTCTCCCCAGGGCGGGCCGCCTAGCAGCCGCCTGATTTCGCGAGTATTATCAAGCGCGATGGGGATCACGAAGCGGATGCCAACGCGTCCGGCGCTCCGATGAAGGCTCTGAACTGGCGGACGTTCGGCCGCCGGATGACCCTGATCTGCCTCGCGGCCGGCACGATTGGGCTCGGCGCCGGCTTCATCTTTTTTGCGAGGCACATCGAGTATTCCGAGCCGGCGGCGCTGCCGCCCGCCGACGGCGTCGTGGCGCTGACCGGCGGCTCCGAGCGCGTGCTCGACGCCGTCGAGCTGCTCGCCAAGGGCCGCGCGCGGCGGCTGCTCATCACCGGCGTCAACCAGCAGACCTCGCGCCACGAGATCGCGCGGCTGATGCCGAACTTCCAGCAGCTGTTTAATTGCTGCATCGATCTCGGCCGCGCCGCGCAGAACACCGCCGGCAATGCCGACGAGACGCGGCGCTGGGTCGAGGCGAACTCGATCCGCTCGAGCCTGATCGTCGTCACCTCGAACTATCATATGCCGCGCGCCTTGGTCGAATTGCGCAGCGCGCTGCCGCAATTGCAGCTCATCCCCTATCCCGTGGTGAGCGATCGCCTGCGCAACAGCGATTGGAAGAGCGACGGCCACGTCGCCAAGCTGCTCGCGATCGAGTACGTGAAATATCTCGCCGCGATCGTGCGCACGCGGGTGATGCCGTCGGCAAGCGCAGGTGGCGCCGACGTGATGACGGCGTCGCGGCTTTCGTCGCGCGCGTTCGACGTGCCGCGCGCTACCGCCGCCGCGACCCGCTGACCGCGCGGCGTTCGCGCATGATTTTCATCCGCTCAGCCTTGTTCAATCTTCTATTTTACTTGAACACGATCGTGTTGATGATCGTCGGCCTGCCGACGCTGCTTTTCGGCCGGCATGCGGTGCTGCGGCTCGCGCGCACCTGGGCGCGCGCATCGCTTTGGCTGCTCGGCGCGATCTGCGGCACGCGCACCGAGTTTCGCGGCGTCGACAACATACCGAAAGGCGCGCTCCTCATCGCACCAAAGCATCAGTCTTTTTGGGAGACGTTCGCGCTCACCCTGTACTTCGACGATTTCGCTTACGTGTTGAAGCGCGAGCTCACCTACATTCCGTTCTTCGGCTGGTATCTCTTGCGCGCGGAACAGATCGCGATCGACCGCGCCAACGGGCAAACCGCGCTGCGGCAGCTCACGACGAAAGCCAAAGCGCTGTTTGCGGAAGGCCGGCAATTGTTCATCTTCCCGGAGGGGACGCGGCGGCCGCCGGGCGCGCCGGCGGCTTACAAAGCCGGCGCGGCCTACGTCTACGACAAGACCGGCGTGCCCTGCCTGCCGGTTGCGCTCAATGCCGGCCTGTTCTGGCCGCGCCGGCGGTTTCTGCGCTTCCCCGGCACGATTTTGGTCGAGTTCCTGCCGCCGATCGCGCCCGGCATGAAGCGCGAGGCGTTTTTGCGCGAACTTCAGTGGCGCATCGAAACCGCGACCGATAGGCTCATCGCCGAGGCCGCGGGACACGAGCCGCAAGCGGCGGGGCCCGCCACAAAACCCTCGCCGCGCGATTTGCTCTAAGCGCCGCATGGAACGGCGGTCGGCCGCGTTGGTTTCTTTCCGGCTTTGAGCAAGGCGAGAGCGTGACGGTCCCGCAAGTCGAAATCTTCGCGATCGTCGGCATCATGCTGACGCTCTTCATGTGGGATCGCCTGCGCCACGACCTCGTCGCCTGCCTGGCGCTGCTGGCAACGATCGCGACCGGCATCATGCCGCCGGCGAAGGCCTTCTCCGGCTTCTCCAATCCGGTCATCATCCTCATCGCCTCGACGCTTGTTCTCGGCCGCGCCATCGGCAATTCCGGAATTTTGGGCGGCGTGTTGCGGCACTTTCTGAAGCGCGTGCGCTCGCCGTCGTTGCAGATCGGCACGCTGACATTCGGCGTGACAGTCCTTTCCGCCTTCATGAAGAATGTCGGCGCGCTCGGCATTTTTATCCCGCTGTCGATGGAGGCGGCGCGCCGCATCAAGCAGCCGGCGTCGATCTATCTTATGCCGCTCGCCTTCGGCTCGTTGATCGGCGGCTGCATCACGCAGATCGGCACGTCGCCGAACCTCTTGATTTCGACAATCCGGGCGGAGACGCTCGGCCGGCCCTACCAGCTGTTCGACTTTGCGCCTGTAGGGGCGCCGCTGGCACTGCTGTCGGTGATCTTCCTGTCCTTCGGCTGGCGCCTGCTGCCGCGCCACCGCAAGGGCCAGCGCAATGTCGGGCACGCGTTCGAGGTCGAGCGCTACACGACCGAGCTGATGATTCCCGAAGCTTCGCCGGTCGTCGGGCAAAGCGTGCGCGAGCTCGAAGCGCTGAGCGACGGCGAGCTCGTCGTCAGCTCGATCGTGCGTCCCGACGAGGACGACGAGCGCCATTTCGTCCCCGGCCCGCAAACGCGGCTTGCCGCCGGCGACATTTTGAGCGTGCAGGCGGAGCCCGCCGCGGTGAAGGCGGTCATCAACGCAGGCGGCCTCGAACTCGCCGCTTCGAAAGAGCTAAAGCCGCCGCTGCGTGCCAGCGACGATCTCGAAATCGTCGAAGCGGTGGTGATGCCGCAATCGCGGCTCGTCGGACAGAACGCGCGCCGCCTGCAATTGCGCCGCCGCTTCGAGGTAAGCCTGCTGGCGGTGAGCCGCGCCGGACGACCGGTCACGAGCCGGCTCATGTCGCATACGTTCCAGCCCGGCGACGTCATGGCCCTGCAGGGCTGGGCGCAAGGCCTGCACGAGACGATCGGCGATCTCGGCTGCCTGCCGCTCGCCGATCGCAGCCTGCAGCTGTCGCGGCGTCCGGCGCGGTTCATCCCGCTCGTTCTGCTCGTTGCTGCGATGCTGATCGTTCTGTTCAAGTTGCGCAGCGTCGAGGAGACGTTTTTCGGCGCCGCCGTTCTGTGCATCGCGCTGCGCCAGATCAGCCTCAAAGAAGCTTACGAAGCCATCGATTGGCCGATCATCGTCATGCTCGGGGCGCTGATTCCGGTCGGCGAAATGCTGATGGAAACCGGCGCCGCCAACCTCATTGCCGACTTCCTCGGGCGCGTGGCGCAACAGCTGCCCGGCCTCATCGCTCTCGGCCTGGTGCTGACCGCCGCCATGCTGGCGGCGCCGCTCCTCCATCACGCCGCGGCGGTTCTCGTCATGGGGCCGATCGCCGCCGCCGTCTCGCGCAAGCTCGGGTTCAATGCGGACCCGTTCCTGATGGCCGTCGCGCTCGGCGCCGGCTGCGACTTCCTCACCCCGATCGGGCACCAGAACAACATGCTGGTCATGGGACCGGGCGGCTACCGCTTCAGCGATTACTGGAAGCTCGGGCTGCCGCTGTCACTGCTCGTGATCTTCGCCGGCACGCCGCTCATCGCGTTCTTCTGGCCGTTGCACTGAGATCACCGCCGCCGGTCAAGCGGAACAAAATAGTCACGCCTGGGTTCTGGACTCGATCCCAGCAAAGCGAAAGGAGGACCGGTCGTGAGGAAGATGACCGTTACGCTCGCAGTTTTTGTCAGCGGATTTGCATTATCCACGTTGGGCTCGGCTCAGACGCCGACGACGCCGCCGCCCGCTTCGCCAAGTGCGCCCCCGACCGCGCCCAACGCGGCGATGCCGTCACCGACCGTGCCGATGCCGACCAATTCTCCCGCGGTCCCCTCGCCAGCGACGCAATGGCTCGCATCGAACGTCTACAACGCGAGCGTCTACGACAAGAACGAGCAGAAGATCGGCGATTTGACAGACCTGATCATCGAGAAGGACGGACATATCAAATCGGCGATCATCGGCGTCGGCGGCTTCCTCGGCGTCGGCCAGAAAGACGTCGAAATTCCGTTTACCGATCTCAAGATGATGACGCGCAACAACAAGAATTGGCTGGCCCTCGACCGCACCAAGGACCAGCTGCAAAACGCGCCGACCTTCGACAAGAGCAGCCTAAAGCTTCCCTGATATTGCCGACGTGCTTAACGCCCGCCTGGGAACGCGCGCTTAACCTTTGTCGCGCCTATTGCTTTTGAAGCTTCCGATCGAGCGCTCCGATCAACGTGCAGATGTCTTCCGGAGGCTGCTCGCTCAGCGGGGAATAGAGCTTCTGCAGGCGCGGACCCAATTGCTGCGCTTCAATCGAGCGTTGATTGCCGCGCGCATCCACCCTCCGCAACGGCCGGTCGCGCGGAATGATCTCAAAGTTCGGGCCGGGTGCATTGCGGCGGGACATGAAGGTTTTCACAAGGTTTGCTCAGGCAATCGAGTAAGCGCAAAGCCACGGGGCAATCTGCACAGGATGGTTACGTGAGTTCCCTAGCTTCTGCGGCCGTCACGAAAACGCCGCATTTCACCATTCGTTCCGTCTCGGCTTTGGCATTTGTGAGTTTGCACACAGCTCGGCACGGGCTCGCCATCTACCTTCAGACGAGATAGCTTAGCATTAAAGCAACTTCGCGGGTGGGAATGTTGACGACGAGTCAAAGCAGCGAAGCTGAGCCATTGACCTTGTCCGTCGCCGATTCAAAGATCGACCGAGCCGAGGCGAGCGCGGCCGCGCATACCCCGGATCTGGCCCAGCCGGATTTGCGCAAAGCGCTAGAGCGCACAACGCTCGCGCTCGAAGCCGGCGAGATCGGCGTCTGGGAATGGGACTTCGTCAGCGGCAGCTTCATCTGGGATCAGCGGATGCGCGCTCTTTGGGGCCTCCCCGAGGGCGTCGTCCCGACATACGAGGTGTTTCGCAACGCCTTGAACCCGGCCGACCTGGAGCGCAGCGACGGCGCCATCAATGCGGCAATTAATCCGGCCCGAAACGGCGAGTACGAAGTCGAATACCGCGTCATCGGCATCAAGGATGGATTGGAGCGCTGGATACTGGCGCAAGGCCGCACGTTCTTCGAGAACGGCAAGGCCATGCGCCTCATCGGTACGGCGCGCGACGTCACCGAGCGCAAGCAGCGCGAAGCGCATGTGCGGTTTCTCATGCGCGAGATCGCGCATCGCTCCAAAAATTTGCTTGCCGTGATCCAGGCGATGGCGCGCCAGACGGCGGTGACTGCCGGCTCGGCGCACGATTTCGAGCAGATATTCTCGGCTCGTCTACAGGCGCTCGCCGCCTCGCACGACATCCTCATGGACGAGGATTGGCACGGCGCCTCGATCGAGGAGCTCGTGCGCACGCAGGTTGGCCATTACGTCGATCTCATCGGCACAAGAATACATCTCGCTGGCCCGGAGCTGATGCTGAAACCGGAAGCGGCGCAGAATCTCGGCTTGGCGCTGCACGAGCTTGCGACCAACGCGGCAAAATACGGCGCGCTCTCAAACGAAGATGGGGATGTTGAGATACGCTGGGAAATCGGCGATGGCCGCTTCAAAATCTCCTGGCAGGAGATCGATGGCCCGCCGGTCTCACCGCCGGCGCGCGAAGGCTTCGGTCACAAAGTCGTGACGCGTATCGTCACCCTCGCGCTCGAAGGCAAGGTCGACTTGCGTTTCGAGCCGAGCGGCCTCGTCTGGGAACTCGATATTCCCGACAAGCACATCCTCAGCCGCGGCGTGAGCGGGCGAGGATAGCGACGCGTCAATATCTCCCGCGGCGTGCGAAGCCGAAGACGAGAGAAATCAACAACAGGACCAGCGCGACCCAGAAGAGAATGCGCGCGCCTTCCATTGCCGTTCCGGCGACGCCGCCGAATCCCAATACCGCCGCAACAATGGCGACGATCAGAAAGACGACGGCCCAGTGAAGCAGGTTGCCGAAGTTCATGTGTTCTCTCCACTGCGCGGCCAAGCCTAGCAATCAGCTTGTCGCGCCGATGATCTTACTGAAGAGAACGGGAAGCTAAGTGGCAGAGTTCCAGCTGCGGCCGATGCGGAACGGTTAACCCGCCGCGCGGCGGAGCGCGTCCTCGACCGCCTGCAATGCGGCTTCCGCCTGCGAGCCGTCCGGGCCGCCGGCCTGCGCCATATCCGGCCGGCCGCCGCCGCCTTTGCCACCGAGCCGCTCCGAGGCAAGCCGAACGAAATCGACGGCGTTAAAACGCTCGGTCAAATCGGAGGTTACACTGACGACGATCGCGCCCTTGCCATCGGCGCCCGTATTGGCAATCGCGACGACGCCGGAGCCGAGCGTCTTCTTGGCTTCGTCGGCAAGCGATTTGAGGTCTTTCATCTCGACGCCGCGCACGGCGCGGGCGAACAGTTTGACGCCGGCAACGTCGCGCACCGCCTGATCGGCGCCATTGCCGCTCGAGGCGCCGCCCATCGCCAGCTTCTTGCGGGCGTCGGTCAGCTCGCGTTCGAGCCGCTTGCGTTCCTCGAGCAAAGCCGCGAGCCGTGCCGGCGCTTCCTCGGCCGACGCTTTGATCAGCGATGCGACTTCGCGCAGGCGCCGCGCTTCTTCATTGAGGTAATGGCGCGCGCCGTCCGCGGTCTTCGCCTCGACGCGGCGCACACCGGCCGCAACTGCGCTTTCGCCGGTGATCGACACAAGGCCGATATCGCCGGTGCGCTGGACATGCGTGCCGCCGCAGAGCTCGACCGAAAACGGATGGTTTGCGCCGTCGCGCCCGCCCATCGAGACGACGCGCACCTCGTCGCCATACTTTTCGCCGAACAAAGCGCGCGCACCTGACTCGATCGCTTCGTCGACGGCCATGAGGCGCGTCTCGACCGGCGTGTTCTTCAGAATATGCGCGTTTGCAAGATCCTCGACAGTGCTGAGCTCATCATCGCTGATCGGTTTCGGATGGGCGAAATCGAATCGGAGGCGATCCGGCGCGACAAGCGAACCTTTCTGCGCGACGTGATCGCCGAGCACCTGGCGCAATGCTTCGTGCAGGAGATGCGTCGCCGAATGGTTGGCGCGAATCGCGCCGCGGCGTTGGTGATCGACTTTGAGTTCGAGCGATTGGCCGAGCGTCAGTTCGCCTTGTGCGATCACGCCGGAATGAACGAAGACGTCGCCGAGCTTTTTCTGTGTGTCGGTGACACGAAAGCGAACGCCCGGCGCTGAGAAGATTCCGGTGTCGCCGACCTGACCGCCGGATTCGCCGTAAAACGGCGTCTGATTGAGGATGACGGCGCCACTCTGCCCCGTCTTGAGCCGCTGCACTTCCGCGCCCTCGGTGACGAGCGCGGTGACGATGCCCGCCGCCTCTTCTGTGTCGTAGCCCAGAAATTCGGTCGCGCCGGCGCGGTCGCGTACGGCAAACCACAGGTTTTCCGTGGCCGCTTCGCCGGAACCGGCCCAGGCCTTACGCGCCTCGGCGCGCTGGCGCTCCATCGCCTCGGCAAAACCTTGCGTGTCGACGCCAATGCCGCGCGCGCGCAATGCGTCCTGCGTGAGATCGAGCGGAAAACCGTAGGTGTCATAAAGCCGGAAGGCCGTTTCGCCGGAAAGCTCCGCGCCTTTTGCAAGATCGCGGCTCTCCTCGTCGAGAATGGCGAGACCGCGCGCGAGCGTCTGGCGAAATCGCGTCTCTTCTAGGCGCAGCGTTTCGATGATCAGCGCTTGGGCGCGCACGAGTTCCGGATAAGCGACGCCCATTTCGCGCACGAGCGCGGGAACGAGGCGCCACATAAGCGGCTCGCGCGCGCCGAGGATCTGCGCGTGGCGCATGGCGCGCCGCATGATGCGGCGCAGCACATAGCCGCGGCCTTCATTCGACGGCAGCACGCCATCGGCGACGAGAAAAGCCGATGCGCGCAAATGATCGGCGATGATGCGATGGCTCGCCTGCAAAGGTCCGTGCGAATCGGTGCTTGTCGCCTCGGCAACGGCATCGATCAGCGCGCGAAACAGATCGATCTCGTAAGTCGAAGCGACGCCTTGCAGGAGCGCGGCGATGCGCTCGAGCCCCATACCGGTGTCGATCGAGGGACGCGGCAGCGGGATGCGCTTGCCCGGTTCGACCTCGTCGAATTGCATGAAGACGAGGTTCCAGAATTCGAGAAAGCGGTCGCCGTCCTCATCGGCGCTGCCGGGCGGGCCACCGGCAATTGATTCGCCCTGGTCGAAAAAAATCTCCGAGCACGGACCGCATGGTCCGGTCTCGCCCATCTGCCAGAAATTGTCGCTGGTGGCGATACGGATGATGCGGCGATCGGAAAAGCCGGCGATCTTCTTCCAGAGCTCGGCGGCTTCGTCGTCGGTGTGGTAGATGGTGACGAGCAGCCGCTCTTTGCCGAGCTTGAATTCCTTGGTGATGAGGTCCCAGGCGAGTTTGATCGCTTCCTCTTTGAAATAGTCGCCGAAGGAAAAATTGCCGAGCATCTCGAAAAACGTGTGGTGGCGCGCCGTGTAGCCGACATTGTCGAGATCGTTGTGCTTGCCGCCGGCGCGCACGCATTTCTGCGCCGAGACGGCGCGCGTGTAAGGCCGCTTTTCGGCGCCGGTGAACAGCGTCTTGAACGGCACCATGCCGGCATTGACGAACATCAAGGTTGGGTCGTTGCGCGGCACGAGCGGCGCCGACGGCACGCTCGTGTGGCCGTTCTTCTCAAAGAAGCCGAGGAAGGCCGACCGGATTTCGTTGACGCCGTTCATCGAACTCGTTTCAGAAATTTAAGGGCACGCGCTCACCGCAAACGCGCCTTCTTGTCAAGAAAAGAGAGCCGCGTCGCCAAAAACGGGAAGGCCAAGAACAGGAAAGGCCCGGCTTTCAGAGCCGGGCCTTTCTAGCGGCGGGCATTACGCCTGTCGAGGGAGAGAGGGGGCGGGGACCCGCGACAGAAATATCCGCCAGCGATCGGTGTCGTGCATTATCCGTCGGCCGCGCTCTCCTCGTCGTCGCCGCCATTTTCGAGGATGCGCTCGGCGATGAGCCCGGCATTTTCGCGGATCGCCTGCTCGATCCGCTCGGCCATATCGGGATTCTGCTTCAAGAAGGCTTTGGCGTTCTCGCGGCCCTGGCCGAGGCGCTGGCTGTCGAAGGAGAACCAGGCGCCGGATTTCTCCACCACTCCCGCCTTCACGCCGAGATCGATGAGCTCGCCGGCTTTGGAAATGCCCTCGCCGTACATGATATCGAATTCGACCTGCTTGAACGGCGGTGCGACCTTGTTCTTGACGACCTTCACGCGCGTCTGGTTGCCGATCACCTCGTCGCGGTCCTTGATCGCGCCGATGCGGCGGATGTCGAGGCGGACGGAGGCATAGAATTTCAGCGCATTGCCGCCGGTCGTCGTCTCCGGCGAGCCGTACATGATGCCGATCTTCATGCGGATCTGGTTGATGAAGATCACCATGCAATTCGAGCGCGAGATCGAGGCGGTGAGCTTGCGCAAGGCCTGGCTCATCAGCCGCGCCTGCAGCCCCGGCTGCACGTCGCCCATCTCGCCCTCGATTTCGGCGCGCGGCGTCAGCGCCGCGACCGAATCGACGACGAGGACGTCGATGGCGCCGGAGCGGATCAGCGTGTCGGCGATTTCCAAGGCCTGCTCGCCGGTATCGGGCTGCGAGATCAGGAGGTCGTCGAGGTTCACCCCGAGTTTCCGCGCATAGATCGGATCGAGGGCATGCTCGGCGTCGACGAAGGCGCAAGTACCCCCGCGCTTCTGCGCCTCGGCGACGACATGCAGGGTCAGCGTGGTTTTGCCCGAGGATTCCGGCCCGTAGATTTCGACCACCCGGCCCCTCGGCAGGCCGCCGACGCCGAGCGCGATATCGAGGCCGAGCGACCCTGTCGGGATCGTCTCGATCTCGACCACGGCCTGCTTGCCTTTGAGCCGCATGATCGAGCCTTTGCCGAAGGCGCGCTCGATCTGGGACAGGGCGGCGTCGAGCGCCTTGGTCTTGTCCACGGAAGTCCCTTCTACGACACGGAGATTCGGCTGGCTCACGGGAAGAATCCTTCTGGCATGGGCGGCGCGAGAGACGCAACGTCTGGCGTAACGTGCTGGCGTGACGTCCCGGCGCAATGTCGATGGCAGGAGTGTACGCGTTTTGTTCGCGTCCGCAAGTTCTTTTTTTGTTCACGTGAACACGGCGCGCTGCAGACGACCGGCGGCTTATGCCCAATTGATAAGCTCGCGGCGGCGCAATTTGCCCAAAGAGCCGGCTTAAGCTACCGGCGTCTCACCCATCCAAGACAACCCGCGGGACCTCAAAGCGTGCCGAAGCGCCGTATCGAGCATTTTCTGAAACAGGCCGAGGAATGCCGCGCGCAGGCGAACGCGCGCTGCGCGACGAGGACGGCGAGTCCTGGCTGAAGCTCGCGGCGAAATGGCAGTCCACGGCCGAAGGCACGCATCAGCCCGCCTAGCAGGCGCAGCAGCCGCAGCCGAGACAAAAGGACGAGCGCTGAGCGGGTTCTCCACAAGGTAAACCCCGGCGTCCCATTTTGCTGGCGCCGCTGCCGAACTTAACTTATGTTAAGTGAGGTCGAAGGGTTGCTCCATGTCCGAGTCCAGAGCCGAAAAGTATAGCCGCAAGGCGCGCGAGTGCCGCTCGCAGGCCGGCGCGACGGCGGACTATGAGCACAAGGCGAGCTGGCTGAAGCTCGCGGCGAAATGGCAGCGCATGGCCGAGGAGGCGGGTCCGGTGGTGGCGGTGTGGGCGCAGCGCAAGGCGGAGGGGTGAGGGCGCTCGCGGCAGGCATTTCGCGCCGCTTGCCACGTCGAGAACTCCCATGAAGCAAATCTGGATCACCAAGGCCGGAGGGCCGGAGGTTCTGCAGATAAAACACGCGCCGGATCCCGCCCCCGCAGCAGGCGAAGTGCGCATCCGCGTCGCGGCGAGCGGCGTCAACTTCGCCGACATTATGGGCCGCATGGGCCTCTATCCCGACCTGCCGCCGATGCCCGTCGTGCCGGGCTACGAGGTCAGCGGGCGCGTCGACGCGGTGGGCAGCGGCGTCGAGACGGAGTGGCTCGGGCGCGACGTCATCGCGCTGACCCGCTTCGGCGGCTATTCCGATGTGATCTCAGTGCCGCTGAACCAGGTGTTTCCGCGCCCGCCGGCACTGTCGGCGATGGAAGCCGCGGCGCTGCCGGTGAACTACTTCACCGCCTGGCAATTGCTCGTCGTTATGGGCGGGCTCAAGCGCGGCGAGACGGTGCTCATCCATTCGGCCGGCGGCGGCGTCGGAATTGCGGCGACGCAGATCGCCAAGCATATCGGCGCGACGATCATCGGCACGGCGTCGGCCGCAAAGCACGATGAGCTGCGCGCGATCGGCGTCGCTCACCTCATCGATTACCGCACCGAGGATTTCGAGGCGCGGGCACGTGCGATCACCGGCGGTCGCGGCGTCGAGCTCATCTTGGACGCCGTCGGCGGCGAGTCGCTGAAGAAAGGCTACCGCCTGCTCGCGCCGACCGGGCGGCTCGGCATATTCGGCATGTCGTCTGCCGCAACCGGCAAGCAGAAGAACCTCTTGGGGATCGTGCAGGCGCTGGCGCGCACCCCCTGGCTGCAGTTCAATCCCGTCGCCTTGATGAACGCCAACAAGGGTGTGTTCGGCGTCAATCTCGGCTACATGTGGAACGAGGTCGAGCGCATCCGCGTCTGGGCCGATCGTATCCTCGATCTGGCCGCGCAAGGTGTCGTGAAGCCGCGCATTGCGCGTGCCTTCTCGTTCGACGAGGCCGCCGCTGCGCATCATTATGTGCAGGAGCGCCGCAACATCGGCAAGGTTTTGCTGGTGCCGTAAATGAACCACATCGTTCGGACCTGATCGAAGCGCCGGCTATGGCGTGCTAGAACGTGCCATGCCGCTCCGCATCCTCCTCGCCGCCCTCCTCTGCGCCTCGACGCAAGCCGACGCGCAGATCTCGCGTCAAGCCGCCGCCAAGGTCAAACGGGTCGTAATAATCTAAGCAGGGGCGGTCTCCGCACCGATGAACGGCACTGATAACTCCGCAGGGCCTCGGCTGACCCGCCGTGCTATTGCAGACGGCGATCTCGAAGAAATCGAGAAACTATTCAGCGTCGGCTTCCCCGACCGTCCTAATAGCTACTGGCGGAATGGTTTCGCACGGCTGCGAACGCGCTCCGTTCCTGAAGGTTATCCGCGATACGGCTATTTGCTTAAAGAAGGCGAGAAGGTCGTCGGAGCTATTCTCACGATCTATTCTCGCGTGCCAAACGATGGCTCAACAGCAATCCGCTGTAATCTGTCGAGCTGGTACGTGGAACCGACTTACCGTGCCTACGCTCCCCCCCTGTACTCGTTACGGCAAAAGGGCGTCGGATACCTCAATGTGTCACCCGCGCCTGCAACCCACGCGACGATCGAAGCACAAGGCTTCTCCCGCTTGTTTCGCGATCGCTTTCTTGCGTTACCGGCACTTGGCTTAAATCGCCGTCATTAGTCATCCGTGACGCGCCAAGTGCGTCGCTCCATCTGCCGGAACCGGAGCGTGTTCTTTTGGAAGAGCACGCGGCTCTCGGTTGCCTTTGCCTCGTTCTCGAAGCTGAGAGTCGGTTTCATCCGTTCGTCTTCAAACGAACACGGGTTTTCAAACAGAGCCTTCCCTCGTTGCTACTCGCCTATTGTCGCGATTTGAACGACTTCACCCGGTTCGCCGGTTCTCTCGGGCGCTACCTGCTTCGCCGCGGCTGGTGGAGTGTCGTTATTGCCGATGGCAACGCGCGCGGGCTGCTCGGCCTACGCATTGAGCGGGGCCGATGCACGTACTACCGCGGCCCAAATCCTCCTCATGCCGGCGATCTCGCCTACGCGGAAGAGGTCTACTTCGATTAGAAGGCGTAACATCTGTGTTGCATTTTCTGATTTGGACAGGTGAGCTGGTTTTCGGCAGGCGCCATGTCGGAGTGCGATGACGTGTTTTTGGAGCCGTTCCGCGCCAATCTGCACCCGGACATCGAAGCTTTGGAACCTGTGTGGCGGCGCGCCGAGCTTTCCGGGTTTGCAACTCAATTTAGACCGATCATGCTGCTGCCGCTCGTGCGCTACCGCTGCGCTGGATTGCGCGTTATCTCGATGCCCGACTTCGAAGTGTGTGACTATCTTGCGCCTGTCCTATTTCCTGGCCCGGACCTGCCTTCGGACTCCTCGCATGGGAGCACCAGATCAGGTCAGTGGTCGATCTGGGCTGTGGTGACTTCCGCGTGGCGCAACCTTTCGTGAATGATTCAATTGATTACACTGGAATAGATATTGTCGCGCCGCTGATTGCGCATAATGAGGCTCGCTTTGCCTCGCACAATGTTCGCTTCCTATGTCTTGACATCATCTCCGACGAGCTTCCCGACGGCGACTTATGCCTGCTTCGCGAAGTATTGCAGCATCTTTCAAACCGAGAGATGCGCTTGTGCTGCAGCAAGTAAGAAAATATCCTTATGTGATCTACACGGATTACCACCCCGCCGCCGCCCTGAAAATCAGGCCCAATAAGGATATAACGCACGGCCGAGTTACGCGTATTTGGCGCAATTCTGGCGTGTTTCTCGATCAGCCGCCATTCTCCCAAAACATCGAGCTGTTGCTTGAAGTGGCGTCGGAAAACATCTTGCGTGCACCCGGAGAAATCATTCGCACCTTTCTGCTAAGGCGCCAAAAGTGATAAGAGGTATTCCGATCACGTCTAAGTGCGAGTAAGCTCGCTATTCGCTGCGCATGACCCGGGGGCGCGGATTTGCTGCGCGGCGTGTCCGACCGCGGGAGCCATGCGCATGGACGCGCAGAACAACGAATTCGCGCTGGCCGGCAGCCTCGACGACCTGAAGGCGAAGGGGCGGCTCGTCCTGCACGGAAACCATGCTCCGCTCCTCGTCGTCTGCGATGGCGGCCGCGTCTTTGCCATAGACAATCGCTGTCCGCATATGGGTTTTCCGCTCGAGCGCGGCAGCGTCGAGGACGGTATCCTGACCTGCCACTGGCACCACGCGCGGTTCGATCTCGCAAGCGGCTGCACGTTCGACCCGTGGGCCGACGACGTGCCGACCTGCCCGGTCGAGATCCGCGACGGCGAAGTGTGGGTGAAGACCTCGTTTGCTCATGCCGATCCGGCCGCGCATTGGCGGCGCCGGTTGGCCGACGGCCTCGCGCACGATCTGAGCCTCGTCATCGCCAAGAGCGTGCAGGGCGAGCTCGCGGCGAACGTGCCGCGCGCCGATATCGTCAGGCAGGTGGCGCTGTTCGGGGCCGACAATCGCGACGGCTGGAGCACGGGTCTGACCATCCTCACCGCGCTCGCCAATCTCATGCCGCTCTTATCGGACGAGGACGCCTATCTCGCACTGTTTCATGGTGCTCGCCGCGTAGCCGAGGATTGCGACGGAGAGGCGCCGCGGCGCGAACGCACGCCGCTCGGCAGCCGGCCGGATGCGGCCACTCTCAAGGCATGGCTGCGGCGCTGGACCAAGGTGCGGCATCGCGAAGCGGCCGAGCGCACGCTGTTGACCGCGATTGCCGCCGGCGCCGCGCCGGCTGTGCTCGCCGATATTCTCGTCCCGGCTGAGACAGAGCGGGCCTTCGCCGATAGCGGCCACTCGCTCGATTTCATCAACAAAGCATTCGAGTGCCTCGACCTGATCGGCTGGGAGCACGCGGCATGCGTGCTGCCGACATTGGTCGGGCAGATGGTGGCGGCGCGCGGCGCCGAGGAATCGACGGCCTGGCGCCAGCCTGTCGATCTCATCGCGCTTTGCGCCGACGCGGTAAATGAGTTGCCGCAATTGTTCGCGGCCGGGCGCGGCGCGCATGGCTGGTCGGACCACGCGCGGCTCGCGGAAGAGCTGCTCGGCGACGATGCAGTTGCCATCATCGAGGCGCTC
The DNA here is from genome assembly GCA_036265935.1 of Beijerinckiaceae bacterium. Classification (GTDB taxonomy): domain Bacteria; phylum Pseudomonadota; class Alphaproteobacteria; order Rhizobiales; family Beijerinckiaceae; genus JAFASC01. The sequence goes on from DATAOB010000013.1 coordinate 51,926, forward strand.
AAAGCAGCGATCCGCGCCGGCGCGGCGCCTACCGATCTCGGCCGCTCCCTGGCTTACGCCGCGGCGCTCAGGGTGGCGCGTTTCGGCACCTCCAACGAGCATTCCGATTGGGAGACGGCGCACCACGTCTTCACCTATGCCAACGCGGTCGATCAGCTGCTGACGCGCATCGGCGGCGAAAATATCGGCGGTGATTTCGCCGCAATCCGCGCCGTCCTGCACGGCGCGATGGCGATCTATCTTGCGCGCTATCTCAATGTGCCGCCGGCGCGCCTGCCCGGTGAAAGCGGCGACAAGCTCGACGATCTGGCCGTCGATGCCGGAACGATCCGCGCCGCCTTGCTCGACGCTTTCGACCGCCAGCGGCAGGTCGATCTCGCCGCCCGTCTGGTGGCACGCCATCTCACGCTCGGACATTCGCCGCAGGCGTTGATCGGGACGCTCGCGCACGCGGTGCTGCGCGAAGACGCGGGCTTCCACGCCTATCAGATGCTGGAGGCGGGAATCCGGCAGTTCGGCACGTGGGGCAATGGCGACGAAGGCCGGCGCATCCTCATCGCTGTCGCCCGCTACATCGCGGCGCACTCGCCGACCGAACGCGCGGCGCTGCAGACGGCTGACATCGCGCGGCGCTTGATGCGCGGCGGCGAATTGCATGAGGCGGCCGGCTCGTCGTAACGACGCGCATGGCTCGCCTCATCTACAAGATCGTGCGCGAAGCTTTGTGGCGCACGGCGGAGGCGCTGGCCGAGTTCGACGGCGCGCCGGTCGATTTAGCGGATGGGTACATGCATTTTTCCACCGCCGAACAGGTGCGCGAGACCGCGGCACATTTTGCCGGCCAACGCGATTTGCTCTTGCTGACGGTAGAGGCGGAGCGGCTCGGCGAGACGCTGAAATGGGAGCCGTCCCGCGGCGGCGATCTGTTTCCGCACCTCTATGGCAAGCTGCAGCTCGCCGATGTGCTGCGGGTCGATAAGCTGCCACTGCGCGAGAACGGCACCCATGATTTTTCGGGGCTGGTGCCGTGATCGGTCCTCTGTTCCAGCTGGCGCGGCCGTTCCTGCATGCGCTCGATCCGGAGAGCGCGCACAATGCGACGCTGCTCGCGCTGCAATGCGCCTGGCTGCCGCAACCGCCGCGCGATGATCCGCGTTTGGGGGTGCGCGCGTTTGGATTGGATTTCCCGAACCCGATCGGCCTTGCCGCGGGTTTCGACAAGGATGGCGTCGCGCCGGACAATTTGCTGGCGCTCGGCTTCGGCTTTGTCGAAATCGGCACGGTGACGCCGCGTCCGCAATCCGGCAATCCGCGTCCGCGTTTGTTTCGCCTCGATCGCGACCGTGGCGTGATCAACCGGTTAGGCTTCAACAGCGCCGGACATGCGCGGACGCATGCGAATTTATCGCGGCGGCGCATGGGCGGGATTGTTGGCGTGAATCTCGGCGCCAACAAAGACTCCGCCGATCGCATCGCCGACTACGTCTCCGGCATCGAGGCTTTTGCCGATCTCGCCAGCTATTTCACCATCAATGTGTCGTCGCCGAACACGCCGGGCCTGCGCGATTTGCAGCAGGCCGCCGCTCTGGACGAGCTTTTGTCGGGCGTGCTGGACGCGCGCGATCGCGCGCCGCACCGCCGCCCACTGCTTTTGAAAATCGCGCCGGACCTTTCGCTTGGTGAGCTCGACGACATCGTGCGCGTCGCACGCGCTCGCGACATCGACGGCATGATCGTGTCGAACACAACGATCTCGCGGCCGGCGAGTCTTGCCTCTTCGCAAGCGAAGGAGAGCGGCGGGCTTTCGGGGCGGCCTTTGTTCGACTTGTCGACGCGGATGCTTACCGAGACTTTTCAGCGGGTCGAAGGACAGTTCCCACTGATCGGCGTCGGCGGCATCGACGGCCCGGAAGCGGCGCTGGCGAAGTTAGATGCGGGTGCAACGCTGGTGCAGCTTTATTCAGCGCTGGTGTTGGACGGGCCGGAGCTGATCGCGCGGATCAAGCGTGGGTTATTGGCGCGATCCAAAACAACGCCCCCACCCTGAGGAGCGCTGCGCAGCAGCGCGTCTCGAAGGGGCGGCGAAGGGAACTTGCCAATCCTTCGAGACGCGCCTTCGGCGCTCCTCAGGATGAGGGAGTGCTGAACGCCCTTCGCACCAGTCCCGGATAGAGCCACATCTGGCCGATGCTGCGCGCCGTCAGAAACAGGAGCAGCGCCATCCAGAGGCCGGCATTGCCGAGCGGACGCAGCGCAAACGAGGCGGCGAGATAGAGCGCGAGCGCGAGCAGCATGAGATTGCGCACCTCGCGGGTCCAGGTCGCGCCGATATAGACGCCGTCGAATTCGAAGGCGAGCGCGCCGAGAAGCGGCGTCAGTGCCGCGTAAGGTAGATAGGCGAGCGCGTAAGCCCGCACGGCGTCATTGGTCGAGATGAAATCGATAAAATAGCGCCCACCGACAAACGCGGCGAGTGCCACGAAAAGCGAAAAGCCAAGACACCAAAAACTCGTCAGCCGCACGATGCCGCGAAAGCCGTGTTCGTCATGTGCGCCGAGCGATTGGCCGCACATCTGCTCGGCCGCGGTCGCAAACCCGTCGAGGAAGAAAGCGGCGATCATGAACAGGTTCATGAGAATGGCGTTCGCGGCAAGCATCACATCGCCGCCGCGTGCGCCGAGGCTGGTGAAATAAGCGAAGGAAAACAGCAGCGCGACGGTGCGCACCATGATATCGGCATTGATCGCGGTCAGACGCCGCAATTTTTCGCGCGCGAACAGCAGCGCGCGGGGTACGTCATAAAATCGCGGGTCGAGCCAAAACATCACGGCAATTCCGGCGGCCGTGCCGGCGACTTCCGCAATGAGCGTGCCGAGACCGGAGCCGAAAATGCCGAGCCCGAAACCGTAAACCAAGAGCACATTGAGTGCGATGTTCACAAGATTGATCGCGATCTGCAGGCTAAGCCCAAGATCGGTGCGGCCGCGGCCGATCAGGGCGCCGAGGATCGCATAAGTCGCGAAAGCGAACGGCGCCGACCAGATGCGGATGTCATAATAGATGCGCGCCGCTTCGGTCACTTCGGGACTCGCACCAAGCGCCGCAAATGCGATGGTCGCGATCAATCTCTGCAGCACGATGATCGCCATCCCGAGCGCAGCCGCCAAGAAAAGCGAGCGCATCAGCACCGCGCGCATTTCTTGGGGGTCACCGGCGCCGAGCGCCTGCGCGGTCAGGCCAGCCGTCGCCATGCGGAAGAAGCCGAAGCCCCAAAAGATGAAATCGAACAGGATGGCGCCGGCATTGATGGCGCCGAGAAGATGCGCTTGCCCCAGCCGGCCGATCACCGCCGCGTCGGCAAAACCGAGAAGCGGCGTCGTAATGTGCGCGAGCGTCATCGGCAGCGCGATGCGCATGACCGCGCGATGCGAAACCTCGACGCGCGCTACATTGTCGGGAGCGTTCACCTCGTGCGAACGCGGATCAGCGCGGTCCGCGGAAGCTCATGAGCCGCAGGATGAGCCAGACCGGCACGACGATGACCGCACCGGCCAGGATGTAGTGCCCGATCTCGCGCACCGCATCGAAGCCGAGCGACCAGATATAATCCGCGAGGCGGCGCAGATTTTCGAAAATCTGAAACGGCGAAATGTCGAGCCAGACCAGAAAGGCCCCGACCAGCATCGAGGCGAACAAGAGCCGGAAGAACACGGCGACCGGCGAGCCACCGAGAAAGCGCGTGACCACGCCGCGTGGCGGGCCCTGCCGCGCCCACGGATTGGCCCCGGGCAGCTCGCCCTGCGGCGGGGCGGTGCGCGACCACGAAAATTGCTCGGGCATCGGCGTTCCCTAGTGCGGCGCGGCTGAACGCGGACTGAATGCGGTCTTGTCCGGTCCGGCGCCTTCTTCGCGCATGATCCGCATCATGCGCCGCACGAATCTTTCGGCGAAAGATAGCGCCCTGTCCATGTCCTGGTCGGACGGCAGATTGGAAGGCGGCGCTGCGGCGCTCGGCCCGGGCGGCGCTTTCAGGCGCAGCTCCCTGTTCTCGGCCTGTAAGCGACCGATCTCGTTGTCCAGCGCCGCGCGCTCGTCGGCGGCAAGCCGGCATTCCGGTGCGCCGTTGACGAGCCGGCACATGGCGACGGCACCAGTCCGGGTGTCGAGCCGAAGGAAGCCGTCCTGGACCGGCGTCATGCTGTAGCGGCCGTTCTCCGTCGCACTGGGATCGGCGGGCTGCTCAGCGAGGGCGGGGCCTGCGAGGCTCGCGAGGATGAGAGCTAAAAGGATCGGGCGCATAAGCACCTCCATCGCGCCGATTATTTAGTGCACAACTGGCGTTCGTCATTGCGAGCGCAGCGAAGCAATCCAAAGCAACCGTGCGGCGATTGCAGAACTTGCTCCTGATCGGGTGGACGGCCCCTGAGCGGCATCGGTGTGCCGTGATGGGTGTTGTCGACAACTCATCAGAAGGAGCCGTCCGTGGAACAGCTTATCCGCATTGGCCTGGATACGTCCAAGCGTTTTTTTAGCTGCATGGTGTTGATGCGGCGGAGCGGCCGGTGCTTCGCCGGCAATTGCGCCGCAGCGAGGTGATTGGGTTTTTCAGCCGGCTTGCGCCGACTTTGGTTGCTTTGGAGGCTTGCGGCGCCTCGCATTATTGGGCGCGTG
>DATAOB010000014.1:0-41055 GCA_036265935.1 Beijerinckiaceae bacterium
TGGTGCCGGTGGTCGGGGTCGAACCGACACTCCTTGCGGGAACACGATTTTGAGTCGTGCGCGTCTGCCAATTCCGCCACACCGGCCAGCGGCGCCCTTATAGCGGCGCTTGGCTGCCATGCCAACGGCGTGCTTTCGGGCCTCCGCGGAAACAGGTAATCTCCGCGGCATGGACGCGAGCTTCTCGCTATTTGCAACGCCTCTGGGACCGTGCGGCCTGGTCTGGGGCAAGCACGGCATTTGCGGCGTGGAACTGCCGGGGCGCGATCAGGCCGCAACGCGCGCGAGACTGCTTCGCCGCTATCCAGGCTCGAAAGAGGCGCCGCCGCCCGCCGATATCGGGGCCGCGCGCGATGCGATCGTCGCGCTGCTCGGCGGCGAGAACCGCGATCTCGGCGACATCGCGCTCGATATGGGCGGCCAGCCAACGCTCAACCGGCGCGTCTATGAAATCGCCCGCACCATCGCGCCTGGCACGACGCTGACCTACGGCGAGATCGCAATAAAACTCGGCGACCGCACGCTGGCGCAAGCAGTCGGCCAGGCGCTTGGCAAAAACCCGTATCCGATCATCGTACCCTGCCATCGCGTGCTCGCGTCCGGCGACAAAATCGGCGGCTTCTCCGCCCCGACCGGCATTGCGCTGAAGCGCAAATTGCTGGCGATCGAAAGCGTCCATGCTCGTGGCGCGCCAAATCTGTTCGATTGCCTGCTTCAGGCGAGCTGATGGCCGACGCCGCGCAGGTCTTTTCCTCCAGCGACATTTCCGTTGTCGATTATCGCTGCACGCTCGGTCCAGCCGATCAACCGTTTCCGGAAGTGCATCGATGCTTCTCGCTCGCTTATGTGCGCAAGGGAAGCTTCGGTTGCCGCACGGGCGGCAGAACTTTCGAGCTGGTCGCCGGATCGATTTTGGTCGGCCATCCCGGCAACGAATACACCTGCTCGCACGAGCATCACGTTTGCGGTGATGAATGCCTGTCGTTCCAATTCACCTCCGATCTGGTCGAGCCGCTCGGGGCGATGAAAGCGTGGCGGGTCGGCGCCATGCCGCCGCTTGCATCGCTGATTATTGTCGGCGAATTGGCGCAGGCGGCCGTCGAGAAGAAGAGCGATCTGAGCCTTGACGAAATTGGCATGATGCTGGCGGCGAGATTCGCCGCTGCCGCCTCAGGCGAGAGCAACAGGCAAGATCTCTCCGCCCGCAAGCGCCGCCGTGCAGTCGAGGCGGCACTTTGGATCAGCGAACATGCGCCCGAGCCGATCGATCTCGCGGCGATCGCGCGGCTCTCCGGCCTCAGTCCGTTTCATTTTCTGCGCAGCTTTGCCAAAACGATCGGCGTCACGCCGCACCAATATCTCGTGCGCTGCCGCTTGCAGCAGGCGGCCCGACTCCTCGCCGAGCGCGAGCGCGCGATTACCGATATCGCGTTGGATTGCGGCTTCAACGACCTGTCGAACTTCATTCGCACCTTCCGCCGTGCCGCAGGCATGTCGCCGCGCGCCTTCCGCCGCGCCTCCAAAGGCGACCGCAAGAAAGTCCAAGAACGGCTCGCCGCGCTTGCGTAAGACTGGCCTCGAACACGGAGGTCATCCATGTACGATCACGTTGGTTTGCGGGTGAAGAATCTCGATACGAGCGTGCGTTTCTATGAAGCGGCGCTTACGCCGCTCGGCCATGTGCTGGCCTCGCGGGACGCGTCGGGCGCCGGACTGGGGCCGAAGGATGCGCCGGCGCTCTGGCTTACACCGGGCAAGCAGGACAAGAACACCGGCGCGCATGTCGCGTTTCGCGCCAAGGATCGCGCCGGCGTCGATCGCTTCCACGCCGCGGGACTGAAGGCCGGCGGCAAGGACAATGGCGCTCCCGGTCTGCGCCCCGATTATGGCCCAACCTACTACGCCGCCTTTCTCATCGACCCCGACGGCAACAATGTCGAGGCGGTTTGCCTCGCCAAGGAATGAGGAGAATCAATATGGCTTCGATTCACAAGGAGATGCACGTCGATGCGCCGCCGGATCATGTCTGGGCGGCCTTCCGCGATGTCGGCGCGATCCACACGCGGGTTGCGCGCGGCTTCGTCACCGATACGAAGCTCGAAGGCGATACGCGCCTCGTCACTTTTGCCAACGGCATCGTTGCGCGCGAACGAATCATCGACATCGACGATGCCAAGCGGCGGCTCGCCTATTCCGTCGTCGAGGGGCGGCCGACGCACCACCACGCCAGTTTCCAGGTCTTTTCCGACGCCGCGGGAAGCCGCCTCGTCTGGATTGCCGACCTGCTGCCGAACGAGCTGAAACCCGTCATCGAGGGCATGATGGATCACGGCATGGCCGCAATGAAATCCACTCTCGAAGCCGTCGCCCAAGAGAACGCCGCCTAGGCTGCCTCGCTTTTGCTCCGATCGCGGTGCTATGGCGGCGCCGTCGAATCGGAGCTTCATGTTTCAGCGTCTCTATCATTGGACGCTTTCGCTCGCCGAAAGCCCGCACGCGCCGTGGGCGCTGGCGATCATCGCCTTTGCTGAGAGCTCGTTCTTCCCAATCCCGCCGGATGTGATCCTGGTGCCGATGTCGCTGGCCCGGCCGCCGCGCGCCTGGGCCTATGCCGCATTGTGCACGGTCGCCTCCGTCGCCGGCGGCGCGCTCGGCTATGCGATCGGCGCGCTCTTGTTCGACACGGTCGGCCACTGGCTGATCTCCCTTTACGGTTACGCGCAGAAAATCGACACGGTCCGCGAGTTTTACCAGGAATGGGGTGCGGCCTTCATTCTGGTGAAGGGGCTGACGCCGATTCCGTTCAAGCTGGTGACGATCGTCAGCGGCTTGCTCGGCTACAATTTCGCACTGTTCATCCTTTTAGCGCTGATTACGCGCGGCGCGCGGTTTTTCATCCTCGCGGCGCTCCTCAACAATTTCGGGGAGCCGATCAAGGCGGTGCTCGAGAAAAATTTTGGCCTGTTCATGGGCGTTCTTTTGTTTTTCATCGTCTTCGGCTTTTGGGTGGCGTATAGGCTCGCGTGATGCGCAACCTGCACCAGACGACAACCCCATTCCGCGCTGCGCTTTTCGTGTTCGTCGTCGCGACGGGGACGATCCTCGGCGCCTGGGCCTTCCAGCTCGCGGGCTACGCGCCGTGCGAGCTCTGCTTGAAGCAGCGTATTCCCTATTACATCGGCATTCCGGTCGCGCTGCTGACGCTGTTCGTCGCGACCCGGCATCGGCTGGGGTCGCATCGCTCGGCGCGGTTCGGGCTTGCGGCGCTGACATTGATCTTCACGGCGAGTGCGCTGTTCGGCGCCTATCATGCGGGCGTGGAATGGGGTTTTTGGCCGGGACCCTCGGACTGCACGGGCACGCTCGAGAAGGCGGGCTCGATGACCGACTTCATGAAACAGCTGCAGACGACAAAGGTCGTCCGCTGCGACGCCGTCGCGATTCGCATTCTCGGTCTGTCGCTCGCTGGCTGGAACGCGGTGATTTCCGCTGCAATGGCGCTGGTTGCCGGCATTGCTGCCGCCCCGGGCGTGCGCCGGCATTCCTGAGTGATGAACCCCGCGCGCGGTTTTAGATATCCTTCTCGGTCAGCTCGTACGAGCCCTGCCGGCCGCGCTTGTAGGACCGCTCTGCCGCGTTTCTGATTTCGCGCTGATGCGCGTCGAACGTTCTCAATAATTCCCCTTCGTCTCCCGGGCCGGCGTGCAGCTTTTGCAACGCCTCGGCAGTGACGAAGAACGAAACTTCCATCGGTCCATCATAGCCCCAGAAACGCACGGCGCGGCGGGTCGCATCGTAGCTGCGGCTGTCGTTCGGGAAATTCAAGGCCATGCGCCGCTCCGCCCAGGCCTAACCGCCGGGAACCCAGCGACAGAGCTCGTCACCGCGATGATCGAGAATGCGAAAGCCGTCCGGCTTCTGCGGCATGTCGCGATTGTCGAACATCGACACGGCTTTGACCTTCGCCGCATCGAGATTAGGCACAGCCACCGATATTTGGTCCAGGACCGCATGTGCGTCATCGCGCTCGCGGATCCGGTAGAATTCGATCGTGAACTGACCCAAAGCAGCCTCCGCGTCAGCTCGATACATATCATCCCGCGCCGCGCTTGTATCCCCCACATCGACTCCTTCGAGACGGTTCACGCCGGCGATGAGGAACGGTAGAGAATTGACTTCCGCTTTCGACCCAGCCGGAGATTCGATTTGGCCGCGTTCTTCATCATCGCCATCAAGCTTGCGCTCGGCCTCCTCGCATTTCTAATCATAGGCTATGTCGGCCAGTTCTATGACCGGCGCATTGCCGGCCTGCTCTTGACCTTTCCGATCCTCAACGCCGTTGGCATTCTGACCGGGGCCGATCCGTTCGCCGTCGCCGACGCAATCTCGGCCGTCGTCGTGATCAACGGGCTGTTGTTCTACGTTTTGCTGTCATATCCCGATTTCATCCCGCGCTTCCGGTGGACGTGGAATCCCAGCCTGCGGCTCCTGGCGCAGCTGGCCGGCTGGACCTTCATGTGGCTTGTTGCGGCGTTCATGGTCACTGCGTTTCGCGAGAAGCTGCCCGGTGCCGGATTTTTCCTAGGCTTGCAAATCGTCGTCACGGTTTTTCTGACGTGGCGCAACTGGACGCCGATTGCCCTGGGGCCCGCGGCAACACTTTCACAGCGAGCCGGCGGCCGCCAATACTTGCGATCCTTTCTCTACTGGGCAACTCACAATGCGCGGTTTCGCGTGGTGCTGTTCGTCATAACGTGCGGCGTCATCCTCGCTGTTGCCTATTTTTCGGAGTCGAAATGGGTCGGCATGGTGAGTGCGCTGCCGCTGCCCGGCTTCTTCGCGCTGGCCCTGCTCATCGATTTCGCGCCGAACCCGCGCGAGCTTTATCCCATCCGCGACACGGTTTTGTACGGACCTACACTGATCATCGTGTTCAACTGGCTTTATGCGCATGTGGTCGCCGGCCTGCCGGAGGAGCCGCACGCGCGGCTCGTGTTCGGCATGCTCGCCGCCTTCGTCTATTGGACGGTCTACGCGAGTCTCATCTTTCTCGCGACGCCGCACCTGGCGCGCATGCTTGATCGGCGAGCACCGTCGGAGCGATCCTAAGCCCGCAAGAGCTGCCGCTCTTGTTCGCGTGTCGGTGCGACAATCACCTCCGGATCGGGATCGCGCCCATGCAGGCGCTCGACCAACTCGGCGCGGCGCATCAGCACCGCGCGCTGATTGATGTAGCCCTTGTCGGTAATCTCGTTGGCATCGATCGACGGCGGCTCTTCCAGGATCAAGGCGCGCTTTGGCAGCATCGAGCCGCCGGACGAGTCCTCCGCGAGCTTGCGCAACGCATCTTCGATGCGCCGCCGCACGCGCGGATCGCCGATGACCTGCGCCATGGGCGCATCGGCCGGGATGTCAGCGCACAAGCTCCGGCAACCGTCCACATTCGGAAAAATCAATAATCCGATTTCGTCCTGATTGTGCCCGGTGACGACCGCGTCCTGGATGACCGGACTGCTCGCCGAAATCGCGCGCATGCGGACGCTGCCGACATTCACCCAAGTTCCCGAGGTGAGCTTGAAATCCTCGCTCAAGCGGCCGTCGAATTCGAGGCCCATCTCTGGCGTCTCGGGCTCGGCGAAGCGGCCGGCGTCGCCGGTCTTGAAGAAACCGTCCTCGTCGAAAGCTTTTTGCGTCAGATCGGGCCGCTTCCAATATCCCGGCGTGATGTTCGTGCCGCGGGCGCGAATCTCCAGCCGGCCCGAGTTCGGCACGAGCTTGATTTCGCAGCCGGGGACCGGCAGGCCTATATAGCCGGCACGCTCGATCGGGAAATGCACGATCGTGGCGCCGGGCGCGGTTTCGGTCGAGCCCCAGGCGGAGACCAACGGCACGCGCACGCCGCGCGCGGCAATCGACACATCTTCAAGCCTGCCCCATAGCGCCGGCGGCAGCGCCGCGGCGGCATAAAACGCCATGTCGAGATGACGGAAGAACGTGCTGCGTAGGACCTCGTCCTTTTCGAGATGCGGCAAGAGCATGTCGTAGCCGCGCGGCACGTTGAAATAAACCGTCGGCGAAATCTCGCGTAAGTTCGCGATGGTTTTCGCAATGAGATGCGGCGCCGGCTTGCCCTCGTCGATATACATTGTGCCGCCGTGGCGCAGCACAAGATTTAAACAGAAGCTGCCGCCGAACGTGTGGTTCCACGGCAACCAATCGACGAGGACCGGCGGCTTTTCCGACAGGAACGGCCACAGCTGATAGATCGCCTGCTGGTTCGAGCAGAGCATGCGCTGCGTCGTGATCACGCCCTTCGGCATGTCGGTCGAGCCGGAGCTTAAAAGGATTTTGGCGATCGTGTCGGGGCCGACTTTTTCGCGCGCCGAATCGACGGCTGGGGTCGCGCGCGTGTTCAGGAGCTCATGCAGCGGCGTTGCTATAATTCCTTCCGGCGCCGGCGCGCTTGTCATTAGCTCGGCGCTGCCCAGATCCACCGCTTTCAGTGCGGCTGTGAACGGCGTCGCGTCGGCGATAAAGATCAGCCCCGGCCCGATCAGCTCCAGCGCATATCGAAGCTTGCCGAAATCTTTCGACATCAACGAATAGGCCGGCGAGATCGGCGCGACGGGAACGCCGACATGCATCGCCGCGAAAGCGACGAGCGCATGATCGATGCTATTGTCGGAGAGAATGACGACCGGCTTGTCGGCCGAAAGCTTGCGGTCGATCAGCGCCTGCGCGATGGCGCGCAAACTCCGCAGCGCCTCGCCGTAAGTGATGCGCCGCCAGCCCTGCGCGGCGCGCTCGGCGAGAAACACCGCGTCCGGCGTCCCGGCGCCCCAATGTTCCAGCATGTCGCCGAGACTGCGGCTATACGGTTCGAGCCGCTGCGGCGAGCGCAGGATCATGCCGCCGTCGGGAAGCGTGGTGATATCGACGCGCGGCGCCGCGAAGCGGATATCTGCGAATGGCGGCTTCATGATCGTGCTCCCCAAAATGACTGCGCATCTTAATGTGCGCTTCAAATCTTCTATTTGGCCGCGGCCGCGACAACCGCGTCGGCTGTCAGCTTGGATGTGATCGCCGCGTGCAACCGATCGGCGGCTTCGTCGACCGACAAACCCGCCGTGTCGACGGTCGCCCGCGCCCGCGCATAAAACGGCTCGCGGTTGACGAGGATCGCGCGCAGCTCCTGCATCGCCGAGGCATCGCCGCCCATCGGACGCAGATCGCCTTGCTCGCGCACGCGGCGCATATGCTCCTCGGGCTCGGCCTTGAGCCAGATCGTATAGAACGACGATAGGATCAGATCGAATGTCACCGGTTCGGCGACGATGCCGCCGCCGGTCGCAAGCAGCATCGGTCCATCGCGCGCGATCAGGTTGCGCAACGCCGCCTGTTCGAAGCGGCGGTAGCCTTCCTGGCCGTACATCGCGAAGATTTCCGGGACCGCCATGTCGTTGGCGCGCTCGATTTCTTTGTTGAGCTCGACGAATTCCCATCCGAGTTTTTCCGCGACAATGCGCCCGAGCGTCGACTTGCCGGCACCGCGCAATCCGATCAACGCGACGCGCTCGCCACCGCGCGCGCTTGTTGCCCCATTGCCGGTCAGGACGTGCTTGACCTGCGCGATGGCATCGGGCGTGGCGCCGCGGATAAGATCGCGGATAACAGGCCAATCGGGCGAGTCTTCCGCTCCCGGGATCAGATCTTCCAGCCGCGCGCCGGTCGCCAGCGCGACGCGCCGTAGAAGAATGATCGACACGTTGCCCTGACCGCTCTCGAGTTGCGCGATGTAGCGCTCCGACACGCCTGAGGCGGCGGAGAGAACCTTGCGTGACATGCCGCGCATTGCACGCAAGTGACGCACACGTGCACCAAGCGTGGCGAGGAACTCCGCCTCGGGGTCGGCTCCCTTCAGCGCCGCGCCATCGCCTTCCGCCGGCGTCCAGGCGCGCTCCTGCACATCGTCTGATCTGTCCATCGAAGCTGAAAGATAATGCCACTCGCTGTTGACAGCAAGCGCGCGAGGCACCTTAATATGCAGTATAATTCAAAAAGCCTTCGCCGCTGCCCGACGGGCGGCGAGCAGGCGTTTGCGCGGAGGAGATCGTGAGCCAGCCCTACAACGCGGTCACCGAGCTTCTCGACCGCAACATCAAGGAAGGCCGCGGCGACAAGGCCGCCTTCATCGACCGCAAGCGGCAGTTGACCTATGGCGAGCTGCAGGTTGAGACCTGCCGCATCGCGCATCTCCTGAGGAAGCTCGGGCTGCATCAGGAGCAGCGCGTCGCGCTGATCATGCTGGACACAGTCGATTACCCGGCTGTGTTTCTCGGTGCCATGCGCGCCGGGATCGTGCCGGTTCTGTTGAATACGCTGCTGCCCGCCGAGCAATATGCCTATGTTTTAAAGGATTGCCGCGCCCGTGCGCTGTTCGTCAGTCCGCAATTGCTGAGCACGGTTGAACCGATTCTATCGCGGCTGTCCGATCTCGAACATGTGATCGTCGTCGGCGACGCGCCGCCCGGCACGCGGTTCAAGACCCTGGAGGCGTCGCTCGCAGGTTTGCCCGACACGTTCGAGACGGCGGAGACGCATCCCGACGAACCTGCCTTCTGGCTTTATTCGTCAGGCTCGACCGGCATGCCGAAAGGCGTGAAACACGTTCATACGAGTCTTCGCGGCACGGCCGAACTTTACGGTCAGGGCGTGCTCGGCATGCGCGAGGACGACGTCGTCTTCTCCGCCGCAAAATTGTTTTTCGCCTACGGTCTCGGCAATTCGCTGACCTTTCCGATGTCGGTCGGCGCGACGGCAGTGCTGCTCGATGAGCGCCCGACGCCGGCAAAAGTCTTCGAGGGCATGCATCGCGATCAGCCGACGATGTTCTTCGGCGCGGCGACCGGCTACGCCGGGATGCTCATCGATCCAGCCTGCGCGCCGGAAAAGGGGTCGCAGCGTTTGCGTCTCTGCGTGTCGGCCGGCGAAGCGTTGCCCGAGCATGTCGGCTTGAAATGGAAGGAGCGCTACGGCGTCGACATTTTGGACGGCATCGGCTCGACCGAGATGCTGCACATCTATGTGTCGAACGCGCCGGGCGACGTGAAATACGGCACGACCGGCCGTGCGGTACCAGGCTACGACGTGCGTCTCGTCGATGAAAACGGCGTCGACGTCGCTGATGGCGAGATCGGCGAAATGCTGGTGCGCGGGCCGACCGCGGCGGAAGGCTATTGGAACCAGCGCGAGAAGAGCCGCAACACGTTCGAAGGACGCTGGATGCGCACCGGCGATAAGTTCATGCGCGATGCCGATGGGCGCTACACCTATTGCGGCCGCGCCGACGACATGTTCAAGGTGTCAGGCATTTGGGTCTCGCCGTTTGAAGTCGAGAACGCCCTGGTCAGCCATCCCTCGGTGCTCGAGGCGGCGGTCATTCCCGCCGCGGATCATGATGGACTGCTCAAGCCCAAAGCTTTCATCGTGCTGAAAAGCGCGCAGGCGAATGGCGGCCTCGACGACGTTCTCAAGGAGCACGTGAAGCGCTCGATCGGGCCGTGGAAATATCCGCGCTGGATTGAGGTCGTCGACGAATTGCCGAAGACTGCGACCGGAAAGATTCAGCGCTTCAAATTGCGCGAATTGTCGAAAGTCGCCTGAGGTCGGTCGTGCAAAAGCTGCAGCCCTCGGGCATGTTGCGGATCGGTGGGGACGAACTCGAGTACCGGATGATCGGCGCGCTCCCGCACGAGGCGCCGACGCTTGTCTTCCTGCACGAGGGGCTCGGCTCAGTCGGACAGTGGGGCGATTTCCCCGAACGCGTGGCGACCGCGACCAATGCCGGCGCCTTCATCTATTCGCGCGCCGGCTACGGGCAATCGAGTCCGGTGCCGCTGCCGCGTCCCCTGACTTACATGCATGACGAGGCGCTGGACGTTTTGCCGAAGCTGCTCGACGCGATCGGCTTTCGCCGCGGCATTCTCATCGGCCATTCCGACGGCGCGTCGATTGCGGCGATCTATGCCGGGGGCGTGCAGGACCACCGTATTCGCGGCCTCTCGCTGATCGCGCCGCATTTTGTTGTCGAGGACGTGAGCGTCGCCGCGATCGCGGCGGCGAAACAGGCTTATGAAGGCACCGATCTAAGAGAGAAGCTGGCGCGCTGGCACAAAGATGTGGATGTTGCCTTCCGCGGCTGGAACGAAGCGTGGCTCGATCCGGAATTCCGCAAATGGGATATTTCGGATTCGCTCGCCTATATCCGCGTGCCGGTGCAGATCGTACAAGGCGAAGCCGATCAGTACGGAACCCTGCGGCAGATCGAGATCGCAAAAGAAGAATGCTATTGCCCGGTCGACGTGACGGTTCTGCCCGGCATCGGTCATGCGCCGCATCGCGAGGCGCCGAACCGCACGCTGATTGCGATTTCCGATTTCGTGAATCGCATCCTTCATTTGCACGGCGAAGGCAAACTTGCGGCGTGACTCAAAGGATGGACGTTGTCGATTTAGAGCTGCCGCGCTGGGCCCATCGGCTTGGCAATGGCGCCGAACCCGATCGCGCGCCGCTGGAAGACGCCAAAGCTCTGGTGCCGGCCCGCTTCGATCGTTTCGTGCCGGCCGATCATCCGGCCTTCAGGTATGGGCTCACGCTCCACGACAATGGCTTCTTCTGGGAAGCGCACGAAATCTGGGAGGCTGTCTGGAAAGCGGCCCCAATGAACGGGCCCGACCGGCTCGCCGTGCGGGCGCTGATCCAGATCGCCAATGCCGGATTGAAGCGACGCATGGGTCGTGATCGTGCGGCGGAGCGTCTGATCGGGGAGGCGAGGGGGATTTTCCGGGAGCTGCCGGCGCGGGGAACTGGCACGGAGCCCAGCGTTGCCGGTCGCCTCCGCATAGGAGCCGTGGAGGAGCAGCTCCGCCGTTTCGAGGCCGGGGCCCAGGTCCGACTCGGCCCAGTGTTGCTGCCGGAGAGGAATAAAAGTGCATAATAGGTCCTGAATTCGTCTAGACGCGCATGGCTTCATGCATTATTGTGCATGTTTCGCAAAGAGGAAACGCATGGCGGCTGAGGCACGCAAGCTGGCGAACGGCGCCGAGCAGATCGATTTTCAGACCGATCCCACGCGCTACCGGCACTGGAAGCTCGCCGTCGACGGCGACGTCGCGACCCTCAAAATGGACGTCGACGAGAATGCCGGCCTGTTCGAGGGCTATCAGCTCAAGCTGAATTCCTACGATCTCGGCGTCGATATCGAGCTTGCCGATGCAATCCAGCGCCTGCGCTTTGAGCATCCGCAGGTGAAGGTCGTCATCCTGCGCTCGGGCAAGGAGCGCGTCTTCTGCGCCGGCGCCAATATCCGCATGCTCGCGGGGTCGACGCATGCGCACAAGGTCAACTTCTGCAAGTTCACCAACGAAACGCGCAACGGCATGGAGGATTCGAGCGAGAATTCCGGCCAGCGCTTTATCTGCGTCGTGAACGGCGCCGCCGCCGGCGGCGGCTACGAGCTCGCGCTTGCGACCGATCACATCATTCTCGCGGACGACGGCTCTTCGTCCGTGGCCCTGCCGGAAGTGCCGCTGCTTGCGGTGCTACCCGGCACGGGCGGGCTGACGCGCGTCGTGGACAAGCGCAAGGTGCGGCGCGATCACGCCGATTTTTTCTGCACGACGGAGGAGGGGGTCAAAGGCCGCCGCGCCGTGCAATGGCGGCTCGTCGACGAGACCGTACCGAACTCGCGGCTCGATGCGAAAGTCGCGGCGCGCGCGAAGGAATTTGCGGCGGCTTCAAAGCGCAATGGCGCGGGCAAGGGGATTACGCTGACGCCGCTCGAACGGCGCTTTGAGGCTGACAGCGTGCATTACGGCTTCGTCACAATCGAAATCAACCGCGCTGAGCGCGTTGCGACGATCACGATCGCGGCGCCGGAAGCCGAGGCACCGTCGAGCGTCGATGCGATGGCTGAAAACGGCGCGTCCTTTTGGCCGCTGCAGGTCGCGCGCGAGCTCGACGACGCGATCCTGCATTTGCGCATCAATGAGCTTGAGATTGCCGCGCTTGTCTTCAAGACGGTCGGCGAGAGCGCTAAGGTGCTGAGCTACGATTCGTTTTTGCACGCCAATAGGGATCATTGGCTCGCCAATGAAATCCTGCACTACTGGAAACGCGTGCTGAAGCGGATCGACGTCACCTCGCGCACGCTCGTTGCGCTGGTCGAGCCCGGCTCCTGCTTTTCCGGCACGCTTGCCGAGCTCGTGCTCGCTGCCGACCGCTCCTACATGCTCATCGGCGAGAAGGAAGGCGACAATCGCGGTCCCGCGACAATGGTGCTGCACGAACTGAATTTCGGCGCCTATCCGATGTCGCATGGCCTGACGCGGCTGGGTCAGCGGCTTTTCGCCGAGCCGGGCAAGCTCGATGAAGCGCGCGACAAGATTGGCATGGCCCTCGAAGGCGATGAGGCCGAAGAGCTGGGACTGGTCACCTTCGCGCTTGACGATATCGATTGGGAGGACGAAATCCGCGTCTTCCTCGAAGGCCGCGCTAGTTTCTCGCCCGATAGTCTCACCGGCATGGAAGCCAACCTGCGCTTCGTCGGACCGGAGACGATGGAATCGAAAATTTTTGCCCGCCTGACTGCCTGGCAGAACTGGATTTTCCAGCGTCCCAATGCAGTCGGCGAAGAGGGCGCGTTGCGCCGCTACGGCACCGGACAAAAGGCCAATTTCGACATGCAGCGGGTATGATCCGCTTTAAAGCGGCCACGCAGGATTCCGAGGAGCATCAAGATGAATTTGCTCAACGTCGACTACACGACGAAAATCCCGAACAACGTCAATCTGACCAGCGACCGCCAGGTGCTGAAGGCGCTCGAAGGCTGGCATCCCGGCTATCTCGATTGGTGGAACGACATGGGTCCTGAAGGTTTTCAGGAATCGCTCGTCTATCTGCGCACCGCGGTCAGCGTCGATCCGAAAGGCTGGGCGAAGTTCGATTACGTGCGCATGCCGGAATATCGCTGGGGCGTGCTGCTTGCGCCGCAGGAAGAGGGACGGCAGGTGAATTTCGGCGAGCACAAGGGCCAGCCGGCGTGGCAGGAAGTGCCCGGCGAATATCGCGCCATGCTGCGCCGCCTGATCGTCATCCAAGGCGACACCGAACCCGCTTCCGTCGAGCAGCAGCGCCATCTCGGCAAGACCGCGCCGTCGCTCTACGACATGCGCAATCTCTTCCAGGTCAACGTCGAAGAGGGCCGCCACCTCTGGGCAATGGTTTATCTCTTGCAAAAATATTTCGGTCGCGACGGACGTGAAGAAGCAGACGATCTTTTGCGCCGCCGCTCCGGCGACGCCGATGCGCCACGCATGCTCGGTGCATTCAATGAGGCGACGCCGGACTGGCTTTCGTTCTTCATGTTCACCTTCTTCACCGATCGCGACGGCAAGATGCAGCTCGAGAGTCTGGCGCAGTCCGGCTTCGATCCCTTGTCGCGTACCTGCCGCTTCATGTTGACGGAAGAGGCCCACCACATGTTCGTCGGCGAGACGGGAGTCGGGCGGACGATCCAGCGCACTTGCGAGGCGATGAAGGCGGCGGGGATCGAGGATCCGAGCGATGTTGGCAAAATCCGCGCGCTGGGTGTCGTCGATCTGCCGACCATCCAAAAGAAGATGAACCTGCATTTCTCGCTGTCGCTCGACCTCTTCGGCTCGGAGGTTTCGACGAACGCGGCGAATTTCTACAATTCAGGCATGAAGGGCCGCTTCCAGGAGACGAAGATCGACGACGATCATCGCCTGACGGAGACGACCTATCCCGTGCTGAAGCTGGTCGACGGCCAGATCAAGCTCGTCGACGAGCCGGCGCTGACCGCGCTCAACATGCGGCTTCGCGACGACTACGTCGCCGATTGCGCCAAGGGCGTCGAGCGCTGGAACAAGATCATCGAGAAGGCCGGCGTGAAATTCCGGCTCGAATTGCCGGCGACGACCTTCCATCGCCAGATCGGCGAATTCAGGGACGTGAATACAACGCCGAAGGGCGTGCTCGTCGATGCGGCGACCTGGGCGAAAACGCGCGACGAATATCTGCCGTCGAAAGCCGACGGCGACTTCATCGAGTCCTTGATGCAGCCGGAGGTGGAGCCCGGCAAGTTCGCCAGCTGGATCGCACCGCCAAAGGTCGGCATCGACAACAAGCCCGGCGATTTCGAGTATGTGAAAATCGCGGCATGAGGCGATCGGCAATCGGCAATCGGCAGTCGCTTACGGCATTCGGAGCACCGACTGCCGACTGCCGACTACCGACTGCCCGCGGAGCGCGCAAGTGACCGCGGCCGTCCTCAAGCAGCACCTCATCGATCCGGAAATCTGTATCCGCTGCAATACTTGCGAGGAGACGTGCCCGGTCGACGCGGTGACGCACGACGATAACAATTACGTCGTCGATGCGTCGATCTGCAAATATTGCATGGACTGCATCTCGCCGTGTCCGACCGGCGCCATCGACAATTGGCGCGTCGTTGCGCGCGCCTACACGTTGGAAGAGCAATTCTCGTGGGACGAACTGCCGCCGCAGGAGGATATCGCGACGCCGGAAGCAAGCGACGCGGTCGAGACGCTCGAAGACGATGTCGCCGCAATCCTTGCCGAAGCCCATAAAGGCGTCGGCGGCAAGGCGATCGCGCCTGCTTCCGCCACCAAGCCGACCATCAACCTCTACAACCGCGGCAAGCCGGCGATCGCCACGGTGCGCGGCAATTACCGCATCACCGCCGCGGATGCCGAGACCGACACGCGCCACATCATTCTCGATTTCGGCGATCAGTCCTTCCCCGTGCTCGAAGGCCAGAGCATCGGCATCGTTCCGCCCGGCAGCGACGCCAGCGGCAAGCCGCATGTCGTGCGGCTTTACTCGATCGCCAGCCCGCGCGATGGCGAAAAGCCGAACGCCAACAATGTCGCACTGACGGTCAAGCGCGAGTCGCGCGGCGTCTGCTCGAATTACATCTGCGATCTCGCCAAAGGCGCGGAAGTGCAGGTCACCGGACCCTTCGGCGCGACCTTCCTGATGCCGAACGATCCCGCCACCAACATCATCATGATCTGCACCGGCACGGGGTCGGCGCCGTTTCGCGCGTTCACCGAACGCCGCCGCCGCGCCATGCCGCAGGCGCCGGGCAAGCTGCTCCTGTTCTTCGGCGCGCGGCGGCCGGAAGAACTTCCCTATTTCGGCCCGCTGCAAAAGGTCCCGGCGCGGCTGCTGACGCAGCATCTCTGCTACTCGCGCGTTGCCGGCACGCCGAAACATTACGTGCAGGATCGCATTCGCCTCGAAGGCGAAACGGTGTCCGATCTGCTGCGCGAGAGCACGACGCATGTCTATATCTGCGGTCTCAAGGGCATGGAGAGCGGCGTCGACGAGGCGTTTGCCGATGTCTGCCGTCGTGCCGCAATCGATTGGGCCGCGCTCAAAGGTGAGATGCGCGCCGGCGGCCGCTACCACGTCGAGACGTATTGAGGCCAGTTGACGGGCCTCGGCCGAACCGGGCACGCTGCGCCCGCATGACCCTCATCAAATCGACGATCGACACCCGCAGCGACGATTTCGCCAAGAACAGCGAGCTCATGCGCGGTCTCGTCGCCGACCTGCACGCGACGGTGTCTGAGATCAAGCAGGGCGGCGGCGCGCGCGCGCGCGAGCGGCATCTCTCACGCGGCAAGCTGCTACCGCGCGATCGCGTGCGCACGCTGCTCGATCCCGGCACGCCGTATCTCGAACTCTCGCAGCTTGCCGCGCACAATGTCTATGACGAGCCGATCCCCGCCGCCGGCATCCTGACCGGCATCGGCCGCGTTGCTGGGCGCGAATGCGTCGTCGTTGCTAACGATGCGACGGTGAAGGGCGGCACGTATTATCCGCTGACGGTCAAAAAACATCTGCGCGCACAAGAGATCGCGCGGGAAAACAATCTGCCCTGCATCTATCTCGTCGATTCCGGCGGCGCCAATCTGCCGAACCAGGATCAGGTCTTTCCCGACCGAGAGCATTTCGGCCGCATCTTTTATAATCAGGCGACGATGTCGGCGGCCGGCATTCCGCAGGTCGCCGTCGTCATGGGCTCGTGCACCGCCGGCGGCGCCTATGTGCCGGCGATGAGCGACGAGGCAATCATCGTTAAAAATCAGGGCACGATCTTTTTGGGCGGTCCGCCGCTCGTCAAGGCCGCAACGGGCGAAGTCGTCTCGCCCGAAGATCTCGGCGGTGCCGACGTTCATTCGCGTACATCCGGCGTGACGGATCATTATGCGCTGAGCGACGCGCATGCGCTTTCGATCGCGCGGCGTATTGTCGGCAATCTCAATCGGCTGAAACAACCGAATATCGAGCTGAAGCCCGCGCGCGAACCCCTGCATGAGGCCGGCGAAATCTACGGAATCATCCCGGGCGACGTGCGCAAGCCCTATGATGTGCGCGACGTGATCGCGCGCATCGTCGATTGCAGCGAGCTCGACGAATTCAAGGCGCTTTACGGCACGACGCTCATCTGCGGCTTCGCGCACATTTTCGGCTATCCCGTCGGCATTCTCGCCAATAACGGCATCCTGTTTTCCGAATCGGCGCTGAAGGGCGCGCATTTCATCGAGCTCTGCTGCCAGCGCGGCATCCCGCTCGTGTTCCTACAAAACATCACCGGCTTTATGGTCGGTCGTAAATATGAATCAGGCGGCATTGCCAAGGACGGCGCCAAGCTCGTCACCGCAGTTGCCTGCGCGAGCGTGCCGAAATTCACCGTGATCATCGGCGGCTCGTTCGGCGCCGGCAATTACGGCATGTGCGGGCGCGCCTATGGCCCGCGCTTTTTATGGATGTGGCCGAATGCGCGCATTTCCGTCATGGGCGGCGAGCAGGCGGCAAGCGTGCTCGCGCAAGTGCGTCGCGACAACATCGAGGCGGCGGGAAAAACCTGGTCCGCGGGAGATGAAGAGGCGATGAAAGCGCCGATCCGCGAGCAGTTCGAGCACGAAGGCCACCCTTATTATGCCAGCGCGCGATTGTGGGACGACGGCGTCATCGATCCCGCCGACACCCGCATGGTTTTGGGCCTCGGCATCTCCGCCGCGCTGAACGCGCCGATTACACCGACACGCTTCGGTGTGTTCCGGATGTGAACAGGTGAACATTCTCGCTTCCACATTCCCGGAGCCGCACGCAGCCAAGTGTACGCAGGCTGCGCAAGCTAGCCTGCGTTGCGGCATCCGCGACCCAGGGGCAAACGCCTCTGCCCTGGACCCCGGATCGGCCTTCGGCCGTCCGGGGAAGTGGGAGTTGGTCGTGTCGTGATGTTTGCAAAAATCCTCATCGCCAATCGCGGCGAGATCGCCTGCCGTATCATGCGCACGGCGCGCCGCGTGGGGATCGCCACGGTCGCCGTTTATTCCGACGCCGATCGCGACGCGATGCATGTCGCGATGGCGGACGAAGCTTACCGCATCGGACCGCCGCCGGCGCGCGAGAGCTATCTCAAGATCGATGCGATCATCGCCGCCGCCAAACGCGCTGGCGCGGAAGCCATTCATCCGGGCTACGGCTTCCTCTCGGAGAATGCCGCGTTTGCCGAGGCGTGCGCGGCCGCCGGCGTGACATTTATTGGCCCGCCGCCGTCCGCCATTCGCGCGATGGGCGGCAAGTCGGAAGCCAAGGCGCTGATGGAGAAGGCCGGCATTCCGCTCGTGCCGGGCTATCATGGCGAGGATCAATCGCCCGATCTTCTCGCGCGTGAAGCGGAGCGCATCGGCTATCCCGTTTTGATCAAGGCGTCCGCCGGCGGCGGCGGCAAGGGCATGAAGGTCGCGGCGCGGCAAAGCGAATTTGCCTCGCAGCTTGCCAGTGCCAAGCGCGAGGCGGCGTCCTCGTTCGGCGACGACCGCGTGCTCATCGAGAAATATCTAGAGCAGCCGAGGCATGTCGAAATCCAGGTTTTTGCCGACAGCCACGGCAATTGCGTCTATCTCTTCGAGCGCGATTGCTCGATCCAGCGCCGTCACCAAAAGGTGATCGAGGAAGCGCCGGCGCCGGATTTTCCGCAGGAGATGCGCGCGCGCATGGGACAGGCGGCAGTCGAGGCGGCCCGCGCGATCGGCTATGTCGGCGCCGGCACGATCGAGTTTCTGTACGACGCGTCCGCGAAACAATTCTACTTCATGGAGATGAATACGCGGCTGCAGGTCGAGCATCCCGTGACCGAGATGATCACCGGCCTCGATCTCGTCGAATGGCAACTGCGTGTCGCATCAGGCGAGAAGCTGCCGCTCTCGCAGGACAATCTTGTGATACGCGGTCACGCCATCGAGGCACGGCTTTATGCCGAAGACCCGGACCGCGGCTTCCTTCCGCAAACCGGCAAGCTCACGCATCTGATGTTTCCGGCCGGCGAGAACGTACGCGTCGATACCGGCGTGAAAGCCGGCGATGCCATCTCGATCTATTACGATCCGATGATCGCCAAGCTGATCGTCTGGGGTGCTGATCGCGATGCGGCGATCCGGCGCTTCCGATCGGCGTTCGGCGAGACGCAAGTCGGCGGGCTGAAGACCAACATCGCTTTTCTTGCCAGGCTCGTCGGACATCCCGCATTCAAAGCGGCCGATCTCGATACGCGCTTCATCGAGCGGCATGAGAGCGACCTTTTAGCAGCGCCGCGACCGGCATCGGACAAGGAGTTTGCCCTGGCGGCGCTCGGCCTGTTGCTCCGGCGTGACGAGGAGGCGCGGCAGACGGCGCTCGCGTCGGCCGATCCGTGGAGTCCGTGGGCTTTCCGCAACGGCTGGCGGCTCAACGATGAAGCGCGCAGCGAATTGCGTTTGCGCGATCTTTCGAGCGACGGCGCGGCCGAGACGCTCATTGAGGTGATCTATCGCCGCGGCGGCGGCTGGAAACTAAGTATCGCGGGCGGTGCTGCTTTCGAGGCGCAGGGCGAACTCGCCGCAGACGGAACACTCAGCGGCATCATCGGCGACGAAAAAGTCTCGGCTGTGTGGAAGCACGCCTGCAGCGAGATTAACTTGTTTAGCAAAACCGCTACACTCCGCATTGCCATTGTCGATCCGCTGCATGATGCCGAGGACGCGCAGGTTCCAGGTGGCCGCCTCGTCGCGCCGATGCCGGGGCGCGTCATCTCGTTGCTGGTCGAGTCCGGTGCCCGCGTCGAAGCCAATCAGCCCGTCATCGTGCTCGAAGCCATGAAGATGGAGCACACGCTGCGTGCGCCGTCGTCCGGGACGGTGGTTTCGTTTCGCTTTGCTGCGGGCGAGCAAGTGGACGAGGGCGCCGAGCTCGTCGATTTTCGCGCGGATGAAGATTGATTAGTGCTCGCATGCGATCCGGCGTCATTGCGAGCGACCCCGGAGTAAATCCGGGGGAAGCAATCCAGAAGCAAATTCTCATCAGTTCGGCGTTTGCCCTTGGATTGCTTCGTCGCTCCTCGCAATGATGTCGCTACTGCGGTCAAGCAGCTTGGAAATGCTTCGACAGTTTCAGATTCTGCCCCTGGTAATTCGACGAAGCGGTCTGCCCGTAAAGCACATCCGGCTCCTCCGCCATTTTTTCGTAGACGAGGCGCCCGATCACCTGCCCGTCTTCGAGGAAGAACGGCACTTCGTGGCTTCTAACCTCGAGCACCGCGCGGCTGCCGGGAAGGCCGCTCGGCGAAAAGCCGAAGCCGGGATCGAAAAACCCGGCATAATGCACTCTGAACTCGCCCATCGACGGATCGATCGCCACCATCTCGGCGGCCAGATCCGGCGGAATATGAATCCGCTCCGATGAAGCCAGGATGTAGAACTCGCCGGGATCGAGGATCAGCTTCTTGTCGGGCCGCGGCGGCAACGGCTCCCAAAAATCCCTGACGTTGTAATAGTTCACCTTATCGACATCGAGCACGTCGGTATGTTTCTGCGCGCGATAGCCGACGCAATTATGTCCAAGCGTCTCTTCATTGAGCGCGACACGTACGATCAGTCCACCTCTGACATTGAGCTCGCCGTCGACCAAGGCTTTCTGGCTATGTACCTCACGTAGCTCTTTATCCTTCAGTGCGAAGTCGGACTTGTGGAATTGTTGCGAATTCAGTCGGCGAAAGCGGATTTGATTTAGCCGGGAGCCTTTTCTCACGCGGACGCTGAAACTGCGCGGCGAGAGTTCGGCGTAAAGCGGACCCTGATAATTGCCCTCGACCTTGTCGAACACTTCGCTTTTGTCGGTGATCAGCCGGGTGAAAATATCGAGCCTGCCGGTCGAGCTTTTCGGATTGGCGACGCCGACGATGCTCTCCGGCAATGCCAGATATTCGAGCAGGGGCACGACATAGACGTAACCTTTTTCCAGGATTGCGCCGTCGTCCTCCAGCGAGAATTCGTGCGATTTCAGCTCGTCGATCTTTTCCTGAACCGTTTTGTCCTTGCCGGGCAGGAAGCTCGCGCGGATGCGGTAGGCTTTCGCGCTGAGCCGCAGATCGAGGCTCGCCGGCTGAAACTGGCTCTCCTGGATGTCCGGCGTCGCCACGATCATGCCACGGGCGACCATGATTTTCAGGCGCTGCTGAGCGAGAAGACCGAAGCGGCTGCCGAAATCCCGGTCGGCGGCGGCCTCGTCGGGCGAAAACAGCTGCGGACGAGCGCTGGCGTGAGCAATCATGGTAGTCTCGCGCGCTTTTCGGTGGGAGACCGGTGCTAGAGCGCCGCAACCGGCGCCTTGGGAGAAGCATGAGATTAGCGCCTTGACGGCAGGGGCGCCAACCCGGCATGCCGGTTTCCAACAGCGGCGAAGCCCCTTCCGACCTGCGAGAGCGATGACCGAGTCCGCAAAACCCGCCGGGCGCATGCGCCCTGCGACCGCCCTCGTCCATGGCGGGACCTTGCGCTCGTCGTTCGACGAGACCTCGGAGGCGCTCTTCCTGACCCAGGGTTTCGTCTACGAGACCATGGAGGCCGCCGAGGCGCGGTTCAAAGGCACCGATCCGGGTTACATCTATTCGCGCTTCTCGAACCCGACGGTCGCCATGTTCGAGGCGCGGATGGCGATGCTCGAAGGGGCCGAGGCGGCGCGGGCGACGGCGAGCGGCATGGCGGCGGTGACCGCCGCGATGATGGGTCAGCTCAAGGCCGGCGATCATGTCGTCGCAGCCCGGGCGCTGTTCGGCTCGTGCCTTTACGTGGTCGAGGAGCTGCTGCCACGCTTCGGCGTCGCCTCGACCCTGGTCGACGGCACCGATCTCGCGCAATGGCGCGCGGCGATGCGGCCGGAAACCAAGGCCGCCTTCCTGGAAAGTCCGACCAATCCGGCGCTTGACGTTCTCGACATTCCAGGGATTTCAGAAATCATCCACGCTGGCGGGGCACGGCTCGTCGTCGACAACGTCTTTGCGACGCCGCTCCTGCAGAAGCCGCTCGAGCTCGGCGCCGATTGCGTCGTCTATTCCGCGACGAAGCATATCGACGGGCAGGGGCGATGCCTCGGCGGGGTCATCCTCGCCTCGCGCGAGTTCATCGACACCCACATCCACAATTTCCTGCGCCAGACCGGGCCGGCCATGTCGCCGTTCAATGCGTGGGTGATGCTGAAGAGCCTGGAGACACTGCCGCTGCGCGTCGCCCGGCAGATGGCGAATGCGATGCGCATTGCCGATTTTCTCAGCGGCCAGAAGGGGATAGCCCGCGTGCTCTATCCCTTCCGGGACGACCATCCGCAGGTCGAGCTGGCACGTCGGCAGATGACCGGCGGCGGGACGCTGGTCACGTTCGACGTGGCCGGTGGCAAGGCGGACGCCTTCCGCTTCGCCAACGCGCTCGAAATCATCAACATTTCCAACAATCTCGGCGACGCGAAGAGCCTGATCACCCACCCCGCGACGACGACGCATCAGCGGCTTTCGCCGGCCCAGCGCGCCGCCATCGGCATCGGCGAGGGCATGCTGCGGTTGTCGGTTGGGGTTGAGGATGTTGAGGACTTGATCGAGGATCTGCAGCGTGGCTTGGCCGCTCTGTGACAACGGGCTTGTCGCCGCGCGAGCGCTCCTACATTGTCCGGGCGTCGCGCTCGACCCGCTGATGAGTTTGCGAGCTCATGTACAAAGCGATCTCCAACAACGTTCAGATCACGGTCATGCCGGAATTCTTGCCGGATCAATCCGATCCGGAGGAGGAGCGGTTTTTCTGGGCTTACACGATCGAGATCGTCAATCTCGGTCACCGGACCGTGCAGCTGATGAGCCGGCATTGGCGCATCACCGACGGGCGCGGGCGGCTGGAGGAAGTGCGCGGTCCAGGGGTAGTCGGCGAGCAGCCGATCCTCGCGCCGGGCGGCTCGTTCCGCTACACGTCGGGATGTCCGCTTGCCACACCATCGGGCATCATGGTCGGCACCTATCGCTTCGTTGACGAGGCGGGGCGTTCGTTCGATGCGGAAATCCCCGCCTTTTCCCTGGACAGCCCGCATACGGCGCGCGTGCTGAACTGACCTTCAAGCCGCCAGTTTGCGCGTGCTTGCCACCCAGAGCCGCAGGGCAAGGGGAGCATCAGACTAATCAGGATGAAGCGCGCTGCAGAAAGCCTGAGACGAGCATCGCGCCAAACAGCACGCCGCCGCCGCGGATTCGACGAAACGCACTGGGCTTTGGCCGAAATCTCACCGCGCGAGCCAGTCCGTAAGCCGCCGCGCGGCTTCGATCATGTCGTCGCGCCGGCGCGCGAAGCACATGCGGATGAAGCGCTCGCCGCCGCTGCCGAAGGCGGTACCGGGCGCGACCCCGACCTGCGCCTCGTCCACGAGGTGAAACGCGAGCGTGCGCGCGTCGAGGTCCGTCGCCAAAGCGCCGAAGAGATAGAACGCGCCTTGCGGTAAGGCAAAATGCACGCGCCCGGTTTGTGCAAGTGCCGCGCACAACACATCGCGGTTCTGCTTCGCGCGTGTGACTTGCTCGAAGACGAAGGCTTCGCCTTGTTCGAGCGCCGCGATTGCGGCGCGCTGCATCGGGACCGGCACGCCCGACGTCGAATACTGCACCAGATTCTCGATGATCGGTCCCAGCGATGCCGGCGCCTCTAGCCAACCGATTCTCCATCCGGTCATCGCCCAGTTCTTCGAAAACGTCTGCACGAACAGGATATGGTCGTTCTCGTCGATCACGTCGCGGAACGAGGGCGCCCGTTCTCCATCATAGAAAAAGCGGCCGTAAATCTCGTCGGCGATGATCCACAAGCCGCGGCGACGCGCGATGTCGAGGATTGTCGCAAGCTCGTCGCGTGAAGCGGTCCAGCCTGTCGGATTGCTCGGTGAATTGATTATAATGGCGCGCGTTCGCGACGTGAGCGCGTGACCCAGCTGAGCGAGATCGAGCTGCCATTGCCCCGCGGCGCCGGCGCCGGAAAAGTGCAACGGCATTTCGATCACGCTGGCCCCACTTACGGTGAGCGCGCCGCGAAAATTCGGCCATGCCGGCGTGATGACGATGGCTTCGTCACCCGCTCCGGCGACAAGACGCAAAGCGAGCTGCAGCGCATGCATTCCGCCGATCGTGACGGAAAATCGCTCGGCAGCGTACAGGCCGCGCAGCGGCGTTTCGGAGGCGTAAACACGCGCGAGATATCGCGCGATTGCTTCGCGCAATTCGGGCAAACCGCGCTGATTCGTATAAAAGGTCTCGCCCGCGATGAACGATCGCGTCGCGGCTTCGTGGATGAACGCCGGCGTTGCGAGATCACCTTCGCCGACCCAGAGCGGAATGACGCCGTCGCGATCGCGTCCGTAATGAAAAACTTCGACAATGCCGCTCGGTGGCGCCGCGCTCGCTTCGGCGCGCAAGGCCGGCACAACGGTGTCCGACGCAACCTTCTGCACATTCTGCATCGATCAGCGCTTTGCCAGGAGGTCGCGAATGTCGGTGAGCAGCGCCTCGGTTTTGGTCAAAGGCAGCGCCTCGTCCTTCTTCAGACCCGCGACGCGCTCGAGCTTACCGATCTCGCGCACGACCAGGAACAGAATGAACGCGATGATCAGAAAGTTGATCGCGACCGTCAGAAATTGCCCATAGCCGAGAACGGCGCCGGCCTTCTTCGCGTCGGCATCGGCCGGATGATCATGGATCGCGGAGGTCAGCGGAACGTAATAGTTCGAGAAATCGAGCCCGCCGGTGACCGCACCGACGATCGGCATGATCACGTCGTTCACGAGCGAATCGACGATCTTGCTGAAGGCCGCCCCGATGATCACGCCGATCGCCAGATCGATCACGTTACCGCGTAGGGCAAATTTCCTGAAGTCCGCAAGCATTGGAACCCCTCCTCCGGCCGTGATTGGAAGCTGCCTCGAAGATGCGATATATGGCGAGACCGGGTGGAGATTAAGCCGATGACCGGCTGGATGGCCGTTCTCGCGACGCTTGTCTATATCTGCGGCCTGTTCGCCATCGCCCATTTTGGCGATACGACGGGCCGGAGGTTCCTTGCTGGCCGGGTACGGCCGGTCGTTTACGCGCTCGGCTTGTGCGTCTATTGCACCTCCTGGACCTTCTTCGGCTCGGTCGGCGTTGCGTCGTCGAGCGGCTTCGATTTTTTGGCGATCTATATCGGCCCGCTGTTGGTTATCGGGTTCGGCCGGCCGGCACTGGCGCGCACGATCCACCTTGCCAAAGGCCAGAACATCACGTCAGTCGCCGACTTCATCGCGGCGCGGTATGGCAAGGCGCATAGCGTCGCAGCACTGGTTACGTTGATCTGCATCTGCGGCACCGTGCCCTACATCGCGCTCCAGCTGAAGGCGATTTCCACATCGATTGCCGCGGTTCTCAGCTCCATCGCTGTCGACGGGTATGTTGCAGGCTCCGTCTCTCAGAGCCTGATGATTGCAGTCACACTACTGCTCTCGGGTTTCGCCATGGCGTTCGGCACCCGCCGGATCGAGGCGACCGAGCATCAGGGCGGGCTGATGCTCGCCATCGCAACCGAATCGCTGGTGAAGCTCTTCGCGTTTATCCTGGTCGGTGCATTCATCACCTGGTTTGCGTTCGACGGCATCGACGACCTGATCGGCCGCGCACGCGAAACATTCGGCGAGCGCAATCCTTTCACCAAGTGGCCGGATCCGGTGAACTTTCTCACCATGACCCTGCTGTCTGCCTCGGCCATCCTGCTTCTGCCGCGGCAATTCCATGTGACGATCGTCGAGAACCGCGATGTCAATGACGTGAAAGCGGCAAGCCGGCTTTTCCCGCTTTATCTCATCGCGATCAACCTCTTCGTCGTGCCGCTCGCAATGGCCGGCGTCGTGACGTTTGCTCCGGGCACGGTCGACAGGGACATGACCGTATTGGCGCTGCCGTTGCAATTCAACGCGGATTACATCGCGCTGGTAACGCTGATCGGCGGATTATCGGCTGCGACTGCGATGGTCATCGTCGAGTGCGTGGCGCTATCGACGATGGTCTCGAACGACCTTGTCGTCCCGTTTTTCATTCGCAGCGGTCGCGGCGGGAGCACTCTCGGCTCAGGGGACATCGGCGCCAAAATTCTGATTGTGCGGCGGATGGCTATTCTCGCCGTCCTCGCGCTTGCTTACTTTTATCTCATTCACGCCGAGCAGGCGGCGCTCGCCGCAATTGGGTTGGTGGCTTTTGCCTGCATCGCGCAGATTGCGCCGGTTTTCATTGGGGGGCTGATTTGGCCGCGCGCCACAGCGCGCGGGGCAATCGCCGGCCTGCTCGCCGGCACGGCGGTCTGGGCCTATACATTGCTGCTTCCTTCACTAGATCCGGGATCGCTTCCGTTCGGATCGATAGTCAACCAGGGTCCATTCGGTATTGCCTTGTTGCGGCCCACCGCGCTATTCGGCAGCGAACTCCCCACACTGGTCAATGGTACGTGCTGGAGTTTGCTTGCGAATGTCCTCGCCTTTGTAGTTTTTTCGCTGACGCGCCCCGCAAACCGCATCGAGCGCGTACAAGCGGATTATTTCATCGGCAAGCGCACGCCTTCGGCGAGCAGTCCGCTGCGGCTGTGGCGCCCGAGCGTCAGCACCGGCGAACTCGAGGCTCTCGTTGCACGATATCTCGGTGCGGAGCGTACGCGCGAAGCATTCGCGGATTTCCTCAGCCATCGGCGTTCGGGGCTTTCGCCCGAAGAACCTGCCGACGTTCACCTGCTCCGTTTTGCCGAGCATCAACTTGCCTCGGCGATCGGCGCCGCATCCTCACGTCTGGTTCTCTCCGTCCTTTTGAAGCGCGGCAACGTCTCACGGCAGACGGCGCTGCGGCTTGTCGATGACGCCTCAGCTGCAATTCTCTACAATCGCGATCTTCTGCAATATGCGCTCGACTTCGCCCGTCAGGGCATCACCGTATTCGACAAGGATTTGCGGCTGATTTGCTGGAATCGTGAATTCCGCGAGTTGATAAATATTCCCAGCGATCTAATCCGGGTCGGTGTAACCGCGCAGGAGCTTTTGCGCTTCAATGCCGAACGCGGATTGTACGGGCCGGGCAATGCCGACGTACAAATTGCCGCGCGGCTAAAGGCGCTCACTTCGGAGGATGAACCCTCGCGTGTGAAACTGCATCCGTCCGGCGAGGTGATCGAAATCCGCTCGGCGCGCATGCCGGACGGCAGCCTTGTTACGACCTACACCGATGTGACGGCGCAGGTCGCTGCGGAGGAATCGCTCGAGAAACGCGTCGCCGAGCGCACCGAAGAGCTGATGCGCGTCAATCTGGAGCTCGCGCTCGCCAAGGCGCAGGCCGAGGACGCAAACATCTCCAAAACGCGCTTCCTCGCCGCGGCAAGTCATGATCTGCTGCAGCCCCTCAATGCCGCGCGCCTCTACGCCACGTCGCTCAGCGAGGGTGCTGCCGCGAGCCGCAGCGCCGCGGTCGGCGAGATGCGCAAGCTCGCCCACAATGTCGACCTATCGCTCGAAGCGGTCGAGGAAATCCTGACGACCATTCTCGAAATTTCGCGATTGGATGCGAGAGCGCTGAAACCCGAGCTCCACGCCTTTGCCATCAACGATGTGCTGGAGCAGCTGCGTATCGAGTTCGAACCGATGGCGGGCGAGAAGAATCTCAAGTTGAAGGTTCTGTCTTGTTCCGTACCGGTTTTATCGGATCGCCGCTTGCTGCGTCGGCTCCTGCGCAATCTCGTGTCCAACGCGGTGAAATATACGCCGTCCGAAGGACGCGTTCTCGTCGGCGCACGCCGGCGCCCCGAAGGACTTCGGCTCGAGGTCTGGGACACGGGTGTCGGCATTCCGCAGGACCAGCATAAGATCATCTTTGAGGAATTCACCCGGCTGGAATCGGCGCAGCAGACGGAGGTGGGACTCGGGCTTGGCCTGTCCATCGTCGAGCGTCTCGGCCGCGTTTTGTGCCACCATGTTAATTTGCGTTCCGCGCCGGGACGGGGCTCAGTATTTTCCGTCGCAATTCCGCGTGCCGAGCAGAACATCGTCGCCGTCAAGCCGAAGGCACCGCGGCGAGCCGCGCGCCGCGATACAATGGGCGGCATGGTGGTGATCGCGATCGATAACGATCCCCGCATTCTCGAAGGCATGCAGGCTCTGCTCAAGCAATGGGATTGCACACCTGTTTGCGCCGAGAGCCGCGATGACGCCGTGAAGCTGCTTGAAGGCGCGGAACTTTCGCCGGATATCATTCTCGCCGACTACCATCTCGGCGACCCAGAGAACGGTGTCGATGTCGTTCTGAGCTTACGTGCGCGTTATGGGGCCGAGTTGCCGGCTATCCTGATCACCGCCGACCGCACCCCGGAGGTGCGCGACCGCGCCGCGGAGGAAAACGTCTATGTGCTTCATAAGCCGGTGAAGCCGGCTTCGTTACGCGCGCTTCTGTCGCAAACGCGCGTGGCGAGAACGGCGGCGGAATAATCAGGCGGCGGGCGAAAAGGCTTTGCGTCCCGAGCGCAGCGCGTCCTGCAATAGCTCAAGGCGATCCTGACCCCAGAACAGCTCGCCGTCGAGCACGTAGCTCGGTGAGCCGAAAACGCCGGCCCCCAGCGCTTCGGTAATGTTGGCTTTGTAAGCGGCCTCGATCTCCTGGCTACGCGCCGCGGCTAAAATCGACTCAGAACTATGGCCGCACGAGCGCAAAATCTCCGCCAAAACGCGCTCGTCGGTGCAATCGCGCTCCTCTTCAAATACTGCCTTGAACACTTTGCCGATGAAGTTCGAGGGGTTCTCACCGGTTTCCGCGAGCGCAATGATCGAGCGATCGGCGAGAGCGCAATCGAATGGCCAGTGTTTCGGATGCAGAGAAAAATTCATGCCGCGCTTCTCGCGCCAGCGCTGCAGCTCGAGCATGCGATAACGTTGGCGCGCGGGCGGCCGCTTCGCTAGCGGCAGACCTCCAGTCTGCGGAAAAATCTCGCCGAGATTGACCGGCCTCCAATCGGCCGGGAGGTTATGCTCGCGCGCAATCGCGACAAAAGGCGCGTGGCCGATATATGCCCACGGGCTGACGGTGGTGAAATAGCAGATGATGCGGCGCGCCATGTAATCTCCCGGTTTGGCCGGGAAATTACATGGATTTCGTCAGCGCGCCAGAGGTGGTTTAGGCTGCCTTCGCCTGCGCGGCGGCGCGGCCATAGAACGACTCGTGCGATTTCGCCATATCGAGAAGTAGGCCGGGCGGCGAGAAGCGCGGCCCGTACTTCTTTGAAAGCTTGTCGCAGAGGAGGACGAAATTGCCGACGCCCATACCGTCGATATAGCTCAGCGTGCCGCCGGTATAAGGCGCAAAGCCGAAGCCGA
Source organism: Beijerinckiaceae bacterium (assembly GCA_036265935.1). GTDB lineage: Bacteria > Pseudomonadota > Alphaproteobacteria > Rhizobiales > Beijerinckiaceae > JAFASC01. Next base: position 28,822 of record DATAOB010000014.1, read on the forward strand.
GGATCGAGCCGACATCCGCCTCGCGCGGATCGGTGACCACACCTTCCTCGAACGTGCGCGCGGCCTCGACCGCTTGCACGACGAGGAAGCGCTGCTTCAGTTCCTCGATATCGATCTCATCGGGATCGAGCTTGCGTTCGGCAAGATCGGCAAGTCCCGGCCAGAGCCGCTTCGACCCCTGGCCCTTCTCGGGATAATCGTAAAAGCCCTTGCCGTTCTTGCGGCCATTTCGCCCCTTCTCGACGACCAACGTGCGCAGCACTCTCTCCTGCGCTGGATCGACTGCGCTCTGGCCCAAGTCTTTCTTGGTTGCCTCGACAATTTTCCAGCCGAGATCGACGCCGACCTCGTCATTGAGCGCCAGCGGCCCGACCGGCATGCCGGCCATCTTGGCAGCATTCTCGATCATCGCCGGGGGCACGCCTTCGACCAGCATCAGATGCGCTTCGCGGATGTAATTGCCGACGCAGCGGTTGGCATAGAAGCCGCGCGTATCGTTGACGACGATCGGCGTCTTCTTGATGGCGCGGACATAGTCGAGCGCTGTTGCGAGCGCGCGGTCGCCCGTTGCTTTGCCCTTGATGATCTCGACCAGCATCATCCTCTCGACCGGCGAGAAGAAATGGATGCCGACGAAATTTTCCGCGCGCGAATGATTCTCGGCCAGGGAGGTGATCGGCAGCGTCGACGTGTTCGAGGCGAAGATCACGTCGGGACCGATGATCGCTTCGGCCTTCCGCGTCGCCTCGGCCTTGACGCCGCGATCCTCGAACACCGCCTCGACGATGAGATCGCAGCCTTTCAGGGCAGCGTAGTCATCCGTCGCGTCGATGCGGCCGAGCACCGCGTCGCGATCGGCCGATTTGGCGCGCCCCTTCATGATCTGAGCTGAGATGAGCTTGTTCGAATAGTCCTTGCCCTTGTCGGCGCTTGCCTGATCGCGATCGATCAGCACGACATCCATGCCGGCCTGCGCCGTGACGTAGGCGATGCCCGCGCCCATGAAGCCGGCGCCGAGCACGCCAACTTTGCGGAGATTCGTTGCCGGTACGTTCTTCGGCCGGCGCGCGCCCTTGTTGAGCTCGCCCATCGACAGGAATAGCGAGCGGATCATCGCCCTTGCTTCCGGCGAGCGCAGGATTTTCGCAAACCAGCGCGTCTCGACATTCAGCGCCTGGTCCATCGACAACTGCAGGCCCTCAAAGACGCAGTTGAGGATCGCCTTCGCCGCCGGGTAATTGTCCATCGTCTCGCGGCGGTAGAGGGCGTTGGCCGCTGGCCAGGTCATCATGCCGGTTGGCGAGAAAACTTTGCCGGAGGGCAGTTTGAAACTCTTCTCATCCCACGGCGCGACGCCTTTACCGCCGGCTTTGATCCATTCCTTGGCCTTGCCGACGATTTCGGCCGCCGGCGCAACGGCGTGGACGAGATTCATCTTCAGCGCCGCGGCGGGCCTGATCTGCTCGCCCTTGAACAGCATCTGCAGCGCATCGCCGGTCTGCATCAGCCGCGGTACGCGTTGCGTGCCGCCGGCGCCCGGGAACAGACCCACCTTGATTTCCGGCAGGCCGACACGCGTCGAATCGGCATCCGACATTACGCGATAATGGCAGGCGAGCGCGAGTTCGAAGCCGCCGCCGAGGCAGGTGCCGTTGATTGCCGCCGCCCATGGCTTGCCGCTGGTCTCGAGCTTGCGATAGAGCCGCGAGACTGTGCCGGCTAAGTCGACGAAGCGGCGCATCGCCTCTTCTTCGCCGTGCTCCTTGCGCGCCTTCGCGTATTCGCTCGCGCCCGATTGCATCATCGTGAGATCGGCGCCGGCGGAAAATGTGTCCTTGCCCGACGTGACGACGCAGCCCTTGATCGCGGCGTCGGACGCGACTTTGTCGATCACCTGATCGAGTTCGGCAATGAATTCGGGATTGATCACGTTCATCGCCCGGCCGGGCATATCCCAGGTCAGAAGCGCAATGCCGTCGGCATCGGTCTCGAAGCAGAAGTTCTTGAGGTTCATGACTGGCTCCGCTGTTGCCTAGACGCGCTCGATGATCGTCGCGGTGCCCATGCCGGCGCCGATGCAGAGCGTCACAAGCGCGGTCTGCTTGCCGGTGCGCTCCAGCTCGTCGATGACGGTACCAACCAGCATTGCACCCGTCGCGCCAAGCGGATGGCCAAGCGCGATGGCGCCGCCATTCACGTTGACCTTGGTGTGATCGATGTCGAAGGCTTGCAGGAAGCGCAGCACGACCGATGCGAAGGCCTCGTTGACCTCGAAGAGATCGATGTCCTCGATCGTCATGCCGGCTTTCTTCAACACCTTCTTGGTCACGTCGACCGGCCCGGTCAGCATGATCGCCGGCTCCGAGCCAATATTGGCGAAGGCGCGAATTTTTGCCCGCGGCCTCAAGCCGGCTTTGCTGCCGGCCTCCGCCGAGCCGATCAGCACCGCCGCCGCACCGTCGACAATCCCGGACGAATTGCCGGCATGATGGACGTGATTGATGGCCTCGACCTCGGGGTGCTTCTGGATCGCAACCGAATCGAAGCCTGCCTGGTCGCCGATGATCGTGAACGACGGCTTCAGCGACGCCAGCGACTGCATGTTCGTCTCGGGCCGCATGTGCTCGTCGCGATCGAGCAGCGTGATGCCGTTGATGTCCTTCACCGGCACGACAGATTTCTTGAAGCGTCCCTCGCTCCATGCGGCCGCGGCGCGCTTTTGCGACTCCACTGCATACGCATCCACGTCATCGCGCGAAAAACCGTATTTCGTCGCCATCAGGTCGGCGGAAATGCCCTGCGGCATGAAGTAAGTCGGGATTGCCGCACCCGGGTCCATCGCCCAGGCGCCGCCGGACGAGCCGATACCGACACGACTCATCGACTCGACGCCGCCGCCGACCGTCATGTCGTGTTGACCGGACATGACCTGCGCCGCGGCGAAATTCACCGCGTCGAGACCCGACGCGCAGAAGCGGTTAATTTGGATACCGGGCACGTGATCGCCGTAACCTGCCACGAGTGCGGCGATGCGCGGCACGCAGCTCCCCGCCTCCCCGATTGGATCGACGCAGCCCATGACCACGTCATCGATGAGATGCGTATCGAGTTCGTTGCGATCTCGCACCGATTTCAGCGCGGCGGCGGCAAGGTTCAGCGTGGAAACTTCGTGCAGCGATCCGTCCGCCTTGCCGCGTCCACGCGGCGTGCGCACGTGATCATAGATGAATGCTTCGGCCATCTGTGAGCCTCCCGCGGCTGTCTTTGATTGCGCACCAGCAGGTGCGCGCGTCCGTAGTTTCGGTTTAGAACATCTCTGCCGGTAGTGACATCATCGTGTCGGCGCCGGACGTGATTCTCGCCAAACGGACGCTGCTTTCAGGCAGCATGCGCTCCATGAAAAACCTTCCGGTGAGCAGCTTCGCGTCCATTTTCTCCGTCACGCCGTTGCCCGCCGACTTTTTGGCGAGCGCCGTCTTGGCGATCTGTGCCCACATGTAGGCGAGCGCCACCAACCCGAACAGATGCATATAATCGTATGACCCGGCACCCGCATTGTCGGGTTTGCCCATGCTGTTCTGCATGAACCACATGGTTGCCTGCTGCAGGTGGCCGACCGCCTTCTGCAGCGGTACGATGTAGGGCTTCAGGGCCTCTTCGGTTTCGTTCTCCTTGGCAAACTGGCTGACCTCGTTGAAGAAGGTCATGATCGCTCGCCCGCCGTCCTTCGGCAGCTTGCGGCCGACAAGGTCGAGCGCCTGGATTCCGTTCGCGCCTTCGTAGATCATGGCGATGCGGGCATCGCGCACGAACTGCTCCATGCCCCATTCGCCGACATAGCCGTGGCCGCCGAGCACCTGCTGCGCCTTCACGGTGTTCTCAAACCCGACATCGGTAAGCACGCCCTTCAGAACGGGCGTCATCAGTCCGAGATAATCCTCGGCAGCCGCATGCGCCTTGGGATCATCGGAATGATGGCCAATGTCGCTGCGCATCGCCGTCCATAGAACGAGCGCGCGCGCCGCTTCGTTGAAAGCCTTGATCTCCAGGAGATTGCGCCGAATATCCGGGTGCACGATGATCGGGTCTGCCGGCTTATCCGGGTTTTTCACGCCGGAAATTGAGCGGCCCTGCAGGCGATCCTTCGCATAGGCCGCGGCGTTCTGATAAGCGACTTCCGACTGCGCCAGACCTTGCACGGAGACGCCAAGGCGCGCGTGGTTCATCATCACGAACATCGCGTTGAGACCGCGATTGGCTTCGCCAAGCAGATAACCTTTGGCCCCGTCGTAATTCAGAACGCAAGTCGAATTGCCGTGGATGCCCATCTTGTGCTCGATCGAGCCGCACGTGACTCCGTTCGGCTCGCCGAGCGATCCGTCTGGATTGACGTTCACCTTGGGGACTATGAACAGCGAAATGCCTTTCACGCCGGCCGGAGCGCCTTCGATGCGTGCCAGCACCAGGTGGACGATGTTTTCGGTGAGGTCATGGTCGCCAGCTGAGATAAAGATCTTCTGGCCGGTAATCGCGTAAGAGCCGTCGCCGTTGGGAACGGCCTTGGTTTTCAACAAGCCAAGGTCAGTACCGCAATGCGGCTCCGTCAGGTTCATGGTGCCGGTCCAGCGGCCTTCGACCATTCGCGGGCCGTAGAGCTGCTTTTGCTCCTCGTTGCCGTGGACCAGCAAAGCGGCGAGCGCGCCGGAGGTCAGGCCCGGATACATGCCGAAGGCCATGTTCGCAGACGCGACAAATTCGTTCACAGCGATCGCCAGCGTGTGCGGCAGGCCCTGGCCGCCATAAGCCGGATCGACCGGCAATCCGATCCAGCCGCCGTCGGCATAGGCTTTGAAAGCTTCCTTGAAACCTTTGGGCGTGGTGACGCGATGCTCATTCTGCCGGACGCAGCCCTCGCGGTCGCCTGACAGGTTCAAGGGCTGCAGCACCTCCTCGCAGAGCTTCGCCGCCTCGCTGAGGATCGCCTCAATCACGTCGGGCGTCGCGTCGGCAAAACTCGGCAGATTGTTGTAGCGATCGATCTGGAAGACATCACGCAAGAGGAAAAGCACATCCTCTACCGGCGCTTTGTAGCTCGGCATGGCAAATCTCCCGCTGCCCGTTAGTTCCGAACGGCCACCCGGCCCGCAAGATAGTTCACATGTAAACCAAGTGCGGGCCGGCCGCAAGGTGCGCCCGCCGAGGCGGCATAGCAACAGCCAGCCGCACCTGTGCCAGAAGGGGCCAGGGTTAACGCGTTATTTACCGCGGGTGAAGAAAGTCTGGGGAGGCAGCAAAACCTTAACTTCCCGCCGATTCGCGCCTTGCGTTCCGCCGAGCCGCTGGTGAACCCGGGACAGACCTGGACGTGGCATGAACAAGGCAGTTCCCTGGAGCGTTAAAGGGGTCGACTTCGATGCGCGGGAGGCCGCCCAGGCGGCGGCGCGACGCTCTGGCCTTTCTGTCGGGGAGTGGCTCAACAATGTGATTGCCGAGCGTGCGGCCGAGCAGCAGGTCGCCCCCGAGGAGCTCGACACCGAGGAGCGGCTCGAAGCCGTAACCGCGCGCCTCCAGCGCATGAGCCAGGCGGCGGAGTCGCGCGAGCGCCGGCGCGCCGAATCCAACGCGGATCTGCCCTTCGGGGAGCGGCGGCGCAGCGACAGCCCGATGCGCGAGCGGCCGAAGCGGCTTGCGGTCGAAGACGACGAACCGCGCCCGTCTGCGAGAATGCGCGAAGTCACCTTCGACAATGAACGTCATTCCGAGGCGCTGCTCGACCAGGCGATCGCTGCATTCGAGCGACGTGCCGTCGCGGCGCAACGCCAGACCGCCAACGCCCTCGCCGACGTCAACGAATGGATGGAAGAGAGCCGCTCGTACCGCAAACGCGATCGCGAGATGCTGAGCACTGTCGCCGAACGGCTGGCGCAAATCGAAGCACGTGTCGCCTCGTCGAAAGAGGAGGATTCCTTCGCGCTGGTTCGCGATGCGATCAGCCGCCTCGAAGAACGGTTCGATGCGCTCGCACGGCCCACACAGCCACCAGCGGCAATCGAGACAACGCTGCAGGGCCTCGACGAAAAACTAAACGCGCTCGCCGCGCGCATGGAACGCCCGCGTGCAGCCGCGCCAATAACACGCTTGGCGCCCTCGCAGCGCCCGATGATCCGCATGCAACCCCGTGCCGTCGGCGATGCTGTGGAAGAAATCGTTCGCCGACGCAACCATCTCGATGGCGTAAGCCACGCCTCGCTGCTTCTGTCGCAAGGGATGAGCGGCTTCGATCAACGGCTGGAGGCGATCACTAACCGGCTGGAGGAAGCCGCTAATCAGGCGAACGGCCGCGACGGTCGGGAGTCCACCGCACTCGAAAACTTGCAGAAAGAGGTCGCCGGTCTCGCATCGCGGCTGGAAGAGATGCGCCGCGGCGGCGGGAGTGCCGACGAGCGCCATGCCGAGGCCGGCGAGCGCCGCATCGAGAGTTTACGCGAAGAGATCGCGGCGATGTCGCAATCGCTGGCCGAACTCGCGCCACGCGGCTCTGTCGAAGCGATCGAGCTGGCAATCCGCGAGCTCACCTCCAAGATCGAGACATCGCGCATGAACGGTGCGCGCGACGCCCTGCTCGGGCCGATCGAGGAGCTCGCGTCGGATCTGCGCCAGGCGGTTACGCAATTCGATCCACGCGGCAGCATCGAGCGGCTCGAAAATGAAATCCGTTCCATTGCCGTCAGGCTCGAATCCTTCCAGGCACAAGGCGGCATCGATCCGGAGGCGTTCAATCGTATTTGCGAGCAGACCCGGGAGGTGCGCGATCTTCTGACCGCGGCCGTGTCGCGGCCACTGCCGATCGAGAAGATAGAACAACAGATCAATGCGTTGACGCAGCGCCTCGATGCGCTTCCTGTGGCTATGCCGCGCGGTGAGGCCGGCGATCTCACGCCGAGCCTCGGCGAAATCCGCTCACTTATCGCCGATGCGGAAGCGCCGGCATTCAGATCATTGCAGAGCCGGCTCGACGCATTGTCCGATAAATTCGATGACGTCGCCTCGCGGTCGAACTATCCGGCGGAATTCGATGAATTATCGAAGCGGCTCGAATTCATGCACGAAGCGCTCGCCGCGCGCATCGCCGACACTTCGGTCCAGAGCTCCGGTGCAGAGGCGACGCAGCTCGAACCAATGCTGCGCGCGCTCGCCGAAAAGCTCGAAGCGGCTCTCGCCTCGCGCAGTGAAAGCACGCATGAGGCGCTCGAGCGGCAGATCGAACTGCTGGCGCAGCGGCTCGACAAATCCGACCGTAGCCTCGCCTCGATCGGCTCGCTCGACAAATCGATCGGCGAACTGTTCGAGCAACTGGAAGATATGCGGCGGGCGGCGGGTGCTAACCTTCCGAAGGAGCGCGAACTCGCCGATTTGCGTTCGGCGCAGGATGTCGCCGATCAGCGCCTCCATTCAACGCTGACCGCCGTTCACGACACGCTCGAAAAGGTGGTCGATCGGCTGTCGCTGCTCGAAGGCGATGTTGCCGGAGCCGCGCTGCTTGCATCCGGTGCGCCGCCGGTCTTTGCTCCGCCGCGCCGCGGCGATGAAGCGAAATCTCCTTCCGCTGGCTTACGGCTGCCCGCGGCCGATAAAAAAACTGGCGAAAACAATGCGGGTCCGGCGCGCGTCAGCGACGATGCCGATTTCCTTATCGAACCCGGCACGGGCTTCAGGCCGGGACGCGGCGAGCACGATGCACAACCGACGCCGGAGGAGCGACCCGCGGGCGCACCCAGTCAGGCAAATTTCATTGCGGCCGCACGCCGCGCGGTTGCGGCCGCGCACGCCGCCGGTGCCGGAGTGCACGCAGACGGCCAAAAGCGCCTTCCCGTTGCCAAGGACGGCGCCGCAAAAACCGGAGTTCTGAGCCGCTTCGCCGGAGCGCGCGCGGCGCTGAACGAGCGCAAGCGGCCGATCCTGCTTGGACTTGCCGGTCTGTTGCTGCTCATCGGTGCCTATGAAGTGCTGCGCATGGGCGGCGACAAGGACGTGCCGCGCCCGACCAGCAAGATCGAGGCGCCTGCCGATCTGAAGCCGCGCAGCGAGGCAGCCAATCCGGCCGCTAAACCGGATATGTCGACACCGACGCAGACATTTGCCGCGAAACCGGCGAAACCGGAGGCCTCCCCGCCCGCCGCGTCGTCTGTACCGCCACCGGCATCGACGGAACCGGTTGCTCCGCCGCCAGGCCCTGCCGCGAAGATCGATCCGGCGCCGACCTCCACGATCGCGCCGGCGCCCGGTACGATCGGCGGCATGGCCGCTCCGAGCAAAGACAACATCGCCGGCCTGCAGAGCATGGCTGTTACGGGCGATCCGTCCGCGCAATACGAGCTTGCCACGCGTTACGCCGAGGGCCGCATCATCACGCGCGATCCGAAGCTCGCCGCACAATGGTTTGAGAAAGCCGCCAATCAGGGGCTGGCGCCGGCGCAGTATCGCATGGGCTCGGCCTATGAAAAAGGCATTGGTGTTTCGCGCGATCTCGCGCTTTCCAAGATGTGGTATCAGCGTGCCGCTGAGGCCGGTAATATCCGCGCCATGCACAATCTTGCGGTGCTGATCGCCGAGGGCACCGATGGCAAGCCCGACTATGCGGCGGCGGCGAATTGGTTCAAGCAGGCTGCCGAATTCGGCGTGCGCGACAGTCAGTTTAACCTGGCGATCCTTTACGCGCGCGGGCTCGGTGTCAGCCAGAACCTGGTGCAATCCTACGTCTGGTTCACGCTCGCGGCGAAACAGGGCGATGAGGACGCAGGGAAGAAATCGCAAGACGTCGCAGCGCGACTGGATGCCAAGGATATTGCGACGGCGAAGTCGCTTGCCGAGTCCTTCCGTGCCAAGCAGCCGAGCAAAGCGGCAAATGAAGTCGCAACGCCGGGTTCGAACTGGGAAGGCGCGAAGCTGCCGATCGGCGCCGACCTGAAGGTGATTCCGCCGAAGATTTCGCGGCTTTAGTTTCGACGCGCAATAAAACGCCCCGCCGGTCACCCGGCGGGGCTGGCATTGCTGCCAAAGAACGTCAGCAATCCGTGCGGTTGACCGTCTTCGAGCCCACCTCGTTCTCCTTGTGCACCGTCGTCGATTGGCAACCGGTGCTGCGGTGCTCGACCGTCGTGCCACCCGGATCGCCGAGCGGCTTGCCGACGAGGGCGCCGACGCCGGGGGGAACCGGATCGCGGTGAGTGACGGTGGTTTCCTCGGCCAAAGCGCAGCTTGCGGAGAACGCCGCTGCCGCGCCCAAAAGTGCAATTGCGCGCATCCTAAGTCTCCCTGTCTGACGGGGAGCCAACGCAAGCTATGGCTTCGGGTTCCGACGTAGTTTTTGCGGCGCGGCTTGAGCAGCCTTAGGAGGCGCGGCGGCAGCAACGGCGCTGACTACTGCCCCGTCATCTTTTTCTGCTGTTCGATCGCTGCGGCTTTGTAATCATATGTCGGATAAAACTCGGTGCGATAACCACCCCATGCCGTCTCCTCGACGATGCGATTAATTTCCCGCAGGCGTTCCGTCGGGAAACGCAACGTGATGATCTGGCCGATGCCCATCACGACATACCAGGAGAGAACCTCGACGTCCTTCGGCGGGAATTTTTCATAGAATTTTTGCCGCTTCAGCTGCTCGTTGATCTCGTCGAGCGTTTTGCTCTGATCGTGCTTGAAAAAGATCGTCAGCAGCATCTGGCCGGTGGTCGCAGTCGTGGTGGCCGATGCAGCTGGCGCGGTCTGCTGTGCGGCGGCGGGGGCTGCGCACAAAGCCAAAAGAAGAAGTGCGGTTGCAAGAATTCTCCTCATCTCGGGCGCATTCCCCAGGCGATTGGCCGGAGTAACTCTTCGGGGTAGCAGCGAGTTGCACAGACCTCGAAGACCTGGTTCTCGGCCAGAACATGCGCCCGCTTGCGGCCTCTCGGAAACAGCGGCTCAAAGGCTTCGTCGTGGATGTTGAGCCCGCCGGCATAAGCGCCGAAGGCCGGCATGACCGCGCGAGAGCCGTCGGTGATCAGGCAGCGCCGGCGTTTTCCCGCGATGCGCGCGATCGGATGCAGATGTCCGGCGATCTCGTCCTCCTGCGCACCGGCGCGCGGCTCATGCCGCAAATGCAGGGGACCGACGTCGAGCGTCGGCAGGCGCTCGCCTCCGGCATCGGCGGGAATGTTCGGATCGTGGTTGCCGGCAATCCAGATCCAATCTCGGCCGGACTGCAACGCGGCAAGCGACGCATGATCGGTTTCCGCCATGCGCTCCGGGCCGCTATTGTCGTGAAAACTGTCGCCCAGCGCGATCACGCGGTGCGGCGACCAGCGTGCGATGAGCACTGCCAGGCGCGCGAGCGTCGTCGCGGTATCGTAAGGCGGCAGCATCACGCCGCGCTTGGCGTAGGATGAGCCCTTTTCGAGATGCAGATCGGCGACGATCAGGATCCGCTCGTCTTCGTGTATGAGCGCGCCGAGCGGATCGATCTTTAGCGCCACACCGGCAAGCACGAGCCAGCCAGTATCGATCTCAGCTTGAAACGAGGTCACGCGCTTCGATAGTTCTGGCCTTTGCACCTTCGGCTTCCCTGATCAGATCGTTTGCCGCTTCCGCGAGGATTTGATCCTGCGCCTCGCCATAGACGAGTTCGCGCCCGATCTCGAGCATGATCGGCACGGCGAGCGGCGACACACGGTCGAGATCGCGGTGGACGATTCGCCCGGCGATTCGCGAAAGCATGTCAGAGAGGCGCGCGATGTCCAAGAGGCCGGTCGCCGCATCCTGCCGCGCCGCCTCGAGCAGGAGATGGTCAGGCTCGTGGCGGCGCAGCACGTCATAGACGAGATCGGTCGAGATCGTCACCTGCCGTCCGGTCTTCTCCTTGCCCGGGAAGCGGCGCTCGATCAACCCCGCAATGATTGCGCAGTTACGGAAGGTGCGCTTCATCAAAGCCGATTCGTGCATCCATTCTTCGAGATCATCGCCGAGCATGTCCTGCGAGAACAGATTGCCGAGCGACACTTCGCCCGACTCGACGCGCCGCCCGACGTCGGCAAGCGACCAAACGGCAAACGCATAATCGTTGGCGACAAAGCCGAGCGGCTTTAATCCGGCGCGATCCATGCGGCGCGTCAGCAACATGCCGAGCGTCTGATGCGCGAGCCGTCCTTCGAAAGGATAGGACGCCATATAAAAACGCCCGCCGCGCGGAAACGTCTCGACCAAAAGATCGCGCTTGCCGGGAAGCACCGAGCGCTCGGCTTGTAGGGCCAGCCATTCGCCGACCTGCGGCGGCAGATGATCCCAGCTCGAGGGATCGGCGAGAAAGCCGCGCACGCGTGAGGCGAGATATGTCGACAGCGGAAACTTGCCGCCGGCATAAGACGGCACTTTCGGCGCGTCGGCATGCGTGCGCGACACCAGAGCTTCATCTTCCTGAATACCTTGCAACGCGAGGATCTCGCCGCCAAACAGAAACGTGTCGTTCGGCGCAAGCATTTCGATGAAGCTCTCTTCGATCTCGCCGAGCACGCGTCCGCCGCGGCCGATCCTGCCGGTATAAACTGCGCCGGGCTCGCGCTTCGGCAGCGGGCCGCGCACCATCCGCACTTTCAGCATGTCGGCTTCGACGATCGTACCGACATTCATCCGATAGGCTTGCGCGATGCGGCCATTGGCGACGCGCCAGCGTCCGTCCGATATGCGCTTGATCTTGGCGAAACGATCGTAAGTGCGCAGCGCGTAACCGCCGGTCGCGACGAAATCGACGGCTTTCTCGAATTGCTCCCAGATGAGGCCAGCATAAGGTGCAGCCGAAATGATCTCGTTGTAAAGCGCATCTGCAGCGAACGGCTCGGCGCAGGCCATACCGAGGATGTGCTGTGCGAGAACGTCGAGCGCACCGGTACGGGGTTGCGCCGTATCCTGCGCGCCTTCGCGTGCCGCATCGACGGCCGCGACGCATTCCAAAACTTCGAAACGGTTTGCCGGCACGAGAATCGCGCGCGACGGCTCATCGAGCCGGTGATTGGCGCGGCCGATACGCTGCATCAGACGCGAAGAGCCTTTCGGCGCACCGACATTGATGACAAGGTCGACATCGCCCCAGTCCACGCCGAGATCCAGCGATGACGTGGACACGACCGCGCGGAGCTTGCCCGCCGCCATCGCATCTTCCACCCGGCGGCGCTGCCCGACATCGAGCGAGCCGTGATGCAGCGC
>DATAOB010000015.1:0-23611 GCA_036265935.1 Beijerinckiaceae bacterium
CGTCGCGGATCAGCTTGAGGCCATCGATGCCGTAGAGCGGATTGACCAGCGCCTGGGTGGCGACGGCGCCCTTCTGCGGCTCGATGTAGGGCACGCGTGCCCCGACGGCGAAGAACTTGGTCGCGACCGCGATCGCGATGCGCCCGCTCTCGCGCTCCCGGAAGACGATCGACCAGGTCATCGTCCGGCGGCGTACCCCTGCATGCCGCGCGGGTTGGCGGCCGCCCTGCGCCACGGATCCTCGCGCGAGGCGGCGGTCAGGCGGCCCTCGGACCACTCGTCGTTCATCTCGACCTCATGGCCGCGCTTACGCAATTCCTGGACCGTTTCCTTCGGGATGCGACCTTCCAGCACCAGCACGCCCGGCCGGGCGGTGCGCGGCCAGAAGGAGGAGGGGAAGTGCTCGCTGTGCCAGGCCGGCGCGTCGATCGCCTCCTGCAGGTTCATGCCACAATGGACGTGGCGCAGGAACATTTGCGTGATCCACTGATCCTGCTGGTCGCCGCCGGGCGAGCCCCAGGCGAGGTAGGGCTCGCCGTCGCGAAGTGCCATCGTCGGCGAGAGCGTCGAGCGGGGGCGCTTGCCGGGGACGAGCGCGGCGGGGTGGTCGTCGTCGAGCCAGAACATCTGCGCCCTTGTGCCGAGGCAGAAGCCGAGTTCCGGGACGACGGGCGAGGATTGCAGCCAGCCGCCGGACGGGGTGGCGGAGACCATGTTGCCGTCGCAGTCGATGATGTCGAAATGGACCGTGTCGCCGGCGACCGCGGGCTCCGGCAGCTGGCCGATGCGGCCGACCGTCGGCTCGCCTGCGCCCCTGGCGCTCACCGCCGCGCGGGCGTCATTGCTCACGCGCGCATGCACGGCGCCGCCGAAGCCCGGGATGTGGCCCGGCCGCAGTTCGAGCGAGGCCCGGTCGGAGATCAGCGCGCGGCGCGTTTTGTTGTACTCGGCCGAAAGCAGCGTCTCGACCGGCACTTCGACGAATTTCGGGTCGCCATAAAACGCCTCGCGGTCGGCAAAGGCCAATTTCGAGGCTTCGACGACAAGATGGATGAAGTCTGTGCCCGTCGGATCGGCTCCATCGAGGCCGAAGCCGGCGAGGATCGCCAGTTGCTGCAGGGTCACCAGCCCCTGCGCCCACGGCCCGCATTTCTGAACGCGGTAACGACCGTAATCGTAGTGGATCGGCTCTTCGATGCTCGCCTGCCAGCCCGCCATGTCGGCGGCCGAGAGCACGCCGCGATGCGGGCGCCCGGTCACGTCCATCAGCTCCTCTCTGCGGCAAAAGCGGTCGATCGCCTCGGCAACAAAGCCTTGGGACCAGGCGCGGCGCGCCGCCTCGATCTGCGCGGCGCGGTCGCCCCCTGCCGCTTCGGCTTCACTGAGGATGCGATAAAACGTATCGGCGAGCGTCGGATTGGCGAAGATCGATTCCGGCTCGGGAATGCGGCCGCCCGGCAGGTAGACCGCCGCCGAGGTCGGCCAATGATCGCGAAAGAGGGCCTCGACCGTGGCGATCGTGGCCGAGATGCGTTCGACGACGGGATAGCCGTTGCGGGCATAGGCAATCGCCGGCGAGAGTACGTCGCGGAGCCGCAACGTGCCGTAGTCGCGCAAGAGCAGCATCAGCGCGTCGAAGGTGCCGGGAATGCACGCCGCGAGAAGGCCGGTGCCCGGGATCAGGTCAAGACCGAGCGAGCGGCAATAGTCGATGGTAAGCCCGGCCGGCGCCGGCCCCTGGCCGCAGATCACCTGGGTTTTTCCGAGCCGGCGGTCATGGACGATGATCGGCGCATCGCCGCCGGGCCCATTGAGATGCGGCTCGACCACCTGCAGGGTGAATCCGGTTGCCACACCAGCGTCGAAGGCGTTGCCGCCGCGCTCGAGTGTCGCCATCCCGACCGCCGTCGCGATCCAGTGCGTGGAGGCGACGACGCCGAACGCGCCCTGGATTTCGGGTCGGGTGGTGAACGGCGCCGGGTTGATGAAACTCATTCATGTCTCCTGTCACGCCGTTCGGCGGGCACATGGCGCAAACTAGAGGACGGGCCAGCCGTATGCCAGTCGCCCCACGCTTGCCATTTCGCGAGTGGCCTTGCTAAGTCCGCCCGGCCGCCAGGTTCGGCGGCGCTAGGAACCGACAATTGGCAAAACGTGCGCTCCTGACCGGCATTACCGGACAAGACGGGGCCTATCTCTCACAATTCCTGCTATCGAAAGGCTACGAGGTGACCGGGATCGTCCGGCGATCCTCGCATAAGGGCCTTGAGGAGCATCGTCTCCAGTGGCTTGGCATCGATGGGAAAGTGAAGCTCATCTATGGCGACCTTGCCGACCTTTCGAGTCTTCTGCGCATCGTGCAGGAGGTAAAGCCGGACGAAATCTACAATCTCGCCGCGCAAAGCTTCGTCGCGTCATCCTGGGATCAGGCGATCCTGACGGCCGAGATCACCGGCGTCGGCGTCGTCAACATGCTGGAGGCGATGCGGATCGGCGCTCCACGGGCGCGATTCTACCAGGCTTCCTCCTCGGAAATGTACGGCAAGATTCGCGAGCCGATGCAGAACGAGCTCACGCCCTTCCACCCGCGTTCGCCCTATGCGGTCGCGAAGCTCTATGGCCATTGGATCACGGTGAATTATCGCGAGAGTTTTGGGCTGCACGCGTCTTCGGGCATTCTGTTCAACCATGAGAGCCCGCTGCGTGGCATCGAGTTCGTCACCCGCAAGGTGAGCGATGGTGTTGCGCGCATCAAACTCGGTCTTGCGAAGGAGCTTCGGCTCGGCAACATCGATGCGAAGCGCGATTGGGGCCATGCGCGCGACTATGTCCGGGCGATGTGGCTGATGCTGCAGCAGGACGCGCCGGACGATTATGTCGTTGCGACGGGGCGCACGACGACAATCCGCGACATGTGCAAAATCGCCTTCGATCACGCTGGGCTGGATATGGATAGATATGTCATCATCGACCCCGTCTTCTTCCGCCCGGCGGAGGTCGACATCCTGCTTGGCGATTCATCAAAAGCGAAAGCGAAGCTCGGCTGGTCGCCGCAAACCTCGCTCGAGGAAATGATTTTGGAAATGGTGGAAGCGGATTTGGCGCGGCTGAAAAAGCTCGCCTGATCTGTACCGGTCCTGCCAGAGGTCGAGCGACATGGCCCGGTTCGAAACAGTGCTGCTGACCGGCGGCACCGGCTTCGTCGGCAGCCATCTTTCGTCGGCTTTCACGGCGCGTTTTCCCGACACAAAGCTCGTCCTTCTGTGCCGTCCGGGAGAAAAGTCGGCGGCTGGCACCGACTTCCTTACCGCTGAACTCGCCGATGAGGCTGCGGTCGACGCAGCCGTTAGACACGTGCGCCCGGACGGCGTCATCCACCTCGCGGCGCAATCGTCTGTCGGTGACGCGAGCGTCGGGGCAGAAGAGACCTGGCGGGTGAACTTCTGCGGCACGATGTGGCTTGCCTGCGCAGTCGCACGTCATTGTCCGCAGGCGACATTCCTGTTCGTCTCGAGCGGCGAGGTCTATGGCGGCAATTTCCGGGGCCAGCCGGTGACTGAAGACACGCCGCTCATGCCGCTAAACGCTTACGCGCGATCGAAGGCCGCGGCCGAGGCAATGCTCGCCGACGTGCTGCCGCAGAGCGCCCGATTGATTGTGACGCGCTCCTTCAATCATACCGGCGCCGGCCAGGACGAGCGCTTCGCGCTACCGGCCTTCGCCGCGCAGATCGCGCGCATCGAAAGAGGTGAACAGCTGCCGCGCTTGTCGGTCGGCAATCTCTCCGCGCAACGCGACTTCCTCGACGTCGAGGACGTCGTCGATGCCTACTTGCGGCTGATCGATGCCGAGAGCCTGCCACAGCGCGCAACCTTCAACATCGCCTCCGGGAACGCGCATGCGATCAGCGATGTGCTCGATCGGCTGCGCGCGCTGGCGCTGACCAAATTTGAGATAAACGTCGATCCGAACCGCGTGCGCGCGTCCGAGGTTGCCTGCGCTGTCGGCGACGCATCGAAGCTGCGCCAGGCGACCGGCTGGGCTCCGGCCCGCTCAATCGACGACATGCTGTCGCGCCTGCTCGTCTATTGGCGCAAGCGTGTCGCCTCCGCCGACCCGCGCCGATGAGCGACAACGGAAGCCACCCGCGCCGCTCCGCATCGCGAGAGCGCATTCGTTTGCTCGAGGCGCAAGCCGAATCGCTACGGCGTGAGATTCACTTCCTGCATCGCTGGCGCGAGCAGCGAACCTACACGGCGAGCTGGCAGGTCTTTCGCGCGCTCTTCGCGCTCGAATTTTGGCTCAATCGAAGGATTCGCGCCTGGACCGGTTCGGCGGGGGGACCGGCGCCATTAATCGAGCGACGGCGTCCGCCAGCGGCGTTGCCCGATATTGCGCAGCCGCCAGACTCGGGACGCTCAACGGCGCCGACCCCGATCTCGGAAGCGCAGCCCGCGCGGCTCCTGATCGACGTCACCGCGACCACGAAGATGGATCCGCACACGGGAATCCAGCGCGTCGTCAAAAGCCTCGTCGCCGAATTCTATAGAGCGCGAGAGCGGCACCCTTTGCTGCGGCCGCTCGCCGTCAGACTTGCCGGCGATAAGCTCATCTCTTGCGAGAACTTTGTCGCCTCGCTTTTGGGCGAAGCCCTCTCCGGACCAGAAGCGCCAGTGACGATCGGGCCGGGCGACCGGCTGTTTATGCTGGCTGATTCCTGGCGCGAATTCGATGCCTTTGCGCCAATCTTTCACGAGGTGCGATCAAAAGGCGGCGCGGTCTTCACCTGCGTTTACGATCTCATTCCCGTGCTGTTGCCGGCGGTGACCTGGGGCGACACGCCGGAAGTGCATGAACATTGGCTGCGCTCCTCCGCGCTGCTTTGCGACGGCATGATCGCGATTTCGCGCACGGTCGCGGATGAGACCGTCGAGTTTATTGGCGAGCGCGGCGTACCGCATCGCACCGGCCTGAAGATCGGCTGGTTTCATTGCGGCTCCGACCTGCCGCTGCGGCGCGAGACTTCGGTAGGCGAGGCGGTGAAACAGGCGTTCGGACCGGCGCAGCGCAAATTTCTCGCCGTTGGTACGATCGAACCGCGCAAGGGCTACGACGTGATCCTCGCGGCGTTCGATCGCCTATGGCAATCCGGCTTTGACGCACGGCTCGTCATCTTCGGCCGGCGCGGCTGGTATGTGGAAGGCATCGCTGCGGCGATTGCGACCCATGCTGAATTCGGCAAGCGCCTATTCTGGTTCGAGAACGGCAACGATGCCGAACTTGATTATGCCTACGGGCAAACCGACGCGGTGATCTGCGCTTCCTATGCCGAGGGTTTCGGGCTGCCTATTGCCGAAGCCGCACGCCGCGAGCGGCCGGTGATTGCCAGCGACATCCCGGTCTTCCGTGAAGTCGGCGGCGAGGGTGCGGCCTATTTCCGCGTCGACGATCCCGATGCGCTGGCGCAGACGATCCGCCGCTGGTCGGGCGGAGAGATCGCGACCGATCCTGCCAAGGTCAGCCGCTCATCATGGGCGGATGCCGCGCAGCGCGTGGTCGAAATTATCGCCAAGGACGATTGGTACCGCGTGCTGAACTAAGCTTGCTCACGCGGCGTCCTGCTCGCCCAAATAAGCTTCTCGGACCGCCGGATTTCGCCGCACCTCCGAGGGCGCGCCATGCGCGAGAACGCGGCCTTGCACCAGCACGGTGAGCGTGTCGGCGGCGGCAAAGACCGCATCCATATCGTGCTCGATCAAAACAATCGTGTGATCGCGTGCGAGATCGCGCAAGAGCGCGACGACGCGCTGCGTCTCTTCGAGCCCCATGCCGGCGAGCGGCTCGTCGAGGAGAAGCAGGTCGACGCCGCTCGCGATCAGCATCGCGATTTCGAGCTGGCGCTGCTCGCCGCTCGAGAGCTGTCCCGCAATCGAATCGTCTCGATGCGCGAGACCGGCGACGTCGAGCGCATGTGCGATGCGCTTTCGATCTGCGCCTGCACGCGACTCCGCCGCAAGCGCGCAATTATCCCGCACGGTGAAATCGCCGAAAACATTGGTGCGCTGGAAGCTGCGGCCGACGCCGGCGCGGGCAATGCGATGCGGCGGCGAGCCGGTGATGTCGAGCTCGTCGAGATAAACCTTGCCGCCGCTCGGTTTGAGCTCTCCGGAAAGCAAATTGATAAGCGTCGTCTTGCCGGCGCCGTTCGGCCCGATAATCGCGTGGACAAAATTTGCCTGAAGTTCGAGACTGACGCCGTCGACTGCCCGCAATCCGCCGAAATGCCGCGCGAGGTCGCGTATCGACAGCGTGTGCGCGCGCCGCTCCGGCCGCGCGAAATCGCGATGGACGAAGTCGGTCCCTATTGGCGCCGGCGCGCGCCAGGTCCTTGATTGAAACAGGCCCGCAAGCCCTCGCGGCGCGCCAAGCACCGCGGCCGCGAGCGCAACGCCCATGCCGAACCGCCAATGCTCGGCGACGAACGGCCCGACCATGCTCGCACTCTTCAAGATTTCCTCGAGCACGGAATAAGCGAAGGCGCCGATAACCGCGCCATAAAGCGTGCCAGTTCCGCCGAGCACGACCATCATAATAGCGAGGCCGGATTCACGCCAGCTCGCGAGCTCCGGCGTCACAAAACCATCGATGCAGGCGAACAACGCACCGGCGATTCCGGCGATTGCGCCGGCAATCACGAACACAGCGAGCCGATAGCGATAGGTATCGTAGCCGAGCGCGCGCATCCGCTGCTCGTTGATCCTGATCCCTTGCAGCACACGGCCGAAACGCGAGCGCACGAGCCAAAGCAGGAAGAGATAAGTCGCTGCGAGCAGAATGAGACAGACGTAGAAGAACTGCCGCCGATTATCGAAGTCGAGCAATGTCGAGCCGCCGATGGTCAGGTCCGGTTTGACGTTGACGTAAGCGCCGTCCGAGCCCTTGGCGATATCGGTGTCGTAAAAGATCGAAAACACCATCTGCCCGGCGGCGAGCGTCACCATGATGAAATAGAAGCCGCGCGTCAGCATGGCGAAGACGCCAATGACGAACGCACCGGCGGCTGCGAGAGTGGCACCCGCCACTAGCACCACAAGTGCATTGGCGCTCTCGCTCTCCGGTGAGACGAAGTAGACGGCATAGGCGCCGAGCGCGAAGAACGCCGCATGACCGAAACTGACGAGCCCGGTAATTCCGATCAGAAGATCGAGGCTTATGACCATGATCGCCAGGACCAGCACGCGCGTCGTGAATTTCACGGCGTATGGGCTCAGCACAAAGGGCACGCAGGCGAGCGCGATAACAGTGATGCAGAGCGCCACGGCGATAGGCAGCGAGGGCCGGCGGAACATCAGGCGCGCCCGAACAAACCGGCCGGACGCAGCACCAGGACGAGCGCCATGACGCCGTAGATCATCACGCTGGCAAAAGACGGGAGGAACACCTTGCCCATCGCATCGGCGAGACCGATCAACAATGCGCCGACGAAGGCGCCGCGGATGCTGCCGATACCGCCGATCACCACCACCACGAATGAGATGATAAGCACCTTGTCGCCGATGCCGGGATAGGCGCTCTCGACCGGCGCGGCGATAATTCCCGCCGCTGCGGCGAGCGCCACACCCGTTGCAAAGACGAAGCGGAACAGCAGCTGCGAGTCAAAGCCAAGAGCCTCAACCATCTCGCGATTGGATTCGGCGGCGCGGATCAGCCGGCCGACGCGCGTCTTCTGGATGACGAAAACCATCGCGAGCGCCAGGGCAAGACAAATCGCCGTCAGCACGAGACGATAAACGGGGTAGCTCAGTGTCTCGGTCAGCCGAATGGTCGACGTAAGATAAACTGGCGTCGGAATCGAATGCGGATGCGAGCCCCAGATCGTCTGCTGCAATTCGTTGAAGATGAGGATCATCGCGAAGGTGAGCAGCACCTGCTGCAGGTGATCGCGCTTGTAGAGATGGCGGATGAACAGCCACTCGATCGCGAGACCAAACAGGAAGGCAAGGGGAATGCCGACGGCAAGTGCGCGAAAGACATCGCCGAGCGGCTCCGTCAACGTCAGCGCCGCGTAGGCGCCGAGCATGTAGAATGAGCCATGCGATAGATTAATGATGCCGAGAATGCCGAAGACGAGCGTCAGGCCGCTGGCGGCGAGAAAGATCAGCAATCCATATTGCAGGCCGTTGAGGATCTGGATGAGAACGAGATCCATGTGGCTTAGTGTCCACATTCCCGGAGCCGCGAACCCCGGATTAAATCCGGGACATCCTGGACCCAGAGCAAACATATCTGCCCCTGGACCCCGGATCGCATTCCGCTTTGCTCCATGCGTCCGGGGAGGTGGCTGATCCTCAGGCGCGACCCAGGTAATTACGCCAGTTTGCAGCCGGTCGTGTCGTCGCTCAATTCCTTCTCGACGATGCCGAGATAGTTGTTCACGCCGCCGCGTAGCTCTCTGAGATAAAAGTTCTGGATCGGATTGTGCGAGGAGGAGAAACGCAGCGGCCCGCGCGGGCTGGCGATCGTCGCCTTCGCCATTGCGGCGTTCAATTGCGCGCGCTTCGACACATCGCCGCCGACAGCCTTCAATCCGATGTCGAGAAGCTGCATCGTGTCCCAGCCTTGCACGGCGTAAACATCCGGCGGGAGCTTGTAGGCATCGATGAACAATTTCGTGAAGTCCTTGTTCTCCGGATTGTCGAGCGACTCGACATAATGGCCAACGGTCTTGACGCCGTTGCCGGCGGTGCCCGCCGCCTGCTCGACGCCGTCGGTCAAGAAGCTCGGCCCCCAAAGCGGGATTTTGCCGCTGAACGCCGCCGCATAATCCTTGATGAATTTGAGTGCGCCGCCGCCCGCCCAGAACACATAGACGGCGTCGGGCTTGAGCGAGCCGATCTCCGCCAGCACGGATTGGAATTCGACATCGGGAAACGGAATTGTGATGCTCTTGATCACTTCGCCGCCGCCCTTGGTGAACGAGCGTTTGAAGCCTGCGACCGATTCCTCACCGGCGGCGTATTTCCATGTCGCGGTCACGACCTTCTTGTGCCCGGCTTTCAGCATCGCCGGACCGACCGCGAACCCCGCCTGCCCGTTCGAGAACGAGGTGCGGAAAATATTTTCCGCGCACATGCCGCGCGTGATCTGATCGGCGCCGGCATTCGGGATGATCGTCGGCACGCCGTCTTCCTTGGTAATCTTCACCATCGCCATAGCGACGCCGGAATGTACGGTGCCGATGATTACATCGGACTTTTCGCCCTGCACGAGCTTGGTCGTCAGCTCGGTAGCTTTCGGCGGCGCCGATTCGTCGTCGATCTTGATGAAAGTAATCTCACGGCCGACGAGCTTGCCGCCCTGCTGCTTCACGTAGAGTTCCATCGCCCGGGTGATCGCCTCCCCGAGCGGCGCATAGGTGCCGCTATAGGGCAGGAGGACGCCGAGCTTCAGCGGGCTGGACTGCGCATAGGACGGGCGAATGAAAGGCACACCGAGGGCAAGTGCCCCGGCCGCGCTGCCGCCGAGCGAGACGAATGTGCGTCTATTCAAATCCATGTTTCCTCCCCGAGCCGATTGCGGCCTGCAGGCCATTCTCTCTTGATCATGCACATTATTTCATGTCTGGCCCCGGTCAAGGCACAACAATCGGCATGATAATGCATCCCCCGGCGGAGCTGCCGTGAAATATTGCAGGGCGAACGTCAGAATGACCGTGGGCTAAGCGGCTGCTATGGCGGCTTATGCCCGTCCCGCCCGAGTCCTTCCTCCTACTCATCGCAGCTGCGCTCGTTGCCGGGTTCGTCGACGCGATTGCCGGCGGCGGTGGCCTGATCACGGTCCCGGCGCTGGCGCTCGCCGGACTTGATCCCGTCGCGGCGATCGCGACCAACAAAGTGCAATCGAGTTTCGGCTCGGGCTCGGCAATGATCGCGTTTGCGCGCGCCAGTTATCTCGATCGCCGCGCCTGGCCCATTCCGCTCGCCTGCATCGGAGGCGGCATCGCCGGCGCAGCGCTGCTCGTACACGTGCCGCGCGGAGCGGTGGAGATCGCACTCCCGTTCGTTCTGATCTCGGTGGCGCTCTATTTCGCGTTGTCACCGAAGGTCACCGATGCGGATGCCGCCCCGCGCATCCCGCGGCTGGCTTTCATCTGCTTCGTGCTGCCGATCATCGCGGCCTATGACGGCGTGTTCGGGCCGGGCGCCGGCTCGTTCTACACGCTCGCTTTCATCACCCTGCTCGGCTTCGGCGTCATCCGGGCAACAGCGCACACGAAGCTTGCTAACTTTGCGTCCAATATTGCCGGCCTTGCCACCCTCGCCTTCTCGGGACACATCTATTGGAGCGTCGGCCTCACCATGGGTGTCGCCGCGCTGACCGGCGCGACGATCGGGGCACATACGACCCTGCGCATCGGCGCGCGGATTGTACGGCCGATGGTGATCACCGTCTGCATCGTGCTGGCGATAAAGCTCGCCTCGCAGCACGACAGCGTGCGCGCGGCACTCGGATTACACTGAGGCAGTAGCCGGATCTTAACCGCTCGTTAACCATGCTCCGGCAGAACTAAACCGAGTCTTAACGAAGTCGGATCGGAGATTTCCATGAGCCAAGAGCTCGAGCAGCGCATCCGCGAGCGCGCCTATGAATTATGGGCGATGAGCGGCTATTCGCATGGGCAGGACGAGGAACATTGGTGCGCGGCGGAGCGCGAAATTGTTGCCGCCATGCACGTTCCGGCCAAACCGAAGAAGAAGAGCGGGACAAAAATCGCGGCTGGTGCCATCGCCGCCTCAAGCCCGCGGCGCGCAAAGGGCGCTTCGCTTCACAGCTGACCAACTTCAACTTGGCGCGAGGGCCGCGTCAATCGCCGGGCCAATTCCCGCAAAAGCCATATTGGCGCATATAGCTCCCGCTAAGGGCCGCTCGTCGAGCCGGCCGCGGGATGAGTTGCGATGTGCCGGAATATCCGAACCCTGTTTAATTTCGAGCCGCCGGCGACGGAAGATGAAATCCGCGCCTCGGCGCTGCAATACGTGCGGAAGGTCAGTGGCTTTACGCATCCATCGAAGGGCAACGAGGCCGCCTTCGATCACGCCGTTGATGAAGTCGCCGAAGCGGCCCATCGCCTGCTGCAATCCCTCCACACCTTGAGCCCGCCGCGCGACCGTGCGACGGAGGCGGCAAAGGCCCGCGCCAGGGCCAAGGTGCGTTACGCCTAAGCGCTTAGGGAGCCGCCGCTAGCGCCGCTTCACAGTCCGGCCTATATCGCAGGCCACAATCACTGATCGGCTCGGGCGTCGTTCTGAGCCGCGGGAGGCGGCGTCCGCCTGCGGCGGGCGCTCTGGGGTCTGAATGGTCAAGTTCTTCATCGAGCGGCCGGTCTTCGCGTCGTCGATCGCGATCATCATGGTGCTCGCCGGGCTGATCTGCTGGGCCATCCTGCCGGTCGCGCAGTTTCCCGAGATCACACCGCCGCAGGTCATCGTCACCTCGACCTATCCGGGCGCCAGCGCACAGGTCGTCGCCGACACGGTGACGACGCCGCTCGAGCAGCAGATCAACGGTGTCCAGGGCATGGCTTACATGTCCTCGGTCAGCGCCAATGACGGCACGTCGATCATCACCATCACGTTCGATGTCGGTTATCCCGTCAGCATCGGTGCGGTCGACGTGCAGAACCGCGTCTCCCAGGCGGCGGCGTCGCTGCCGAGCATCGTCAACCAGTCCGGCATCACCATCCAGAAGAAGAACCCGAATTTCGCGCTGGCGATCAACCTCTACTCGCCGGACAATTCGGTCGATCCGGTCACGATCAGCAATTTCGCCTATCTGCAGGTCGTCGACCCCTTGAAGCGCGTGCCGGGCGTGAGCGATGTGACATTGTTCGGCGAGCGGCGCTATTCGATGCGCGTGTGGCTCGATCCCGACAAGCTCGCCAAGCTCGGGATTACCGCCGTCGACGTGCAGCAGGCGATCGCCGAGCAGAATGTGCAGGTCGCCGCCGGCAAGCTCGGCGCCTCGCCGGCGCCGCCCGGCACCGCCTTCGAGATGCAGATCAATGCGCTCGGCCGGCTGAGCACGCCCGAGCAGTTCGGCGAGATCGTACTGCGCGCCGGCACCACCAGCGGGGCCACGGTTCTTCTGAAGGATGTCGCCCGGCTCGAACTCGGCGCGCTGCAATATACGACGAGCGCTTATGTCAACGATCGCCCGGCCGTGCTCGTGCCGGTCTTCCAGCTGCCGGGATCGAATGCGCTCGACATGGACAAGGCCGTGCGCGCGCGCATGGCGGAACTGGCGAAGACGTTCCCGAAGGGCATCAACTGGGGCATCAATTACGACACGAACATGTTCGTGTCGGCGTCGATGCACGACGTGATGATCACGCTCAGCGAGGCGCTGCTCCTCGTCTTCGCGGTCGTATTCCTCTTCCTTCAATCGTGGCGCACGACGCTGATCACCGGTATCGCCATTCCGGTCTCGCTGATCGGCACGCTGGCGGTCATGTACGCGATGGGTTTCTCGCTGAATACGGTCAGCATGCTCGGCATGGTCTTGGCCATCGGACTCGTCGTCGACGATGCGATCGTCGTCGTCGAGAATGTCGAGCGCCAGCTCGAGAACGGCCTCGCGCCGCTCACCGCCGCCAAGGTCGCCATGTCGGAAGTGACCGGCCCGATCATCGCGACCTCCGCCGTGCTCGGCGCCGTCTTCGTGCCGGTCGCTTTTCTGCCCGGCGTTACCGGACGCCTCTACAATCAGTTCGCGCTGACGATCGCCATCTCGATCGCGATCTCCGCCTTCAATTCACTGACCCTGAGCCCGGCGCTCTGCGCCGTACTCTTGCGCCATAGGCCGCCGCCGAGCTTCTTTCTGTTCCGCAAATTCAACCAGGGCTTCGACTGGACCGCGCGCACTTACGGGCGCGGCGTGCGTCAGCTCGCCAAAATGCGCTACGCGTTGCTGGCGCTGTTTGCGATTGGCATCGCCGCGACAGGCATGCTCTACATGCGGCTACCCTCCGGCTTCCTGCCGACCGAAGACCGCGGTTATTTCTACGTCATTATCCAATTGCCCGACGGCGCATCGCTGCAGCGGACCGATGCGATGACCGCGAAGGCGCGCGCCGTCATCATGAAACATCCGGCGATGAGCAACATCATTTCGCTCGTCGGCCTCAACTTTCTCACCGGCTCCACCGGCTCGAATAGCGCTGCGGCATTCGCCATCCTGAAGCCGTGGGAGGAGCGCGGTCCCGGCCAGAGCGTCGGCGAAGTAATGGCGGATTTGCGCAAAGAGCTGACCGACATCGACGCCGGGGTTGTCGTCACGTTCGACCCGCCGTCGATCCCCGGCATCGGTCAGACCGGTGGTTTCGAGTTCCAGCTCGAGGATTTGACCAACCACGGCGCTTTCGCGCTCGAGGAGTCGACGAAGGCGCTGATCGCGGAGGCGAAAAAGCAGCCGGAGATCGATCCGAACAAGGTGTTTACGACCTACAGCACGACGACACCGCAATTCAAATACGACCTCGACCGGGCCAAAACCAAACTGCTCGGGCTCAATCTGCCCGACGTTTTCAGCACGCTGCAGATTTTCTTCGGCTCGCTCTATGTCAACGACTTCAACCTGTTCGGCCGCACGTTTCGGGTGACCGTACAGGCCGAGAAGGATGCGCGCTCGGATCCGACGGATCTCAGCCGCCTTTACGTGCGCAACAATGTCGGCCGCATGGTGCCGTTGTCGACGTTGGGCTCGCTGCAGCGAACGATCGGGCCGGACATCGTGCCGCACTACAATCTTTACAACACCGCAAAAATCAACGGCCAAGCGGCGCCGGGTTATTCCTCGGGCCAGGCGATTGCGGCCATGCAGCGGGCTGCGGCAAATGTTCTGCCGCACGATTTCGGCTATGAGTGGACCGGCATCACTTATCAGGAGCTGAAGGCCGGCTCGGTTGCGGTGATCGTCTTCTCGTTGGCGCTCGTCTTCGTGTTCCTGTTCCTGGCCGCGCAATACGAGAGCTGGGCGATGCCGTTCATGGTCATCCTCGCCGTCCCGCTCGCTCTGTTCGGCGCGTTCGGCATGCTCTACCTGCGCGGCATGACGATTGACGTGTTCTCGCAGGTTGGCTTCGTCATGTTGATCGGGCTCGCCGCAAAGAACGCCATCCTCATCGTCGAATTCGCACGACGGCGTCGCGAAGACGGCTTGTCCGTTGTTGCCGCCGCGATGGACGCGGCGCGTCTGCGCCTGCGGCCGATCCTGATGACGGCATTTGCCTTCATCTTCGGCGTCATCCCGCTGATGCTGGCGCATGGCGCCGGTGCGGCGAGCCGCCAATCGATCGGCACGACGGTGTTCGGCGGCATGCTGGCGGCAACGGTGCTCAGCCTGGTCATGGTGCCGATTTTCTACGTCGTGATCGAGCGCCTGCGCGAGCCGCGGCCGAAACGCGTGCGCCAGACGCGGATGCGCGGGTTCGAAGCGGCGCCAGGCGAATAAATGCGTGCATCACGCCTATTCCTCGGCATGATCCTGATCGCGCTTGCGGCGTTCGGCGCGTTCTATGCCTATCAGCGCGGCGCGACGCAGCCGGTGCAGGCGCAAAATGCGCCCGCTCCCGCCGCCGCAATCGCCGTGCCTGTCGTGGCCGTGAAGAAAGAGGATGTGCCCGTCTTTCTCGACTATGTCGCGACGACCGAAGCGATGCGCATGGTCAACTTGCAAGCCAAGATCACCGGCTATCTCTCGAAGCGCGGCGCGCCTGATGGCGCCGACGTGAAGGAGGGCGATCTCCTTTACCAGATCGATCAACGCGACTATCGCGCGGCGCTCGATCAAGCGCGCGCGCAGGTGCAAAAGGATCAGGCGGCCCTCACCTATTCGCGCGCCACGCAAAACCGCAGCGCGACACTCGTCCAGCAGGGCTATACGAGCCGCGATCAGTTCGAGCAGGCGACGAGCACAATGGCACAGGCGCAGGCGGCGCTCGCGGCGGATCAAGCCGCCGAGCGCACGGCCCAGAACAACCTCGATTACACGGAAATCCGCGCGCCGTTTGCGGGGCGGATCGGCCGCTCGCTCGTGCACGAGGGTACGCTGATCAGTGCCGCCGGCACGCAGCTCAATACGCTCGTGCAGCTCGATCCGATCTACATCACCTTCAATCCGGCCGAGACGGATGTGCCGATATTGGAAGCACGCCGCAAGCAGGGCGACATCATCGCGGAGGTGTTCCTCACCGGCGATACGGAGCCGCGCTACAAAGGCAAGTTGGTCTTTCTCGATAATGTGGTCGAGCGCGCGACCGGCACGATCACGGCGCGGGCGCAGGTCGACAATCCCGAGCGCGCGCTGCTACCCGGGCAATTCGTGCGCGTGCGGCTGGCGATCGGCACGACGCCGAATGCGCTGCTCGTGCCGCAGACTGCAATCGGAGCGTCGCAGACCGGGCAATACCTTTATACGGTGAGCCCGGACAACAAAACGGAGCAGCGCTTTGTCACGCTCGGCGCGCGCTACGGCGACCGGGTGGTCGTCACCGGCCCGATCAAGGAGGGCGACAAGGTGATTGTCGGCAATCTGCAGCGGCTGAGCCCGAATGTGCTGGTGCAGCCGCAGGAGCAGACGGCAGCGGCGACGCAGTAACTCCAATCCTCGTCCTTACCTCCGAACGTTATTGGGCGCGCGAGAAACAGCCTTTTAATCTGGATCTCGCGCGAGTGGAGTTGATATCGAATTCGGCAGCAAGAAACGAAGTGCAGACCACGGCATCGGAGGTGCAGTTCAAAACGGCGGAAGCCCGGAGGAAGAATGTCGAGGCCCCTCATCAAGACGTACGGGACCGTCAGCGCCGAGCAGCAGAAGGAGATGAGCGGATACGAGTTTGTCAAAGGGCTCGTCGACGGTACGCTTCCGTTGAACATGATCGCCCAA
The DNA here is from genome assembly GCA_036265935.1 of Beijerinckiaceae bacterium. Lineage (GTDB taxonomy): Bacteria > Pseudomonadota > Alphaproteobacteria > Rhizobiales > Beijerinckiaceae > JAFASC01. The sequence continues at coordinate 15,943 of DATAOB010000015.1, forward strand.
ACTTTGGGCTATGATGTGACTGAGGCGGAAAAGGGCCGTGTCATCGTCACCGCGGAACCGACCGACGCCCACCTCAATCCATACGGCACGGTACATGGTGGCCTGACCGCCACCCTGCTCGACAGCTGCATGGGCCTAGCCGTGCAATCCAATTTGGAAAGGGGCCTCCGACAAACGACGGTCGAGTTCAAAATTTCACTGATGAAGCCCATCACTCCGGGTACCGGAAAGATCCGGGCAGAGGGGACAGTCCTGAATTGCGGTCGCCGAGTTGGTACGGCAGAAGGACGCGTCACCGACAGCGCGGGGCGGCTCCTGGCACATGGCACGACGACGTGTCTGATCTTCGAGAGCTGATTTCGATGCCGGCGATTGGATTGAAGGCTCGGAACTTCTGCGCGTTAACCCGGCCCGTTCTCTTCGCCGATATGCCTGCCGAAATCCGGCGCCGCGGTTTCTTGTCCCTCGGCGATGATGCCGCGGCGGATCGCGCGCGTGCGGGTAAAGAGATCGAACAGGCCCTGACCGTCGCCCCAGCGGATCATTCGCTGCAGCGCGGCAAGATCTTCGTTGAAACGTCCGAGCACTTCGAGCACCGCTTCCTTATTGTTCAGGAAAACGTCGCGCCACATTGTCGGATCGGAAGCGGCGATCCGGGTGAAATCGCGAAAGCCGCCGGCCGAGAATTTGATCACTTCCGACTGCGTCACCTCTTCGAGATCGGCGGCGGTGCCGACGATATTGTAGGCGATCAAATGCGGCACATGGCTGGTGATCGCCAGCACGAGGTCATGATGGCCGGCCTCCATGACCTCGACATGCGAGCCCGCCGCTTCCCAAAACGCGGTAAGCTTGGCGACCGCCTCGGGATCGGCGCCGTCAGCCGGCGTCAGAATGCACCAGCGCTGCAGGAATAATGTCGCGAAACCCGCTTCGGGACCGGAATATTCGGTGCCGGCGACGGGATGGGCCGGGATGAAATGCACGCCGTCCGTCACGTGCGGCGCGACGGCGGCAATGACGCCGCTCTTCACCGAGCCGACATCGGAGAGGATCGCGCCGGCTTTGAGATGCGGCGCCGCGGCGCGCGCCGCGTCGCTCATCGCGCCGACCGGCACACAGAGAATGACGAGATCGGCGCCGGCAACAGCTTTTGCGGCGCTCTCGACAATGTCGCCAATGCGCAGCTCACCCGCGCGCTTGCGCACATCGGCATCGGCATCGAAGCCGGCGATCTCGCTCGCAAGATTCTGCCGCCGTGCCACATGCGCGATCGATGAGCCGATAAGGCCCAAGCCGATCAGCGCAATTTTGTCAAAGAGGGGCGTCGCGCGTGCCGGACCAAGCCGTTCAGGCACGCTGCTTCTCCCGGGCGGCCACGAATTCGGCGAGCGCGTTGACGACAAGCCGGTTCGCCTCTTCCGTGCCGACCGTCATGCGCAGACAGTCGGGCAGTCCGTACACGCCGACGGCGCGCAGGATGAGCCCGCGCGCGGTGAGGAAACGGTCGGCATCCGCCGCCGTGCGGCCGGGAGACTTCGGGAACCGGATCAGCACGAAATTGGCGACGCTTGGCACAATCTCGAGTCCGAGCTTGGTGATTTCCTCGGAGAGCCAGGCCAGCCATTTCGTATTATGCGCGATCGATTTTTCGACATGCGCGACGTCGTCGATGGCCGCAACGCCCGCTTCGATGGCCGCCGCGTTGACATTGAACGGCCCGCGGATGCGGTTTATGGCGTCACAGACATGCGCCGGCGCGTAGCACCAGCCGATGCGCAACGCCGCGAGCCCATAGATTTTGGAAAACGTGCGCGTCATCACGACATTGTCGTATTGCGCCGCGAGCTCTAGGCCGGAGGAGTAATCGTTGCGCGTCACATATTCCGCATAAGCCGAATCGATGACGAGCAGCACATGCGGCGGGAGTGCCGCATGCAGCCGCTTCACGTCCTCGAACGGCACATACGTGCCGGTCGGATTGTTGGGATTGGCGAGGAACACGATTTTCGTGCGCGGCGTCACTTTGGCGAGAATGGCGTCGACATCGGCCGTGTAGTTTTTCTCCTCGGCCACTACGGGCGTACCGCCCGCGCCCAATATGTTGATGCGGTAAACCAAAAATCCATGCCTGGTGAAAATGCCCTCGTCGCCAGGGCCGACATAGGCGCTCGCAAGTAGGGACAGGATTTCGTCCGATCCCGCGCCGCAGACGATGCGGGCGGAATCGAGCCCGTAGCGCTGCGCGATCGCTTCGCGCAGCCGGGTCGAGGCGCCATCCGGATAGGCTTCGAGATGATCGGCAAGCGCACGAAAAGCGGCCATCGCTTTTGGCGAGGGGCCGAGCGGCGTCTCGTTCGACGAAAGCTTGTAGACTTTCGCGACCCCCGGCGCCTCGCTCTTCCCCGGCACGTAGGCGCTGATGTCGAGAATTCCCGGCCGCGGCACCGGGCGGGCTGAAGACGCTGACATGATGGCTCCGAAAATTAGGCCGACCGGCTTAGAGGATCGCTGGCCGAATCGCGAGAGGCGACATCGAAGCGGGCGGCGTGGCTACCGACTTCAGCGACGCGGCTCGCGCCCGGTAAGCTACGAAGGCGCTCGCCGAACTCGCCGGCCTTCGGGCCCGAGATTGCGAGGAGGAGCGAGAGCCCCATCCGATCCGGCGCGTTGCCAATGATCTCGCCGCCGGTCTCGCCGATCAGGGCCGGTAGCGCGTCGCGCCAGCGCTCGACCTGCACCGCGTAGAGGATCACCTCGCGAGCGGCGGCGTCTTCGACCGGCTTCGAGACGACGAAGACCGGCAGGCCCGCGGGGTGGTCCGGCCGCTCGGCAAAAGGTAGCCGCGCGATGATCTTGGGCGCCTGCGACTCGGCAAGGCCGCTCCACCAGGCGCCATCGGCGGCGCTGGCGCCGATCCGCACCATGCCAAGGTCGCCGGGGGAGCGCTTAACCGCCGCAATGACCCCGGCGGCGCCGTTATGTGGCACGTATGGAACGGTGAAGCCGAAATGGAAGCGCGCCGAGTCGCGCATCGGCGGATCGCCGCCGGAGACGTCGACGTGGACGCTGTAATTCGCCTGCACGAAGGTGAAAGTAGAAATAATAATGCGCCAAATTCCTTCGACGGTGTCGAGCGGCAGAAGCCCGCGATGCCGCTCGACAAGGCGGCGCATCATCTCCGCCTCGCGGCCAGGCCGGAACGCCGAGCCGCCCCCCTGCCGCGCTTTGACGGCGATCAGTCGATCAATGATTTCGCCGCGCTCCATGAGGCCACGATGAATGTCGAGATCGATGCGATCGATCTCCTGCCGGAGTGCGGCGAGGTCGACGGCTTCGGTATTGTTTACCTCGTTCATTGCGCAGCCCTCGCGCTGCTCTCATACAGGCGTCGCTCCGCGTAGCAAAACCGCTCCGCTCCTTGACTCCCTTGCCGGCGCGCTCCTAAGTAACAAACGAAATGTTCGAAATAACGAACCCCTTGAAAAGCGTCTCACGCCGGCAACCGCGCGCCCGCGCTGCGAGCGAGGCGGATAATCCGCAGAGCCCGCTCCTGCGTCTGCCCGAGGGTGAGCCGCTTGCGCTCGATTCCGGTGCTAGTCTCGCGCCGCTGCAGATTGCCTACCAGACCTACGGCACGCTGAATGCCGCGCGGTCCAACGCCATCCTGATTTGCCATGCGTTGACCGGCGACCAGCATGTCGCCAACAGTCATCCGGTCACCGGCAAGAAGGGCTGGTGGGCAACGATGGTCGGTCCCGGCAAACCGATCGACACCGAGCGATATTTCGTCATCGCCACCAACGTGCTCGGCGGCTGCATGGGCACGACCGGCCCCGCCAGCACGAATCCGGCGACAGGGCACCCTTACGGCCTCGATTTTCCCGTCGTGACGATACGCGACATGGTGCGCGCGCAAGTCCTCCTCCTCAACCACCTCAACATCGACCAGCTGCTCTGCGTCACCGGCGGCTCGATGGGCGGCATGCAGGTCCTCCAATGGGCGGCCTCCTACCCCGAGCGCGTCTTCTCCGCGATGCCGATCGCCACCGCCCCGCGCCATTCCTCGCAGAACATCGCCTTCCATGAGGTCGGCCGCCAGGCGATCATGGCCGATCCGAACTGGCGCGGCGGCCGCTACCTCGACGAGGGCGTCTCGCCCACGAAGGGCCTTGCGGTGGCGCGCATGGCCGCGCACATCACCTACCTCTCCGAGAAGGCGCTGCAGGACAAATTCGGCCGCAACCTGCAGAACCGCGACGCCCACACCTTCTCCTTCGACGCGGATTTCCAGGTCGAGAATTATCTGCGCTATCAGGGCTCGAGCTTCGTCGACCGCTTCGATGCAAACTCGTATCTCTACGTCACGCGCGCCTGCGATTATTTTGACCTCGCCGCCGATTACGGGGGCTCGCTGGCGCTCGCCTTCAAGAATACGCCGACGCGGTTTTGCGTCATCTCATTTACCTCCGATTGGCTCTACCCGACCTCCGCCTCGCGCGCGATCGTGCATGCGCTCAACGCCGGCGGCGCCTCCGTCTCCTTTGTCGAGATCGCATCCGACAAGGGGCACGACGCGTTCCTGCTCGAAGAGCCGGATTTTCACGCGACGACGCGCGGTTTTTTGAGCGCGGTCGCCGACGCACGCGGGGTGCGACAAGCCGCGGTCGCAGTCCCGGCATGAGCGACGGCGATATCGACGAGCGGGTCAGCGATCTCATCGCGCCCGCCGAAAGCGCCGCGCCGCCGGAGCGTCTCGATCTTCTCGTCGTCTCGCGCATGGTCAAGCGCGGCGCGCGCGTGCTCGACGTCGGCTGCGGCGACGGCGCGCTCCTAAAATTGTTGCGCGACACCCGCGCGGTCGACGCGCGCGGCATCGAGCTGTCGCAACGCGGCGTCAACGATTGCGTCAAGAACGGCCTCTCGGTGATCCAGGGCGACGCCGATACCGATCTCGTCGATTATCCCGACAATGCCTTCGATTATGTGATCCTGTCGCAGACGCTGCAGGCGACGCGCGAGCCGCGCAAAGTCTTGGAGAACATGCTGCGCATCGGCCGGCGCGCCATCGTGTCGTTTCCGAATTTCGGTCATTGGCGCGTGCGGCTGCAATTGCTGTTTCGCGGCCGCATGCCGCGGACCGACACGCTGAACTACGCCTGGTATGAGACGCCGAACATCCATCTCTGCACGATCCGCGATTTCGTCAGCCTGCTCGACGAAGTCGGCGCCTGCATCGAGCGCGGCATCGCGCTTACCCGCTACGGCAAGCCAGTGCGCGTCAGCGCGCCGTGGTGGCTGTGGAACCTGTTCGGCGCGCAGGCGGTGTTCATGCTGGAGCGGAAGAGCGCGCGGTCGCGCACATAAGACGTCAACATCATGGCCGGGCTTGGCCCGGCCATCCATGCCGACCGGCACACCGATGCGCATTTGCGTTCGTGGATGCCCAGGCCAAGCCCGGGCATGACGCTAATGGGCAGCGACGCGCTCATCCTTCCGCGGCGTCATTGCGGCCCCGGATTAATCCGGGGGAAGCAATCCAGGAGCAAATGCACGATTATTGCAGATGTTGCCTCTGGATTGCTTCGTCGCTTCGCTCCTCGCAATGACTGCAGCCGCGTTCCGCGCGAGAATGAATCGACGTGACATGCGCGAGAGCCGATCGTTAGCCCTTCCTCTCCCCTCGCGGGAGAGGCCCGCGCGTAAGCGCGGGTCGGGTGAGGGGGAGCCGGTTGCATCAACCCCTCATCCGTCATTGCTTCGCAATGACACCTTCTCCCGCACGCACGTCGGGTGTTGCCGACATGCGCACTTTTTCGGTCGAAGTCGCGCGAAAGCGGGAATCCAGACCTTCGTTGCGTTTGCTCCGGATTCCCGATCGGCCTTCGGCCGTCGGGAATGACAGGCGCGCGTCTAAATCGCGCGCCGCGGCTGGGCCTGCCGTTCCAGCACCACATCCCCGGACGCATGAAGCGAAGCGAATGCGCTCCGGGGTCCAGGGCAAATGACATGATCTCAAGCGTTTGCCCCTGGGTCCCGGATCGCGCTTCGCGCGTCCGGGAATGTGGCGCGTTGCGACTCCAGGGGGCCGCTCCCCGCCCACGCTGCCGGAACCCATTCCGGCAGCGCCCTCGCGAGGCGGCGGGGATCACGCGAGTATGGGGGCGGGCGGGGAGATGGGGATTCACTTTTTTGCGACTTTTTCTGTCCCCCCGCGGCCGAGGAAATGGCTGGGGTCGCTAGTGATGGTGCGCTCCGCTTGAGGAGCCAGGGTCGCGTCCCAAATTCGAAAGGCGCATTACCGGCCGTCTTGCGCAACAACCATTATGCCTCGCTCGTTGCCGCGGGGCCGAAAGCCGATATGGTGCATACTGCGACCACAGCCACAGAAGCAGCGCTTAACGCATGACGATCGAGTTCATTCCTACGCGTCCCGATCAGGCAAGATATCCTGCCTTGAATCATTTAATAGCGGAGATATGAAATCGCTCTGTGACCCTTGGGCTTGGCGATGGTGTCCTATACTACGGCTGGCCAAAATTCACTGACTATGATGCCGTTCGACATTATGTCGATCTAGCGCTTGTCTCATCGCGGACCGGTGTCGTTCTAATCAGAGTCTTATCTGCTGCGACGGCGCGGGCAGTTCCAGAGGCAACAGAAAGCATCTCGCAAGCCGCTGCAAGCGCTGTTTCTCAACTCATCCGTAGCCCGATGCTTCGTACAAGGGGACAACAACTGCGTTTTGGAGTCACTCCGATCTTATTTGCACCGGGCGTCAGTGATGCTTCCGAGGCAGATGTCCCGGTATTCGGCTCCGAAACTGCTCTTTCTGCTAAGTGACTACTCGTATTTTCAGTTTAGCTGGGACAGCCACGCCGCTTGGAGGCTGGCTTATTTTCCAAACCCCTGGATTGCAGGGGTAGCAGACGCGCAGGATACTTTGGATCAATGGGAAGCGTTAGAGGAGATGGGAGGTCTGTCACATGAGGATGCAAGTGATTTGATCGAAGAGCTGCCCTACAAAGGCGGCGATCCCGGCAATCAAGTTTGAATACTCTAGGCAGCAGTATCGGGAAATTGTTCATCCTGCCGCTCATTTTCATATCGGGCGAAATGCCGACAATCGTTGGCCGTGCGCCGTGCTACTCGGCCCTCATGCATTCTCAATGTTAGTTGCCCGACTTTACTACGCAGATGAATGGCGCACACGGAGCAGCTATGAAGGGGCTTCGGAGGTTGCGTAGATAACAAATTCGTCGAAATCATCCATAGCTCACAAGCGGTACACGAGTTCAGTGACACCGAACGACGAGGCCTTCACTTTGGCCGGAATATGGTGCCTATTCTCGAACCGCAGGCTGATCGGGGAACACGTCGCTCAGGTCGCACTGAATCGGAACGGACGAGGGGTGGGGGCGGTCGCTAGCCCCTCCCCCCGCCCTTCCCCTGCCCTCACCCCCCTGCTATCCCGGCCGCACATGGCCACCCACCCGATCGCCAATATCCGCAACTTCTCGATCGTCGCGCATATCGACCACGGCAAGTCGACGCTCGCCGACCGGCTGATCCAGACGACCGGCGGCCTCGCCGAGCGCGACATGGTCGAGCAGGTGCTCGATTCGATGGAGATCGAGCGCGAGCGCGGCATCACCATCAAGGCGCAGAC
>DATAOB010000016.1:0-6860 GCA_036265935.1 Beijerinckiaceae bacterium
TCCGCTGGAAGATGGCGTGAAATTCTCAATAGCGAGTATCACAACATAAACAATTCCGGACAGATTGAGGCCGTCTGGCAACCGCTCCATGGGATGCCGGCCAAGGCACGCCTGATCGTTCCGGCGAATTCGCTCATGGTATTTACGCGCTAACGAGCCGGAGCATGGTTGCTCCAAAAGAGGATTTTTTACTGGCGCGAATGCGACAGAGGGAGGCGCGATATGCTCAAGACCAGTGCAACGCCACAACAAACTGATTTTAGCCTCGATGTGATTGGGCGCTGGGTTTGCAACAGCCTGGAAGAAGCTTTGCTCAGCACCGACAAGGGTGCAGACTCGAGCGCTCGCCCCTTCGACATGATCATTGTCGGGGGAGGTTCGTTTGGTTCGGTGCTGGCCAGCCATCTGTTCAGTGCCGATACCAGCCGCTCGCATCGCATTCTTGTGCTGGAGGCTGGGCCCTTTGTATTTCCGGAGCATGTGCAGAATCTTCCACCCGGTTTCGACGGCGGGCCGCTCTGGAGCGTACCCTGGGTGGCCGATCCGAAGCTCAAATTTCCGGGCTTGGCTTTCTGTTTGGGCGGTCGCTCGTTGTTGTGGGGAGGCTGGTCGCCACGCTTTATCGAATCGGAACTCGACGATCCGGATTGGCCAGATGATGTCAAGCGCGACTTGACGCAGAAGGTGCTTCCCCGGGCCGCCCCGAAGGAATCATATCTCGACCAAGCGTCGCGCCAAATCGGTACCGACGCGCCGAACGATTTCGTATTTGGCCCGCTTCACTCGGCTCTGCGCACACGCCTCTATGCGGGACTTAAAGCGCGTCCATCGGGACTCGATCCGATGCTGACCGGCAATCGCGGAACATTAGATAAAGCAGACGATCTCGAAGCTCCGTTAGCCGTCCAATCGGGATCCGTTCGGCCCGGCTTTTTCCCGTTTAACAAGTTCAATGGAGTGCAGCTGCTGATCCGCGCCGCCAGGCTCGCGCAGAGCGAAGCCCAGCAGAGTTCATCCGGTCCCGAAATGTTCAAGAAGCGCTTGTTCGTCGTCGACAACACGCGCGTTCTTAGCCTGCTGAGACAGGGTCGACGAATCACTGGCCTTCTCACCGACCGGGGACCCGTGCGGGTCGACGAAAGCGCCAAGGTGTTTCTCGCTCTCGGTACCATCGAAAGCACGCGATTGGCGCTGCAATCGCTCCCCAATGAAAAGCAGTTGATCGGGCGTAATTTGATGGCACATTTACGTTCGAACGTGACAGTACGAGTGCCGAGGGCAAGTTTCCCCGAGCTCGACCCCGCAAGCGATCCACGAAACAAGGAGCTGCAAATCTCGGCGATGTTCGTCAAAGGCATCCATGATGTAGGCGCAAATCGAAAAGGCCATTTTCACATCCAAATCACCGCTTCGGGCGTGGGAGAGCTCGGTAGCGACTCGGAGGCCGAGCTTTTCAAGAAAATTCCGAATATTGATGAGCTGGATCGCTTTGACGACCTCACTGACAAGTGGGTCGTAATCACGTTCCGAGGCATTGGCGAGATGTTCGGCGACAAAACCGCCGCGGCAGCAAACCGTGTGACTTTGGAGACGAAACCGGGAGGGCGTGACTTCGATCTCGCTCGCGCCCTCGTCACTTTGAGCGCCGGCTCGCAGGAACAGCAAAAACTTTGGGATGTGATGGACCAAGCCTGTCTCGACCTCAGCGATCTTGTTGGCAGGCCCGGAGAGATTCAATACCTCTACAGCTCTCCCACCGGCACGTGGTGGGACACAAAAAAGCCGGACCTTCAAAAGCTGCGAACAACGGTGCGAGACGCGCTCGGAACAACGCATCACGAATCCGGCACGCTATGGATGGGCTCCGCTCCCGACCGCTCCGTCACAGACCAGTGGGGGTGCTTTTGGGAGACGGAAAATCTGTTTGCGATCGGCCCCGCCGTGTTGCCACGAATGGGCTCACCGAATCCAATGCTCTCCGGTGTCGCTCTGACGCGCCGGACCGGAGATCATGTCTTGCGCCGCAATGTCATACCTGCCGAAGACGGTTTCGAGCCATTATTTGACGGCTCCGACACTACCTTCGGCCGCTGGTTGATGGCCGGACAGGGTACGTTTGCATTGGTAGATGGCCAGCTGATCGCGCAACCCGGAGGAGAAATCGGGCTCTTATATTACGCAACCAAGCAGTTCGGCGACTTTGTACTGCGCGTTCAATTCATGTTGCCGAGGCCCACTGGAGATCGTAACGACAACTCTGGCGTGTTCGTACGCTTCAGAGACCCGCGCCTGCCACGCAAGGAGGGAGCCGACCCTTACGCCAACCAAGCTTATATCGGCGTCGATACCGGTTTCGAGATTCAGATCGATGAAGAGGCACGCGGCAACAAAACCCTCGTGCCGCCCGAGGCGGATGGTCTCGACTTTAATCGCACTGGAGCGGTCTATAAAGTCGCCAATCAGCAATATACACGAGGACCGCAAATTGCTGCGGGCGAATGGTATGAGTACCGGATTGAAGTCGCGGGAAATGTTTATGTGGCCAGGTTGAAGAAGGCCGGTGACGCGGATTTTATTCAGACGACCAGGTTCGAAAAGCCCGCCACCGACGAGTTCAAACTACGCGGCTTAACTCCTGCGGAAGACCCGCATTCCGGCTTCATAGGACTACAGGTGCACACCGGGAATGTGGCGTTTCGAAATATCGGAGTGCGCCCGACAAATGTGGCCTAGAGCTGTGGTTTTTGGCGACCTAACGCGACGCCGCGACGATCTGCGGCAGCAGCACCTGGCGAAACGATTCTTCCGATAAGGGGCCGACGAAACGGTAGGCGATCGTGCCGTCGGGCTTGACGACATAAGTCTCGGGCACGCCGTAGACGCCGAAATCGATGCCGGTGCGGCCCGATTGATCGACACCGATGCGCGCGAACGGATTGCCGCCCTCGCCGAGAAAGCGCCGGGTATTTTCCGGCTGATCCTTGTAGGCAAGGCCGACGAGGCTGACGCGGTCCTTCAGCTCCGGATTGCGCGCGATTTCCATCAGCACCGGATGTTCGGTGTGGCAGGGCACGCACCATGATGCGAAAACATTGACGAGGCTGACGCGGCCCTGCCGCAGATCGGCGTCCGACAGGCCGGGCGTCGGCATGCCGGCGAGTGGCGGCAGATCGAAATGCGGCACCGGCCGGCCGATCAGCGCCGAAGGTAAGAGCGATGCGTCGCCGGAATAGAGCCGCACGAAGAACAAGGCCGCCAATGCGGCGAACGCGACCGCCGGCACGAACAAAAGCCAGCGCGCGCCGCGCCGCGGCGCCTCGTTCGTCGTGCTGGTCATGGTGCGTTCGTCATTGCGCGCTCGTCATGGGATGTCGTCGCGCGCCGGACTCGTGCCGGCGAGCTTGCCGAGCGCCTGTTTCAGCCCGCGATAATCGATGACAATCTTCAGAATCATGCCGCCGATCACCAACGCGGCGATGCCATAGGCTGCGGCGATGTAGCCGAAATACGACCCGCTCATCGCGCCGGCTCTCCCGCGGCATAGACCGGCGCCTCGCTCTGCTCGGCGGCGAGGATGGTCAGCCGCCGCAAACGCCGGCGCAAAATCTCGTTGCGGATCGCCATCATATGCAGCGTCAGGAACAGAAGCGTCGCGGCAATCGCCATGATGATGAGCGGCATCAGCATCGATGCGGCGATCGCCGGGCCGCCGATGCGGAACACCGAGGAGGGCTGATGCAGTGTGTTCCACCAATCGACCGAGAACTTGATGATCGGCAGATTGACGGCGCCGACGAGCGTCATGATGGCGGCGGCGCGGGCGGCGCGGTTCGGCTCCTCGATCGCCTCCCACAGCGCGATCAGCGCGAGATAGATCAGAAACAGGACGAGCACCGAGGTGAGCCTTGCGTCCCAGACCCACCACGTGCCCCACATCGGCTTGCCCCAGAGCGAGCCGGTCGCCAGACAGACGAAGGTGAAGGCAGCGCCGAGCGGCGCCGCCGCCTTCTGCGCCGCGTCGGCGAGCGGATGGCGCCAGACCAGCGTGCCGAGCGCCGCCGCGCTCATGACGACATAGATGAACAGCGACAGCCAGGCCGCGGGCACGTGCAGATACATGATCTTCACGCTGTCGCCCTGCTGGTAATCCGGCGGCGCGACGAAGAAGGTGAGGTAAAGGCCGGCGACGAAAAGGATCGCCGTCAGCCCGGCGGTCCAGGGCAGCAGGCGGCGCGTCAGCGACAGGAAAACCGTCGGATTGGCGATGTTCGGCACGGGCCGTGATCTAGAACCGCAGCATGGCCGATGCAACGCAAAATCATGGCGGCTTGGCGGAAGCTTCGCTTTTCACCAAGGTGGCGACGGCGCCCCAAGCCACCGCGGACATTCGCTCGTCGTCTCACGACAAACGTTGCGCTAGCGCAAACGACAACGCATTCTGCTGTCGGATTCCTTTGCGTTTGGCAAAACCTCGTGGGTTTCTCTGTTGCTTAGGCGGATTGCGGTGTTACGCTCTTTTGCGGGCTCAGCGCCCGGGAAATCGTATTTGGGAGACGGCAATGCGAGAAGTGAATGTTTTCCCGTTTGCAGCGAAGACACTGGGCTCCGCAGCCGCGATCGGGGCAGCGATCTTTCTCCTCGGCACTGCGATTTCGATTGCGCCACGCCCCGCGACAGCTTTGCCCGCTTACGCGCAGCAGACCGGGGTTTCCTGCGGCAAATGTCATGTGAACGCGGCGGGCTCGGGCCCGCGGACCGCATATGGCAACGCATTCGCCGCCAACGGCCACAAGCTTCCCGGTAAGAAATAGCCGTCCCGCTCCGCTTGGCTCGCACGGGTTTAGTGCGGGCGCAATCGCGGAACAATGCCGACATTGAGCCGTTCCCTGGCAAAGGAGCGAGGCAATGTCAGCAAGTGCTATTCGCGTTGCAGCACCGCTCGCGGCTTTGTGTTTGGCCGCGAGCATGGCCGCCGCACAAACGGGCGTGATCGATCCCGATCGCGTCCATCCGGGTCTCGCGCATTCGGCGCAGCCGACAAAGGATCTGCCCGGCGATAAGGCCCATCCCGCCCTTTCGCAATTCTCGATGCAGGATCGCGCCGAGATTTACCGCGCCGTCGCCGGTGCACAGCAGAATCCGCAGCAGAACAGGTCGGCCGCGAGCCCGCACGTCGAGGTCGGTGCGCCGGTTCCCGATTCCGTTCAGGTGCAACCGTTCCCGGACTCGCTGACGAGCCGGTTACCGGCCGCCAAGGCTTTCAACTATGCGCTTTGGAACGGGCAGGTGCTATTGGTCGAGCCCGGCAGCAAGAAGGTCGCCGATATCATTCGCGAATAAGGCGCAGCGGGCCGCAACGGCGCACAAGCCTAAGGAAGAGAAGGCGCCGTCGAGGCGCCTTCTTTTTTCGGCTCAGCCGATCACCGGAACGTCGACCCGCGGGCGTTGCGCGACCATGGCCGGCGGCGGCGTGAACCAGAGCTGATAGAGCGTCACTACCCACATGAAGGCGAAACAGCCTCCCATCACCGCGCCCGACCCAATGACCACCCAGGCGAACGGGTGGTATAGCTTGGTGAAATACCAGGAGCTGACGTCCAAAGTCATCGCGACGAACGGCAAGCCGACGATGGCGCATTTCAGCCAAACCGGCCGGACATAGGCGTGCGTGAACATCAGCCCGACGATGAAGAAGATGAACGGCAGCCCAAACATATGAATGTGCGATACGCGCACGAGCGTTGAAATGCTCGCGCCGGTATCCTTTTCGGTGACCTTCTTGACGTCATCGTAGCTGCTTAAATTCGGCAGATGCGGATTTGAGCCGTCATGACAGCTCAAGCAGCGTTTTTCGAAGAGCGGCTTCACGTCCTTATCGAAGGATGCACGCGACGCGCCCTCCTGCACCCACGTCAAAACCACCTGCCGATCGTCCGGCGGCAACATGCTGGACATCGGTCCCATCAAAGCCGATTCGAGCTTCGACCCCTTGCCGCTTCCCGAATACCCGACGACGATATCCTGGTAGGTGAGCAAAAGCGGGTTTCCGCCTGCACGCCCAGCATAGGTGAAATAAACGTTCAAAAGCGCGAAAACATAACCAAGCCCGAGGACGAGCAGGGTCATGGTGTAAAGCACACGCTGGCTATAGGGCAGCTCGGAATAGTGCAGATAGTGACGGTGCAGCGGCATGTCGGTCATGGCGTATCTCATGGTTTACTCCGGCTCCATCATTTCAGCGGCACGAAGACGACGGAGCGAGCCTTTTGGCTGGCATAATGGGCCGCGAGGTTGTCGATATCGGAATCGGTGAGAACGTCCGACATCGCCGCCATTTGCGGGCTTTTGCGAGTTCCCGCGCGATAATCCTTTAGTGCTTGCGCCAGATAGTCGGCGCGCTGCCCTGCCAAAGCCGGTGTGGCCGGATCGGTGCTGTTACCGCTTAAGCCATGACAGCGATCACAGCGCCGCGCCCATTCTTCGGTCGAAAGCGGTTTTCGGACATTCGGCGCCTGCGGCCGCTGTTGCGCAAAATAAGCCGCTATATTCTTCATCGCCGGCTCGGCCAGCTCGCCGACCATTGCTTTCATCGTCTCGTCCTGGCGCGAGCCGTCTTTATATTGCCCCAGTGCCGCTGCGAGATATTGCGCATCCTGTCCGGCGAGGCTCGGATTGGCAGCACTTGTGCTGACACCGCTCTCGCCATGACAGCCCGAGCAGCTCGCGGCCGCCGACTTGCCGGCGGCTTGATCGCCCGGATTGGGAGTCTCGGCTCGCGCCGCTGGCTGCAGGGCATAATAAAGTGCGAGCTTGTTGAAATCCGATTCATCGACGAGGCTGACCATGGATTTCATCAGCTC
>DATAOB010000017.1:0-98579 GCA_036265935.1 Beijerinckiaceae bacterium
GACGCGATGAACAACAGTTTTCGCACGCTCGACGACGCCGATTTCAGGGGGAAGCGCGTTTTGGTGCGCGTCGACCTCAACGTGCCGATGGAAAACGGCAAGGTCAGCGACGCGACGCGCATCGATCGCATCCTGCCGACACTTCGCGAAATCGCGGACAAAGGCGGCAAGGTCATCCTGCTTGCGCATTTCGGCCGGCCGAAGGGCGGACCGGATGAAGCGAATTCACTGAAGTCGATCGCGCCGGTGCTGTCGCAGCATCTTGGGAAACCGGTCGCTTTCGCGCCAGATTGCATCGGCAAGGCCGCAGAAGCGGCGATCGCCAAGATGCGCGACGGCGATATTCTGCTTCTCGAGAATACGCGCTTCCACAAAGGGGAGGAAAAGAACGATCCGGCCTTCGTCGATGCACTTGCCGAACTCGGCGACATCTATGTCAACGATGCTTTTTCCGCCGCGCACCGCGCGCATGCTTCGACGGAAGGCCTTGCGCATAAGCTCCCCGCCTATGCCGGCCGCACCATGCAGGCGGAATTGGAGGCGCTGGGCAAGGCGCTCGATAATCCGGTCCGCCCCCTGATGGCTGTTGTCGGTGGCGCGAAAATCTCGACGAAGCTCGAACTCATCGGCAATCTTATAAACAAAGTCGACATTCTGGCGATCGGCGGCGGCATGGCGAATACGTTCCTCGCCGCCGGCGGCAAGGAGATCGGCAAATCGCTTTGTGAGAAGGACCTGCTCGATACCGCGCGGTCGATTCTAAGGGACGCGGCGGCCGGATCGTGCCGGATCGTGCTGCCAGTCGATGCGGCAGTGGCGCAGGAGTTCAAGGCGCACGCGCC
Source organism: Beijerinckiaceae bacterium (assembly GCA_036265935.1). Lineage (GTDB taxonomy): Bacteria > Pseudomonadota > Alphaproteobacteria > Rhizobiales > Beijerinckiaceae > JAFASC01. Next base: position 843 of record DATAOB010000017.1, read on the forward strand.
GTGCAAAATGATCGATGTCGATCATGTCGGCGCGGACGACATGATCCTCGACATCGGCCCGAAGGCGGTCGACGCCGTCTCGCGTTTGCTCCAGGACGCAAAGACGCTTGTCTGGAACGGCCCGTTCGGCGCGTTCGAGCTTGAGCCTTTCGATAAAGGCACGGTCGAAGTGGCGCGCGCGGCCGCGCGCCTCACCAAAGAGGGCGCGCTGCTTTCTGTTGCCGGCGGCGGTGACACGGTGGCGGCGCTCAACCACGCCGGCGTTGCGGACGAGTTTACCTATGTCTCGACTGCGGGCGGCGCCTTCCTGGAATGGCTCGAAGGCAAAACGTTGCCGGGGGTCGCGGCGCTGCGGCCGGCCTCGACGTGAAAGCGGCGCACCCAATATTTCTTTAGATGCGATCAGGGGAGACCACGATGAACAAGGACCAGCTCGCAGAAATCGCCAAGGCGATGGTGACCGGGGGCAAAGGCATCCTTGCCGCGGACGAAAGCTCAGGCACGATCAAGAAGCGTTTCGATGCGATCGGGGTCGAATCGACGCCGGAGAACCGGCGCGACTATCGCGAATTCATGTTCCGCTCGATGGATGCGATGAAGAATCACATTTCCGGCGTGATCCTTTATGACGAAACGATCCGTCAGAAGGCGAAAGACGGAACGCCGCTGGTGAAACTGATCGAGGCAGCGGGCTCGATTCCTGGCATCAAGGTCGATCAGGGCGCAAAGCCGCTGCCGAATTATCCCGGCGAGACGATCACCGAAGGATTGGATGGCCTCGCCGGCCGACTGAAGGAATATTACGATCTTGGCGCGCGTTTCGCGAAATGGCGCGCCGTCATCGATATCGCCGCTGGCATTCCGACGGCCTATGCTGTGAGCGCAAACGCGCATGCGCTTGGGCGCTACGCGGCATTGTGCCAGGAGGCCGACATCGTGCCGATCGTCGAGCCGGAAGTGCTGATGGATGGCGCCCACGATCTCGATCGCTGCTACGAGGTCACCGAGTTCGTTCTGCGCACCGTGTTCGACGAGCTTTTCGAAGCGCGCGTGCTTCTGGAAGGCACGGTTTTGAAGCCGAACATGGTCATACCCGGCAAAAAGTCGGGCAAGCCGGCCTCGCCAGATCAGATTGCGGAAGCGACTGTGCGGCTGTTCAAGCGCTGCGTGCCGGTGGCGGTGCCGGGGATCGCCTTTCTCTCGGGCGGTCAGTCCGACGTCGAGGCGACCGCCAATCTTGATGCCATCAACCGCATCGGCCCGCTGCCCTGGGCGATTACGTTCAGCTACGGCCGCGCCCTGCAGGCGGCGCCGCAGAAGGCCTGGTCCGGTAAGCCCGGCAATGTCGCCGCGGCGCAGGCCGCCTTCGCGCATCGCGCCCGGATGAACGGCCTCGCCGCCATGGGCCGCTGGTCGCAGGAGCAGGAGAAGGCTGCCGCCTGAGCCGCGCGGACCCATGTTCGTCGAGTCCGGCGGCAGCGGCGCGCCGACGCTCCTCTTGCTGCACGGGCTTGGCGCCAATGCCGCGGTGTGGCGCAAGCTCCTGCCATTAGTGGAGACGCACTGGCCGGGCCGCTGGATCGCGCCCGATCTGTTGGGCCACGGGCGCTCGCCCGTAAGCCCGATCTACAGCTATGGCGCGCATGCCGCCGCGCTCGCGGAGGCCATGGGGCAGGGCAAGCGCGTCGCCATTCTCGGCCATTCCTTCGGCGGTGTGATCGGGCTTATGCTGGCGACCGGCTGGTTCGGCGTCGATGTGAGGCACGTCCTCGCGCTTGGCGTGAAGCTCAGCTGGAGCCCGAACGATCTTGCCCGGATGGCAAATCTCTCCGAGGCGCCGGTGCGCTGGTTCGAGGAGCGCGCCGCGGCGGCGGAGCGCTATTTGCGGGTCGCGGGCCTCAGCGGATTGGCCGCGCCCGAATCCGAGATGGCGAGCGCCGGCATTGTCGAAGAATCCGGCCGCTTCCGCCTCGCGGCCGATCCGCGGATTCATTTAGTCGGCGCGCCGCCGATCGATGATCTCATCAGCGTCATCAAAGTGCCGGTGCGTTTCGCCGCCGGAGCCGCCGATCAAATGGTCGGTCTCGACGACATGCGCCGCTACGATCCGACCGCCGAAATCATTACAGAAGCCGGGCACAACACGCATGTCGAGCGGCCGGAAAAAGTCTGGACTTTGTTCGAGCAAATGATGCGGCGCACGCAAGCTGAATAGCTTAATTGGTTAATCATTTGTTAACTTCTGCCCACAACCGCACGATTCACATCACCTCTAAGACTCGTAAAGCGGGATTTGAATCCACAGGCTCGTTAACGCTTGTGGATTTTGTTTGACGAACCTGAGTCGCGGGATTCTTATGGGGCTGCGGCGGTGATTCGGGGGCTGATCCATGTTTGTCATTGTCGACGAACGCGAGATCGTAACGAGCGGGTATACATCGAGATTTAAAAGGGAAGGGGTGTCTTCGACGGGCTTCTGTCCCGACGAATTCAGAGAATGGGTCGGCTCGGTCGCTGAGCCAGACCTCGGCGCAATCGAAGCCTTCTTGCTCGGCGATTGCAAAGCGCGCGAGACTTATCCGCGTATGATCCGCGAGCGCTCACGCGCTCCAGTGATCGCAATGAACGAGATGCACTCGCTCGAACAGACGCTCGATCTCTTCGCCGCCGGCGTCGACGATGTGGTGCGCAAGCCGGTTCATGTCAGAGAAATCCTTGCGCGCGTCGGCGCCATCCAGCGCCGCGCCACGTCGACAAAGGAGCAGGCGGCGATCGTCGGCGAGATGAAGATTTTCTTCGATGGCCGCGATCCCGAACTTAAAGGCGAGACGTTCCCGCTGCCGCGGCGCGAGCGGCGCATCCTCGAGCACCTCGTCGTCAACCGCGGCAAACGCGTGACCAAGGCGCAGATTTTCAACGCCATCTACGGCCTCTTCGACGAGCAAGTCGAGGAGAACGTCGTCGAGAGCCACATGAGCAAGCTGCGCAAAAAATTGCGCCGCAAGCTCAGTTATGATCCGATCGATTCGAAGCGCTATCTCGGCTATTGCCTGAAAGCAGCCTGACTTTTGCACCGGATGCGGTAGCCGCATCCGGCACGCGCGCCAAGCCGCTATTTCACCAAGTGGAACGCGCCGCCTTCCACTTTGATGAAGACCACGGAACTTGCTTCATAGCCGTTGTGATCGGTCGGCGTCATATTCGAAAGACCGTTGTTCAAATAGACGTTCTTCGTCTTCTCGAGCTCGTCGCGCAGCGCGGCGCGGAATTCCGGGGTGCCCGGCTTGCCGACTTTAAGCGCGTTCGGAATCGCGTTCTGCAATAGCAGGAACGAATCGAAGAGATGCGCACCGAAAATATTGCCGCGCGTGCCGTTCGCCTTTTCGAATCGCGTCAGATAATCATTGGCGACTTTGCGGAACGGGCTGCCCTCTTCGAGGTCGTTGGCGATCGTGAACGGCTCGCCGGAGAAGATGACGCCTTCGACATCCTTGCCGCCGAGCTTAATGAATTCTTCGGTGGCAACGCCATGGGTCTGATAGACCGGGCCGGTATAGCCGCGCTCGCGCAGCGCCTTTTGCGGCAGAACGGCTGGCGTCCCAGCCGACGCAATGAACACAGCGTCGGGTTTTGTGGCGATGATCTTCAAAACCTGCCCGGTCACGCTCGTGTCGCTGCGCGCATAGACTTCATGCGTCGTCAGCGTGATCCCGTGATTCGGCGCGAGCTTCGAAAGCTCGTTCCAATAACCCTCGCCATAGCCGTCGCTGACGCCGAGATAGCCGAGCGGCTTCACGCCTTTCTTGGCAATGAAGTTCATGATGGCGGTAGCCATCAGCGAGTCGTTCGGCACGACCTTGAAGACCCACTTGCGCTTCTCATCCATCGGCGTGACCAGCGCGCTGGCGGCCGCGATGGTCATAAGCGGCGTCTTCGATTCGAAGGCGATGTCGACGAGCGGCAGCGACGTCGGCGTCAGCGACGAGCCAATCACCGCATCCACCTTCTCATCCGCGATGAGCTTGCGCATGTTCTGCGCCGATTTCGTACCGTCGGACTCGTCGTCGAGCGCAATAAAGCTCACCTTCTCGCCGGCAACTTCGGTGGGAAGCGCGCCGACCGCTTTCATTTCCGGCTGCCCGAGTGCGGCGCCGGGTCCGCTGGCGCTCACGGTGATGCCGATCTTGATTTCCGCTTGCGCGGCTTGAAAAGCGGCAAGTGAAACCGAAAAGGCCAAAGCGGCGAGCATTCCGTAGCGAAGATGCATTCGTTCCTCCCTTCATTTTTCGTGAGCGCCGCCTCAATAGGAAGCGCCGCCAAGTCCGAGATAGCTTTCAACTAGCCGCGGATTGTTGGTGATTTCAGCAGAAGTGCCGGCCGCCGTCACCCGGCCTAGCTCTAGCACATAGGCGTAGCTCGCGATCTGCAGCGCCGCGCGTGCATTCTGCTCGATAAGCAGTATCGACACGCCTGCCTCTTTGAGCCCGGTGATGATGTGGAAGACGTCGCGGACGATGCGCGGCGCGAGGCCGAGACTCGGCTCGTCGAGCATGAGCAGGCGCGGCCGCGCCATCAGGGCGCGCCCCATCGCCAGCATCTGCCGCTCGCCGCCGGAGAGCGTGCCGGCCAGCTGCCGCCGCCGCTCTTTCAGCCGCGGGAAGCGAGCATAGACCTCTTCGAGATTGTGCGTTCTCTCCGCCCGTGAGCGGCGGAACCCGCCAAGCAGGAGATTGTCCTCGACAGGCATGGACGCAAACAATTCGCGCCGCTCCGGCACGAGGCAGAGCCCGCCCGCGACACGCGCCTCGAGCGAGAGATCGGCGACTGCCTTGCCGTCGAATTCAATGCTGCCCTTGCCTTTCATCACGCCCATGATTGCGTTGAGCAGCGTGGTCTTACCAGCGCCGTTGGCGCCGATGACGGTGACGATGGAGGCGTGCGGCACGCCGAGCGAGACGCCGTGCACGGCCTCGACTCGCCCGTAGGACACGTGCATGTCGGCGACGCTGAGCAGCGCGTCCCTCATGTGACGCCTCCAAGATAGGCTTCGAGGACGCGCGGGTTGCTGCGCACGTCCTGCGACACGCCTTGCGCGATTTTCACGCCGAAATCGAGCACGACCAGCCGGTCCGCGAGACTCATGACAAAGTCCATGTCGTGCTCGACGAGCAGCACGCTCATGCCTTCCGCGCGCAGCTCGCGTAACAGCCGCGCAAGCTCCTTCTTCTCGCCGACGCGCAGGCCTGCTGCGGGTTCATCGAGCAGCAAAAGCACGGGATCGAGACAGAGTGCGCGGGCGATCTCGACAAGCCGCAATTGGCCGAGCGACAAACTGCCGGCGAGCATCAAGGCCTGCTCGCCGAGGCCGACGCGCTGCAATTGACGCTGCGCATTGGTGAGCAGCGCCGCTTCTTCGTGTCGCTCCAGATGCGCGAAGGCGCGCAGCGACCCCGCCGCACCGCGCAGATGTGCGCCGAGCGCGGCATTCTCGATGACGCTCATGTCGGACGCGAGATGCACATGCTGGAACGTGCGGCTGATGCCGAGCCCCGCCACGTCTTGCGGCCGCTCGCCAACGAGCGGCTTGCCGCAGAACGCGATCGTGCCGCTCGTCAGCGGAATGACGCAGGTCAGAAGATCGAATGTCGTGCTTTTCCCGGCGCCGTTCGGACCGATGAGCCCCAAAATCTCGCCTGCGGTGACTTCAAAACTGACGTCGTTCACCGCAATCAATCCGCCGAAGGTCTTCCGCGCCGCGTTCACTTGCAAGAGCGGGGTTCCCGCGGCGGGTTTTTCTCGCTGCGGCAACGCCACCTCCGGCGCTTGCGGCAATTTCGGCGGCGGCGGCGGCCCGGCCATCAGCGGCCACAATCCCTGCGGCGCCGTCTCGAGCACGAGAACGAGAATGGCGCCGAAGACGATCGTCTCGTAATTGCCGGTCGAGCCGATTATCCACGGCAAGATGTTCTGCAGCTGATCCTTCAGGATGGTGACAGCGGCGGCGCCGAGGATGGCGCCGTAGATGCGCCCGGCACCGCCGATCACCGCCATGATCAGATATTCGATGCCGGTATTGACGCCGAATGCGCCGGGGCTGACCGAGCGCTGGAAGTGCGCGTAGAGCCAGCCGGCGAGTCCGGCGAGCAGGGCGGAATAAACAAAGACGATGAGCTTGGCCCGCGGTGCGTTGACGCCGAAGGATTCGGCCGCGACGGCGCCGCGACGCAAGGCGCGGATGGCGCGGCCGATGCGGCTGTCGAGCAGATTGCGCGTCGCGACGAACGACAGCAAAACCGCGATCCACACGACGACAAAATATTCGCGCGGATCGATGATCGCGTGCGTGCCGACGCGCAATGGCGGAATTCCGGAGAGGCCGTCATGCGAACCGAGTGTGCTGGAATTGCCGAAGACGTAAAAAAGCGCGATGCCCCAAGCGATGGTGCCGAGCGGCAGGTAATGGCCCGAAAGCCGTACGGTGACCGCGCCGATGAGCAACGCGCCGAGCGCGGTGACGGTGAGCGAGACAGGCAAGGTCAGCCAGGGCGAGACGCCGTAGTCGAGCGCCAGCACCGCGCTCGTATAGGCGCCGAAACCGACGAAGGCGGCTTGTCCGAACGAGGTCATGCCGCCGACACCGGTTAAGAGCACAAGTCCGAGCGCAACCAGACTCGAGAGGCCGATGTAGTTGAACAGCGTGATCCAGTAGGCCGGCAGCAAGCCGGTAAACGGCGCAAACAATGCCGCGAGCGCAAAGAGCGGCGGCAGCCATTTACGCAAGGAGAGACTCACTCCTCGTCCTCCAGATGCGAGGAGCGCAGCGAGCGCCAAACCAGAACCGGCAGGATGATCGTGAAGACGAGCACTTCCTTATACGCGCTCCACCAGAAGGAAGAAAAGGACTCGACCAAGCCGACGCCGAGCGCGGCAAGCGCGGTGATGGTGTAACTCGCGAGCCCGCCGACAATCGCGGCGACGAAGCCCTTGAGGCCGATCAGGAAGCCGCTGTCGTAATAGATCGCCGTGATCGGCGTGATGAGAATGCCGGAGACCGCGCCGATTAGCGCCGCCATGCCGAACGCGACCTGGCCTGCAACGGAGGTTGGAATGCCGACAAGCCGCGCGCCGAGCCGGTTTGCCGCGCAGGCGCGCAGTGCCTTGCCGGTGAGCGTGAAGCCGAAGAACACCGCGAGGCCGGCCAATAGAACGAGCGTGACGGCGATCACCACAATGCTTTGGCCGGTGATGATCAGAGCGCCGGCGGTATAACTCGCATCGGACAAAGCCGCCGTGCGGACACCCTCGGGGCCGAAGAACGCGAGCCCGAGGCCGACCAGCGAGAGATGCACGCCGAACGACGCGATCAACAGCACAAGCACGCTTGCCTGCGCCAGCGGCTCGAAGGCGATGCGGTAGATCAGCGGACCCATCGGCACGACAAGCAACAACGTCAAGATCGTATTGGCGGTCAGTCCAAGTTTCATCGGCGCGATGAATTTCGTCACCGCGATCAAAACCAATGGCACGATCAACGTCGAGGCGATCACTTTGACGAAGCGCGCGGCATCCATTTCGCGCCAATGCCAGACAATGCTGGAAATCGCCGCGAGAAAGCCGAGCGCAACGAGCAGCCACAAGGTTGGCGGCACGCGGCCGGCTTCGAGGGCTGCCACGGTCAGTCCGGCAAACGCAACGAATTCGCCCTGCGGCACGAGAATGACGCGCGTTACCGCAAAAACCAGAACAAGCGCGATGGCAACCAGCGCGTAAATCGCGCCGTTGATCACCGCGTCTTGGACGAGGAACAGAACGATCGTCGAATCCAAGACGATCAGGCTCCGCGCAGGTGTGCGAAGGGCGTTAGCTTCGTTCTAAACTCAGCCACTTTCCCGGAGCCGCGAAGCGGCGTCCGGGACCCAGGGCAGACGCGTCTGCCCCTGGACCCAGGATCGCATTCCGCTTCGCTCCGTGCGTCCGGGGAAGTCGATAATACGCCACGCAAAATCGAAGCCTCCCCAGGCCGTCGTCTTGGTCCCCGCGGGACTTCTTCTCGCCGATCCTACAGAGGTGTGACTTCGACCGGCAAGGTCGCAAGCGAGCGCAAGGTGTTATTGAGCTTGCGTTTCGGCTCGCCGACGATCTCGATGCGCTTCACCCGCTCGGCGAGCGCGCCGAGCATCATCTCCGCCTCGAGCCGCGCCACCATCTGCCCGACGCAGACATGGATGCCGTTGCCGAGCCCGACGTGGCCGGTTGGGCGGCGGCTTATGTCGAATTTCTCAGGCTCTTCCCAGCGGCGCGGATCGCGATTGGCGGAGGCAAGGAAGAGCAGCACTTTTTCGTCCGGTGGAATTTCGATGCCTTCGATATCGACTGGTCGTGTCGTTGTGCGGAAGAAAGTCTGCACCGGCGATTCCCATCTCAGCACTTCGTCGAAGGTGACTTTGAGGAGCGACTTGTCGTCCAGCAGAATGCGCCATTGGTCGGGGTAGGTAGCGAATGCCAGGATGGCCGAACCGAGCCCGTTCACCGTGGTGTCGAGCCCGGCTGTCAACAGCGCGCGGACCAGAATGTGCGCCTCGCTTTCCGCGATGTCGCCCCGGTCGTACGCCGCCCAGATCGCCGCGCCGAAGCCTTGCGGAGCGAGTCGCTCGCGCGCGCAACTCTCGAAAATCCATGCGAGCACCGGCGCCGCGGCGGCCTCGGATTCGCGGAACAGCGCGTTGCGCGGCCCGAACGAGTTGAACAGCATATTGCCGTAGGGGAGCAGGTTTTCGCGCCCGTCTGGCCGGAGGCCCACGGCGTCGGGGAAGACCTGCAGCGGATAGGCTTCGGCGAGATCGGCGATCGCGTCGAAGCGCCGCTTGGCGACGAGCCGGTCGGCAAGTTTGGCGGCCTCGGCGCCGAACGTCTCGCGCAAGCCCCGCAAGGCCGGGGCGGCGAGCACGCGGTTCATCACCGTGCGGGTGCGGGTATGCAGCGGCGGATCGACTTCGAGGAGCAGGCTTTTCGGCCGCCACGGCCGGCCTTTGCGGAAATCATCGATGCCGACGCCGGCGGCGGAGGAAAACGTCTGCCAGTCGGCGAGCGCGGCAAAGACCTGCTCGTGCCGCGCCATCGCCCAGACGCCGTAGCGCTCGAGCCGCACGACCGGGCCGGCTTCGCGCAACTCTTCGTGAAAGGGATAAGGCTCGCTCAGAAATTCATCGCAGAACGGGTCGATATCTGAAATTGGGTATCGCGTTTGCGTCGCCAGCATCGGTTTCCTCGCTGCTCCTGCTTGCGGGAGCTTGCCGCGCGACCCTAGCGAATTCGGCGGCTGATGTAATCGCCTCGGCGGATGGTCTATATGACGGCCATGCCGCAAGCCGCCCCCGTCTCCAACACGCCGGAGCTGACGGTCTCCGAGCTTTCCGCCGCCCTGAAGCGGACGGTCGAGGACCGCTTCGGCTATGTCCGCGTGCGCGGCGAAATCTCGAACTACCGCGGGCCGCATTCCTCCGGCCATGCCTATTTCTGCCTGAAGGACCAGGGCGCGCGGCTCGACGCGGTCGTCTGGAAAACGACGCTGCAGCGGCTGAAGACCAAGCCGGAAGAAGGGCTGGAAATTATCGCGACCGGGCGGGTCACGACCTTTCCCGGCAAATCCTCCTACCAAATCGTCATCGATGCGATCGAGCCGGCCGGCATCGGCGCGCTGATGGCGCTCCTCGACGAGCGCCGCCGCCGCCTCGCCGCGGAGGGTCTGTTCGATCAGGCGCGCAAGCGGGCAATCCCGTATCTGCCTGATGTGATCGGCGTCGTGACGTCGCCGACCGGGGCTGTCATTCGCGACATCGTGCATCGCATCCGCGACCGTTTTCCCCGCCGCGTCATCGTCTGGCCGGTGCGGGTGCAGGGTGAGACCTCGGCGGCGGAGGTCGGCGCGGCGATCCGCGGCTTTAATGCGCTGCACGCGAGTTTCCCACGCCCCGACGTGTTGATCGTCGCGCGCGGCGGCGGCTCGCTCGAGGATTTGCTCGGCTTCAGCGAGGAGCTGGTCGTTCGCGCCACTGCGGAAGGGCTGATCCCACTCATTTCGGCGATCGGGCACGAGACCGACACGACATTGATCGACTTCGCCGCCGATCTACGCGCGCCGACGCCGACCGGCGCGGCGGAAAAGTGCGTCCCAGTTCGTGCCGAGCTGATGGAAAGCCTTGGCAATGTCGGCGCCCGCCTCGCCGGCGCGAGCCGCCGGATCATTGACCGGCGGCGCGGCGATCTTCGTGCGCTCTCCCGCGCGCTACCGGGTGCCGAGAACGTCCTCGCCGTGCCGCGCCAGCGGCTCGATGCGGCGGGCCAGCGGCTGACTTCACGGATGAACATCGCGCTCGATGCACGCCGCCTGCGAATCGGCAGGGCGGCGCACCTGCTCGCGCGGCATTCGCCGCAAGCCGAATTCGCCGCGGCCCGCGGCCGGCTCGATGGCGCCGCGAAGCGGCTTGCCAGCGCCTATGGTGCGACGCTGCGCTTCGCCGCGCAGCGCAACGCCAATGATCGCGCGCGGCTCCTCTCGCTCGCGCAACGCCTCGGCGCGCGCGCCCACAGCACGCTCGATATCAAACGCGAGCGCGTCGGCGCCCTGCAGACGCGCATGTTACGCGCGCAGAAAAGTTGTGACGAGCGCCGCCGCGACAAGCTCGTGAGTCTCGCGCAACTCCTCGGCACGCTCGGCTATCGCTCGGTTCTGGCGCGCGGCTTCGCGCTGGTGCGCGATGTGAACGGCCGGCCGCTGCGCCGCGTCAGCGAACTCGAGCCTGGCGATCGTATGAGCCTGCAATTCGCCGATGGTTATATGCCGGCGGTGGCAGGCGAAGCGCCCGGTCGCTTACGTCCGGCGCCGCGGCGCCTGCCAAGGCAAGCGGGCGCAAACCAGGAGTCGCTGTTCTGATCCATGCGGCTTGCCTTGTTCTCCGACATCCACGGCAACCGTGAAGCGCTCGACGCCTGTCTTGCCGACGCGCACGCCAAAGGCGTCGATCGCTTCGGTTTCATGGGCGACCTCGTCGGCTACGGCGCCGATCCGGGATACGTCGTCGACACAGTTGCGGAATATTGCGAGCGCGGTGCCTTTGCCATTCTCGGTAATCACGATGCCGCAATCATGCAAGATAACGAAAACATGAACGACTACGCCCGCGCGGCGATCGACTGGACGCGCGACGAGCTCGACGATCTGCAAAAATTCTTCCTGCAACGCCTGCCGTTTGCAACCGAGGAGGAACACGTCCTGTTCATCCATTCTGAGGCGAGTGCGCCGGACCATTGGATCTATGTCACCGACGAAGACACGGCTGACCAATCGATGCGCGCCACCGACAAGCCGGTCACGCTCTGCGGTCACGTGCACGTGCCGCAGCTTTATCTGGCGACGACAACGGGCGCTGCAATCGGCGGCGTGCCGCCGATGAACCAGCCGATCGTCTTCGACACGAGCGCGAAATCGCTCGCCGTGCTTGGCTCGGTCGGCCAGCCGCGCGACGAAAACCCGAAGGCCGCTTACGCGCTCTTGGATGACGAGGAGATGAGCCTTACTTATATCCGTGTCGGTTATGACGTGGCGCGCGCCGCAAAAAAGATCAGCGATGCCGGCCTGCCGCAATTCCTAGCGACGCGGCTTTTCACCGGACGATAGAACGCATGAACCGCTACGAACGCCGCCCTTACGATGCCGGAGAAGCGGAGGTCGAATATCTCGACGGCGACTTCAAAGTGCGCCGGCCGGGCGCCTATGTACGCTGCGCGGTGACGCGCCAGCCGATCCCGCTCGAAGACCTGAAATATTGGAATGTCGAGCGGCAGGAGGCGTATGCGAGCCCCGAGGCGAAGCTGGCGCGGCTCGGGATCAAGTTGTAGCGCGAAAACGCCTCGTCATTTGCGAGGAGGCGAAGCCGACGATGCAATCCAAGGAGACGTGCTACTGCTGGATTGCTTCGCTCCGCTCGCAATGACGGTGAAGCAATCATGCTCTCGCCTTTGGTCGTACCGCCGCAGTAAGCAGGTTCGCGATCCTTTCGGTATCATCGAATACGAGCTCCACAGCGAGCGCATTCACCTCCCTCATCCTGAGGAGCCGCCAAGCGGCGTCTCGAAGGATGGGTGAACCCACTTCCCTTTGCTCATCCTCCGGGACGATGCTTCGGACCTCCTCAGGATGAGGGGAGTATAACCGCACCAAATCTTTTTCCGTGGTAACAAGTTGCGCTTCATAGCGGCGCGCGTCTGCTTGCACCCGCTCGAGCTCGCGTCGCGTGTATACGTGATGATCGGCAAACGCATGCTGCGCCCGAACGTCGGCGCCGATTTGCTCAAGCATGGCAAAGAATTTCTGCGGCCAGCCGATCCCGGCAAATGCGACGACCGGCTTACCGGCAAAGCGCTCGGCCTGTCCGGGCCTTGGCATACGACGCGCGCTGAACACCGATTTGCCTCTCGCCGCGGCGATCCGCATCATTTCATCTCCGGCCTCTCCCGGCCCCACCACAATAACGGCGTCGACATACGGGAGTTGTTGCATCACAGGTGCGCGCAGTGGTCCGGCGGGCACGCATAGGCCATTGCCGATGCCGACTTCGCCATCGACGACGGCAATCGCCAGATCGGGCTCGATCTGCCGGCTCTGTAGGCCGTCATCAAGCACGAGCACGCTTGGATCGACGGCACGGCGCGCGAGCCAGCCGGCTTCGATGCGATCGGCGCCGACGATCACCGGAGCCAAACGCGCGAGAAGCAGCGGCTCGTCGCCGATATCTCGCGCGCTGTGCTTTTCCAGATTGACGAAAGTCGGCGCGCGCTGCTTCGCCGCGCGACCGCCATAGCCGCGCGACAGAATGGCCGGTTGCTCACCTGCCGCGATGAGCATGCGCACGATCGCTTCCACGACGGGCGTCTTGCCCGGACCGCCGAGCGCAAAAGCGCCGACGGTGATCACCGGGATTTCGAATTTGACGCCGCGGCGGCGCATGCGGCCGGCGGTCTCCGCGCCATAAGTTTCGCCAAGCGGCTTCAGCAATCGGGCAGCAAACGTCGGCTGCGGCGCAAACCAAAAATTCGACGCGCGCCAACCGATCACGCCTGCCTCGAGAGATAAGGCTCGATGGCCCGCATGACGCGCTGCGTCCCGCCGCTTTGCGCCTCCGCGATATGAGCGACATTGCGCGCGGCGCTGCGAAGCGCCTGTGCGTCCGAAAGAAGCCGCACAAGTGCGGCGCTCAGCGCCGCGCTGTCTGCAACGACGAAAGCGCCTCCGCCTGCATCGAGCGCGCCATAGACCTCACGAAAATTGCCGACATGCGGTCCGTGCAGAATGGCGCAGTTCAGTTTCGCCGCTTCGATCGGACTCTGACCACCTTTCGCAGCAAGCGAGCCGCCGAGGAAAGCCAGCATGGCAAGCCGGTAAATCAGTCCCGTCTCGCCGAGCGTGTCGGCGAGGTAAATTTCCGTCTCTTGCGTAAGCGGCTCAAGCTGCGAGCGTCGGGCCGCGCGTACTGCCTTTCGAGCGAGCATCTCAGCAATTGCATCTCCACGCTGCGGATGGCGCGGCGCGATAATTGTCAAAAGCGCCGGAATGTGCGCGCGACACGCGAGATGCGCCTCGACAACGATTTCCTCTTCGCCCTGATGCGTGGAAACCGCCGCCCAAACGGGACGCGGGCCGATCCGGATCGCCAGTTCGGCAAGCGCTTCCGGTTCGGCGGGCGGCGGTTTGGCGTCGAACTTCAAGTTGCCGATCACGCTGACGTTGCGAGTTCCTAGCGAAGTGAAGCGTTCGGCATCTTGCTTGGTTTGTGCGAGGCAAATATCGATCATGCCGAAAGCTTCCGCCGCCGCACTCGGCGCCTTGCTCCAGCGGGCGAACGATTGCGGCGACAGGCGCGCATTGACGGAAATCAGCGGAATGTTCCGCTTTTTGATCGCGCGAAACACGTTCGGCCAGATTTCAGATTCTGCGATGAGGACGATTTCCGGCCGCCAGTGATCGAGAAAACGCAGTGCATAGCGATACACATCCAGCGGAAAAAACTGGTGAAGGACGCCCGATGCCAAACGCGCGGCGAGCACGCGCGCCGAGCCGAGCGAGCCGCTGGTCACGACGATACGAAACCCGCGGGCGATAAGTTCTTCCATGCACGGCAACAGCGACAGACATTCGCCGATGCTTGCGCCGTGCATCCACACGACTCGGCCATCCGGCCGCGCATAGCTCGCCCGGCCGAGCCGCTCATCGACGCGCGCCGCATCCTCTTTGCCGCGCAGGATGCGCGTTCGCAACAACAGCGGAACGAGCGGCCGGCACGCGGACGTGAGCGCGGCATAGCCAAGAAGCGCGAGCGAGCGCTTCATCAAATTTCAGGTTCGAGCAGCCGATGAAGGTGCACGACGAAATAGCGCATCTGCGCGTTGTCGACCGTCTGCTGCGCCTTGGCTTTCCACGACGCTTTCGCCTCGGCGAAGTTCGGAAAGATGCCGACGATGTCGAGTTTCGAAAGATCGCGAAAATGCGTGCTCTTGATGTCGTCGAGCTCGCCGCCGAAAACGAGATGCAGAAGCTGCGGCGATTTGCTTTCCGTCATGCTCATTGCTGCCCCTAGAAACGAGTGTCACCGCGCCGGCAGACCTTTGGCTCGCCGCGCAGCGTCGACGAGCTCGGCATGAAGAGCGGCCGGCGCGGCGACGAGCGGCGCATGCCGCGGTATCTCGCAATTGTATTTCGGCCGGTTGCCGTCGAGATCGGTCAGGCGCCCACCGGCCTCGTTCAGGATGAGATCGGCCGCGGCAATGTCCCAGTCGTAGCATTTGTCGCCGACGAGCCCGGCATCGATGTAGCCGGAGGCAATGAGCACAAGCCGCATCGCAAGCGAAGCCATCTTCGGGAACGGCACGATGTCGGCGCCGGCATTCTGAACGTTGGCGACAAAGCCTTGCGGTCCCGAAAGCGTCGCGCCCTGCAGCGAGTTGCGCTGCGACACGCTGATCCTCTCCCCATTGAGGTGAGCGCCACGGCCGCGGATGGCGCTGTAAGTTTCGGCGAGCGCCGGCGCGTGCACGACGCCTGCAATCGGGCGTCCCGCATGCGCCAAGCCGATCGAGACGGCCCATTGCGGATCGCCCTTGGAAAAGCCGCGCGTCCCGTCGATCGGATCGACGATCAGCACCAGCGGCTTGCCGAGACGGGCAGGCGAGTCGGCGATCTCTTCCGACAGCCAGGCGGCGTCGGGCACGATCTCGCGCAGGCGCTTTTCCAGAAAATGATCGACGAGAAGGTCGGCCTCTGTGACCGGCGAGCCGCCGTGCTTGTGCTCGACATTCGCGTGCGTGCGCTCGCCATGGCGGAAATAGCGAAGCGCGATCTCGCCCGCCTCGCGCGCGGCTTCGGTCAGCGGCTCGAGGAGCGCGTCGGTATCGATTTCAACCTGCAGGACCATTGCGCTCCGGTTCCGGTCGAGACCTAGAGAAGCCGCTTACGGCATGCAAGCGGCTTCCCCTGAGGAAAAGCGGAACACGAAGGGAATCGTTCAAATTGCCGGGATTGCCGCAAACCGGCGTTTGGTACGCGCGCGGAAATGCCCTTAAAACCCTGATTTTACGACCTATTCACCAGGCGGATTAGGCATTTGCAGCGGCGCTCGGCGGGTAGTTTCTCGGCAGGTAAAGACCGCAAACCGAGGAACCTTCATGCCGCTGCAGAATCGCCAAACCGCGCTCACACGAGCCGACGCACGCGCCGATGACCAGCGGCGGGAGATCGCCTTCGGCAATCAATCGGTCGTGATCGCGCGGCGCGTCTCCGGCATCGCCATGCGGGTACGGGTGCCGCTTTGCTCGTATCGCGGCGTCGCGCTGTCGCTCGCCGAGGATCGCGATGGTGAGGCTGTCCACAGGATCGCGCTCCTGCATCGCGATCCCGATCTGTCGATCCCGCTCGCCGAGACCGTCGACCTGGCCGAAATCGCGGCGGAATGGACGGCCTGGGCGGAAGGGCTGGCGCTCCCGCGCCTCATCGAGCGCGCGCCGGGAGAGATCGAAGCCGTGGAGGCGATGGGACCCGGAGCTTTGCCTGCGCCCCGGCGTCGCGGATCGGCAGTGGCGCGCCGCCGCACCCGCTTTTCGCGCCGCCGCAGGATGGGCACGCCCGCGCGGCTGGCGATCACCTATCGCGGCGAACGCGAGATCATCTCATACGAATAGTCTCGTGCAATATCGGCTCAGAACAGCGCTTCGCCGGCCATTATTCCGAGCACGAGCAGCACGATAAACACCACGATGAAGATGAAGAACAGGATCTTGGCGATCCCGGCTGAAGCCTCGGAGATGCCGGTGAAGCCGAAAGCTGCCGCAACGATCGAGATGATGAAGAAGAACAGTGCCCATTTGAGCATGTGAACTCTCCGAAGCTGTGCCGCGTCGTTCGTTCAAACAATGCAAAGCCGACGCTTATGTTCCCAGCTTCAGGTGAGTTGCGCGATAGTCCCGTCGAGGGCAATGCCGGCGAACAGAAGCAAGCCGGCATCGCGGTTCGAGCGAAATAGCATCAGTGCCTTGCGCTGATCGTTTGGATCGATCGTGCGCACCTGCCAGGCGAGGTGTGCGGCGAAGCCGACAAGCCCGAGATGGGCGGCAAGTCCGACATGCGCGGCGAGCAAAGCCGCCTCGGCGAGAACAACCGCGCCGGCAAAGAGCGCGCCGACCGCCGGCCGCACGCTGGCGCCGAAGAGGCGAGCCGTCGAGCGAACACCGATGATGGAATCATCGCGGATGTCCTGCAGCGCGTAGATCGTGTCGTAGCCCATCGTCCAGAGGATCGCGGCGGCGTAGATGAGGATAGCCGGCCAGGCGAGACTCCCCATGATCGCGCCCCAGCCGAGCAGCCCCCCCCAGGCAAAGGCGAGGCCGAGGACCGCCTGGGGCCAGGATGTGATCCGTTTCATGAAGGGGTAGATCGCGACGAAGACGAGTGAGACGAGCCCGGTGCCGACGGCGAACCAATTGAACGAGAGCAGCACTGCGAGGCCGACGAGGCATTGGAGGGCAAGGAACGCCAGCGCCTGGCGGGGCCGCAGCCGCCCGGAGGCGAGCGGCCGGTTGCGGGTGCGCTCGACCTTCGCGTCGATATCTCGGTCGATGAGGTCGTTGTAGGTGGCGCCCGCCCCGCGCATCGCCACGGCGCCAACCAATAGCAGGATCAGATGCAGCGCGTTTGGTGCTTGCCCGAGGGACGATGTCGCGAGCGCGCTCGACCACCAGCAGGGCAGGAGAAGCAACCACCAGCCGATTGGGCGCTCCAGCCGCGCCAGCTGGATGTAGGGCCGCAAGCCCGGCGGCGCATAGCGCCAGATCGGATGCCGGCTTTGCGCGTCCGGGAGAGCTTCTGTCGGGGTGTTGCTTTTTCTATCCGCCGTATTGGCGGCTTTTGTCACAGCGGGCCGGCGGGAAGTTTCGTCGGGCCGGCGCCACCATTTGCCTGCTGTTCCTGCGCCTTCTTCATCTGCACGGCGATATTGCAGGCCTGGCTTGCCGTTTGCGCCGTCTTTGTGTGTCCGGCAGTGGCGTTCTCGATCGCCGCATCAGGGATCGCGCACCATTCCTTGTTTTTGGTCATATAGGCGAGGAGTTCGTTCTCCATCCCCACCAGTTTCCGCAATTTCGGGCAGGCGCCGATCGGATCGAGCTTGCCCTTGCTGGCCTTTGCCATGGAATTGAGGTCCTGGATCGCCGCCTCGCGGCGCTGCATGATCCGGCCGAGGTCCTCGTTGCAGTCGGCGCGTGCCGGAGCGACGAAGCCGGGCAGGCCAAATCCGATGAGCAGGACGGGGAGAGCGAAGCGGACCAAAGGGCGGAGGACGGGACGGAGCGTCTGCATTGGGCTGCCTTGCGCGGAAAAAGCGCTACTCGAGAAACGCCGGACTGGATGGCGGGGGAAAGCGGCAGCTTCATGACGCGGTTTTCCGCTGCCAGCTCAACGCGCTATCACTCGCTTGAGGCCGCGGATCGGGTCGCGGCGCGCTTGAACGATCTTCGCCGGAGCTTTTTGTGCCGCGCTATGATTTCTCCGCTCCCCGTCTGTTCTTCGAGGAAAGACTTGGCCCCGGACAGCGGCCTAACCTGAACTCCACGCAAGCCAATTACGTCCTGTCCGTCCTGCGGATGCGCGAAGGCGAGCGCATTCTCATCTTCAACGGCCGCGACGGCGAATGGCTGGCAGAGCTCACAAACGCCGGCAGGCGGAAGGCCGATCTTTCCGTTCTGCAGCAAACGCGCCCACAGGAAAGCGGGCCCGATATCGACTATTGCTTCGCGCCTCTGAAACACGCCCGGCTCGACTACATGGTGCAAAAGGCCGTCGAGATGGGCGCGCGCCGCCTCCTCCCGGTCATGACCAAACGGACGCAGGTTTCTCGCGTCAACCTTTCGCGCATGCGCGCCAATGCGATCGAGGCGGCCGAGCAATGCGGCATTCTGACGATTGCTGAAATCGCCAACGAAACGAGTCTTTCGTCGTACCTCGCCGAGCGCTCGCCCGAGCGCCTGCTCATCTTCTGCGACGAGGAAGCGGATGTCGCCGATCCCGTCGCTGCGCTGCAACAGGTCAGCGCGACATCGCTCGCTTTGTTGATCGGCCCGGAAGGCGGATTCGATCCGGCGGAACGTCAGGCGCTGATTGCCGCACCGAATGTCCTGCCGATTTCCCTCGGGCCGCGCATTCTGCGCGCCGACACGGCGGCTGTTGCCGGATTGGCACTTATCCAGGCTGTTCTCGGCGACTGGCGCATCGTGCAGAGGCAAACCACGATGTCGCCATGATCCTCGATGCATCATGATGGCTGAATCGGCTGGCTATCGCAGGCCGATAACGAGAATAACAGGGCCGCGCGCAAGCATGGGTTTTGACTGCCGTCTGAGTTCCGGTTTTGCCGCGTTCGCTTTGATCGTCGGGACCGCGACTTTCGCCTCGGCTCAAGGCAGCCGCGGCGTCGGCGAGCACCGGATCAACCCGTGCTCGATCTACGGATCGGATTTCGTCCAGATCGAAGGCACCAACACTTGCGCCCGCCTCGGCGGGCATATCCGTGTCGAACTCGGCGTCGGCAATGGCGTCCGCAACGGCTTCGCCCGGTCCGATTCCGATGGCACGCGGCCGGCGGCTTTGAATTCCACACCCAGTGCACCCGACCCTGGTTATGACGTTCCGGGCGACTCACGCGGTCATCTGCGCGTGCGCGACCTGCCGGGTGCGCGGGATCTGTTCGCGCGCTGAGCCCGGCTAAAGCCGCGCCTCGTCAAAAGTCGGATCGATATTTTCTTTCCACGCCTCGAAATAGCGCTTGAGCCAGTATTCGGCCGACGTGCGATTCTCGTCGATAATTTTCTCGAGATGATCGAGATATTTCGTTTCGTTGTCACCTGAGGCATCGCGAAACGCACGCCGTTTGAGGCCGCTTCTCGCGAGAGCAACGACGTCGCGTGCCACGTCCCTGACCTTACGCCCGCCGATCTCCGCCTTGAGCGCGAGGCGCGGCACGTCGGCGCGCATTGCGGCTCGATCCGCCTCGCGCCAAGTCTTCACGAGTTCCCAGGCAGCGTCGAGCGCCGTCTGATCGTACAGCAGGCCTGCCCATAAAGCCGGGAGAGCAAGCACGTGATCGCGCCCGCCCATATCGGCACCGCGCATCTCGAGGAAGCGCTTCAGCCGAACCTCAGGAAAAATTGTCGAGAGATGGTTCGCCCAATCCGACATCGTCGCGTGTTCACCGGGCAATTGCGCGAGCTTGCCGCCGAGCAAGTCACGGAAACTCGCACCGCTCACGTCGTGATAACGCTCGCCGCGCTTGACGAAATACATCGGCACATCGAGCGCGTAATCGACGTAGCGCTCGAATCCCATGCCGTCCTCGAAGGCAAATGCCAGCATGCCGGTGCGCGCACCATCGGTGTCGCGCCAGATTTCCGAACGCATCGACAAAAAGCCGTTCGGTTTTCCATCTGTGAATGGGGAGTTGGCAAACATCGCCGTGACGATCGGCTGCAACGCCAGCCCGACGCGCAGTTTCTTCACCATGTCGGCTTCGGATTGGAAGTCGAGATTGACCTGAACTGTCGCGGTACGGAACATCATGTCGAGGCCCAGCGTACCGACTTTCGGCATGTAGGCCGCCATGATCGCGTAGCGCTGCTTCGGCATGACCGGAATGGCCGAACGCGGCCATTTCGGTTGCATCCCGAGACTTAGAAAATCGATGCCGAGCGGTTCGGCGACGGCGCGCACCGCCGACATGTGCGTGTCGAATTCTTGCGCAACTTCATGCACGCTTTCGAGCGGCGCGCCGGAAAGCTCGAATTGTCCGCCGGGCTCCAGCGAAATCGCCGCGCCCTCATGCGGAGCGGCAAGTCCAATGAGCGCCTCGCCGTCGGAAATTGGCTCCCACTTGAGACGCGCCTGCATGCCCGCGAGGACATCGCGAACACCGCCCCGCCGCGACGTAACGCGCTCATACGGCACGGGAAGCGTATCGGCGCGATAAAACGGCACCTTCTCGTGCTCGGTACCAAGCCGGAAGGCGCTGCGCTCCTTGCAGCCCTTCTCGATCCAGGTGACGAGATCGTCGCGTGTTTCAATCGCCGCGGTGTCAACGACGTCGCGCGCCATCCAATTTCTTCCGCGTTTGTTCAGTCCGGTCGGAGGCTTGCGCGCCGATGAGGGACTGCCCGATGCAAGCCGCTAAGCTACATAAGCGGCGGGGTGGACTGACGCAATCAGTGGACCGCAGCTATGCGGCAAGCCGGCATCCAATTACTTCCGCGCGTTTACGATTTCTCGGGGTGTGAGTCTGCGATCAATTTAACAGATTTTCCATGCCTCAGCCGGACACTGCCGAGCCAAGGGAGATCGCCATGCTGAGGAAATTCCTGAGGGATCAAAGCGGCGCCACCGAGATCGAGTATTGCTTACTCGCGGTGTTCCTCTCGATCACCATTGTTGCCGGCGCACGCGCAATCGGGACGAACCTCAATGCGAACATGTACGGCCCGATCGCGTCGAACCTGAACTGAACCCGCGGAGACGGAATCAGCGTTTGAGGATGTCGCCAATCGCGGCTTGATGCTGCGGGTCGACTTGTCCCGGTTGCAGCATGCGCCGCAAGGAGTCGAGAGCTGCTTGACCGCTCGGGGCACCCCCGCTCGTCGTTTGAACGCCGGTGATCGCGCTGAACATCCCCATGAACGAGCTGAATAGGCCGGCGAGCCCCCCGGCAGAGGCCGGACTCCCTCCGCCCGACGAGATTGCCCCGCCAAGCTGGCCCAGAATATTGCTGAAGCCTTGTGATTTCAGGGAGTTCGCGAGACCGCCCGCCATCATCGTCGCAATCACGGGTGCCATCTGCATGATGAGGTCGGGGCGCAATCCCGTCACCCGGGCAGCCTGCTGGGCGATCTCTCCGGTCACGCTCGCATTGCCGAAAATCTGGTTGAGGATGGTCGAGCCCCCGGCAACCGCCGCTTCGGAATGGGCGCTGTCGGGATTTTGAAACGACGCCTGGTGCAGCCCGGCGGTGAGCTGGCCGATAATAGTGGTAAGGCTGCTGGGATTTTGGATGGCTTGCTGAAGCCCGGTCGAGAGTGCGGGGGTGAGCCCCTGGATTGCCGCACTGGCCTGTTCCGGCGTTATTCCGAACCGCTCCGCCAGGTTCTCGGCCGCGTTACCGCCTTGGGCGGATTGAAGTATATCCTGCAGATTGGCCATATTCTCTCCCTCCCGATCTTTTACCGGAGCAAGCCCGGACCAGAACAATAGAATAGAGGCCGGCGCTTGGGGAGAGCCAAAACTCTTCCGAGCCGCCTTTACTCTTGTGCAGTGCAGCGCTTGACACCATCAGGGGTGCACGCAACAAGCCCGACGTGACGAGCCCCATGACCGCCAAGCCGCCGACCGACAACCCGCCGCTTCGCATCCTCCTCTGTTCGCCGCGCGGATTCTGCGCCGGCGTCGTGCGGGCGATCGACGTCGTGGAGAAGGCGCTCGATCGCTTCGGCGCGCCGGTCTATGTGCGCCATGAGATCGTCCACAATCGCTACGTCGTCGACTCGCTCAAGGCCAAGGGCGCGATCTTCGTCGAGGAACTCTCGGAAGTACCGGACACGACGAGCCCGGTGATTTTCTCCGCGCATGGCGTCGCCAAGTCGGTGCCGGCCGAGGCGCAAGCCCGCAATCTCCTGGCGATCGACGCCACCTGCCCGCTGGTGACCAAGGTGCATCGCGAGGCCGAAATCCATCATCGGCGCGGCCGCGACGTCATTCTGGTCGGCCATGCCGGCCATCCCGAGGTCGTCGGCACGATCGGACAATTGCCGGCGGGCTCCGTCGTGCTCGTCGAATCCGTTGAAGATGTCGAGCGCCTGCCGCAGCGCGATCCCGCCACTCTTGCTTTCGTCACCCAGACGACGCTGTCGATCGACGATACCAAGGAAATCGTCGACGCACTGATCGCGAAATTCCCCGGCATTTCCGGCCCGCATAAGGAAGATATCTGCTACGCGACCACAAACCGCCAGGATGCGGTGAAGAAGATCGCGCCTGAGGTCGATGCAGTGCTTGTTGTCGGTTCGCCGAAATCGTCGAATTCGCAACGCCTGAAGGAAGTCGCCGAGCGCAACGGCGCACGCTCGCAGCTGGTGCCGCGCGCCGCCGATATCGACTGGTCGATTTTCGGCAACATCAAATCGCTCGGCGTGACCGCCGGCGCCTCGGCACCCGAGATCCTCGTCGAGGAGGTGCTCGACGCGTTTGCTGCGCGCTATACAATCTCGGTCGAGACGGTATCGACCGCCGATGAGAGCGTCTTCTTCCCGCTGCCGAAGGAATTGCGCGAACGCGCACCGCAGCCGGCGTGAAGCCGTCTTAGCCCCACAACAAAAGAATGACGCCGGCTATTATCATTACCATCCCGACGAGCTCGCGCTTGCTCGTCTCCTGACGGAACAGGCGGCGCGTCGCGATCTGCGCGAAAATCATTTCGACAAGCGCCAGCGTGCGCACGCGGGCGGCGGTGTCGATGGCGAAAGCGAGATACCAGAATTGCGAGGCGAGCGCCCCCATGAAGCCGGCGGTCATCGAGGCGCGCCACAGCCGCCCGATTGCGGCGATCAGGGTGCGGTCGAACATCGCCAGATAGGCGAGAATAAGCGCCGTCTGGATGGCGAGGCCGCAGGCGAGAATGGTCGAAGCTGCGACGATGAAATTCTTGAGATCGAGCGCGAGAATGGCGGCGCGATAGCCGACCGCCGAAAACGCGAACGCGACGGCCGAGACGAGCCCGTATGCCGCAGGCCGCCAGGAATAGGCACTGTCGTACGTGCGCCCGCTCGGCCACGACATCAGCATGACGCCGATCGTCGCAACGAGAATGGCGAGCGCGGTGGCGCCGCTGAGCCTGTCGCCGAGAACGACGAGACCGAACAGCGCAACGAGGATCGGCTCGGTTTTGGTGTAAGCAATCGCCACGACGAACGCCCGCTCGCGCATGGCCGCAAGCATCAGCGCGGTCGCAAAAATCTGCGACACTGCCGCAATGAGCGTGAACGCAAGCGCGCGTGCACCTGGGACCGGCGGCACTTCCTCTGTGCCGATCGCGACCAGCACGAGAAACAAAGCCGCGAAAGGCAGCCCGAAGAGAAAACGCACGTAGGTCGCACCACCCGTGCCGAGCTTCGCGATGAGATCGCGCTGCATCGCGTTGCGCAGCGTCTGCGCGCCGGCGGCAGTAACGGTGAAAGCGGCCCAAAGCCATGAAGGAACCATGATCTAGTCTGGACCGCGCACCTCTTGGTGCGCAAATCTCATTAGAGCGGAGAAGCCTTATTGCGCACCGGGAGGTGCGCGGTCCAGCGCTTCCCGTCCGCCAGCGTTGACGCCGTAAATATGCGCCGCTACGGAGAATGCTCGTTTTTCCAGCCGCGATCACGATGGCCGTTTACACCGAAGTCTCGGACGAGGACCTTTTCGCGTTTCTCGCAGCCTATGATCTTGGCCAGGTGCTTTCGTTCAAGGGCATTGCCGAAGGCGTCGAGAATTCGAACTATCTTTTGCACACGCAAAGCGGCAACTACATCCTGACGCTTTACGAAAAGCGCGTGCATGAGGAAGATCTGCCGTTCTTTCTCGGATTGATGCTGCACTTGTCGGAACGCGGCATCACCTGTCCGCAACCCGTGAAGAACCGCGCCGGGGAGGTCCTGGGCCGGCTCGCCGGGCGGCCAGCTGCGATCGTGACCTTTCTCGACGGCATGTGGCCGCGCCGGCCGGATGCGGCGCAATGCGCCGAGGTTGGCCAGATGGCGGCGCGTCTGCATCGAGCCGGAGGAGGGTTTCCGCTGCATAGGCGCAACGCGTTGTCGGTCGCGGGATGGCGGCCGCTTTACGAAGCCGCCGCGTCGCGCGCCGATGAAGTCGTGCCGGGCCTGCGCGGCATCCTGGAGCAAGAACTCAATTTCCAGGAGCGGCATTTTCCGAGCGGCTTGCCGGGCGGCGTGATCCATGCCGATCTCTTTCCCGACAATGTCTTCTTTCTGAGCGGCGTCTGCTCCGGCATCATCGATTTTTATTTCGCCTGCAATGACGCGTTTGCTTATGAGATTGCCGTCTGCCTCAACGCTTGGTGCTTCGAGCTGGATGCGTCGTTCAATATGACGAAAGGCATGGCGCTGCTCGCCGGCTACGAGCGCGTGCGCAAGCTCGAACGGCGTGAGCGTGAGGCGCTGCCAATTCTCGCGCGCGGCGCGGCGCTGCGTTTCCTGCTGACGCGGCTCGTCGATTGGCTGAATGTGCCGCCGGGCGCGCTGGTCAAGCCGAAAGATCCGATCGAATATATGCGTAAGCTGAAATTTCATCAGAAGGTCGGCAGTGCGCGCGAATTCGGGCTCGCCGCATGAGCGAGCGCGTCGAGATTTGGACCGACGGCGCCTGTTCGGGCAACCCGGGCCCGGGCGGCTGGGGCGCGATCCTCGTTTTCGGCGAGCGCGAGAAGGAACTTTCGGGCGGCGAGCCGCTCACCACCAACAATCGCATGGAATTGACTGCCGCCATTACTTCGCTCGAAGCTTTGAAGCGGCCATGCAGCGTCAATCTGCACACCGACTCGCAATATTTGCGCGAAGGCGTGACGAAATGGCTGCCCGGTTGGAAGAAGCGCAATTGGATCACCGCGGCAAAGACACCGGTCAAAAACGTCGATCTTTGGCAGCGGCTCGAAGCCGCCGCCGAGAAGCATGACATTCATTGGAAGTGGGTGCGCGGTCATGCCGGCGACGTGCGTAACGAACGCGCCGACGAGCTCGCGCGCCTGGCGATGCGTCCATTCATGAAAGCGAGGAAGCGCCGCCCTCCGCAGAACGTCAGCTCCAGCTGAGGCTCAGAGCGCCTTCAACAGCGCATCGGCCCCTGAGACTTCCGCTTTACCCGGCGCCTCCTCGATATTGAGCTTGCGGACGACTCCGTCGTCGACCAGCATCGAATAGCGCTGCGAACGCATGCCGAGGCCGCGCTCGTTCAGATCGAGAGAAAGCCCGATCGCTCGGGCAAACTGCGCCGCGCCGTCCGCCAAAAACGTGATCTTGCCCTGCGCGCCGCTATGCTTCGCCCACGCATCCATGACGAACACGTCGTTGACGCCGGTCACCGCGATTTCGTCGATGCCTTTGCCGAGAATCTCGTCGGACTTGTTGACAAAGCCCGGCAGGTGATTGCGGTCGCAGGTGGGCGTGAATGCGCCGGGAACACCAAACAGCACAACGCGTCGACCTTTAAAAATGTCGTCGGTCGTCCGCGTCTGCGGACCCTCCGAGGTCATGACAGTAAATTTGGTATCGGGAAGCCGGTCGCCAACTTTGATCGTCATCGTGCACTCCGGGAAGGCCACTCGCGTGTTCGCGGGCGAACCTATGGCGTCGCGGCGCGCCCGTCGAGATGCAGCGCGAAATCGACCGACTCCGGTCCGGTGATCGTGAAGCGCACCGGCTGATCAGGCACCGCCATATCTTTCGGGTGGTCGGCGACGGCGACGAGAAAACCCTCACCCGCGCGCTTGGTTTCGATGAAGAACAGGTCTGGCGCTTCGGCAAAGAGGTCCTGCGCCGGCCCACCGCCCCAGATCAGGCGCCAGGTGGGTTTGTCAGCGCCAGGCACAGGCGCGATGATCACATCGCGCGCAATTTCGGTCTGGGAAAGCCGTCGCGGCACGGCAGCTTCGGCCGCGGCAAGGGTCGCGGCGCTGCCGGCATCCTTCGCCGGCAGAGATAGCTCTAGCTTCGCGCGAACCGGCAGACAGATTTTTTCACAAGCCGCATAGTCGAGATTGAGAACGAGATCGACCGGCTTGCCGCGTTCCTGCGGCTCGACGCGGATCGGCAACACGACATCCGTATCGTACCCATAGATGTCGCTGCCGTCTTCATTGATGCGCTTCGGCGCCGGGAAACTCACGTCGACGCTGCGCAAGTTTGAAGAATGCGAGAACTCGAAAACCGGCGGCACGCCGGATTCGCCCGGCGAGCGCCAATAGGTGATGGTGTTCGGCGCAAGCTTGATCTCGATGCCCGCGCGGTAGGCACTTTGCGCGTCAGCCGGCGCGGCAATGAGCCGCGCCGCCGATTTCGAGCCGGTTGCCCAGGCCGAAGCGCTGTCCTCGGCTCTCGCCGTGGTGAGGGTTGAGCCCAGCCCGGTCAAGGCCAGGAACAGAACCTGCATGCGGATCAATGTCATCGGCATGGAACATTCGTATTCTGTCACGGGTTGCTCGACCAGCGTCTGACGGGGTCGTCCTCTCACAATTCCGTTAGCCGCCTTGTGAAGCTGTGAGGCGAGACATACGATGGGTTCGATGAGACCCTTCGAGACAGTTCGGCGCGCGTCGAGTTTCCTCGACGGACAGATGCTGGTCGCCATGCCAGGCATGGGCGACAACCGCTTTGCGCGAGCCGTGATCTATCTTTGCGCCCACTCCGAGGACGGCGCGATGGGAATCATTGTCAATCAGCCCGCCTCGAAAGTGAGCTTTCCCGAGCTTCTGGTGCAGCTCGAGGTGATCGCGCCCGAGGAATCGATCCGCTTGCCGAAGCGGGCGGAGGCGGTTCGCGTGCTCAAAGGCGGGCCGGTCGAGACGGGAAGGGGCTTCGTCCTGCACTCCGCCGATTACTTCATCGACAACTCGACCTTGCCGATCGACGACGGCGTGTCGCTGACCGCAACGGTCGACATCCTGCGCGCCATCGCCAAAGGGGCGGGACCGGACCGCGCCATCCTGGCGCTCGGCTATGCCGGCTGGGCCGCCGGCCAGCTCGAAACGGAAATCCAGCATAACGGCTGGCTGAATTGTCCGGCCGACCCGGCGCTGGTCTTCGACACGCCGATCGAACTCAAATACGAGCGAGCGCTGCGCCGGATCGGCATCGACCCCGGACATCTCTCGGCCGCCGCCGGCCATGCCTGAAGCCGGCACCGGGGTGGACCCCGACCGGCTGATCATCCGCGACTTCATCGAGAACTGGGCCATCTGGCGGGACGCGCACATGTGGGATCGCTTCCGCACCGTCTGGCATGAGGACGGTCGGATGATGGCGACGTGGTTCCGGGGCACGGCCGACGAGTTCGTTGAAGTGAGCCGCGACGGCTACGAGCGGGGCGTGCGCATCCTTCATTTCCTGGGCGGCATGTCGATCGACATCGCTGGCCCGCGCGCGATTGCCCAGAGCAAGATGACGATCTCGCAACGGGCGCCGGTGGAGGGCATCGTCTGCGACGAGGTCTGCACCGGCCGCTTTTACGATTTCCTGGAAAAGCGGGACGGCCGCCGGGGCATGGTGTTGCGCCAGCCAATCTACGAGACGGACCGGCTCGATTCGGTCGATCCCGGCGTGCGGCTCGAACTCGATGAGATCCTGCTCAAGCAGTTTCCCGAGGGCTATCGGCATCTCGCCTATCTCCAGACAAAGATCGGCTACAAGGTGATGCCGGATATGCCCGGTCTCGACGGGCTGGAGGTCGAGCGGCTTTACAATGACGGCGCCGCGTGGCTCGCCGGCGAGAGCCTGCGGCGCTGATCCGCGCCAAAAGCAGCTAGCGCCGCGACCGTCATGGCCGTGAGCCGCTCGCCGAGTCGATCGACAAAACTATCATCGACCTTCAAGCTGTAAGGCGGCCGCTCGAGACGATCGGGCCGGATGAAGGTTTCGATCTGCGACAACAGCCAGAAGATCGCGATCCACAGATCGTTTCGCTCGGTCGTGCCAGGCAAGAATTTCCGCACGATCAGCTCGGCGACCCCGAAGATTGGCAATTTCTCGCTCGCAAGAAACTCGGTGAAAACTTCGCTGCGCGACAGCGTCTCCCAGGTGAAAATGCGCAGGAAGCGGCCGAGCTGGTCGCGGCGGTTCAGCGCCTTGAGCTGCGTGCGGATGAAGGCTTCGACCGCCTGCGGCCCATCCATTTCGGCGAGCCGGCCCATATCGAGCGGACTTAGCTCGGCGAAGGCTTGGATGGATGCCTTCAGGACCTCGCGGTAAAGGCCTTCCTTGCCGCCGAAATGGTAGTTGATCGCCGCCTGGTTGGCCTTCGCCGCCTGGGTAATCTCGCGGACCGAGCCGCCCTCGAAACCCTTGGCCGAGAAAACGTCGATGGCGGCTTTGATCAGGCTGTCTCTTGTGCCCTCAACGGGACGAGACATGAATCAGGCCGCCGATCCTGTCCTTCATCAACGCAAACTTATCGATGACGGCCGCACCGGTCGGCACGAAGTGCGGCAACTCCAGGCCCCAGATTTTCGCGCCATGCGAAGCCGGGGGCGCCGGATTTGCCGCGACGATTACGGGGGCGGACGCCTGCGCCGCCGGCCGGCGCGGCGGAAGCACGTCAACCTGTGCCAGGGTCGTGGGCCGCATTGGCGGCATAACCTCGACCGCAGCGATGTGGCGCGGCTTCGCCGCATCGGACAGAGCGGCGATCCGCGCCGAGCGCAGCTCGGTTGCAAGCTCCGCCGTCCGTGTCGCCGAAACCGGATGGAAGCGCGCGAGACTGTCCAGGGTGGCAAGGTGCTCGGGATAATAGGCGAGCGTCTGCACGCCGATCACGCCGCCGCTGACGCGGGCCAGCGAAACCGAGGCGGCCGGCTCCGGCTGTGCCTGAAACGCGACACGCTCCGAGACGATGTGCCCGTAAATCGCGGTGGCGCAGACCGTCGCCGCCACCGATACCGTCACCTGGCCGGCAAACCTGCGCAGGCCACCTGCCAACGAGCCGAAAATCCCACTTCGCAGCGCCATGGGACCAATCCCTTTCAAACGAGCGTTTGAATTCAGCCCGGTCTTTGTGGCGGGATTCCGACCGGCCAAGCTCGATGGCGAAAAATTAATGCAGGATTTGGCTCAGGAACAATTTTGTCCGCTCGTGTTGCGGATTGGCAAAGAAGCGGTCGGGCGAGTTGATCTCGATGATCTCGCCGCCATCCATGAAAATCACGCGATTGGCGACCTGCCGCGCAAAACCCATCTCGTGCGTCACGCAAAGCATGGTCATGCCGTCTTCGGCGAGCGACACCATCGTATCGAGCACCTCCTTCACCATCTCCGGATCGAGCGCCGAGGTCGGCTCGTCGAACAGCATGATTTTCGGATTCATGCAGAGCGCCCGCGCGATTGCGACGCGCTGCTGCTGACCGCCGGACATCTGGCCTGGATATTTATTCGCCTGTTCCGGGATTTTCACCCGCTTCAGGTAATGCATTGCGAGGTCCTCGGCCTGCTTCTGTGGCATTTTGCGGACCCAGATCGGCGCCAGCGTACAGTTCTCGAGAATGGTCAGATGCGGGAACAGATTGAACTGCTGGAATACCATGCCGACCTCGCGGCGCACTTCCTCGATCCGCGTCACGTCGTTATTGAGCTCGATCCCGTCGACGGTGATGCGGCCGCTCTGATGCTCCTCGATGCGATTGATGCAGCGGATCATCGTCGATTTGCCCGAGCCCGAAGGCCCGCAGATCACGATGCGCTCGCCGCGGCGCACCGACAGCGTGATGTTCCGCAGAACATGAAAATTGCCGTACCATTTGTTGACGTCGACGAGCTCGACGATCGGCCCCGTATCCGTCTCTTTGCCGTTCGGCTGTTGGGCGGCTTCGACTGTCTGCATGTCACGTACTCGGCCCGTTCGGCCTGAACTCTAAGCGAAAAGCGTCAGACCGGACAATAAGAGCAGAACCGAGAGCACCTGCCGGAAGCGCCGGTCGTTCAGGTGACCGTAGACCCGCAGACCGAGCCACGCGCCGAGCGCCAACCCCGGAAGGGTCGACGCGAAGAGCAGAATGCCGGCGCGGTCGACCGTGATCGCGCCGATGAGCAACAGCGTCCCCACCTGGGCGAAGACGATGAACGGCTGGTAGACGCCGCGCGCCACCTCTTTCGGCCAGCCGCGTATCTGCGTCCAAATAGTCGGCAGCACGCCGGAATAGCCGCCGAGCCCGCCAAGGATACCGCCGGCAAACCCAACGCGCGCGTCGGCGGCTCGCCCGCCGCGACCGAAATAAGGCAGCTGCGGTGCGGTCAGAGCATAGAGTCCGTAAGCCACCAGGAAGCCGCCGATCGCGGTGCGAGTGATGTCGGGCCGCGTATGCGACAGCAGCGCGACGCCGAGCGGAATGCCGAATGCCGCACCGGCAATGAAAGGCCAGAGCCGCGCCATCTCGATCGAACGGCGGATCGGCCAGATCAGGATGCCGTGGACAAGCGTGCCGGAGGCGACGACCATCGCCGTCGTGTGCAGCGGATCGAGCAGGTGCAGCCAGACCGCCGAGGCGGCGAGCGCGAAGGCAAACCCGGCGCCGCCGGCGGCGAAGGCGCGGAGAAAAGCGCCGACCCAGAAGACAACCAGGTTTTGCAGCGGAATATCGGCGACCATCGCGGCTTACAAAGCTCGAAGCCGCGACTGCTTCAAGCCGCTATCAGCTTCCCGGCAAGTCGGCGACTTCAGGGAAGAACAAATCCTTCCAACTCGCGGGCTGCACCGAGAGCGCACCGACGCGGTGCATGAAATCGGCATAGGCCATGATGTTCTTCGGCACGATCGTCCATTCGTTTTCCGGCAAACGGATCATGCGCTCGACTTCGGCGACGTCTATTTTCGACTTGTCGAGCTTGACATAGATCGCCGCGGCCCGCGCCGGTTCGTCGCGCAATATCTTCTCCGCATCGCTCAGCGCGGCGATGAACGCGTGGACGAGCTTTGGATTTTCATCGTGGAATTTCGTCGTCGCCCAGACGACGTTGAACGTGTGCGGTCCTCCCATTACCTCATAAGAGTCGAGGATTTTGTGTGCACGCGGATCGTTGAGTTCCTGATACATGAAAGGCGCCGAGCCGAAATGCGCATTGATGCCGGATTTTTCCCCGAGCATCGCGGCTTGCGCGTCGGGATGGCCCATCGAGACGGTCAGCGCATCGAGCTTGTATTGCTGGCCCGCACCAAAAGCCTTCTCCGCCGCCATCTGTAAGGTCAAAGCCTGAATCGAAGTCTTAATCGCCGGCAGCGCGATCCTGTCGGCATCGCTCAGATCGGCGATCGACTTCACCTTCGGATTCACGCTGACGAGATAAAGCGGCATTGCATTGAGGGCGGCGATACCCTTGATTCCATATGAGCCGCGGGTTTTGCCCCAGATCGTGATCATCGGACCGACGCCGCCGGAGGCCAAATCGAGATTGCCGGAAATGATCGCGTCGTTCATCGGCGCGCCGCTGGTGAACTGGATCCATTGTGGCTGCACGTCGAGCCCCGCGGCCTTGGCGTGTTTCTCCAGAAGCTTTTCGCTCTCCATGATGGTGATCGGCAGATAGGATATGCCGAACTGCTTGGCGATGCGGACGGTCTTCGTCTCCGCCGACGCGCCGAATACTCCAGCGATGTTCATGACAAGCGCCGCGCCGACCATTGCGGCACGCATCGGACTACGTGTCATGCCCGCTTCTTCTCCCAGCTGTCGTTTTCTCGGCCTTTGATATGCCGATTTCTCGTGCCAGAGCACATTCGGCTTCATCCATGAAGTCAAGCGAGGACGGCTTCTCCTTTCGGTGAGTGCTGGATTTCAAATTGCGAACGATCCTCATCGTCGATGACGAATGGGCGCTTGCGGAAGTGCTGAGCGCGATCCTGCGCGACGAGGGATATCGCACGCTTGTCGCCGGCAACGGCCGCGAAGCCGAAGCACTGCTGAAAAACGAGCGCGTCGATCTGGTCGTCGCCGATTTCCTGATGCCGATCATGGACGCGCCGGCGCTGATCGCCTGGATGAAACGCGAGCCGGAGCTTATCGGCATCCCGGTGATCATCATGACCTCGCTGCCGGAAACGACGGTACGCGCCCGCGCTGGAGCTTTCGCTGCCTACCTGCAAAAGCCCTTCATGATCGACGACATCGCCGAAGCGGTCGCCCGGCATTTGCTTCCAGAGCAGCCGGAAGTGCGGTGTTAAAGTCACACCACGAGCAAATTGGCTTACAGCCAAGCTTGCAGCGTAGATTCCGCCCAGATCGGGGACTATTCGCGATTCGAAATCAGTAAAACGAGCTTGAACCGAGCCGTTACTGCCGTTCGCGAGGGGAACCGATGCGGAAGAACTTGCCCGATCCGAGTGCAGGCGATGCGAAGACACGCCGCGGCCCGGAGTTACAGGTCGTCAAGCGTCCGGCGGTTCAAAGCGACAGCAATCTCGACGAATCCGTGCAGCTGCGCGCCGAGCGCGACTCGCTTTTGTGGATTTTGCGGATCGTGCGGCGCGAAGTGAATTGGTCCGACGACAGCCCGACCTTGCGTATGATCGACGCGGCGCTCGCGCGCGGCTGATCGTTAACCGCGCTTGCGGCGCGGCGTCCTTGTCTTGCCCTTGCTCCGGAACCTGTGGCATCATCTGACTTGAGGCATTTGGCTCGCTTCTTGGGAGGGTCGCCCTTTTGCGCGGGTGCGCGGAAGCATGATCGAGCGCAAGTCATCGCGGCGAATTTTTATGAGTCTGTCCTCTCCCGCCTTTCACCTGCGATGTTGGGATCGTGTCGGCCGGTTCGCGTCGCGTCTGCCATTTGCGACGCAGGCGCCCGCCGAAAAACAGCAGCCAGTGGCGGAAAGTGAGTCGCGCTACCGGCTGCTTGCGGATTCGCTGCCGCAGCTCGTCTGGACGATGGCGCCGGATGGGACCGTCAGCTACATCAATGCCACCCTCTCCGGTTATCTCGGCGGCTTCGGCGCGCTCGACGACGACGGGTTTCGCCACGTCCATCCCGACGATCGTGCGCTCTCCCGTAGCGCCTTCGGAAAGGGCCTGCGGCAGGGTGAGACGTTTACGTTCGAGGCGCGGCTTGCGCGTATGGATGGCGAATGGCGCCATCACCGCTTCACGCTCGTGCCGCGGAAATCAGCCGGTGCCGTTGTCGATTGGATCGGCACCGCGCTCGACATCGATGACCTGCATCGCGCACAGGCTGAGCTTCGCGACAAAGAAGAGCACCTGCGATTGGCGTTGGAAGGCGCGCGCTTAGCGACATGGCAGCGCGAGCTCGCATCTGGAATCGGCCGTTGGCACGGCGGTATCGCGGAAGGCCTGCCATCGGCACTAAGCACGCCGCATCACCGGGACCAGTTGCTCGGCCTCGTCCATCCCGACGATCGCGAGATGATTGCCGACAAATTGCGTGCGGTGCGCGAGGGATATCCCTATTACGACGCGGTGTTCCGACTGCAATCCGATACGGGCGAGTGGCGTTGGATTGCCTCACGCGCTCGCGTTTTCGATCGCGAGCAGCCGGAGGCGGCGCGCATGATCGGCGTCGCACAGGATATTACCGAGCAGCGTCGCGCCGAAATCGAGCTTAGTGAAAGCGAAGCGTTCTTGCGCGGCATTCTCGAAAGCAGCGCCGACTGCATCAAGGTGCTCGATCTTTCCGGCCGGCTGATCTTCATGAACGGTCCTGGTCTCCGCGCGATGGAGATCGACGGTCTCGAACCGCTGCTCGGCCGCACCTGGACGGATTTCCTGCCGCGCGATGACCAGCCGGAATTCCGTCGCGCTGTCGAAGATGCACGCAAGGGAAAGCGTTCGCGGCTCACCGCTCTCCTGCCGACATTCAAGGGCACCAAGCGTTGGTGGGATATCCAGATCACGCCGGTTTTGGATACGCGCAGCAAGAAGCCGGAGCGCATCCTGGCGATCGCGCGCGACATCACCGAAGAGCGCCGCCAAGCCGAAATGCTGGAGCATCTCAACGACGAGCTCGAAGACAAGGTCGCCCGCCGCACACAGGCGTTGGCAGACGCCGCGCGTGAGCTCGCCGGCGAAATGCGCCGGCGCGAAGAGGCGCAAGCCGCACTCGTTCAGGCGCAGAAGATCGAGGCGCTCGGCCAATTCACCGGCGGCATCGCGCACGACTTCAACAACGTGCTTGCCGCGGTGCTCGGCACCTATCGGATGATCAAGCGGCGCACCTCCGACGAACAAGTTCTGGAATTCGTGCGGCACGGCGAGAGTGCCGCGGAGCGTGCCGCCGGCCTCGTGCGCCAGCTCATGGGATTTGCTCGGCGCGAAGAACTGAAGCCGGCGCGCGTCGAGCCGGCGGAGCTCATGAAAGACATGGCGCCGCTCGTGCGTCACGCCGTCGGCACCGACATTTCCTGCGAAATCGACATTGACGAGGCATGTTCGCCAATCGTCGTCGATCGGCAGCGGCTGGAAGTCTCGTTGCTGAATCTCGTTCTTAATGCGCGCGACGCAATGAAGGGCCACAAAGGCAGCGTGCGTGTCTCGGTTCGCAACGAGGAACGCGAGTTCCGCAGCGAACGCCTGCGGCTCGGCCCGCACGTCGTCTTCGCGATCGAGGATTCCGGCAGCGGCATGGCCCCTGATATCGCGGCGCGCGCGACGGAGCCGTTTTTCACGACGAAGCCGAGGGGCAGCGGCACCGGGCTCGGCCTTGCGACGGCGCACGGGTTTGCCGAGCAATCCGGCGGTGCGCTTCTCATCGATAGCCAGTCCGGCGTCGGCACGAAAGTTTCGCTCGTCCTGCCGCGCGCGCCCGTTCTCGGCGAAGAGCCCGTTGCGCAGATCGATCCGAACCTGCATGGCCGTGCCGTCATCCTGCTCGTCGATGACGATGAGCAGGTGCGGCCGCTGACCGCGTCGTTCCTGCGCGATCTCGGCTACACGATCATCGAGGCGCCAACTGCGGAAATTGCGTTTGCGCTCGCCCATGCGCCGGAAGCGCTCGATCTCGTCATCACCGATGTGGTTATGCCGGGGGCCGACGGGCCGAAACTCGCCGCGCGGCTGCGCAAGGATCGCCCGGAACTGCCGATCGTTTTTATCACGGGTCACGCGGAGACGAGCGAACTCAAAGGCGAGCTCGTCTTGCAAAAACCGTTCGGCCACGCGGAACTCGCAGATATTGTTTTGAAAATGCTTGGCCGAACGCCGGCGGAAACCGTCTCTTAACCCTCGTTCCGGTTTTGCTCTGGCGTAACGCGGAGTTAACTCAATCGCGCCAATTTCTCCTCGTGTTGCAATTTTGCTCATGAGGAGCCCGAGGGATGGACCTCGAAAACGCCGCCGTATCCGCCGCGCCGCAGAGTGGAGTGGCGGTCGATGCAGTCGCCGAGCCGGCGCCGCGCCCCCGCCGCCGCCGCAAGGCAAAACCGGAATCGGCGGCCGCCGCCGCGACTGTCGCTGACATCAAAGCCGCACCGGCGGCTGAATCCGAAAGAAAGCCGGAGATAAAGCCAGTGCCCTCGCCGATGCCGGCTGCAGCTCTCGCCGCGACGCCCTCGCCGCTCCCGGCCGCGCCCGCCACCCCGGGGCATCCGGCCGCGCCACGCGCCATCTCCGTTCTGCCGCCCGCCTCGGAGCAGCGCAAACCGGCTGCTGCGGGGACCAAACCGAGCTTCATCAAACGACATGGGGCACTGGCCGCCGGAATGGTCCTGGCGCTTGGGCTCGGCTCCTATGCCGGGACGCAGCTCGGGTTCGAGCGGAGCGGCGATACCGCCGCTGCACAAGGTGTGAGCGTCAATGTCGCCGCCGCGTTGCCATGGAAGCGCGAAGTCGCTCTGGCATCGACACAGACCCGCGAAATCGCCCGTCTCAAGGACGAGCTTCGTACGGTGCGGACGCAGGTCGATGCGCTGAAGTCCAATCCAGACCAGGCGCGGCAGGCGCAGGAATTGCGTTCGCTGCGCGCCAGTGTCGAAAGCCTCAAGGAAAACCTGACCACGGCGCGCGCCGACACGGCGAACGCGATCGCGCAGGTGGCTCAGTCTCCGAAATACGCCGACCAGCCGCGCCTCGAGAAAATCGTCGAGCGGATCGACCGGCTGGAGCGGCAGGTCGCCGATCCCATGCCGGTCGCTGCCGTGCAGAAATCCGAGCCGCCGAAGCCGGTAGCACTACCGGACCCGCATGCCCTGCCGACACCCGCCGATATCGCGGCGGCCGGGCAGAAGGTCGAGATCAGGCCGAAAGTCATCCAGAACTACGTGCTGCGCGAAGTTGCCGATGGCGTCGCGCTGATCGAAGGTCCGGACGGGCTGCGCGAGGTGTGGCCCGGCCGCGGCATTCCCGGCGCCGGCAAGGTCACCTCGATCGAGAAGCAGGCCGGCAAGTGGGTGGTCATCACCTCCGAAGGCCTGATCGAATACCGCCGCGACGCTTATTTGCGCAATTAAGCCAGCACATGAGCGGCATCGCGCCGCCCACGATGCTGTGCCGCTCCGCGGAACGATGGTGAATTAGCCGCGTTGCGTTCACGCAGCTCGCAGCTACGCTTCCGCGGATCCCCATGCGTCAATTCAGGTGCCCGAATTGCGGGCAGCGCGTCTATTTCGAGAATTATTTCTGCGAGCGCTGCAAGACGCCGCTATCTTTCGACGCGCATCAGATGACGATGGTGGCGCAAGCCGGCACGCGCGATTGCGCCAATCGGCAGGAGCTTGCCTGCAATTGGAGCGTCGACGATGGCGCTGGCGATTTCTGTCTTGCCTGCAAGTTGAACGGCATCGTTCCCAATCTCAATGAGCCCGGCAATCTCGTTCTGTGGCGGAAGATCGAGAGCGCCAAACATCGCTTGATCTACGATCTGTTGCGGCTCGGTCTGCCGGTAAAGAGCCGGGCGGAAGACCCCGCGCACGGCATCGTCTTCCAGTTCCTCACCGAGTATCCCGGCGCGAAAGTGCTGACCGGTCACGATGAGGGTGAGATCACGCTCAACATCGCCGAAGCCGACGATGCCGAACGCGAGGCGCGCCGCGCGCAGATGCACGAGCCTTATCGCACGTTGGTCGGGCATTTCCGTCACGAGATCGGCCACCATTACTGGGACATTCTGCTGCGCGACTCACCCGATCTCCCGGCGTTCCGCGCGCTATTCGGCGATGAGCGCGCCGACTACGCCAAGGCGCTGCAGCGCCATTACGACAACGGTCCGGCGCAGGGCTGGCGCCAGAATTTCATCAGCGCTTATGCGACGTCGCATCCCTGGGAAGACTGGGCGGAATGTTTCGCCCATTTCATCCACATCGTCGCGACGCTCGACACCGCGGCCGATCTGCCGCTTGGCTTAGGTAAGCTCAGCGGCCGCGCGTTGAAAGACCCTTACCGCGAAGACGATTTCGACGCGCTGTTAAAAGCCTGGGTGCCGCTGACGGAAGCCGTCAACGAGATCAACCGCTCGATGGGCCTGTCCGACGTCTATCCCTTCGTGCTGACCCCCTCAGTGATGGGCAAGCTGCATTTCGTGCACATGATCGTGCGCAAGGCGGCACGCTCCGCCGAGCGGCGCGGCGAGGCGGCGATCGAGCGCGCGCGCGTCCCGGCTTAGCGCTGCCCGCGCTTCACTGCGCGGCGAGGCGGTGCACGTTGTCTTGTTCCGCCTGTGCCTCGGCGACCGCGATCGCCGTCATGTTGACGATGCCGCGTGCTGACACCGAGGGCGTCAGAATATGCGCTGGCTGCGCCACGCCGATGAGGATCGGTCCGACCGGCAGCGCATCGGCAACAACCTTCGCCATCTGAAAGGCGATGTTGGCCGAATCGAGATTCGGCATGACCAGCACGTTCGCCTCGCCTTTCAGCCTCGAGGTCGGCAGAACAAGATCGCGCGTTGCTTGCGACAACGCCGTGTCGGCCTGCATCTCGCCGTCAATCTCCAGCTCCGGCGCGCGCGCGCACACCAGCGCGAGCGCTTCCCGCATCTTGCGCGACGAGCGATCGTCATGCGAGCCGAAATCGGAATGCGCGAGCAACGCGATTTTCGGCTCGATGCCGAAGCGGCGGACATGGGCCGCCGACATGACCGCCATCTCGGCGATCTGTTCCGCCGATGGGTTTTCGTGAACATGGGTGTCGGTCATGAAGAACGCGCCGCGGCTCGTGATCATCAAGCTCATTGCATAGAGCGACGTCGCGCCGGGCACCATGCCGATGATGTGCTCGATATGACGCCGGTGCAGATTGAAGCGTCCTTCCAATCCGCACAGCATTGCATCGGCATCGCCACGTCGGACCGCCAGCGCCGAAATAACCGTGGTGCTGGTACGTACCAGCGTCCGCGCGAGACTCGGCGTGATACCGTGCCGCCCGGCGACTTCGAGGTAGGTCGTGACATAATCGCGATAACGCGCATCATTGTTAGGGTCGACAAGGTGAAAGTCCTTGCCCGGCCGGATCGACAGGCCGAAGCGCGTCAGACGCGATTCGACCACATCCGGGCGCCCGACCAGGATCGGTTTGGCGATGCCTTCTTCGACGACCGTCTGTATGCCGCGCAGAACGCGCTCGTCCTCGCCCTCGGCATAGATAACGCGCATCGGGTTGTCGCGTGCTGCCTGCAAGAGCGGCTTCATGATAAACCCGGAGCGGAACACGAAGCGCTGCAGCCGCTCGTCATAGGCATCGAAATCGGAGATCGGCAGCTTGGCGACGCCGGACTCCATTGCCGCTTTCGCAACTGCCGGCGCGATGCGCAGGATCAGCCGCGGATCGAAGGGCGAGGGAATGAGATTGTCCTTGCCGTAGAGGCGCGACACGCCGCCGTAAGCGCGCGCCACCACGTCGGAGGGCGCCTCATGCGCAAGCTGCGCGATGGCGCGCACCGCCGCGAGCTTCATCGGTTCGTCAATCGTGCTGGCGCCAACATCGAGCGCGCCGCGGAAAATGTAGGGGAAGCAGAGGACGTTGTTGACCTGGTTCGGATAATCCGAGCGTCCGGTGCAGATCATCGCGTCCGGCTTCACGGCAAAAGCATCGGCCGGCTCGATCTCGGGATTGGGATTGGCGAGCGCCATGATCAGTGGCCGCTCCGCCATGCGCGCCACCATGTCCTGCTTCAAGACGCCGCCGGCGGAAAGGCCGAGGAAAATATCGGCGCCATCGATCACGTCGGCGAGCTTGCGCGCGCGCGTCTCCTGCGCGAACGCGCCCTTCCATTGGTCCATCAGCACGGTGCGGCCCTTGTAGACGACGCCCTCGATGTCGGTGACGGTGATGTTCTCGCGCTTGGCACCGAGTTCGAGCAGGAGATTGAGGCAAGCGATTGCCGCGGCGCCTGCGCCGGACGTCACGATTTTGGCGTTCTCGATTTTTTTGCCGGCGAATTCGAGCCCGTTGAGCACCGCCGCGCCGACGATGATCGCCGTTCCGTGCTGGTCGTCATGGAAGACCGGAATGTTCATGCGCTCGCGCAATCTGCGCTCGACCTCGAAGCATTCCGGCGCCTTGATGTCCTCGAGATTGATGCCGCCGAATGTCGGCTCGAGTGCCGCAACGACGTCGACGAGACGGTCGACGTCGGTCTCGGCGACTTCGATATCGAAGACGTCGATCCCAGCGAATTTCTTGAACAGAACGGCCTTGCCTTCCATCACTGGCTTCGAGGCGAGCGGGCCGATATTGCCGAGGCCGAGCACCGCGGTGCCGTTCGACAGCACCGCCACCAAGTTTTGACGGACCGTCAGGCTTGCCGCTTCTGTCGCATTCTCGGCGATCGCCAGGCATGCGGCGGCGACGCCGGGGGAATAGGCGAGCGCGAGATCGTGCTGATTGCCGAGCGGCTTGGTCGCCTGGATTTCCAGCTTCCCGGGCTTCGGATTGCGATGGTAGGCCAGCGCGCTCGATTTCAGGTCGGGGGTGATGTCGTTTGCCATGGCTTTCCGCTTTGGGTCTTATCTGATCTAAGCAGACCCGATGGCAATCCGCCATGGCCGGCAAAGGCTTAGCCGTCATCGCCGGCGGGGCTTCGGATGCTTGCCGCGGCACCACGCAGCAGTGGCGGCTCCGCTCAGTCCGCAGTAAAGCTTTCGACCAAACTCCAGATCTGCACTGCTTTTGCGAGACCAGATGTTCTTCGTCCTGCATGCATTCGACAAAGACGGCGCGCTGCCAAAGCGGCTCAGCAATTACGAGGCACATAAGGGCTTCCTCGCCGATACGTCGCCGTATGGTGTGTCGATCTTCATGTCCGGCCCGCTTGTCGCCGATGACGGCAAGACGATGATCGGCAGCTTGATGATTTTGGAAGCGGCGGATCGCGCCACTGTCGAAGCGTTCAATCGCGCCGATCCGTTTTTCGCCGCGGAAATATGGGAGAAGGTTAACATCACCGCCTTTGTGAAGCGACAGGGCTGAAGCGGCATGATGGCCGCTTTCTCAATGCGACAAAAGCCTATAGAACTCGTCTCGGACACTGGACCTAACGAATGAACAATAGTGGTTCTCCGGTCATCGAGAATGTCACGCTCGATGAATTGAAGCGCGGGCTCGCCGACGGCTCGATCCTGCTCGTCGATGTGCGAGAGCCGAATGAATGGGACGCCGGTCATATCGCCGGCGCGACCCTGCATCCGATGTCGTCATTCGATCCCGACGAGCTGCCGCGCGAAGCGGGGATGCGCGTCGTCCTGCACTGCCGCTCCGGCAATCGCTCTGCCAAAGCGCTGGCGATCGCACAAAGCTATGGCCGCGACGATGTTCGCGCGCATTTTGGCGGCGGCATGCTCGAATGGGCCGCCGCCGGCGAGCCGATCGAACGTTAGCGCTGATGAGAGCCGATTTCACCCGCCGCACATTGATTGGAGGTGTGGCAGCGAGTCTTGTTCCTCTCACCTCGCGCGCCGAGACGCCGCCGCAGCAAGGCGATGTCGCGCCCGAGGGCATGCGCATTCTCGAAGCGCGGAAATCGCACCGGCGTATTTTGCCTAATCCCGCCGGCGAGACCGAGGTGTGGGGATATGACGGCCAAGTCCCCGGGCCCGTGCTTCGCGCCAAAGCCGGCGAGGAAATCGCGGTTCGCCTCGTCAACAAGCTCGATCAACCGACCAGCCTGCATTGGCATGGCGTTCGGATCGACAATGCAATGGATGGAGTCGTCGGGCTGACGCAAAAGCCGGTCATGCCGGGAACGAGTTTCGACTATCGCTTCAAGGTGCGGGATGGCGGCCTCTATCTTTATCGTCCCTATGTCGCGCCGTTCACGAGCGAGCAGTTTGCGCGCGGCCTTTATGGTTTGCTGATCGCCGACGAGCCGTCACCACCGGAGGTCGATCGCGATTTTGCGTTGCTCATCGACGATTGGCGCCTCGATGAGCAGGGGCAGCTCGTTCAGGATTTCGGCAATCCGGCGGATGTCGGCGGTGCCGGACGAATAGGCTCGCTGGTAACGGCGAACACGCAAGCGGCGCCAATCTCCGAAATTTTCGCGCCTGGCTCGCGCATACGATTGCGGCTCGCCAATGTCGCCAATGCACGCTTCATGTTCGTGAGCTTCGAGGGGTTCAAGCCGCTGATCCTGGCGATCGACGGCCAACCCTGCGATCCGTTC
Source organism: Beijerinckiaceae bacterium (assembly GCA_036265935.1). Taxonomy (GTDB): domain Bacteria; phylum Pseudomonadota; class Alphaproteobacteria; order Rhizobiales; family Beijerinckiaceae; genus JAFASC01. The sequence goes on from DATAOB010000017.1 coordinate 42,773, forward strand.
GAGCCGGTCAGGCGCACGATTCCGGTCGGACCGGGTGCGCGTTTCGATCTGATGTTCGACTTGCCCGAGAGCGAGAGCGACGGCGCTAAGATCATCCTGCGCGGGACCAATGAACCCGATCGCGATCTTCTCCTGTTTAAAACGCAGGGTGCGAAGCGCGCCGCGCGGCCGGCAATCGCGGCGCTGCCGCTCAATCCGCTTCTGCCGGCTGAGATCAGGCTCGCGGAGGCGAAGAAGCTTGATATCGTGGTCGAAGGCGGCAGCCCGCGCATGCTGCCGGGAGCGAAGACTTTGTGGAGACTGAACGGCGCGCCGGGCGGTTTCGACGGCAAGCCGCTTTTCTCGGTGAAGCGCGGCACACCGGTATCGCTCGGCTTCGTCAACAAGACGCTGGTCACGCAGAATATGCGCGTGCATGGCCATGTTGTGCGTCTGCTGCATGACCTAGATGACGGCTGGGAGCCTTATTGGCGAAACGCCGTGATCGTCGCCGAAGGGCGCACGAAGCATGTCGCCTTCGTCGCCGATAATCCCGGCAAATGGGCAATTCATTGCGATGTGATCGAGCATCAGATCAGCGGCTTGTGCGGCTGGTTCGAGGTGACGTGAGGCGTACGGGGCCGGATAGGCGCGCCCAGCGTTCACTAGGCGGCGGTCGCAGCAGGAAGCGCAATCGTTTCGATCTTTGACAGATCAAACTTACGTGACGCGCGGTCGATATCAAAGCCGACGACATCGCCGCTGGCGTCGAGGTCAACGGTAAGCCCTTCAACGATCTCCCGCGTCTCCGCGCCGGGTGTGCTCTTCAATTCGATGTATAGGCTGTCCGTCTCGGGATAGTAATGCAGCCTCATCGTTGGTTCTCCTGGAAGTTTCGATCAAAGAACGCGTTGTGGATCGTCTCTCCGTCTTCAAGCGTGATGACCCGAAGCAACCGGTGTCGAGATTCTCCTGGTATCAGAACCCTGCCCCAGAACCGAATCAGGCCATCCTCTTGCACCTCCCGCCGGATAGGTCCTCTGAGCACGTCAATGCACCACGAGCGCGCAATGTAGGGCCGTTTGCGGAGTACCTGTTCTTCGAAGTACCGCGTGGCCTTTAAGCAGCAGATACTTTCGGACGGCGCGGTTCTCGAAACCCCGTCGCGAGCACATAAAGCTCGGCGGAATCGGCGCGGCTCGCCGCGGGCTTCACGTGCTGCACCTTGGCGAAATCGCGTTTCAAGCTCGCGAGCAGTTCGCCTTCGGTGCCGCCCTGCAGCACTTTCGCGAGAACGAAGCCGCCCGGAGACAAAACCTCGCGCGCGAACTCGGCGGCCAATTCCGCTAGCGCGACGATCCGCAAATGATCGGTCTTGCGATGTCCGGTCGCGTTGGCGGCCATGTCGGAGAGAACGCCGTCGGCAGGCCCGCCGAGCATCTGCTTCAAGCGTACCGGCGCATCCGCCTCGTGGAAATCCACCACCGCAAAGTCGGCGCCGGCGATCGCATCGATATGCAGGAGATCGATGCCGACGACGCGGCCCTTGCCTTCCGCCGCACCGACGCGCTTTGCAGCGACCTGCGACCAGCCGCCAGGCGCAGCACCGAGATCGACAATGCGCTGACCGGGTTTCAGCAAATGGTACTTGTCGTCGATCTCGATGAGCTTGAACGCGGCGCGCGAACGAAAGCCTTCGAGCCGCGCCCGCGCGACATAGGGATCGTTGAGCTGGCGCTCGAGCCAGAGCGTCGAGGCGAGGGACCGTTTGCGCGCGATCTTGACGCGCGTCTTCAGCGATCGTCCGCCCTCGCGTCCGGATTTTTGTCTGCCGCCCTTCGGCGTCACGCCACCGTCTCGCACTGACGGCCCCAGACGCCGTCGGCGCGCATGAGCTCGATCAGAATGCCTTCGCGGAGGCCCCGGTCCGCGATGCGCAGCCGCGGCGCCGGAAAGGCGCGGCGGATCGCTTCCAGAATGGCGCAGCCCGCAAGCACGAGGTCGGCGCGCGCCAGCCCGATGCAGCCATGCGCCGCGCGCTCGGCGTAAGACATGCGCTTAAGCCGTGCGATCGTTGCGCTGACGTCGCCCGCCGACATCCACAATCCGTCGACGCGGCGGCGATCGTAACGGGTAAGGTTGAGATGCACGCCGCCGATCGTCGTCACAGTGCCCGACGTGCCAAGCAGGTGAAAGCGCGAGCAATGGCGCTCGAGCTTGGCGCGGCACAGAAACGCATCGAGCGAATGCGCGACGTGCGACACCATCGCGTCATATGTCGCCGCTGACACGTCCATCCCGCCAAATTGCTCGGCGAGCGACACGACGCCGACCTGCAGCGAGGTCCACAGCCGAATATCGACCCGCTCGCCGCCTGTCGCATGCGTGCGCGCGGGATCGAGCCAGATGAGCTCGGACGAGCCGCCGCCAATATCGAAGATGAGCACACCTTCGGCGTCGGAGTCGGCGAGCGCCGCGCAGCCGAGCGCCGCAAGCCGCGCTTCCGCTTCGCGCTCGATGACTTCGAGGTCGAGGCCGAGCGTGTCGCGAATTCTGGCGAGGAACTCCTCGCCATTGGCGGCCATGCGGCACGCTTCCGTCGCGATCAGGCGCGCGCGGGTGACGCCGCGCTGCTCCATCTTGGCGCGGCATACGGCCAGTGCATCGAGCGTGCGAGCGATCGCCGCCGCGCCGAGCTCGCCCGTCTGGTGCAGGCCCTCGCCGAGCCGCACGATGCGCGAGAAGGCGTCGACGATGCGCAGCCCGTCCGCGCCGTTACGGGTGCGATCGTGATGCGGGCGCGCCACAAGGAGGCGGCAATTATTAGTGCCGAGGTCGAGCGCCGCGTAAGTATGGCTGTTTTGCGCGGTCCTGCTTAACGGAGCGGGCACGGGCGTATGGCTCGCGCGCTCGGCAAAGATCGGCGCTACATCCGAAAGCTCGATCGTCGTCACTCCCAATCCCCGCCCCGGCAGCTGTCCCGCGTTCCCCGGGCTGCATAGTCCCGGAGTGTAACGATCCCGCGTTGATTGCCAAGCTCAAGCGTTGATGCGGGACGGCTTTCTCGCGGCTTGCGGAAAACGGGAAGATCACGAGGTGGTTTCGGCCGAGCCTATCCACCCGAGCGATCGGGCGACCGCCTTATCCCACGCCGCCGTGAGCTCGGCGCGCCGGGCTTCGCCCATCTGCGGATGCCAGCGATGGCCGACGGCCCAATTGTCGCTGATGTCCTGCGGCGACGACCAATAGCCCACCGCAAGGCCGGCGGCATAAGCGGCGCCGAGCGCCGTCGTCTCGATGACCTGCGGGCGCACCACCGCAACATCGAGGAGGTCGGCCTGGAACTGCATGAGCAGGTCGTTGACCACCATGCCGCCGTCGACGCGAAGCTCGCGGATCGGCACGCCGGAATCGGCGCTCATCGCGGTAATGATCTCGCGCGTCTGAAACGCGGTCGCCTCGAGCGCCGCGCGCGCGATATGGCCGCGACCCGCGAAACGCGTCAGCCCGCAGATCACGCCGCGTGCATCGTCGCGCCAATGCGGTGCATAAAGGCCAGAGAAAGCCGGCACGATGTAGACGTCGCCGTTGTCGTCGACGGTACGCGCCAGCGTCTCGATTTCGTTGGATGTCGAGATCAGCTGCAGATTGTCGCGCAGCCATTGCACCAGTGCGCCGGCAATCGCAATCGAGCCTTCGAGCGCGTAGACCGCCGGCGCGTTGCCGAGCTTGTAGCCGAGCGTCGTCAGCAGTCCGTGCGTCGAGGGGTAAGGCGTCTCGCCGGTATTCATCAGAAGGAAGCAGCCGGTGCCGTAGGTGTTCTTCGCTTCGCCGGGCTTGAGGCATGCCTGACCGAAGAGCGCCGCCTGCTGGTCGCCGAGAATGCCGGCGATAGGCACGCCGGAGAGCGGCTCGCGCGCGCTGCCGAGCGGCTCGGAGGACGACATGATTTCGGGCAAGCAGGCGCGCGGAATGCCGAAGAGATCGAGGATGGCGCCGTCCCAATCGAGCGATCGCAGATGCATCAGCTGCGTGCGCGAGGCATTGGTGACGTCGGTGATGTGGCGGCCGCCGTTTGGCCCGCCGGTCAGATTCCAGACGAGCCAGGAATCGATCGTGCCGAACAACGCGTCGCCGCTTTGCGCAGCGGCGCGTGCGCCGGGCACATTGTCGAGCAGCCATTTGAGCTTGAGACTCGAAAAATACGTGGTCAGCGGCAGGCCGGTCTTGTCGCGCAGGCGATCCTTGCCGCCGTCGCGGGCAAATTCCGCGACCAGCGCGTCGGTGCGCGTGTCCTGCCAGACCAGCGCGTTGTGGAGCGGCGCGCCGCTGCGGCGGTCCCAGAGAAGCGTCGTCTCGCGTTGATTGGTGATGCCGATGGCGGCGAGATCGCGCGGATTCAATCGCGCGCCCGACAAGGCGTCGGCGATCACCAGCCGGGTGTTGCGCCAGATCTCACTCGCATCGTGCTCGACGCAGCCCGGGCGGGGATAAATCTGCTCATGCTCGCGCTGCGCCTGCGCGATGATCTTTCCCGCCCGATCGAAGATGATGAAGCGCGTCGATGTCGTACCCTGGTCGATCGCGCCAACGTAGGATGGCATGCCCCCTCCCGCTTTTCGGCATTGTTGGACTATCGCGGTTTTATAGCGAGAGCATGCTGGTGAGTAGCCGCGCGGCCGCCTTACGCCAGCGCGGGGTAACCGACGTAACCCTTCTCCTCGCCGGCATAGAATGTCGCCACATCAGGCGCATTGAGCGGTGTGCCCTTCAGATAGCGTTCTGGAAGGTCCGGGTTCGCCAAGAACGGCACGCCGAAAGCGATGAGATCGGCCTCGCCCTTGCGATTGCCGCATTAGCGAGCCGCGCATCGTGACCGCCATTGGCGATGATGGTGTGGGTGAAGACTTTGCCGAGCACCGGCAGCGCGCGTTTGTCGGCCGGTACTGCGCCCGCTCCGGACACCGGCTCCGTCACGTGCAGATAGCCGAGGCCCCGCCGGTCCAATTCCGTGGCGAGATGGCCGAACGTCGCGAGCGGGTTTGTGTCCGACATCGAATAGACCGTGCCGTTCGGCGACACCTTGTAGCCGACGCGCGCCGCGTCCCAGACGCTGAGCACGGCATCGACCACCTCGAGCGGGAAACGCGCGCGGTTCTCGATGCTGCCGCCATAAGCATCGCTGCGCTTGTTTGAACCGTCGCGCAGGAATTGATCGAGCAAGTAACCGTTGGCGCCGTGCAACTCGACACCGTCGAAGCCGGCCTTCTTGGCGTTCTCCGCTGCGCGCCGGAATTCATCAACAATCCCGGCAATCTCATGCGTCTCCAGCGCGCGCGGCGTCAATATCTTCACCTTGCCGTTCATCGTGAACGCCTCGCCCTCCGGCGCGATTGCGCGAGGTCGCGACAGGCAACTCGCCGCCGTGGAAATCCGGATGCGACACGCGCCCGACATGCCAGAGCTGCGCGAAGATCAATCCGCCGGCGCGATGCACCGCCCCGGTCACCGCACGCCACCCGGCGACCTGCTCGGGCGAGTGGATGCCGGGCGTGCGGATGTAACCGACGCCCTGCGGGCTCACCTGCGTCGCCTCGGTGATCACAAGGCCAGCACTGGCGCGCTGCGCATAATAGGTGGCGGCGAGCGGATGAGCGACGTTGCCATCGACGCCGCGGCTGCGGGTCATTGGCGACAGGACGAAGCGGTTCTTCAGCTTGAGGTCGCCGAGGCGGTAGGGTGTAAACAGCGGGTTCGGCTCCGCCGGCGCGGCGCGGAAATCCTGCGATCGAAGGGCAGCGGTCATGATATCTCCTGGGCTGGCGGCACGTGACAAACGCATTACTTGTGGTACTTACCAGTAACCTCCAGTGTAGGTACTGATCGGTAACATTTTGTCAAGCGTACGCCGATGAAAACCGCCGAAAATGAGCTAAGTCTCGCAAAGAACGCGAGAATCTCTCCGCGCCAGCGTCTGCTCGCGGCGGCGGCGGAGCTGTTCTATCGCCACGGCATCCGTGTCGTTGGCGTCGACGCCATCGCCGAGGCTGCCGGCACCAACAAGATGACGCTCTACCGGCACTTCGCCTCGAAAGACGAGCTCTTGGCCGAATATCTGCGCGAGATGGGCAAGCGTGGCGATCAGTGCTGGGGCGCTTACGAGGCCGCGCATCCCGGCGACGCACTAGCGCAGCTTCGCGCCTGGCTCGCGGAAATGGCCGACCACCTCGCCAATCCGGACGACCGCGGCTGCGCGCTCGCCAATGCCGCCGTCGAATTGCCGGACAAGGCGCACCCGGCGCGCCGGGTCATCGAGAAGTTGAAGCTCGGGCAGCGCGACCGCCTGGCGGAGCTGGCGCGCAAAGCCGGATTAAGCGAGCCGGAAATGCTCGCCGACGAGCTTTATCTGCTGCTCGAAGGCGCGCGCGTCACCGCGCAGAGCGTCGGCGCCGAAGGTCTCGGCGCGCGGCTGATCCGCATGGGCGAAGCGATGATTGCGTCGCATGTGAGCGGCAAGGGCTGGCGCGTGTCGGTGCGTGCGACGCCGGTGCGAGCCGGGAATGACGAGCAGAAGTCTTGAGCGAGGCGCGCAGCCTGGTATCAAGCTGCCCGCTCGAACACCGCACCGTAATGATAGGGCGAAACCTCGGTTAGGTGATGCAACGTGAGGCCGCTTGGCGCGACCGATGCGATGGTCTGTTCCGGCGTCATCCGTAATTCGGTCGCCGGCCCTCGCGGCTCGCCCAATATCGTCGTTTCGTCGCGCGGTTTTGCGTGCCAATTGACGATCGCGAACAGGCCGCCTGGCCTGAGCACCTGACGCACCGCACCGGCGAGACGCGAGCGATCGAGAACGCCGTGAAACACGTTGGCGAGAAACACGTAGTCCACAGGCTCGCGCACAATTCGTCCGATCTCGAACGCATCCGCTTCCGCAAACGTGCAGTTCGCAACACGGTTTTCCACAAGTCGGATGCGCGCGGTTTCAAGTAACGCGGGATCGATGTCGATCGCGGTCACATGCCGCGCGATTTTTGCGATCGGCAGCGTAAACCAGCCATCGCCGCAGCATAGGTCGACGACGTGCGTTCCGAGCTGCACGCCGACGTCGGCGAGCACCTTGGCAGGGTTTGGCCAAAGCGCCTCCCACCAGCCTGCATCCGGCATTCCGGTGCCTTCGAAGAAACCGGGCAGCGTCATGTTCCTCCATTCTCATGGCCGCTGGCGACGTGAAGAGTATATAAGCCTGCGTCGCCGCCTAGAGCTGCTTGAGTGGGGTGAAGAATGCCTGAAGCGGCCTCGACGCAACTGCGCTCCACGATCACCTGTCCAGCCTGCGGTCGCCGTTCGGCCGAAACGATGCCGAGAGACGCCTGCCAGTTCTTTTACGAGTGCATCGGCTGTGGAACGGTGCTTCGCCCGAAGCCCGGCGATTGCTGCGTGTTCTGCTCCTATGGCGACGTGCCGTGCCCGCCGATCCAGGAGGCGCGCTTATCAGGCACGACGGCGCAGTGTTGCGGAGCGGATGCGAGCGGTGTGAAGTAGCGCGGCATCGATGTTGCTTTCCGATGAGGCGATCTGGGCGTCATTGGGAGCGAAGCGAAGCAATCCAGTCTCGACGAGGCCCGTGGTGAAACAATGAGTATGTCATTCTATTCAGAACTCTTTACCGCGACGACGCGGCGCGCGGAATGTGCAGCAAGAAGCTTGTCACGGAGATGTGCAAACAGCCGCGGTGGCAGCATCCCGTAATCGAAGCGAGGCGGCTCCACTCCGGGTCGCGGACGCAGGTCCGGGCCAGGCCAAAGAAAGCTGTTGAATTCAGTAGTCACGATCCAGGACCGCTCTTCGTCGAGCCCGAGATGCGCTTTTACAGCATTTGGCAATTCGACTGCATCTTGCGAGGAAGCCGGGGCTGTATGCGTCAGCGGAACACCGTGACGATTAGCTCGCCTGCGATCGTCTGGTTGCTAAGGATGACGGCGCAAGGACGGTTCTTGCGTCCTTGTTCGGCGCCTCTCCCCCGCTGATCGGCCCAGAGATAGGACTAGTGAATGACAGGCCCGGCTCTGGCCGGGGCAGCGTCACGGCGCCCAGTTTTTGAGAAGGCTATCGAGGCCGCGTGATCGGACGACACCTCGCTACGCCCGATCGCGCGGATGGTCTCCTCGTCGGCATCCTCGATCTTGCGTGCGATTCTGCCGCTCGTGATGAGCTCGAAATGAGCGGCTGACATCAACACCGTATGGACGCGGCCATTTTTAGTAATGGCAACCGGCGACTGCTCGGCCGCATCTTGATACCGGCCGACATTTTGCTGGAATTCGCTCGACGTAACTCTCATGCCTTTGCCCATTGTAGCTGCAGGCTCGACGGCGGCAATAGCCGAGCTAATATCGTGGAGCTTGTGTGGAGATATTTGGCGCAGAATCATAGCCGATCTCCGCAGACTATAATGCGCCGGACTTCGCAAGGCCCGCCTGACCATTCAAGCAGTAATTGGCATGCAGCCGCATAGCGTTCGGCAGAGTAGGAGCTATATGTGGCGTTAGTGGCATCCGGTGCTAACGAGCGAGAGAAGAATGCTTGAGGCGGCGACGCAACTTCGCTCCACGATCACCTGTCCCGTCTGCAATCGCTGTTCGGCTGAAACGATGCCGACAGACGCCTGTCAGTTCTTTTACGAGTGCATGGGCTGTGGAACGTTGCTTCGTCCGAAGCCCGGCGATTGCTGCGTGTTCTGTTCTTATGGCGACGTGCCATGCCCGCCGATCCAGGAGGCGCGCGCGTCAGGTGCGCCGGCGCAGTGTTGCAGAGCGGATGCGAGCGGTTTGAAGTAGCGCAGCAGCGACGTCGCTTTCGGATAAGGCGAGCTGGACGTCATTGCGAGCGCAGCGAAGCAATCCAGGGGCAAACGCTCGATGATTGCGACATTTGCCCCTGGATTGCTTCGTCGCTCACGCTCCTCGCAATAACGGCGAAGGGAAGGCGCGCGCTCATCGCGTAGAGTCGGAGTCCGCCAACTGCGTGACGTCGCGCGCGTGTGGCAGGTAGCGGCCGTCTCCCACTAGGCGGGAGAATTGGCGCGAAATATTGCCGCCGGTTCGACAAAGCCCTTGAAATGTTTTGTGCCGAGACTCTCGAACGTCAGACCTGAACCCGCCACCAAATCCTTGGCCGTATTCGAAACGAGAACCTCACCCGGACCCGCCGCTTGACTCACTCGCGCAGCCATATGGACGGCAATCCCCCGCACTTCGTCCTCGCATAATTCGACCTTACCGGTGTGAAGGCCGGTGCGCACAGATATCCCGATTCCCTTGCTAGTCCGTGCGATCTCATGAGCACACCGGATCGCCCGGGCCGGCCCATCAAACGTGGCAAGAAAGCCGTCTCCGGTGGTTTCGATCTCGCGACCTCTGAAACGATTGCGCTGATTGCGGACCAATGTGCGGCTGGTGTCGAGCAGATTACGCCAACCGATGTCCCTCATCGCAGCGGCCTGCTTTGTGGAGTCCACAATATCCGTAGACATGACAGTCGCGAGCACGCGGTCGGCCTCTTGTGCAGGCGTATTGCCCAGCAAGAACTTGCGAATTTCAGCAACCACTTGTCTGCCATTCTCACCTATCCATGCCAAATGATCCTCGCGCGCTCACCCGTTCGGGATAGGTCGCGGCGAATAATATCGCCATTGCGCCGCCTTCCGAAACGCCGACGAGAACAGCTTGCTTGGAGTGAGAGGCGTCAAGCACGGCGCGAATATCGTCTATGCGCTCTTCGAGATGGGGAATACCGACGGTGCGGTCCGATAAGCCAGTGCCGCGCTTGTCAAACAGAATGAGCCGGGTGAAGGACTTGAGTTCGTGTAAAAAACGCGCCAATTCAGGCTCTTCCCAAAAATGGTCCAGGTGCGAAATGAATCCCGGAGCTATGAGAAGATCAACTGAGCCCCGGCCGGTTACTTGGTATGCAAGACATACGTCACCGCTCTTGGCGTATTGAGTTCTTGGACGCATCCGGCCTCCGCTCTCGATCAGTTTTGCCCACGAGCGCCTTGGAGCAAACCTGCATTCATAAAAGGAAAAGAGCACAAATTCCGTTAGGGGACCACCATCGCAGCTTCAGCCAGCGCCACCCCGATCGCCTGCTCCGCCTCGGCCGGCAGACGCAGGCCGAGTTTGGACCTTCGCCACAAAACGTCATCGGCGCTTTTCGCCCATTCTTTTTCTGCGAGATACCTGACTTCCGCTTCGCTCAAACCCGCGCCGAAATCGCGGCCGAGGTCATCAAGCGATGTCGCATCGTCGATCACTTCCTCCGCGCGCGTGCCGTAGGCATGCACGAGCCGCTCCGCAGTCTGCGGCGATAAGAACGCATGCCGCGCGGAAAAATCGCTGATGAAAGCCTCGATATCATCCCCCGGCACGTCGCCACCGGGCAGCGGCGCGTCGCCGGTCCACGCGCCGGTAATGTGCGGAAAGAAACGCGCGAGATCGTCGAGCGCATGCTCGGCAAGCCGGCGATATGTCGTGAGCTTTCCGCCAAAGATCGACAGAAGCGGCGGCGCGCCGTCCGGCGCATCGAGATCGAAGGCGTAATCCCGCGTCATCGCCGAGACATTGTGCGAGCCGTCGTCGAAAAGCGGCCGGATGCCCGAATAAGTCCAGACGATATCGCCGCGTGCGATCGGCTGCTTGAACCAGCGCGCAATCGTCTCGATGAGATAATCCGCCTCGTCGTCGGAAATGACGGGATGGCCGGGCGGCTCGTCATAGGGAATGTCGGTCGTGCCGATCAGCGTGAAATCGCGCTCGTACGGAATCGCAAAGACCATGCGGCGATCCGGATTCTGCAGCATATAGGCATGCTCGCCGTCATAGAGCTTGCGGACGACGATGTGGCTGCCTTTGACGAGCCGCACATGCTTTTGCGTCGGACGGCCGAGGCGCGAATCTAAAATTTCGGTGACCCACGGACCGCCGGCATTGATCAAGGCGCGCGCGCGCTGAATCGAGATTTGCGCCGCCGCGCGGTCGAGGATGACGCACTCCCACAAGCCGTCGCGGCGCTCGGCCTGCTCGAGCCGCGTGTGCGTGCGAATGACCGCGCCGCGCGCGGCGGCATCAATCGCGTTCGCCACAACCAGGCGCGAATCGTCGACGGCGCAATCGGAATAGGCGAAGCCCGCTTTCGACAGGAGTTTTAGGGGCGCGCCGCGCGGGTCTTTTGTGAGGTCGAGGCGCTCGCAAGCCGACAGGCGCTTTCGCGGCGCGAGATGGTCGTAGAGGAAGAGGCCGAGCCGCACCAGCCAGGCCGGTCGCGTCAGCGGGTCATGTGGCAGGACGAAGCGGAGCGGGCGGACGAGATGGGGGGCAGCGGCCAGCAGCCGCTCACGCTCGAGCAGCGACTCGCGGACGAGGCGGAACTCGTGAGTCTCGAGATAGCGCAGGCCGCCGTGGATCAGCTTGGTTGAGGAGGAGGAGGTTGAGGAGGCGAGATCGTCCTGCTCGACGAGCAGCGCTTTAAGGCCGCGGCCGACAGCGTCGCGCGCGATGCCCACGCCATTGATGCCGCCGCCGATGATGAGGAGATCGAAAGGACCCGTCTTATCCGGGCCGTGCGACTCCACCTGCTTCAGGCCGGCGCACCGGCGAGCTCCGGACTTGCCGGGGTGATGGCGACGCTCTCCCCGCAGCCGCAGGCCGAGGTCTGGTTCGGGTTGTTGAAGACGAAACCCGACGACAACTTTGTTGTCTGGAAATCCATCTCGGTGCCGAGCAGGAACAGGATCGCCTTCGGGTCGATGAGCACGGTCACACCCTTCTCCTCAACCACCTCCTCCGCCGGGTTCACCGCCTCCGCCATTTCCATCGTGTAGGACATGCCGGCGCAGCCGCCGTTCTTCACCCCGACCCGCACGCCGACGAGCGGCCTGTCGGCGGCCCCAATGATCTCGCGCACGCGCGCCGCCGCGGCGTCGGTCAGCGACATCACTTTGAGCTTGCGGCGTGGGGCGGCCATCATTCTCTCCGGGGCGGAATCTGCCCCCTCATTGAGCGCGAATATCGCAAATAATCATCGGGGAAGCAAAGATCGAGAGGGGGAAAGCACGCGCCGCCGCCCCAGTGGCTGGTTGCTTTGGCGGGTCTGTCGGCCCATGGTCGGGTCCCGGTCAAGCTCTGAGCCCTCGTGACACGCTCGACACATACGCTCTTCTGGCTCGGCCTGCTCACCGTCGGCGCGATTCTTGGCGCCGCGCTCGCGGCGACTTTGGAGCTGCGCTACCGCGACATCGCCGACGCGAGGCGCGACCTCACCAGCCTCGACCTGCTGCTGGTCGAGGAGACCTCCCGCTCGCTGCAGAGCATCGATCTCGTCCTGCGCAGTGTGCAGGCGCGGCTTATCGCCGACGGCATCACCGACGCTGAGAGCTACGCCCGCAAAGAGGCGGGTCACGACATGGTCCAGTTCCTGCAGGGACGCATCGCCGGCCTGCCGCAGCTCGCCGGCCTGACACTGGTCGCGGCGGACGGGCGCCTCCTCAGTTTTTCTCGAGACGCTTCGGTGCCTGAGCTTAAAACTGCCGACCCGAGCTTGTTCCAAAGCCTTCGGGATCAGCCGGCAGAGCGGCCGTTCGTCAGCGACCCCGTCGAGAATCGCGCCAGCGGGACGTGGACCGTTCATTTGGGTCGCCGCGTGAATACGCGGGATGGCTCGCTCGTCGGCTTCATCCTCGGCGCGATCGACGTCGGCTATTTCGAAAATCTCTATCGCAGCCTGCGGCTGGGCGAAGGCGGCGGCGTGAGCCTCTGGCGCCGCGATGGAATCCTGCTCGCCCGCTATCCGGTCATTCCGGGCATCGGACAGCGCCTGCCCATCAAGTCATTCGAGGGCATGCTCGATAAGGCGGATTTCGGCACGTACGAGACCGAGCACTCGCTCGACGGCCCCTCGCGTCTTGTCGCGACCGCAGCGGCCAAGGACTTTCCGGTCGTCGTCAATGTCACCCGGACCTTCGAGCAGATCCTCGCCGATTGGCGCAGGACGGCGCTGACGATCCTTGGGATCGCGACGATTGCGGCAATAGCGGCTGCGTTCGCGCTATGGACGCTGATGCGCCAGCTCGCTGCCTACGACGAGCTGGCGATCGCCGTGGGCGAGCGCGAGAAAGCGATCCAGGAACGCGAGGTCATGGAGGCGCAGCTTCGGCAGGCGCAGAAGCTCGAAGCCGTGGGCCAGCTCACCGGCGGTATCGCCCATGATTTCAATAATTTGCTGACGGTTATTTTGGGCGGGCTTGAAACGATCCGCCGCCGTCTGCCGGCGCTGCCGCATACGACCGACACGGCCCGCATCGCCCGCGCGGCGGACATGGCGGTGCAGAGCGTTGAAAGCGCCGCGACGCTCACGCACCGACTGCTCGCCTTTTCACGCAACCAGCCGCTCGATCCGCGCGTCATTGCGCCCGACGAGCTCATCGTCTCGATGATGGAACTTCTGCGCCGTACGCTCGGCGAAAGAATCGAACTCGAAACGCGATTTTCCGACAATGTCTGGCGGGTTCGCGCGGACCCCAATCAGCTGGAAAACGTGATCCTCAATCTCGCGGTGAATTCGCGCGACGCTATGCCGGATGGCGGGCGGCTCACGATCGAGACGCGCAATGTCCTGCTCGATGAAAGCTTGCTGAAAACGCTGCCGGAAGCGGGCGCGGCGGGGCCTTACGTTCTCATCGGCATCACCGACACGGGGACCGGCATGGACCAGACGACGCTGGAACGTGCGTTTGAGCCATTCTTCACGACCAAGGAAGCCGGCCGGGGAACGGGACTGGGGCTCAGTCAAGTCTACGGCTTCGTGCGCCAATCGCATGGCGTGGTGAAAATCTACAGCGAGCTTGGCGGCGGCACGAGCGTCAAAATCTACCTTCCGCGCCATCAGGAGAGCGCGGCAAAGGCGGCCGATAGTGTTCCGGGCAAGGCGGCACAAGTGCCACGCGGGGCGGAGACGATCCTGGTCGTCGAAGATCATGAGGATTTGCGGTACTTCGACGTCCAGGTGCTGGAGGACCTCGGATACAAAGTGATCGCCGCGCCGGACGGACCTTCGGCAATCAAGCTTCTGGAAATGGCTGGGCCAATCGACCTGCTTTTCACCGACGTGGTTCTGCCGGGGCGCATGAACGGGCGAAATTTGGCAGATGCCGCAATGGCCTCGGCGCCGGGCCTGAAAGTTCTTTTCACCACCGGCTATACGCGCGATGCGATCGTCACGAACGGCACGCTGGAAGAAGGCGTCGAGGTGCTTCCGAAACCGTTCACTTACAAAGATTTGGCAGCGAAAGTTCGCCAAGTGCTGGATGCTTGAGGAGTGCCGATCGAGCTGCTGACCAACGAGGAAATGGCGCGCGCCGACCAGCTGGCGGTCGCGGGCGGCATTGCCAGTATGTCACTGATGGAAGCGGCGGGCGCGGCGGTCGCGCGCGCGGCGGCGCGGCGACTCCAAGCGAACGGCGCGCGGCGCGTCGCCGTATTGTGCGGCCCGGGAAACAACGGCGGCGACGGTTATGTCGCGGCGCGCGTGCTGCGTGAGTTCGGCTTCGATGTGCAGGTGGCAAGCCTCGGTCCCGCGTGCAAGCTCAAGGGCGATGCGGCGGAAGCGGCGAGGCGATGGGCAGGCGAAATCGCGAGCGCGGATGGGCTCGCGCTTGAAGACGCTGATCTCATTGTGGATGCGCTTTTCGGCGCCGGCCTTGCGCGCGCTCTCGACGGCGAAGCCAAGCACATCGTCGAGCGGATCGATGCTTGGCGCTGCTCGACCGACCGGCCGATCGTCGCCGTCGATGTTCCCTCCGGCCTCGATGGCACGACGGGGCAGGCCCGCGGCGCCTGTTTGCAGGCGTCGGAGACCGTCACCTTTTTTCGGTTGAAGCATGGTCATGTGCTGCTGCCTGGTCGCGCCCATTGCGGGCAGGTGACGCTGGCCGACATCGGCATTCCGGATTCCGTGCTCGGCGAAATCGCGCCGAAGACTTTCCTCAATGCACCAGAGCTTTGGCGAGGCGCGCTACGCTTTCCGCAATTGCAGGGACACAAATATAGCCGCGGCCATGCCCTCGTTTTATCCGGCCGCATGCCAAAGACCGGCGCGGCGCGTCTTGCCGCGCGCGGCGCGTTGCGCGCAGGGGCTGGGCTCGTGACCGTTGCCTCGCCGGGCGATGCAGCGGCAGCCCACGCGGCCTCGTTGACCGCGATCATGGTGCGGCAGAGCGACGGCCCCGCGGGGCTGGCGAAGCTGCTCGCCGATCCCCGCAAAAACTCAATCGTTCTTGGCCCCGGTTTGGGCGTCAACGAAGATACATGTGCGCTGGTCGAAACCGCGCTTACGCCGAGCGGTTCGGAGAAGCCGCGCGCCCACGTTCTTGATGCCGATGCGTTGACCAGTTTTGCGGGGCACCCAGAGCGGCTCTTCTCCGTCATTGCCGCGACTTCAGGCCCGGTTGTGCTTACCCCACATGACGGCGAGTTCGCGCGTCTGTTCAAGCATTTGCCTGCTCTTTCGAAAGTGGAACGTGCGCGGCAGGCAGCGCGGCTTTCCGGCGCAATCCTTGTTCTGAAAGGCGCCGATACCGTTATCGCGCATCCCGACGGGGACGCCGCAATCGCGCGCAACGCACCGGCTTGGCTCGGTACCGCGGGCGCCGGTGATGTGCTTGCCGGCATGATCGGCGGCCTGCTCGCGCAGCTTATGTCGGCATTCGAAGCAACCGCGGCGGCGGTGTGGATGCATGGCGAGGCTGCGAACTATTTCGGCCCCGGGCTTATCTCCGAAGACTTGCCGGAGATGCTGCCGAAGGTGTGGGCGGCGCTCGCAGACGCCGCGCGCTAATCGCTATTCGCCGGGTTGCGGCGCCGCTTGAACATCACCTGCCGTTCGCCGGCCGGAGACGACCGCGCCGGCCTCCGGTTCGAGGCGCCAGAACATGAAGACAGAGGTCGCCGACACCGCCGCGACCAGGAGGAAAGCCGGCGCGAAGTCGCTGACCACAAGAGTGCTGCCGCCATGCAGGCTGCGTGCAAATTCGAGTACCGCCGCGCCGATGGACACGCCGACCGAGAGCGACAGCTGCGGCGCGACGGCAGCAAAACTCGTCGCGCGGCTCATCGCGCGATTGTCGATATCGGCGAAAGCGAGCGCGTTGAGCGAGGTAAATTGCAGCGACCGGAAAAAGCCGCCGGCGAGCAGGACAGCAATGACGAGGAGATGCGGCGTCGAGGGCCGGAACAACGCGTTGGCGCAGAGAAAGGCCGTGCAAATGGAAGTGTTCCAGACGAGCACCTGGCGAAAACCGAGAGTGCGCAGGATCGGGCTCGCTGTGGTCTTCATCAGCATCGCGCCGGCGGCAGCGACAAAGGTCAGAGAGCCCGATTCGAACGGCGTCAGCCCGAAGCCCGCTTGGAACAATAGCGGCAGCAAAAACGGGATGGCGCCGATGCCGACGCGAAACAAAAACCCGCCGGCGATTGCAGCGAAAAATGTCGGCACTCGCAAGAGCTTGAGATCGATGATCGGGAACGGCACGCGCCGCGCGTGCAGCACGTAAAGTCCGACGAGGACTACGCCGGTCGCGATCAGAATGGCCTCCGCAGCAGGCGGAATGAAACCGCGGCCGGTAACTGTGAGGCCGAAAATCAGCGCGGCGAGTCCCGTGCCGGATAGAAGGAAGCCTATGCGATCGAGCGGCCAGGGCGGCTCTTCTTTCACATTGGGAATGAACAGAGTCGCGAGCACGATTCCGATCGCACCGATCGGCACGTTGATCCAGAAAATCCAGCGCCAGTGAAAGTACGTGGTGATGAAGCCGCCGACCGGCGGACCGAGCACCGGCCCGAGTAGGGCCGGGACGCTGAGATACGTCATCGCCCGCACCAATTCGGCGCGCGGCACGCCGCGCACGAGGACGAGCCGGCCGACCGGCACCATCATCGCGCCGCCAATTCCCTGCAGCACGCGCGCGCCGACGAATTCCGGCAACGTGCTGGAGAGCCCACAGAGGATCGAGCCCAGCGTGAAACCGACGATTGCGGTACGAAACACGGTGCGCGCGCCGAAGCGATCGGCCGCCCACCCGGACGCCGGAATGAAGATCGCCAGCGAGAGGAGGTACGAGGTGAGCGCGAGCTTCAGCGCGATCGGGTCCTCGCCGAGATCGGCGGCGATCGCTGGCAGCGAGGTCGAGATCACCGTGCCGTCGAGATTCTCCATGAAGAGAGCGCAGGCGACGATGAGCGGCGTGAGGATGTTTGCTGGCACGGGATTGGGGCAGGTCGGATGGGTTCCGGGCTAGGCCCATCTAGGCCGCCTAGCAAGTGCGCAGACCAGGGGCTACATTTAGCCGCGGAGATGAATGATGGCGAGCGATACCACCGTACGGGCGCGGATCGACAGCGAAACCAAGGCCAAGGCAGCAAGCGTGCTGGAAGCCATGGGATTGTCCGTTTCAGACGCTGTGCGCTTGATGATCACGCGAGTGGCAACGGACGGTGCGCTTCCTTTTGATCCGTTCGTTCCGAATACCGAGACCATCGAGGCCATGGAAGCGGCCAGGCGCGATGATGTCGTGAAGGTCGGTTACCCCCGGAACCTCATCGCCCGACTGAGCTCGGCTCGTGAAAGCAGGGTTCAGCAAGAGCCGATCGATTTCTGAGGCCGCTGCGCGGCCACAAAGACTTTCCTTTTGCCCGCCGTCACATGCGTGCTATGAGCCGCTGCCAACTCGATCGGCGCCCGATTCCGGCGCCGCGGCCGGCAAACGGCCGCCAGGAGAGAAGTGTTGGCAGACCCAATTGCAAACGGCTCGCTCAGGGAAGCCCTGACCTTCGACGACGTCCTGCTGACCCCCGGCCATTCCGAGGTCATGCCGAGCGCAGTCGACATCAGGACGCGGCTCACCCGCTCCATCTCGCTCAACATCCCGATCATCTCCTCGGCCATGGACACGGTCACCGAGGCGCGCCTCGCGATCGCCATGGCGCAGGCCGGCGGCATCGGCGTCATCCACCGCAATCTCGAACCGGAGCAACAGGCCAACGAGGTCCGCAAGGTGAAGCGCTACGAGAGCGGCATGGTGGTCGATCCGATCACCATCTTTCCCGACGAGACGCTCGCCGACGCCCTGGCGCTCATGCGCCGGCATGGCATTTCCGGCATTCCGGTCGTCGCACGCGGCGACAACGCGCGGCCGGGAAAGCTCTGCGGCATTCTGACCAATCGCGACGTGCGCTTCGCCGCCGATCCGCAAGTGCCGGTCTCGGAACTGATGACGCGCAAGCTCGTCACCGTGCGCGAAGGCGGTGTGACGCAGGACGAGGCGCGCCGGCTTTTGCATCAACATCGCATCGAAAAGCTGCTCGTCGTCGACGAGGACGAGCGCTGCGTCGGCCTCGTGACCGTCAAGGATATGGAGAAGGCGACGCTCTATCCCGATGCCTGCAAGGATGCTGAGGGCCGCCTGCGCGTCGCCGCTGCTTCCACTGTCGGCGACAAGGGTTACGAGCGCGCGCTCATGCTGATGGATGCCGGCGTCGACTGCATCATCGTCGATACCGCGCACGGCCATTCGCAATCGGTGCTCGATCAGGTCGGGCGCATCAAGCGCGTCTCCAACAAGGTCGCGATCGTCGCCGGCAACGTCGCGACGGCGGACGGGGCCAAGGCGCTGATCGGCGCCGGCGCCGACGCGATCAAGATCGGCATCGGGCCGGGCTCCATCTGCACGACACGCGTCGTCGCCGGGGTCGGCGTGCCGCAGCTGACCGCGATCCTCGATGCGGCGGAGGTCGCGCAGCGCAATGACGTGCCGGTGATCGGGGATGGTGGCATCAAATATTCCGGCGATATGGCGAAAGCGATCGCGGCCGGCGCCGAATGCGTGATGATCGGCTCCTTGCTCGCCGGTACCGACGAGAGCCCGGGCGAGGTTTATCTCTATCAGGGCCGCTCGTTCAAATCCTATCGCGGCATGGGTTCGGTTGGCGCGATGGCGCGGGGTTCTGCGGATCGCTACTTTCAGCAGGATATCAAGGATTCACTGAAGCTTGTGCCAGAAGGAATCGAAGGGCAGGTGCCGTATCGCGGTCCGGTCGGTCCGATTCTGCATCAGCTCGCCGGGGGTTTGCGTGCCGCGATGGGTTACGTCGGCGCCGAAAATATCGCGGAATTCCAGAAGCGCGCGCGCTTCGTGCGTATTTCCGGTGCGGGCTTGCGCGAGAGCCATGTTCACGATGTGACGATCACGCGCGAGAGTCCGAATTATCCGACGGGCGTGTGAGTTACGCGTGATTTTTGCCGATGAAAGCTTCCCTCCGTTCGTTTCTTCCCGCCGACTTGCCGCGGCTGGCTGCGATTTTTCGTGCCAGCATCGAAGAGCTGACGGCCGACGATTACAACGAATCGCAGCAGGCGGCCTGGGCGGCCTTCGCCGATGAGGATTCCTTCGGCGAGAAGCTTGCCCACGATCTGACGCTGGTGGCGCTTCTGCAGGGCGAGGTGGCGGGCTTTGCCTCCTTGCGCGCCCCGGATCATCTCGACATGCTCTACGTCGATCCGCAGGTGGTCGGGCGGGGCGTCGCGAGCACGCTTTGCGAGGCACTGGAAAAGCTTGCCGGCGCGCGCGGCGCGACGAAGCTCAGCGTCGACGCAAGCGACACCGCGCGCGGCTTTTTCGAAAAGCGCGGATACCAAGCACTGCACCGCCAGACGATCGACTGCTTCGGCGAGTGGCTCGGCAACACCGCCATGGAAAAGCGGCTTGCGGCGAATGATACGGATCGCGCGCCGCCGACACGAGCGGTACACTGATGTCGCGCGAGCGCCTTTATCTCTTCGATACGACGCTACGCGATGGCGCGCAGACGACCGGCGTCGACTTCTCGCTCGACGACAAGCGTCACATCGCTAGACTGCTCGATGATCTCGGCATCGATTACATCGAAGGCGGTTATCCCGGCGCCAATCCGCTCGACACCAAATTCTTCGAGCAACGCCCGCCGGTAAAGGCGCGCTTTGCCGCCTTCGGCATGACCAAACGCGAGGGCCGCTCTGCCGCGAACGATCCCGGAATCGCCGCGCTGCTCGATACCGATGCGGACGTGATCACGTTGGTCGCGAAAGCATGGGACTATCATGTGCGCGTGGCGCTCGGCATTTCGCTTGACGAGAATCTCGACGGCATCACGCAATCGATCGCCGCGGCGCGCGATAAGGGCCGCGAGGCCATCCTCGATTGCGAGCATTTCTTCGACGGCTACAAGGCCAATCGCGATTACGCGCTGAAATGCGCCAAGACCGCGCTCGATGCCGGCGCCCGCTGGGTTGTTCTTTGCGACACAAATGGCGGCACGCTGCCGCATGAGGTCGAGACGATCGTCGCGGATGTTGCGCAACACATTCCAAGCGATCGGCTCGGAATACACACGCATAACGACACGGAAAATGCCGTGGCGAACACGCTTGCAGCGATCCGCGCCGGCGCGCGGCACGTGCAGGGCACGTTGAACGGGCTTGGCGAGCGCTGCGGCAATGCCAATCTCGTCTCATTGATCCCGACGCTGCTGTTGAAACCTGACTACGCCGAACGTTTCGAGATCGGCGTCACGCCGGACAAGCTGGCGATGCTGGCGAAAGTCAGTCACACGCTCGACGAACTTTTGAACCGCGCGCCGGATCGCCATGCGCCTTATGTCGGTGCCAGCGCTTTTGCGACCAAAGCCGGAATTCACGCCTCCGCGGTCATGAAGGATCCGCGCACCTATGAGCATGTGCCGCCGGAAGCGATCGGCAATCGGCGGCAAGTGCTTGTCTCCGATCAGGCCGGCAAATCCAACGTGCTTGCCGAATTGGAGCGCCTCGGCATCAGCTTGGATAAAGCCGATCCGCGCATTTCGCGCCTGCTCGAGGAGGTCAAGGAACGCGAGGCGCTGGGTTACGCTTATGAGGGCGCCGACGCGTCGTTTCTTTTGCTGGCGCGCCGCGTGCTCGGCCAGGTGCCGCATTATTTCGATGTCGAGCGCTTCAGCGTCAATGTCGAGCGTCGCTACAATGCGGTCGGCGAGCTCGTCTCCGTCTCGGAAGCCATCGTGAAGGTGAAGATCGATGGCGAGGTGCTGATTTCCGCTGCCGAAGGCAATGGCCCCGTCAACGCGCTCGACCTCGCGCTGCGCAAGGACCTCGGCAAATTTCAAAAACACATTGAAGACGTGGAGCTGCGCGACTATCGCGTGCGCGTGTTCCAAGGCGGCACCGACGCGGTGACGCGCGTCCTGATCGAGTGCGGCGATTCCGAAGGTGACACATGGTCGACCGTCGGCGTGTCGGCGAACATCATCGACGCCTCGTTCCAGGCGCTGGTCGATTCGATCACTTACAAGCTGATGAAATCGGGCGCGACGTAAATTCGCGCGACTAAAACCGCGGGTCGAGCCGCGCGCGCTCGATCGGCCGCCGCTCGAAGGCGGTCTGCAGCATCGGAATGACATCTTCGATCCGCTCGGCGACGAGATAGCGCACCTCGAATTCCGGGCGGATGAATCCGTGCTCGCGCATATGTGCGAAGAGCGAGAGCAGCGGGCGCCAAAAGCCGCCGATATCAGCGATCAGCACGGGTTTCGTGTGTCGCTCGAGCTGCACCCAGGTCAGTTGCTCGACCAGCTCTTCCAGCGTGCCGATGCCGCCGGGCAGCGCGATGAAAGCATCGGCGCGCTCGAACATCAGACGCTTTCGCGTATGCATGTCCGGCACGATGACGAGTTCCTGCGCGCTTTTCAGCATCAGCTCGCGGTTTTTCAAAAATTCCGGAATGATGCCGGTGACGCTGCCGCCATTGTCGATGACCGCGTGTGCGACGGCGCCCATGAGCCCGTTCGAGCCGCCGCCATAGACGAGGCGCATGCCGGCTTCCGCCAAAAGTTCGCCGAGCTGTGCTGCCGCCGCGACATAGGCGGGATCGACCGCATCCGCCGAGCCGCAATAGACGCAGACGTTGCGAATCGCCGAGGCCTCTGTCCTGACCACCTGATTCATCGGCGCCTTCATGGACCGCGCCCCCTCGCACAGCAAGCGCTGGCGGGGGTTGGAATTGGCGACTTTCCGGCGGTTGCGCTAAAGTTCGGCACCCAATGCGCACCCTATGATCCCTTTCGCCGTTCGCATCATCGCCATTCCGGCGGCCGCCCTCGTCGCTGCGACGATCGGCGCCGTGCTCTATTTCAAGTCGTTGGAGAAACCGGCGAGCGTTGCGACTGCGCCGGAGCCCAGTTCCCGGAGCGAAGCGCAACCGGCTCCGCCAACCGCGCCCGGCCAGGCGCCGCAATCGACGGCAGCGCTGCCGCAAGACGCCACGGCCTCACCTGGCGCAGGTATGGCGGCGCCGGCGAAGCCCCCGGAATTCGACATCGTGCGCGTTGAGCCAAGCGGCGAGACGGTTGTCGCCGGCCGCGCGCCCGCCGCCGCACGGGTCGAACTCCTCGATCAGGGCAAGGTCATCGCCGGCGAAAAGGTCGACGCGAACGGCCAGTTCGTTCTGCTGCCGCCGGCCCTAGCGGGCGGCGACCATCTGCTGGCTTTGCGGATCACGCCGGACGGGCAGCCGCCGGTCTCATCGAGCCAGAGCGTGGCGGTCGCGGTGCGGCCCGGCACGAGTCCGATCGTGACCCTCGCCGAGCCCGGAAAGCCGAGCGTCGTCTTGACTGCGCCGTCACCTTCGGCGGCGCCGCAACAGCCGCCGCAGGCGGGCGCTCCCGCGCCGCAGAGCGGCCAAGTCACGATCCGCACTGCGGAAGTCGAGGCGGGCGGCCGCTTCTTTGCCACCGGCACGGCTCCCGCAGGCGCCACCGTGCGCCTCTACCTCAACGGCAGCCATGTCGCCGATGCCGCCGCTGCCGCTGACGGCAAATGGTCGCTGACCATCAACAAAGGTATTGGTGGCGGGAGGTACACGCTACGCGCCGATGCCGTCGGCAATGCGGGCAAGGTGGTCTCGCGCGCCGAAGTGCCGTTCGATGCGCCGATTGCCGTCGCGACGGCTGGGCCAACCCCGGCTCCGGCAACGCAGCCGATCACTCCACCGATAACGGCGGCGCCTCCGAGCCCACCAGCCGCGGCATCGGCTCCTCCTCCTGCGACTACGCCGACCGTCCAACCGCGAGACACGGCCGCCACCTCACCCAGGGCTACAGCCGCGACACCGCAAAGCGGAACCTCGATCGCGGCAAATCCTTCAACCGCAAACCCGGTGATCTCGGAGGTCGCGACGGCCACTGTCTCGCGCGGCGACAGTCTGTGGCGAATTAGCCGCCTACGCCTCGGCAAGGGCACGCGTTACACCGTGATTTACGAGGCGAATGCCAGTCAGATCCGCAATCCCAATCTTATCTATCCCGGCCAGATCTTTGTCATGCCGCAGAACTGATTGCGGCGCGCCGGCGCGCGAATGATGCGTTCTTGCGCAATCGGTCTATATACGAGTCCCGGCCCTCGCGCCCCGACCTCCCTTGAATGAAACATATCGCACCTCCTGAGCCGTCGCGCTCGTCACCCCATCCCCTTCCCGACAATGCGGCGCTCGGCGACGCGACATTCGCGCGCACGTTTCAGCATCTGTGGCCCTATATCTGGCCGCACGATCGCGCCGATTTGCGCATGCGCATCTTTCTCGCGGTCGTTCTTCTGATCGCGGGCAAGCTTGTCACCATTGCCATTCCCTATGCGTTCAAATGGGCGACCGATGCGCTGACCGGCGAGCACGCCAAGGACATGGCGCTGCCGGCGCTGATCGCCGGCCCGATCGCGCTGACGCTGCTTTACGGTGCATTGCGCATTGTCATGGCGTTTCTGACGCAATTGCGCGACGGGCTTTTTGCCGCCGTGGCAATGAACGCGGTTCGCCGTCTCGCCAATGACGTGTTCATTCACATGCACCGCCTGTCGCTGCGCTTTCATCTCGAGCGCAAGACCGGCGGATTGACGCGCATTCTCGAGCGCGGCCGCAACGCCATCGAGACGATCGTGCGTCTCGTCATGCTGACCGGCGTGCCGACGCTATTCGAATTCCTGCTGATTCTCGGCGTTTTCCTCTTTCAGTTCGATTGGCGCTATGCGCTGACCACGGCCTTGATGATCGCCGCCTACATGACTTTCACGACGATCGCCACGAATTGGCGCATCGCCATCCGCCGCTCGATGAATGAAAGCGACGTCGACGCCAATACCAAGGCGATCGACAGCCTCCTGAACTACGAGACGGTCAAATATTTCAACGCCGAAGCGCGTGAGGCGGCGCGCTACGACAAATCGATGCAGCGCTACGAGGGCCTGAGCGTCAAGACCTACACTTCGCTCGCCGTGCTCAACGCGGGGCAGGCGGTGATCTTCACGCTGGGCTTGACCGCGGTGATGATCATGTGCGTTGCCGGCATCCGCAACGGCACCAACACGATCGGCGATTTCGTGCTGATCAATGCGATGATGATCCAGCTGTATCAGCCTTTGAACTTCATGGGCATGTTCTACCGCGAAGTGAAGCAGGCGGTGATCGACATCGAGAAAATGTTCGAGGTGCTGGCGCACAGTCCGGAGATTCAGGACAAGTCCGGCGCGCTGCCGCTTGTCGTGACTGAAGGGCACGTGCGCTTCGACGATGTGTGGTTTTCCTACGATCCGGTGCGGCCGATCCTGCGCGGCGTGACGTTCGACGTGCCGCCGGGACGTACGGTGGCGATCGTCGGGCCGTCAGGGGCGGGCAAATCGACGATCTCGCGGCTGATCTTCCGCTTCTACGAGCCGCAGGCTGGCACGATTTCGATCGACGGCCAGAACATCGCCGACGTCACGCAGGATTCGCTGCGCGCCGAGGTCGGGATGGTGCCGCAGGACACGGTGCTGTTTAACGATTCGATCGGCTACAACATTCGCTATGGCCGCTGGGAAGCGGGCGAGAGCGACATCAAAGATGCGGCGCGCATGGCGCAGATCGATGAATTCCTCGGCGTGGTTCCCGGCGGCTTCAACGCGCAGGTCGGCGAGCGCGGGTTAAAATTGTCGGGCGGCGAGAAGCAGCGCGTCGCCATCGCCCGCACCATGCTGAAAGCGCCGCCGATCCTGGTCCTCGACGAGGCGACGTCGGCGCTCGACACATTCACCGAGCGCGAAATTCAGGCGGCGCTCGATCGCATCTCGAAAGGCCGCACGACGATCGTCATCGCGCATCGATTGTCGACCGTGGTCGATGCCGACGAGATTTTGGTGCTCGAGAAGGGTGTCATCGTCGAGCGCGGCAACCATCAATCGCTGCTCGAGGCGGGCGGCGTTTACGCCGCTTTATGGAATCGCCAGCGCGAGGTCGACGAGGCGCAAGAGAAACTGCGCCGTGCGGCGGAGGAGGAGCCGGCGCGGGTCAGGGTGGGGATCGAGGTGTAGGGCCGGGAGTCGCTAAGATTTGCGGTACGGATTCTCCCCCTGCCGCTTTGATATCCGGATCGGCACGCCGGACAGTTCGAACGTCTCGCGCAGACCGTTCGCTAAAAACCGCTCGTAGCTCGTCGGCAATTCGTCGAGCTGATTGCCGAACAAGACGAAATGCGGCGGGCGCGCCTTCGGCTGCGTCATGTAGCGGATTTTGATGCGGCGGCCGGACACGGCAGGCGGCGGCGTCTCGGCAGTCGTTGCGGCAAGCCACCGATTGAGCTTGCCCGTCGCGATGCGCTTGTTCCAGACTTCGTGCACCTGCAGGATGGCGCCCATCAGCCGGTCGATGCCTTCGCCGGTCGCGCCGGAGACGGCGATCACAGGCGCGCCACGCACTTGCGGCAACAGCCGTGACGCCTCTTCGCGCAGGCGCGACAGCCGCGACCCGCGATCCTCGATCAAATCCCATTTTGATAATGCGATCACCAGCGCGCGGCCTTCCTTGGCGGCGAGATCGGCGAGCGACAAATCCTGTTTCTCGAACGGGATCGTCGCATCGACGATGAGCACAACGACTTCGGCAAATCGCACCGCGCGCAACGCGTCGGCGGCCGCAAGTTTTTCGAGCTTGTCCTCGACACGCGCGCGCTTGCGCAAACCGGCGGTGTCGAACAGTTTTAAAGCGCGTCCGCGCCAGTCGAATTCAAGCCCGATCGAGTCGCGCGTGATACCGGCCTCCGGTCCGGTCAACAGCCGCTCCTCGCCGAGAATACGGTTGATCAGCGTTGATTTGCCGGCATTCGGCCGCCCGACGATTGCGGCGCGCAGCGGCTTTGTCGGATCGAGCTCGGAGCCGTCCTCTTCCTCGCCGAGCTCGAGCGGCGCGGTAGTCGCGTCGATGTCCTCTCCGGGCTCGATTTTGTCCGGCAGCGCCGCGCGGATGGCGTCGTAAAGATCAGCTAGTCCTTCACCGTGCTCGGCAGACAGCGGCACCGGCTCGCCTAGGCCGAGATCGTAGGCCTCGAGCGCACCGGCTTCGCCGGCGCGCCCCTCGGCTTTGTTGGCGATGAGGATCAGCGGCTTGCCGGCGCGGCGCAGCAGCGCCGCGAAATGGCGGTCGTCCGGTGTCAGCCCAACGCGCGCATCGATGAGGAAAAGCACCGCGTCGGCGTCGGCGACGGCGGCTTCGGTCTGTGCGCGCATGCGGCCGGTGAGTGAGCGCGCCTCGCCGCTCTCCAATCCCGCCGTGTCGATAATAGTAAAAGTAAGGTCGCCAAGTTGCGCTTCGCCTTCGCGGCGGTCGCGCGTCACCCCCGGCTGATCATCGACGAGCGCAAGCTTTTTGCCGACAAGCCGATTGAACAGCGTCGACTTGCCGACATTGGGCCGGCCGATAATGGCGAGCTTGAACGACATATGAGTTCACTGCCGGCGGCTTACTTCGCGCGCTTGCTCGAACGCACAACGGCGAGCAGCGCCTCGGCACGTTGCCGCATCTGCGCCGGCGCTTGTGGATCGACGACGATCGCATCGAGCTGGCGGCCCGCCGCATCGAAGTCGTCATGCTTCAGGGCGGCGAGTGCCAGCGCTTCGCGCGCGGAGAAGCGGAACGGATTATCGTTGGCGGTCATCGGCGCGAGCCGACTTTCGATTTCCTTCTCGTCGGCCTGGTCGAGACGCAGCAGCGCTGCGCGAACTCGCGCGACGTTCTGGAATAAAGGATCGATAGTCCCGTCCGCGGCGATCGCCTCGTATGCTTTCACCGCGGCGGCGGGATCGCTGCTGCTATATTCGGCCGCCTCACGCAGTCGCGCCAGAACCGCGTAGCCTTTGGGCCCGCTTCGGGCGATCTGCTCCAATGCGCCCTCCGCTTCCGCGGACTTGCCATCGCGGGCGAGCGCCAGCGCCGCCTCGTATTTCGCGCCAACCTCTTCTGCCTGCTTCGTGCGGTAATGATCGTAGAGCCGCCAGCCGGCGGTGGCAGCGACGACGAGCACGGCGAGGCCGATGAAGAGGTTTTGATACCGGCCCCAAATCTGAGCGGCTTGATCGCGACGAACTTCCTCGTCGACTTCGCGGAAAATGTCGGACATGGCTTTCTCGGGGAAGCGGGCGTCAGCCGGCCTGATTTGTGGCTGCGGTTAGCACGCCCCGACGGGTATGGCGAGCCATAGCGCCTCGCCACAGCCCCGGTGCGCCAGCCCTATTGCAGCTTCCGCCCATGATCGGTCAGGAGGTCAAAAAACCCCGAAATCTCGCGGTTGAGAAAATCGACGTCTGCGGGAAACCCCCCGCCTGCCGAGGCGTGACCGGTCACCGTACCGGGACTGATCGTCACGACGCGCGCGTCGCGGATGTAATGCGCTGCTTCGATCGGCTCGAATTCCGGATTGAGCAAATCCTTGGTGCCGACCATGATCAGCGTCTTCGCCTTAATTGCGCGCAGCGCCTTTATCGTGTCGCCGTTCATGCCAGGCGTGGTGCCGAGGTCATGTCGTCGTAGGCCCAGGTCTGGTAAATCCAGTCGTCCGCGTCGAACGCTTTCAGAACGGAGGTTTCCTGCGCCGTCAGCCAGGGCAGAACATCCATTTGGTTCTGGAATTGGTCGCGGTAAATTTCCGGCGATCGCGCCGCAAGGAAGTTCAGAATATCGCGATATAGCCGCAGGCCTTGCTCGGGCGGCGCATCATAGTCGCCATTCTTCCAGGCGGGATCGAGCATGATGGCTTTTCGGGAAGCTTCGAGAACCGCAACCGTCCAACCCGGCGTCTTCGCCAATGGTACGATCGCCACCAGGCTATCCATCATATCTGGATAGCTCACGCCCCATTGCAGCGTCTGCATGCCGCCCATTGAGGGGCCGATGACTGCAACGAGATGCTCGATGCCGAGATGGTCCAATAGCAGTTTTTGCGAAGCCACCATGTCGCGGATGAGGAATTTAGGAAATTTCATGTGCGGCTGCGCCGTCGAATTGGACGGCGAGGTCGTTAGTCCATTTCCAATCGCGTCGGTGCAAATGATGAAGAATTTGTTGGTGTCCAGCGCTTTGCCGGGCCCGATGAGAAAATCGAGACGATGATGATTGCCGCCGATCGCCGTCACCATGAGGACCGCGTTCGATTTTTTAGCGTTCAACGCTCCACGCGTGACATAGGAGATCGCGAAGTCCTTGATCACATCGCCGCTCTCCAGTTTGAGATCGCCGATCCGATAGAGCTGATGTGGCGGCTGATTCGAAGTGTGCGCCAATGTGACGCCCGTCATCAGCGACACGAGACAAGCGAGTGCAGCGAGCAATCCGCGATACATGAGTTCCCTCCGATCTTCTGAGTGCGACGGCTATTCCTTCAAGAACTTCGAAATTTCGCCGAAGAACAGATTACGCTGTTTTTCGAACAGCACGAAATGCGTGGCGTCCGGGATGAGCACGCTTTTCTTTACCGGCGCATGGACGAGATCGCGCATCAGGCCTTGGCCATGCATTCCTTCCAGAATTCGGCGGGAAGAGCGGCGTCGCGATATTCATCTTTATTGTCGACCGGTATCTCACCATTCCAGCGGCCGGTATTTGCCGCCTCTGAAATTATATAGTGGGGCGTAAAGCACGAGCTTCTGCACGTTTTCGCTATGCAGCGAGCTGTAATAGCCTGCCATCATCGCGCCTCATGACCAGCCGATCAACGTCACATTCTTGACGTTGTGCGTGCGCTTGATGTGATCGACCATCGCTTCAATATCGCGTAGCGCCAGATACGAGCGGCTGAGCGGAGCATTCTTCGCGGCCGGCTCGTCCATCGCGGGCTCGCGCGTCGAATAGCCGTAATTGCGATAGTCGCCGATGTAGACGACATAGCCCTCTCTCACCAGCAAGTCGGCCCAGGAATAATCCTTATAGGAAAGATCGAAATCGCAGGTGGAAGGACCGGTTGCGCCGTGCAGGAACAGGATGACGTTGTCGGTGAACTGTGTATTCCCCTCGGCCATCTTGCGGCGCAGGAACAATTTTATCCCGGGATCGAGAGCATCTATTTGCGTGTCGGTCTTGGTAATCTTGGTGTCCTGTGCAGACGCACCCGCAATGCCCCATGCCAGCGTGAGCGCGATCGTTCCTGCAATTAATCCCCGCATTATCGTCCCTCCCGTTTCTGTTGTTAGCCAGACCTCGGCCGTAAGAGGCACCTGAAGCGCCGGAAATTCCCTGCAATTCAGGTGAAATAAGCCGCGGCCTGAGGCCCTTGGCACTCAATTTCCACCGCCGGGCCATGAAGCCGTCCCATTTCGCCGCTTGTCCTTTTGTTCCGAAAAAGCGTGGGCCCAAAGAATCGAACCGCGCAAATTGGGACGGATTTGATGAACTTCGTTGCACTGCGACGGGGCGTCTTTCGAAGCCTTATCGCTCTCATTCTTGCCTTGGCGCCGCTCTCGGCAACGAGCTTGAGCGACGCTGCCTTCGCTGCGCCCAGGGGCAAGGCGGCAAAGGCCACATCCGGCAAACGTTCCGCCGGTAATCACGCCGGCGGCCATCGCTACGCCTGGCATCGGCACGCGGGCGGACGCCATGCCAAGGGCTCGCGCTCGTCGCGGCGGCATGCAGCGGTGGCGCAGGTTGAAGCTGACGATTCGCCCGTCCGCGCGGTGCCGGTGCCCATTCGGCAAGCCGCTCCGGCTCCGGTCGACAATGGCCGCGCCGTCGTTTCCATCGTCACCGGCGGCGTCGCGTCGACATCGGCGCGGATAGCCTCCGATCTCGCCTCCGCTCTCGATTCCGACACGCTGCGGGTCGTCCCTATCATCGGCAGGGGGACGCTTGCCGACCTGCGCGACCTCGGCAATTCGGGCCTTGGCGATCTCGCACTCTTGCAATCCGACGCGCTCGCCAATCTGCCGCGCGATCAGCGCGAGGCACTCGCGGCACGGCTGCGCTATGTGGCGCGGCTGTACAATGAAGAGGTGCATGTCGTCGCCTCGCGCGACATCACCGATCTGCGCCAGCTCGCCGGCCGCAAGGTCAACATCGATCGGGAGGGATCCGCGACAGCGATGACGGCGCGGCTGATTTTCGAGCGGCTCGGCATCGCGCCACAATATGTGCAGCTCGACCAACCGACGGCGCTCTCACAGCTCAGGTCTGGAGACATCGCTGCAACTGTGATCGTTGGCGGGCGCCCCATCAAAGCCCTCGCCGATTTCCCCAGCGAAGGCCGATTCCGGCTATTACCCGTCCCTTATGAGACGGCGTTACAGGACAGCTATCTGCCAACGAAGCTGAACGGCACCGACTATGCCGATCTCGTCGCCCCGGGCGAGAGCGTGCCGACCGTCGCCATCGGCGTCCTGCTCGCGACGTTTGACGCGGCAAAGGATTCGCCGCGCTACGCGAGGGTCCAGCGCTTTTCGGATGCGCTGTTCAAGAATTTCGCGGCGCTGCGCGATCCGGCGCGCCACCCGAAATGGCGCGAGGTCAATATCGCGGCAAAGGTGTCTGGTTGGACGCGTTTCCAGCCTGCCCTGGACTGGCTCGATGGGCGCTCCGGCATCGCCGAGGCGCGCAGCGCCGATGTCCCGGCGGCGAGCCTCGATGGCGAAGTTGGGCCAAGCGGCGTCGAGAGCGACGATGCCCAGCAGCAGCTTTACCTGCAGTACCGGGAATGGAAGCGCCAGCGAGAAAAATGGAGAAAGCAA
The DNA here is from genome assembly GCA_036265935.1 of Beijerinckiaceae bacterium. Classification (GTDB taxonomy): domain Bacteria; phylum Pseudomonadota; class Alphaproteobacteria; order Rhizobiales; family Beijerinckiaceae; genus JAFASC01. Next base: position 73,901 of record DATAOB010000017.1, read on the forward strand.
TGAGGCTCAGAACCTATTCTCGAAGCGCCGAGATTGCCCGCGCCGGGCTGTTGGCTGTCCTCTTCGTCGGAGTGGGGACGCTGGCTTTCGCTTTCGCGCCGGGCAGCCAGCAAGCCGCGCCGCCGCGCCAGGCGCTGGTCGTCGCCAAGCCCACTCTGGTCGCGGTGACGCCCCCGATCGCGCTGCGCAAAGCTACCGAGGAGCAGCCCCCGGCCGAGCAGTCGCCGGTCCAGCAGGTCTCGGTGCTTGCGCCCCAGCTTCTGACCAATACCAATATCGGGTTGGCCTCGCCGCTGCGCTCGACCGGCGACATCCAATCCGCGCCGCTCACCTCCGCCACACCGGTGGCGGTCAAGACCGCGACGGTGACCACCAAGTCGACGGTCGCCATCGGACCGGAAGAGGCGGAAAAACTCTATCGCCGCGCCGAGGACCTCGTCGCCGACGGCGATTTCGCCGGCGCACGCCTCCTGCTCGAGCGCGCGGTCGAGGCCGGCCATGCCGGCGCGGTGTTCATGCTTGCTTCCACCTATGATCCGAACGTGCTCGGCAAGGTGAATGCGCTCGGCATCGCGGGCGAGCCGGAGAAGGCGAAAGCGCTTTATCAGCAGGCGCTCGCCGCCGGCATCGAAGATTCGAACGGCCGCTTGAGCGCGCTTACCGCCACCAACTGATCGGCGAGTCTCAAGCTGGGGCTTGGGGCAGCGCCTCGACCCGCGGCTCGATGCGCGGGCCGTCCGAAGTCTGCTTTAGCGAATAAACGATCTGCTGGCCGACATGGACCGGCCCGAGCGGCACGTCGCGATCGGGCAGGATGGCGGTCGCGGCATCCCGCACGAACACGACGACCTGCCGGCGCGTCTCGGCCGCCATGACCGACAGGCGCTTTAAGACGGAATAGACCTCACCCTGTCGCCAAGCGGCCGGCACGCTCGGGTCGACATAGGCGGCGATGCGGCCGCCGCCGGCTTCAAGGACGAAAACGACCTTGGTGCGGTCGGGCCTCAGATGCTCGGGAAATTTCGGATCGCCGAGCCACAGGCAATTGAAGGCGCGGCATTCCTGAGGGCGGGTCTCGTGGATTTTGCAGCCGCGTCCGGGCGCGCAGTGCTGGCACCAGGTGCCGACCGGCTTATCCAAGGCCTGCACTGCCATCACCTTGCAGCAAAGCGTGCACGTGCCGCAGGCGCGCGTTGGCGCAAGGCCCGCATCGGCAGCCATGGAGTGGGGCGGGGTAGGGGTCATGCGCGTCGATGTACCATAATCGAGGAATATGCTAGGATATTCCCCAAGGGAGAACCGCGATGGCAGGCGTCATTGTCGGCCGGTGGGGGAAAAACCTCGCGATCCGAGTCCCCGCCGAGGTCGCCGAAACGACCGGGTTGAGCGACGGCGAGAGGGTCGAGATCGAAGTTCAGGATGGTGACATCCTCGTGCGGCGGCAATCGGCCCGCGCAGAGGCGCGAAAGCGGGCCGAGGAAGCTGCCGAGCGGATTATCGCGGAGAGAAAGAACCATACGCTTGGCGACATCCCTATTCGCGATCTGATCGAAGAAGGCCGACGCCATTGAGCATTGTGCTCGATGCCTCGATGGCATTGGCATGGTTATTCGAGAACGAGGGGACAGCAGCAACGGACGATGTATTGCGTCGCGTGGTCTTTGAAGGCGGGATTGTGCCTTCGCTCTGGCGGCTCGAAGTGGCTAATGCATTCCAAATTGCGATCCGGCGCCGCCGATGCGACGAGGGCTATGCCGATCGTTCGCTCCAATACCTGACGGAACTGCCGATTGTGACCGACGACGAAACGGACGGACATGCGTGGGGCGCCATAAAAACTCTCGCAAGAGAACACGGCCTCAGTTTGTACGATGCGGCGTATCTGGAACTCGCGCTACGGCTTCAGAGGCCGCTGGCATCCTGTGATGCCGCGTTGATCGCCGCGGCCAAAGCATCTGGGCTAGAGGTCTTCTCGGCTTGAGGCCGCATGCGTAGCGCCGGGCGAAGAGCTTGCCGCGGCAAAGCGCCTACCTGAGACAGCCGTTCCCCCGGCGGCCTGCCCAGCCACATGGCTCGTGAACGAATATCACTTGGCGCTCCCAAGAGCCTGATGCTACTTGAAGGCGTTAGGGAGTCATTCAGATGCGCGCCACGGCAACATCGAAGAGCGGAAATTTTCAGGCCAAAGCGTTCGCCGGCACTCACGCCATCACGATGGCGCTTAACTGTGAGGAGGGACGACGCAAAGGCTTAATGGGTTTTGCCTTTCAACGTGAGACGGTCGAAAAAAGCGGCGCCGGCCCGAAATGGCTGCGCTCGCAGAAAGTGTTCAAATCGATTGTTCCCGATCCGAAGAGCGAACATGATCCCGGCGATCCGTCAAAGCCGAAGCCGTTTTATACGAACGAATTTCCCGTGCAGAGTTTTCTCTGGGGCGATTACAGCGCGTCACCCGGTACAAAATATCGTTTGCGGATTCTGCCGATGTACGGCGAGCCTGGGTCGCTGACGACCGATCCGAAGGATGAAATCAAACTCGAGATCGACACCGAGAAGGAATGGGAGCCGGGCGAAACCCACGGCGTCTGGTTCAATCGCGGTGCGATCGCCAGTCAGGCCTTCGCGGAGCAGTTTGGCAACAAGGTCCCGAACGACATCAACGACCCCAAAGACCCGGAGGTCGCGTGGCTGTCACGCGGGCTTCTGGAAGCGTGCCTGAAATATATCGGCGACACGTCCACTAAAGATGCTTTGCGGGTCGCGGCTTATGAATTCACCTATCCGCCCATCCTCAACGCTTTGAAGGCGGCGCTTGACCGCGGGATCGACGTGCAGATCGTCTATCACGATACGAGCGACGACAAGGGGGCAAATGAGGCGGCTATGAAGGAGGCGGGCCTGCCGGTCAACGATCAAAAGATCACCTACCGCCGCTCCAAGACGAAGATTCCGCACAATAAATTTATTGTGCGCCTGAAAGGCGGAAGAGATCCTGTCGAAGTCTGGACCGGCTCGACCAATTTCACCTCGTCCGGCTTTCTCGGCCAGACCAATGTCGGACATCGCGTTACGGATAAGCAGACGGCGGCGCAATATCTGGCTTTTTGGGAAGTGCTGAAGACAGACCCGGAACTTGCCGACCTCCGCGCAACGACGGCCGAGCTGACGCCCGATCCCATCGAAGTCATTGCCAAGAAGTCGATTGCGCAGGTGTTCTCGCCGCGCGCAGGAACGAAAATGCTCGACTGGTACGGACGGCGCATGCTCAACGCCGCAAATTCCGTCTGGTTTACCGCTGCGTTCGGGGTGACGGCAAAACTTGTCCTTCCCCTGGCGCAAGCGCGCGATCAAATGCGCTTTGTCCTGATGGAAAAGCCGGCAACGGACCAGAACAGGAAGGCGCTCACCAAAGACCTGTCCCACACGATTCTTTCGTACGGTACGCCTCTCGGCGAGCTCTACGCGATGAAGAATGGCAAGCCGACTGCACGGCGGCCGATCAAGGAGTTTGCACTCGACAAGTGGTATTTCCACGAAGAGCTGTATCGGCCGAAGAACGACGGGTTCGTGTTTTTCCTTCACACCAAATTTTTGCTAATCGATCCGCTCTCGGACGATCCGCTCGTGTGCTCGGGCTCGGCCAATTTCTCGCCGGGCTCACTGACGGCGAACGACGAAAACATGTTGCTCATTCGCGGCGATACGCGAGTCGCCGACATTTACATGACCGAGTTCGATCGCGTGTTCCGGCACTTCTATTTCCGCGACATCGCCAACGAACTCGCCGGCGCAAAGAAGAGCGACGATGCCAAGGCGATCTTTCTCGATGAGACGGGTACCTGGACGGACGACTATTTCGAGCCCGGACATATCAAAGCCAACCGGCGTCGGATGTTCTTCGATGCTGCGAAGGCAACGTGGTTTGAGAACGCGGCCGCTGAAGGCTCGCTGGAGACGAAAGGGAAGGCGAGAGGAACGCGGAAGAAGGCACCGGCCAAGAAAACGCGCACACCGGCAAAGAGGAGCGGGACGGCAACGAGGAAGACCAGGACGGCTGCGAAGAAGCGGAAGCCCGCCAAAGCCTCTCGGGCGCGGCGGACTTCACGAAAAACAGCTGGCAGAAAAACCGCGCGAACGACAACGAGAAAGACGGCCAGGAAACCAACACAAAAAACGACAAGAAAGCCGGCAAGGAAGATGGGCCGGCGTCAGGCTGCGAAGAAATCGAGAACGTCGCGCCGCCGTTGATCAGAATTTATCGCGCGCTTGCAATTCGGTGCTCCCGCTAGTGGGCAGCCGGCGCGCGGCGCAGCCGAGTATGCTCGTCCTCGGCTCGAAAAGGCTGTAAGCCTCGATCAGCCAGCAAACTGATCGGGAAGACACATGTTCGAGACCACCATCGCCGGCAGCCTGCCGAAACCCGCTTGGCTCGCCGAGCCGAATAAGCTCTGGCCGCAATGGCGCGCCGCGGGCGACGAGCTTGCCGCCGCCAAAGCCGACGCGACGCTGCTTGCGCTGAAGGAGCAGGAGGATTCCGGCATCGACATCGTTACCGACGGCGAGATGTCGCGCCAGCATTTCGTGCACGGTTTTCTCGAGCAGGTCGAGGGCATAGATTTCGCCCACAAGGTCGAGATGGGCATTCGCGCGGACCGCTACAAAGCGATAGTGCCGCAGGTCGCCAGCGAAGTGCGCCTGAAAGACCGCGTGCATGCGACGGAAGCGAAGCTCGCGCGCGCGCATACGAAGAACAAGCTCAAAATCACCATGCCGGGGCCGATGACGATCGTCGACACGATCGCGGACCAGTTCTACGGCGACCGCGTCAAGATGGCGTTTGCCTTTGCGGGTCTCTTAAATCAGGAAGCCCGCGCTTTGCAGGCGGACGGGGTCGACGTGATCCAGTTCGACGAGCCTGCCTTCAATGTCTACATGGAGGAGGCCGCGGACTGGGGCATCGAGGCGCTGCATCGCGCTGCCGAAGGGCTCACCTGCACGAAGGCCGTGCATATCTGCTACGGCTACGGCATCAAGGCCAATCTCGCCTGGAAGGCGACGCTGGGCCACGAGTGGCGGCAATATGAGAAAGTGTTTCCGGCATTGGCGAAAAGCAGGATCGATCAGGTCTCGCTCGAATGCCGCAATTCCCGAGTGCCAGCGGAATTGATGAAACTGCTCGATGGCAAGGACGTGCAGGTCGGCGTCATCGATGTCGCGAGCGATAGCATCGAAACGCCCGAGGACGTCGCAGCGGTCATCGGCCAAGCGATGAAATACGTCGCCAAGGAAAAGATCATCGCCTCGACAAATTGCGGCATGGCGCCGATGCGCCGCGACATTGCGGTCGCGAAGCTGCAAGCGCTCGGCGCCGGCGCGGCGCTGGCGCGCAAAAAATTTGGATAAAGCGCATGTCGCAATCCAAGCGCCCAGCCTATGTCGCTTATGCCGCGCATGCGCTGCATGACGGTTTCACCGATCTCATGTACGTGCTCCTGCCGCTGTTCCAGGCGGAATTTTCTCTCGCCTATGCGCAGACGGGTTTGCTGCGCTCGATCTATGCCGGCGGCATGGCTCTGTTCCAAGTGCCGTCGGGGCAGCTTGCCGGCCGCTTCGGCAATCGCGCGGTGCTGGCCATGGGCACCGCGCTTGCCGCGTGCGGATATTTGCTCGCAGGCTTCGGCAATGGGTTTCTCGCGCTGATCATCGCGCTTGCCGTGCTCGGCCTCGGCTTGTCGACACAGCATCCGATCTCCGCCGATTTGGTTGCCGAAACTTATCGGGGCGCCGCCTCGCGCAAGGCGATCAGCACGTATAATTTCGCCGGCGATCTTGGTAAGATGATTTTTCCTGCAGTTGTGGCACTGCTGCTTCTGTTCATGTCGTGGCGGAGCGCTGTGCTGAGCGTCGGCTGCTTCGGTCTGCTGGCGGCGCTCGCGATTCTTGTTGCTCTCGCACCGGCGAACCATCACGCACTGCATTCAGATGCTCACGCAGAGGAGGCTCAGCGCGATCCGGCGACTGCTATTCCGTCGCGCGAAAATTTCCTCACCCTTTTGTCGATCGGCGTCATCGACAGCGCCACGCGCATGGGCTTCCTCACCTTTTTGCCGTTTCTCTTGCAGCAGAAAGGCGCCAGCGTGCAGAGCATCGGCTTTGCGCTGACACTCGTCTTTGCCGGCGGCGCGCTCGGCAAATTCGTCTGCGGTCATCTCGGTGCGCGGCTCGGCACGATCGCGACGGTATTTCTGACCGAGGGCCTGACGGCCGCGTGCATTCTGCTACTTATCCCGCTGCCGCTTCTGCCCGCTTTCGTGCTCTTGCCGGTGCTCGGCATCATGCTCAACGGCACCTCGTCCGTGCTTTACGGCAGCGTGCCGGAACTGGTCGATGCGGCGGAGCGGCGGCGCGCCTTCGCAATCTTTTATACTGGAACGATCGGTTCGGGCGCGGTCTCGCCTGTGCTTTACGGCCTGTTCAGCGACGCGATCGGCGTCGCGTATATGATGATCGTCATCGCCGGCGTGGTGCTGTTGACGCTGCCGCTCGCCTGGAGATTGCGTGCCGCCTGGCCGCGCACTGCGGCGCGCCAGCCCGCGATCCCGTGACTTCGCCCGGTTTTGGTGCGAAGAACCGCGGTCAAGCCAAGGTCCGCTCAAGAGGTCCCGCGGAAATTCCTGATGTCGATGTTTCAGTCCGTCCGCAAGCAGATCGTGCCCATCCATCCCGAGGGCTATATTTTCATCGCCGTTTTTGCCGTCGTCGCGATTTTCCTCGGCTGGCTATGGAACCCGCTCGGTTGGCTCGGCGCCATCCTAACCTGCTGGTGCGCCTACTTTTTCCGCGATCCACCGCGGGTGACGCCGCAGCGCGACGGGCTGATCGTCTCGCCCGCCGACGGCTATGTGAGCTCCGTCGGCCGTTTCACTCCTCCGCCGGAGCTCGGGCTTGGCAGTGAGCCGCGCCAGCGCGTCTCCGTTTTCATGTCGGTCTTCGATTGCCACGTGAACCGCGCGCCGGTCGCGGGCGTCATCCGCCGTATCGCCTACAAGCCCGGCCTGTTCATCAACGCCGATCTCGACAAAGCGAGCGAGGATAACGAGCGCACTTCGCTGCTCATCGAGGCGCCGAGCGGCACGTACGGCATCGTGCAGATCGCCGGGCTCATCGCGCGCCGCATCGTGCCCTTCGTGCGTGAGGGTGAGACGATCGCGGCCGGCGAGCGCATCGGCTTGATCCGCTTCGGCTCACGCGTCGATGTCTACATGCCGGAGGGCGCAAGCGTGCTCGTCGCGCTCGGCAGCAAAGCGACCGCGGGCGAGACGATCCTTGCGGAGATCGGCACGCCGAACACGCCGCTTGCCTTCAGGGTCACCTGAATGAATGGCTACGGGTCCGACCCGGAACAGGAATTTATCGATGGCGCGCCGCCCGCGCCGGTACTGCGCCGCCGCCGATTCCGCCGCATTCCAATCCGCGTTCTCTTACCGAACCTCGTCACGCTGTTGGCGCTGGCGCTGGGGTTGACGGCGATACGCTTTGCCATCGAAGGTCGCTTCGAAAATTCCATTCTCGCTATCATTGCCGCCGCCATTCTCGACGGGCTCGACGGCCGCATTGCGCGGGTTCTCAAAGGCACATCGCGTTTTGGCGCGGAACTCGACTCGCTCGCCGATTTCGTCGACTTCGGCGTCGCCCCGGGGCTGATCCTCTACCTCTGGAGTCTGCACGAAAATCGCGGCTTCGGCTGGCTTGCCGCGATGATCTTTGCCATCGCCTGCGCGCTGCGGCTGGCGCGCTTCAATGTCAGCCTCGACGAGCCCGGCCGGCCCGCCTGGCAGGCGCGTTATTTCGTCGGCATGCCGGCGCCGGCGGGTGCGTGCGTCGTGCTGCTTCCGCTCTACCTGCATTATTCGAATCTCGAATGGCCCGCAGCGGGCGAATACGTCCCGCTGCAGATCGGCTACGTGCTCGTCATTGCGTTCTTGATGGCGAGCCGCGTGCCGCATTATTCCGGCAAGGGCATGGACCGCGTGCCGCGCGAATACTTTGCGCTGCTTTTATTCGGGGTGGCTTTTCTGGTGCTGATGCTCGCCACCTTCCCGATGGGAATGCTGGCGATTCTCACCCTCGTCTATTTGGCTGTCGTCCCGCTGAGCGCCTATCGCTACAACAAGCAGCTTGCTGTGACCGCAGCGCCGGATCGCGCGAGTTAAGCGCGCCGCGCGCGCCGCCGCGACAAGGATTTCGGCGTTTTCAGCCGGCGATGCTTGGCACGCGTGAGCGGCGCGGGTTGTGGCTTTTGCTCGGGACTTCCAACAACCACAGGCGCGAGAACTGATATATCACCGCCACGGGCCGTTGCGGGCACCGGCGCCTCGTGCGACTCGCGCTGGGCCGACCGCGCTCCTTCCATCCAGCGGTTGACCTCGGCGGCGAGCGGCACGCCGGCTTCGGCGAGAGATCGCGTGACCTCCGGTAGCCTCGAGGCTGCGGCCGCCGCGGCCTTGACCTGCGCTTGGATGAATTCAAGCCACAGGCGGGCCGCCCTTACGCTGAGGTCTTCGAGCTCGCTCATTTCGCACCCTCCGGCAGTTCACAAATCCATGGTTCTCGACTAGGGTCCGCGCGAATTTGGGCGGGCCGGCGGCAGGCGCGCCAATCAAGGATCGAGATGGCGAAAGAAGAACTTCTGGAATTCCCCGGCACCGTGACGGAACTCCTGCCCAATGCGACGTTCCGCGTACAGCTCGAAAATGACCACGAAATCATTGCCCATACGGCCGGTAAGATGCGCAAGAATCGCATCCGCGTGCTGACCGGCGACAAGGTGCTCGTCGAGATGACGCCTTACGACCTGACGAAGGGCCGCATCACCTACCGCTTCAAGTGAGCCTCCCCTGCACGGAACAATGACGAGCGACGCGGCGACGCGACCGAAACTGGTGCTGGCCTCAGGCTCGGCGCGCCGCTTGCAGCTTTTGCAGCAGGTCGGGATCGAGCCCGATGCGCTGATGCCCGCCGACATCGACGAGACGCCACTCAAGAACGAGTTGCCGCGCACGCTTGCCGCACGCCTCTCGGCGGAAAAGGCCAGGAATGCCCTCAAAATCGTCGATACGCGTCCCGAGCTTTCGGGCTCCTATCTCTTGTCCGCCGATACCGTTGTCGCAGTCGGACGCCGCATCCTGCCGAAGCCGGAGATCGGCGAAGAAGCAGCCGATTGCTTGCGGCTTCTCTCCGGCCGTCAGCACCGCGTCTATACCGGCGTGACGATGATCTCGCCGCGCACGGGCGAGCGCCGGCGGCTCGTCGAGACGCGGGTGCGCTTCAAGCGGCTCTCCAGCGCCGACATCGAGTCTTATCTCGCCAGCGGCGAATGGCGCGGCAAAGCCGGCGGCTACGCCATCCAGGGGCTCGCCGGCGCTTTCATCGTGCGGCTCATCGGCTCGTATACATCGGTTGTCGGGCTGCCGCTTTACGAGGCGATGGCACTGCTTGCAGGGGAGGGATTTCCCATCCATTTCTCCTGGAAGCATGCCGCCTAAAGCTTCTTCCAGCCTGCAAAACAAGCAAGCTCCTGCGTGTCCGATTTGCGGAAAGCCAGCGCGGGAGCATTATCGCCCGTTCTGCTCGAAGCGCTGCGCCGATATCGATCTCAACCGCTGGCTCGGCGGCGTCTACGCTATTCCGACCGCCGGCACTGACGAAGACGAGGACGGGGAGGCGCCGCCTCAAGGCGAGCACTGACTGGCTCAGGGGAGCGGCTGGCAATGATAACCGTCCATCATCTTGAGAATTCACGCTCGCAACGCGTGCTCTGGCTGCTCGAAGAATTGGGCTTGCCTTTTGAGGTCAAGCATTACGCGCGCGACAAGAAGACCATGATGGCGCCGCCGGAATTGCGTGCCGTGCATCCGCTCGGAAGGTCCCCGGTGATTACAGATGACGGCAAGACAATCGCTGAATCCGGCGCAATCGTCGAGTATCTCGTCGACACCTATGGGGGAGAGCGGCTGAAGCCGCCGGCCGGCAGCGACGAGCGGCTGCGCTACACATATTGGCTGCATTTTGCCGAAGGCACGGCGATGCCGCCTCTGCTCATCAAGCTGATCGTCGACCGGATGGAGAGCGCGAAAGCGCCGTTCTTCATCAAGCCGGTCATTCGCGGCATTGTCGGGCGGGTGCGCAAAGGCTTTCTTGACCGGCAGATCGCGTCAAATCTCGACTTCATGGAAAGCGAACTCGGCAAATCAGAGTGGTTTGCCGGCAACGAATTCACTGCCGCAGATATTCAAATGAGCTTTCCCCTCGAGGCTGCCAGCATGCGCGCCGGCTTGGATCGGAGCCGGCCGAAACTCTGGGATTTTCTGCAGCGCATCCATGCGCGTCCGGCGTACAAGCGCGCACTGGAAAAGGGCGGGAAATATGAGTTGGTGAAGTAGGGCGTCGCAGCGCCGTCATTGCGAGGAGTGTAGCGACGAAGCAATCCAGGAGCACGTTCTGCAATTATCGAGCATTTGCCCCTGGATTGCTTCGTTCCGCTCGCAATGACGGCATCCAGGAGTGCGCCTCCGGAAGACATTAACTCCTCTGCCCGGCACTGCCTTCGGCGCGCTGCTCGGCAGGTTTGTGGGCGCCGCTGAGATTGTGCGCGGTCGTCACCAGCGCGATATGCGAAAAAGCTTGCGGGAAATTGCCGACCTGCCGCTTCTTGTCGACGTCATATTCTTCCGCCAGCAGTCCAAGGTCGTTGCGGATTGCGAGCAGCCGCTCGAATAATTTGCGCGCTTCGTCCTTGCGCCCAAGCATGACGTAGCAATCGGCGAGCCAATAGGAGCAGGCGAGAAAAGCGCCTTCGCCATGTGCCAATCCGGTCTCGATCTCCTCTGGATCGTGGCGCATGATGAAGCCGTCCTGCATCAGCTTTTTCTCGACCGCTTCGATCGTACCGCGCACGCGTGGATCGTCGATCGGCAAGAATCCCGTTGCAGGAATGAGCAAAAGGCTCGCGTCCAGCCATTTCGATCCGTAGGACTGAACAAAGCTGTTGAGTTCCTTGTCGAAGCCTTTCGCGCAGACGTCTTCGTGAATCCTTCTACAAAACGCGCGCCAATCGTCGAGAGGTCCTTTGAAACCGAATTCCTCAATGCATTTCACCGCGCGGTCGAAGGCCACCCACGCCATGACTTTGGAATAAACATAGTGCCGCGGCTCGCCGCGTGATTCCCAGATGCCGCGATCCGGCTCGTCCCAAATTTCGGCGAGATGCGCGAGAAGCTTGCCCTGCACGGCCCAACTTTGATCGTTTGGTGGCAGCCCTCCCTTCAGTCCCTGATACAGCGCGTCGATCACTTCGCCATAGACGTCTATCTGCAATTGCCCATGCGCGCCGTTGCCAATGCGCACCGGAGGACTGTTTTCATATCCCGGCAGCCAATCGACGGTCCATTCGGTCAGCCGCCGCTCGCCCGCGATCCCATACATGATCTGCGCTTGATCCGGCGATCCGGCGACGGCGCGCAACAACCAATCGCGCCAGGCTTTTGCCTCTTCGTAATACCCTGCATTCATGAAAGCGAGCAGCGTCAGCGTCGCGTCGCGCAGCCAGCAGAAGCGATAATCCCAATTGCGGATGCCGCCGAGTTGCTCCGGCAGCGACGTCGTCGGCGCCGCGACGATGCCGCCGGTCGGCTCATAGATCAAAGCCTTCAGCGTGATCAGCGATCGGCCGACCGCGTCCGACCATTCGCCGATCTCGCGACACTGCGACGCCCATTCGCGCCAAAACGTCTCGGTGTCATCGAGCGCCGCATCGTAGTCGATAGGATGCGGGTCGGGCAGATGAGAAGGGCCGTAGGTGAGCACAAATCCGGTCGTCTCGCCTTCGCTGACTTCGAATTCGCCGACCGTCTTCATATCTTCGCCGCGCACCGGCACGCGGGTACGCAACACGACTTTGTCCGGACCGGCAACGGCGCATAGGGTCAATTCGCTGCGGCGGAATACCCATGGCACAGTGGCGCCGTAGCCGAAACGAATGATGACTTCGCTTCGCATTGCGATACGTCCGCGCACGCCTTTGACGATCCGCACGACATGCGAGCCATCGCCGCGGGGCGGCATGAACTCGATGAGCCGCGCCTCGCCATCTTTCGTCTTGATCTCAGTCTCAAGCACCAGCGTCTGTTCGCGGTATTTGCGCGACAGTTTTGCCGACTTATCCTTCGGCGCGATCAACCAGCGGCCGTGCTCGGGCGTGCCGAGCAGGGCGGCAAAGCAGGTGTCGGAATCGAAACGCGGCCAGCAGAGCCAGTCGATAGAGCCGTCGCGAGCGACGAGCGCGGCTGTCTGCAAATCGCCGATCAGGGCATAATCTTCGATGCGGGACGGCATAGCTCCCCAGAGGTGAGATGTGCCATGGGAACGATGGTTTCGCGGCTTGGGTTCATCCCGGACGAGGGCGCCTATGGACTTCGCGCAGGCCCGCGCCGACATGGTCGAGCACCAGATCGCCCGGCGAGGCGTCAGCCATCCCTTGGTGCTCAAGGCGATGGCGCGCATCCCGCGCGAGGCCTTCGTCCTGCCCGGCTGGGAAGATGAAGCCTATGAGGACCAGCCGCTGCCGATCGACGAGCGGCAGACGATCTCGCAGCCCTTCATTGTCGCATACATGATCGAGGCGGCGGGTCTGCGCCCAGGCGCTCACGCCCTCGAGATCGGCACCGGCTCCGGCTATGCGGCGGCAGTGATGGCCGCCATCGCAGAGCGCGTCTACACGATCGAGCGTCATGCGGGGCTGGCGGAGAAGGCAAGCCGCACGTTGCAGAAGCTCGGCTTCGACAATGTCGAAATCCGTGTCGGTGACGGAACGCTGGGGTGGCCGGAAGCCCAGCCCTTCGACGCAATCATCGTGACCGCCGGCGGCCCGAAGGTGCCCATTGAGCTGCGCGAGCAGCTTTCGATCGGCGGACGGCTGGTGATCCCGGTCGGCGATTCCATGCATCGGCAGAGCCTGATCCGGGTGGTGCGCGAAGCGCCGGGTGAGTTCCGTGAGGAGGATCTTGCCGATGTCGCTTTCGTGCCGCTGATCGGCGAAGCGGGCTGGGACTCGTCCCGCTGAGCGGGGCGGTTGGAGGGCTGGTGGCGGACCGGATATTGATGCTCCGAGCCGGTTCGGCGCGCGCGTCTATCTCGCTGCGAGGCGCGGAATGGCGGCAATGGTCGGCGCGCGGCAGCGATCTGCTTTGGCCCGGCGATCCCGCGGTTTGGTCAGGGGTGGCGCCGATCCTGTTTCCGGTCGTCGGCTGGACGCACGGGGGGCGCGTCTGCATCGGCGACGCAGTCTACCCGCTCGGACTACATGGCTTTACCGGCGAGATGGAATTCGCAATTGCCCAGCGAAGCGAGAGGTACGCGTGCCTCGTGTCAGAGGACAGCGAGCGCACCCGCGCGCTTTACCCCTTCGCCTTCCGGTTGGAGGTCGAATACCGGCTTTCGCCCGCCGGCATGGAGGTGGTGCTTACGGTCGAAAACACCGGCAGTGCGCCCGTGCCCTATGCAATTGGCCTGCATCCCGGATTCCGCTGGCCGTTCGCGGGCTCAGGCGAGCCGCATCGGATGATTTTCGAGGCGGCCGAAGACCCGGAGGTCCCAGTGATCGCGCCGGGAGGCCTGTTCTCATCGCGAAAGCGGCCGGTGCCGCTCGAACGGCAAATGCTGCGGCTTACGCCCGACCTGTTCGCGCAGGAGGCGCTCTGTTTCCTGAATATCGCCAGCCGCAAACTGCTCTACGACAATGGCGCGGGGCAGGGGCTCCTCGTCACGTTGGAAAATTTTCCGCACGCCGCGCTCTGGGCACGGCCGCCGGCGCAATTCCTGGCAATCGAGGCCTGGACCGGCCACGGCGACCCCGAAAATTTTGAGGGCGACCTCTTCGATAAGCCTTCGATGATTACCCTCGAACCCGGTGAGCAGGGCCGCCATTCCGCCCACTACGAATTCCTCGCCGACAGCTCCCAAGCGCAGGCGGATTTGCAGGCGCTCTCGCATCTGCCAAAAGGACGCTGAGAAGAGGCGGAATCGGTGCAAAGCCAGGCAGCGGCTTTCATTCGCGATAGCGCTAAAGCGGACGGCATTCTGCGCCCATCCGGCGAACGGGCGCTGCTCATTGACGGGCGCGCCGCAGCCGACCGTCTGTTGGAGAAGGTGCGCAGCGAGGCCGAGACGCTGCTTCGCCGCGGCATAAAGCCGGGGCTGGCGACGGTTCTTGTCGGCGACGATCCGGCAAGCCGGGTGTATGTGGGCTCGAAGGGCAGGGCTGCGCGCGCCTGCGGCTTTCATTCCGTGCAGCACGATCTCGCGGCGAGCACCAGCGAGGCCGACCTGCTCGCGCTTGTCCGGCAATTGAACGCCGACGCCGCGACCCACGGCATCCTCGTGCAACTGCCGCTGCCGAAAGCCATAGCGGCGACGCGTGTCATCGAGGCGATCGCGCCGGAAAAGGACGTCGACGGCTTCAGCCCCGTCAATGCCGGGCGGATTGCGATCGGCGAGACGGAGCGCGCCTTCGTGCCCTGCACGCCGGCCGGCGCGCTGCTCCTCATCGAGGAAGCCGCCAAGGCGCTCGGCCGCAAGCTGCAGGCGGCGGATGCGCTGATTGTCGGCCGCTCCAACATTGTTGGGAAACCCATGGCGCAGCTGCTTTTGCAGGCTGACGCCACCGTCACCATCGCTCATTCCCGCAGCGCCGATGTTCCGGCGCTGGTCGGGCGCGCCGACATTCTCGTTGCCGCGGTCGGCCGGCCCGAGATGATCCGCGGCGACTGGGTCAAACCCGGCGCAATCGTCATCGACGTCGGCATCAATCGCGTGCCGCGCGACACCGCCCCGGGCGAGCCGCCGAAGACGCGGCTTGTCGGCGATGTCGGCTTCTCCGAGGCGGTGAAACGCGCCGGGGCGATCACGCCGGTGCCGGGCGGCGTCGGCCCGATGACGATAGCCATGCTGATGGCGAATACGCTCACCGCGGCGAAACGGCTGGCGGGCTCGTAACCAAAGCGGTTCGGGCCTTCCACTTGGGGTGCGAGCTCGTGCTAACTTGCCGCGCGAGAAGTTGGACGGCGGGGAGACGATGCAGGGCCTTTTTAGTCGCATTCCCTTTTTCAAGGATGTCTCCGATCTCGATTTCGAGAAGTTCGAGCGCCGCTGTCTGTGGCGCCGTTTCGAGGAAGGCGAGACCGTCGTCGATTATGAAGACGAGAGCTCCGACGTCTATTTCATAATCGCCGGCGACGTCCGCGTCCTCATCCGCACGCCGGCCGGCAAGGAGATCATCCTCGCCGAGATGCGGCCGGGAGAGTTCTTTGGCGAGCTCTCGGCGATCGACGCGGTCAAGCGCTCCGCCAACGTCACGGCATTGACGCGTTCGGAATTGTGCATCATGCCGGCCGCCGTGTTTCGCGACATAATCTTCGCGTCCAGGATTGCATGCGACAAGATTTTGCGGTTGCTCAGCGGCCGCGTCCGCGAGCTCAATCACCGGCTCGCCGAGCTGTCCGTCCTCGACCTCAAGCATCGGCTCTATTCGGAATTGATGCGTCTGTCGCACCCGCGTACCGGACGGCCCGGCGAACGCGCGGTCACGCCGCCGCCCTATCATCACATCCTGGCGGCGCGCATCGGCTGCCGGCGCGAGCAGGTGACGCGCGAATTGTCGGCGATGAGCGCCGAGGGCATCATCGAGAAGACGCGCGGCGCCCTGGTTATTCTGAAGCCGCAGGTTCTACAGACTCGGCTTCAGGATGCATTGCGCGAGGAGAGCCGGGCTTGACCAGCGGCGCGCCGCTTGTGCGGCTCGATGGCGTGACGAAGCGCTTCGGCGCGGTCGCCGCGGTTCATGATCTCAGCCTCGACATCGCCGCTGGCGAATTCTTCGCGCTGCTCGGCCCGTCCGGCTGCGGCAAGACCACGCTCATGCGTCTCATTGCCGGGTTCGAGCAGCCGGACGCAGGCCGCGTCTTTATCGGCAACGACGACGTGACCGACGTGCCGCCGCACAAGCGGCCGGTGAACATGATGTTCCAATCCTACGCCCTGTTCCCGCATATGAGCGTCGAGAAGAACATCGCCTTCGGCTTGAAGCAGGAAGGCATGCCGCGTGCGGAAATCTCCGAACGCGTCGCCGAGATGCTGCGGCTCGTGCAGCTTGAGGGGCTCGGCATGCGCCGGCCAGACCAGCTTTCCGGCGGACAGAAACAGCGCGTGGCACTGGCGCGTGCGCTCGCCAAACGCCCGAAGCTGTTGCTGCTCGACGAGCCCCTCGCCGCGCTCGACCGCAAACTGCGCGAGCAAACCCAATTCGAGCTGAAGGAAGTGCAGCGCCGCCTCGGCACGGCGTTCGTCGTTGTCACGCATGATCAGGAGGAGGCGAGCGTCATGGCGTCGCGCATTGCGGTCATGCGCGCCGGCAAGCTCGAGCAGATCGGCACGCCGGCCGAGATCTATGCCCGCCCGGCATCGCGCTTCGTCGCGGAATTTTTTGGTGACATCAACATTCTGGATGGCGATGTGAGAAGCGAACGCGAACTGCTTATTGCTGCGGATGAGAGTACGGGCCGGAGCGCGGCAACGGCGGTCAGACCGGAGCGCATCGTGGTCGAAAGCGAAGCGGCCGCCGCGAGCGCTGGGCTTCCGGCAATCGTCGACGATTTTGCCTTTCGCGGCAGCGACACGCTTTACCGCGTTCGGCTCCAATCCGGCAAAATCCTGCGCGTGGTGGCCTCGAATTCCGGCGATCGCAATGGGTTTCGCCCGGGCGATAAGGTGCGCGTGCAAATTCCGCCCGACGCTTGCATTCCGCTTAGCCATTGATGGATTCTCGATGGACAGCGCGCGCGCACCGCGATTGGCTCGTCCTCGCCATTCCTTATGGGTGGCTTCTGATCTTCTTTCTCGCGCCTTTCGCGCTGGTTCTGAAGATCTCGCTTTCGCAATCGGCACTGAGGCAGCCGCCTTATGAGCCGGTGTTCAGCTGGTCGGACAGTTTTCAATCGCTCCTCGGAAAACTCTCGACATTGTCGCTGGACTCTTTCGGTGGATTGCTCAGCGACAGCCTTTACCTCGAATCCTATATCTCCTCGGTTCTCATCGCGGCGGTTTCGACGATCGTGACGCTCCTCGTTGCCTATCCCTTCGCGCTGGCGATCGCGCGCTCCTCACCAAAGATCCGGCCGATCCTGCTCGGGCTTGCCATCGCACCGTTTTGGACGAGTTTTTTGATCCGGGTTTATGCGTGGATCGCTATTTTGAAGGATGAAGGGCTGCTCAACCATTTTCTTCTGAGCATCGGCGTCATCGATGCGCCGCTCGGGATTTTTGCAACGAATACCGCCATCGTGATCGGCATCGTCTACTCCTACCTGCCGTTCATGCTTCTGCCGCTCTACGCCGCCATCGAGGGCCAGGACCCGGCGCTGCTCGAAGCGGCGGCCGATCTCGGCGCCTCCCCTTGGCGCGCGTTCTCTAGGATTACGCTGCCGCTGTCGGCGCGCGGCATCGTCGCCGGGTCGCTTCTCGTCTTCATCCCCGCCGTCGGCGAGTTCGTCATTCCCGACCTGCTCGGCGGCTCCGACACGCTGATGATCGGGCGAACGCTGTGGAATGATTTTTTTCTCAATCGCGATTGGCCGACAGCTTCGGCCGCGGCAATCGTGTTGTTGATCCTGCTCGTCGGCCCGCTCCTCGTGTACGAGCGCGTCCAGCTGCGGGACGAGAGGCAACGCGCGTGAGAGCCGGCGCGAGCATCGCGCGAACCGGCGCGCTGGCCGCCGGATTCGCGTTCCTCTACGGGCCGATCCTACTGCTCGTCATCTACAGCTTCAACGCGTCGCGATTGGTGGCCGTGTGGGGCGGCGTCTCGACGCGCTGGTACGCCGCGCTTCTGCAAGATGCGCAACTCATCGCCAGTGTCCGCATAAGCCTGTTGGTGGCGATGTTCTCCGCCCTGATCGCCACGTTCAACGGCACGCTCGCTGCGATCGCGCTGGTGCGCTTCGGGCGCTTTCGCACGCGCACGCTTTTCGCCGGCGCGATCTATGCGCCGCTGGTCATGCCGGAAGTGATTCTCGGTCTCTCTCTGCTGCTTCTGTTTGTCGCCCTGGGCATTGAGCGCGGCTTCTGGACCATCGTTGCCGCGCACGCGACATTCACGATGTGCTTCGTCACTGTGATCGTGCAGAGCCGGTTGGTGAACTTCGACCGCGCGCTCGAAGAAGCGGCGATGGATCTTGGCGCGGGTCCGGTGCGAACCTTCACGGCGATCACCCTGCCGCTGATCCATCCGGCGATCGCCGCGGGCTTTCTGCTTGCTTTCACGCTGTCGCTCGACGATCTCGTCATCGCGAGTTTCACCGCGGGTCCGGGATCGACGACGCTGCCGATGCGCGTCTACAGCCAGGTGCGTCTCGGCGTCTCGCCGGAAATCAACGCGATTTCGACGCTGATGCTGGCGGTCGTCGGGATTGTGCTCTTGTCGGTCGCCGCTCTGTCGCGCCGCCGGGCCCAATAGAATTACTCGACCGGCTTCTCGGGCGCGGTTGCCGCCTGCGTCCCATTCTCGCGGTACAGCCGCTCTGCGGCTCCGGAGCGGCGGATGAGACTCTGCGCATCGGGAACAATCACCGGATCGTCCCAAGAGCCAATCACGTCGAAGGGCAGTTGCGCCGATTCCGCCGCGGGCTTCGCATCGTCCGTCGCCTGCGTGGCGGTGCCCTTGAGCGCCAGCATGCGATCGGCGATCTGCACCGACCCGGTCATGGCAATCGAGAGCGCCGGCGCGCTCGCCGAGGCGTCGACGATCTCCGCCACGCCCTTGTTGATGCGGAAGGTGCCGACCGCTTTGTCGAAGACGGTGCGTCCACCGCGCATGTCAGTAAGGCTCGACAGCGGGCGCGTTGCCATGCGCCGCAGCGCCTCGTTGAGATCGATCCCGCCGACATCACCCTGCGTGATAGAGAATTGCGCCTTGCCGTCGAGGCCGCGAATTGTCTGCAGCACGCTATCGCCGGAGGCTTCCATGGACACGGACGCGTTGAGCGTGCCGGAGATGCGCGGACGATCGAGCAAATCCCAGGCGAGGGCGCCAGCGTCGATATTGGCCAGCTGCGCATTGCCGCGCAGGTCGAGCGCATTTCCGCCGGCGCCGACAGCACTGAGGCGCGCTTTGAACAGGCCCTTGTAGGCCTTGGCTTCGGCAAGTGCGAGTTCGAGCCGGCCGGCTTTCATGAGGAGCGACAAAGCCGCATCGTCGAACTGAACCCGGCGCAATCGCGTGCGCGCCGCGGAGACACGCAAATCCACATCGATTTTCGACAAATCACGAAGCTCGAACGGCTCCTGCGTCCATTGTCCCTCGGAGGTGACGACGGGCGTCATCTCGGCGACGATCGGATCGAGCGCGAGCTGGGTCGCCGCTAGCGTGCCTGCGAGCGAAGGCCGCGGCCCGTCATTGCGCAAGGCGAGCGTGCCTTCGAATTCGTTGCGATCGAGGCTCAGCCGAAGATTCGATAGGGAGAAGCCGTTATCGGCGATCGTCGCGTCCGATGTAAGCGAAGTATCGCCGAGCACTCCCGGCAGCGGGATCGCCATGTTTGCGAGGCGTCCGAGGTGGCGCAGCGACGGGGCCGACGCGACGAGCCGTCCGGCGAATTGTGGATGCAGGCCAGCGGACACATTGCCGTTGGCGGAGAGCGACAATGACAGGCTTTTCACCCGCAGCGTCGTTGCGCTCTGATCGCCGCGCAGCAGATTGGCCGGTTGCGCCAGCCAGAAATCCACGCTCGCCGGCTCGCCGCGCCAGGCAAAAGTGCCGGTCAGAGTCGCGGGCGCACTGATGCGGCGCCAGTCGAACGTGCCGTCGATGTGATCGATGACGATATCGGGCTCGCCTTGGCGCTGCAAAAACGCGGACCCGTTTTGGACGCGCAGCACGCCCAGCCGTACGTCGTCGGTGCGGTCGGCTTGCAGGGTCGCAGCGGGCGTATGCGCGGCTAGTGCGATCGCGCCGGTGATCGCAGGACGGTGCGCCAAGTCCATGGTGAGATGCGGACCAATCAGCGTGGCGTCCGAAATTTCCAGCCGGCCAGCTAGGAGCGGCAAGAGACGGACCCGCGCCCGCACTTTGCGCGTCTGGAGCGACATGGAATGGGCATCATCCGCGAGCCCGACATCGGAGATCACGATGCGCGGGGGCAGGGCGCGGAAAGTCGCTTCGCCGCTGCCGATGAAGCTGAGGCCGGTGGCCCCTTTCACCTGGGCGGCGATGTCGCGGTCGATGGTTTGCCGCGGCAGGCTCCATGGAATGAACGCAGCCGCGAGCGCGAGGACAATAATCCCGGCGAGCGCGATGAGCGTAGTGCGGTGACGAAGCACGAAAGCTCGATCGGGCCGCCATCGCAGAGACGCGCGGCCTATCGCCGATAGCGCTGCGTTTGCACGTCCACCCGAAACCCGAGAATTCATGATTGCGTTCACCTGTCAGAGGCGGCGGTCTTCCCCAAGGAGCGCGGCGAGAACGTGGCTGAGCCGCGACAAAGCCGTGCCGCTCAGCTAAAGCCAAACGCCGTGGGCTTTTCGCAACAGGTTTAGGGCAACAGGCCGTGCGCTTAGAACTGGCGCTCGCGTGCGGCGCTCATCTCGGATCGCAACGCGGCGGCGATCTCCTCAAGCCGGAACGGTTTTTGAACAACGGCACGGGTGTTATGGGCGGCCGGGACGCCCGAGCGGCCGTAGCCCGTCGTGAAGACAAAAGGGCAGGCGCGGGCGGCGAGGAGATCGGCTACGGGATCGATTTTCTGCGAACCGATATTCACGTCGAGCAAAGCCGCGTCGATCGGGTTTTCCGCATTGAGGAAGGCTAGCGCTTCCGGCACCTGAGCGACCGTGCCCGCGACCGTGAAGCCGAGTTCGACGAGCATGTCCTCGAGCGTCAAGGCAATGAACGGCTCGTCCTCAACGATGAGGATGCGACCGCCTTTTTGAGCCCGACCGCCGGGCGGTGCCATGTCATTCTCCGGGGTTGTCGCATGCCTGCCGACCGCTGCGAATTAGGGAACAAAGGCAGGTCGGATGCTTATTGTCAAGCTTACCCTGGCGCAGATCGGTCTCCCCCATCCCGCGAGAAAGCCACCATTGCCGCGGCGAACGCGCCCATAACCCAGCCGGCGATGAGCAGCACTCCGCCGCTCGGGGCTGCCATAGGCAGGAGGGGGCGATCGGCCAGCGCTCGCAGGGCAAAATCGCCGCAAAACAAGACCATGCCGGCGAGGAGCAGCACGCTGGCAAGGGCGAAGACCGCCGCGCCTTGTCGGGGCACCCGCTCTGCGAGCGCGACGAGGCCGAAGACAGCCGCCGAGTGAATCATCAGGAAAATCGCGGCCGTGGCGAGGAGCTGTCCGCCGCCGAGATGGGCGGCGGCCGCCGCGGCCCCGACGCCAGCCGCGCCGAAGAGGCCGGCCAAAGCAGCAATCGCGAACAGCAGCCTGCGCATGCGCCGGTTTAGCTGCGATCTTCGGCCGGTGCGAGTGAGTCGGGTCTGCGGACCAGCGGCGGTGATGCGACGAGGTCCGCCGGCTGCTTGGCGAGCCAGCGCTGTCGCGCTGCTTCGAGGCCCCAAACCGCGCCGAGCATGATTCAGCGAAGCTGATTTGAGATGATCGTCTCACCTCTTCGC
This sequence comes from Beijerinckiaceae bacterium, assembly GCA_036265935.1. Classification (GTDB taxonomy): domain Bacteria; phylum Pseudomonadota; class Alphaproteobacteria; order Rhizobiales; family Beijerinckiaceae; genus JAFASC01. The sequence goes on from DATAOB010000017.1 coordinate 95,628, forward strand.
CTTCGGGTATTTTTCGAAATGGGAGCACGCGCAGATAAAACGGGCGATTGCGACGCCCCCGTCATTGCTACGGATCGCAGGATCAACGTGGCGTCGCGCCCGCAGCTTTTAGCCGAAACTGACGGTTTAGTGGCTCCCCGATCGTTAAATACAATCGTCGAGGCACATTTCTGGTACTTTCCGTCGATCGCAAACTGCACTTTGCTTCCTGCAACGATCACAAGAGCTGTCGATCGCATAATTGGAATGATGAGGTGGTACTCGATGCCTTTTCGAATGACCGCGGACTCACCCATCTCATTAAAAACGATTTCGCCGAAAGGCCTAGGCGGTGGAAGAGGGATGGGCGAGTTTTGCAAATGATGCCGAGGTGGCTCCGAAATCGGAACTTGCGGACCAGCGGGGAGGGCGTGGTACAACGCCGGGTTGGAAAAGGGCGGAAGTGTAGAAAGTCGCCCAGGAGGTGCAGTATTGAGAGCGAGAGCTGGTGGATCAGGCAGAGAAGGCGGAAGGGGATTGGAACTCACAACGGGGTCCAAAGAAAATGATTCGATAACGGCAGCACGCGCAACCCTGCGCGCGGATAAATCAAGGTTTGAAGTATCCCACAAACTCAAAAGTATAGGTCTAAAGAGCCACCCAACCAGGAGCAATCCTATGCAAAGTCCACAAAGTGTGACAAATGGGTGCCGCTCGTACAAGGCATGCCGCCATTTCTTGGTATGCTTAGGCTCTTTCGTACCCCTCTGTTCAACTTCAAATTTTCTCGTTCGTGCCACGGCAGAGGAACTACTTCTATACGCCTCGCGTGTCGCGGTTCGCTCGTGAACAGGCGCTGCGTTCCGCGCTCCGCTGAACTGGGTTTTATTTGCTTGTTCTAACTCGTCTTCGGTGGTCTCTATCATCTGATTTTTTTCGAAAAAACATTCGTTGCGAATACTCCATACGATCTCTCTGAAAGCCTCATTCAATAATCTGAACTCTTCTTCGTCGCCGCCAGCGTCTGGATGATAATTTTTCGCAAGCTGTCTATAGCGCTTGCGCACCGTCAGCTCATCGGCATCGTACGCTAGACCGAAAAGCTTGTATGAATCAGGCACAGCCATCGGGGATCAAATAATGCTCAATTTAAAGGATCTCTCTCAGGCCGCTCTCTGATGGATAATCAGCGCGTCCTTTCGCAGGTCGAAAGATCGCAACGAGCTACACATTCTGTTCACAGAATATCGAAGTCGTTTAGGGGGCGTGGAGAAGTCCATGTTCGGCACTCCATCTGATTCGGAATCAACGAAGGATAATTGTGGTGTACCGGCTATGACCAGGGACAGTGGCTTGTTTTTTGGCCCCGCTGAACCGTTAAGATTGTGCAAAATCAGCCATCACTGAGGCTCTTCGGATATCGCCACGAAGCTTTAGCCTTACAATCCGTCGAGTTGCTTGTGCCGGGCGCCGCCACAAACCGTGGAGCTCGGAGGTCTCGCTTACGGGGAGCAGGTCATCGGCGACGAAGCGGGCTCCATCCACTGGCCACTGCCGTCGCCGCCATCCGGCCGCCGTCTAGGTGCCGGCCTGCGCCCCTGTGACACGCTTGCGGAGTTGCGCGACGCTCACGAATCAGTGCAGCATCGACTCGGACAAGCAGCGGTGCTGGTGAAGGTGACTAATTGTCTGCCTGACGGGCGGCGGCTTATTCGAGACTGGAGTAGTGAGGGTGGACAACGCCGATCGCGGTGGGACCGAACGCAAAAAACCTTTAGAGACACGCCTCAATCTGATCGGCGGGCCCAATCCAGTGCCGGATTTGAAAAGCGCGCTGCGCCGCGCCCGGATCGAAAATGCAGAACGCGCTGCCGTCATCGCAGAACTGCGCGGCGCGGAGATCGCGCGACTCGAAATGCTCGAAGAGCAGCTCGAGCCGGTGCTCGCGCAAGTGCCACAGGATTGCGATCTCTTCGATGTGGCGCTTTTGCCGTCCGAGCACCCGCGCTTGTTTATTGACATGATCGGGTTTGTGGAGATGGGCCGGGACCGCCGGGTTTATCGATTCGTTCAGGATACCCGCCACGGGCGCACCATCCTTTGCGAGACGGAGCAGCTCGGTAAGATAGTCGATGCCGTCACCGGTTACATTGCGCGGCGCTTGATCGAGCGCGAGCAGGCGCTTGCCGTGGGTGCAATTGGGCGCGCTGCTTCGCATAGCGAGAAAAATGATAACGCGTCAGCGTCTCGGCCCCGCGGGCGCAGATTCGCCCTGCGGCTTTTCGTATTCCTGGTCGATGTGCTCGGAGCCGCGGTCCTCTTTGCGCTGATCGCCGCGGCTGCCTGGTACATTTACAAGCTGCAGGTCCGGGGCTGAGGGGAATTGATGATGCTGGACGGCGCCGGACCGGCAATGTCCAGTCTCATGAAGAAAGCCCCGGAATTCCGGGCTTTTGCGCAAGGAGCTTCGACGATTCAAAACCGCGACGGTTTAGCGGATTCGGCTTTTATTTCTTCCGGCCGTGCCATCCCTCGTCTCGAAATCGAGCATCGCCCGGCAAGCGCTACAAAATCTGATCAGAGGTCCGCTTGGATGACCGGTTGACCCGTAGCTCCATCCGTTTAGGGGCGATCAGCGCCCCGCCAGGTATAATTAGGTGGTGCGGGCGTTATTCCAAATCTATTGCGTTGAAGTGGCCGCTTGATTGACCAACAACCGTCGACGACGGCAATAATTGGCTGCTCGGCTATGCAGTCGGCGGTGGCCTGGAAGCGCTTTCCTCGACAGCTGGAGCATCAAAGCGAATATCTCTACACCGACACATTCGTCGCACCAATAACAAGAATAGCTTCTTCTTTAACAACTGGACGGCACCAATAACCGCGATTTTTGTTGGCGCGAAGATGACGCGGCTTAAAATTCGCGCTCCGATGCAGCCGTTGATGGGAGGTCTTGTCGCGAAGGCGGCCCCG
>DATAOB010000018.1:0-4564 GCA_036265935.1 Beijerinckiaceae bacterium
CGCGATCTCAAAGGCGCGAAAATCGTCGTCTACGGCGCAACAGGCGTGGTTGGCTTCACATCAGGGGTGATCGCATCGCTCGAAGGCGCCGACGTGACGCTTGCCGGCTACGACGGTGCGACGCGCGTCGAGCGCGCGGCAGAAGAAATCAAGAAGCGCTTCGACACATCGGTGAAAGCAGCCGATGCGAGTACGCCGGACAAAATCCATGCGCTCCTGCAGCAAAGTGAGATCGCGCTTTGCGCGGGGCGTGCCGGCGTGCAAATCCTTTCCGAGGCGGACGTGAAAGCAGCCGGCAATCTTCTGATCGCAGCGGACGTGAATGCAGTGCCGCCACCCGGTGTCGGCGGGCTCGATGCGCAAAACAAGGGCGAGCCGATCGCCGGCACGAAAGTGCGCGGCATCGGCGCCTTCGTGATCGGCAATGTGAAATATCAGACCGAGTCCGGGCTGTTCAAACGAATGGTCGAAGCGAAGGAAGCGCTGGCGCTCGACTTCCGCGATGCTTTCCGCCTCGCCCGTGAACTCGTCTGATCATCGCCGGGGCGTGCTCATCGCCGCCTTGTCGGGACGTGGGCTCGCCGAGCTTGCGCGCAAGGCCGGTTATCGGCCGCTCGTTTCCGATCTCTTCGGTGACATGGATACGCGGCGCTATGTTGAGGCGGTGCGGGTGGTGCGCGGCGATCTCATGAAGGGACCCGATGCTGACGATCTAATCGCGGCGCTTTCGGACTTGGTGCAATCGCACGGAGAGCCGCCGATCGGCCTCCTATGCGGCGCCGGTTTCGAACAGCGCCCCGGCCTGATCGACGAACTCGCACAAAAATGGCCGCTGCTCGGCTGCCCGTCTGATGTGGTGAAGCGGGTCAAAGATCCTGCTTCGCTCTCGCGCCTCTGTGCCGGTCTCGATATTCCACATCCGGATATTCGCTTCGACAGGCCGGCCGATCCGCAAAACTGGCTTGCGAAAAGCGCCGGCGGCTCGGGCGGCTGGCATATCTCCGATGTGCAGCCGCACGCGCCAGAACCAGGATTATATTTTCAGAAGCGCGTGCCCGGCGAGGCCATTTGCGCGCTTGTGATCGGAACCGGCAAAGGGGCGGTCCTCATCGGCTGGTCATCGCAATGGACATCGCCTACAGCTGACGTGCCGTATCGCTGGGCGGGCGCCGTGCAGCCGGCGCAAATGGAGCCGCGCCTACAAGCGCGTCTTTCCCGCAAGGCAACCGAGCTTGCGATCGCCGCCGGAATTGTCGGCATTGCCAGCCTCGATTTTTTCATCGATGGCTCGACCTGGCACCTGCTCGAAATCAATCCGCGTCCCGGCAGCACGTTGGACATTTTCGACGACGGGAGAGGCCGGTTGTTCGAGATGCATGTCGAGGCGTGCCGCGGACGGCTTATCGAGCCACCGCATTCTCGCGCCGCGCAGGCCTGCGCGATCGCCTTCGCCGACCGTAACATCGAAACCATGCCGGGGGTGCAATGGCCGGTCTGGTGTGCCGATCTGCAACCTGCCGGCACGCGCATCGAAGCTGGCGCGCCTGTCTGCACGATCCGCGCGGCCGCCGACAATGCTTCAACCGCGCGGCGCTTGGTCGAAGAGCGCCGCCGCGCGCTCCTGCAGATGGTCTATGAACCGGAGCTCGCCGCGTGACGAGCGCACCCGCGATCAGCGTGAACGCGCTCGCCGGCCGCTGTTTGGATCGGCTCGTCCGAGATGCGGCGCTGTTGCGCGTCGAAATCGCGCGCGGGTCGCGCGGCGAGCTTTTGGTCGACGCCGGTCGGGGGGCGCCGGGTGGGATCGCCGCCGGTTTGCGCATCGCTGAAATCTGCATGGGCGGGCTTGGTACCTGCACCTTGTCCGATTCAGGATCGGCGCACGCGCCGTTCAAACTGACGACGCGTACGAACAATCCGGTGATCGCCTGTCTCGCCAGCCAATATGCGGGCTGGAAACTTGCATCTGAGGCGGAGGACGGATTCTTCGCGCTCGGCTCGGGACCGGCGCGCGCGCTCGCGGCAAAAGAGGAGGTGTTCGCCGATATCGGCTACACCGACAAAGCCGATCGCGCCATCCTTGTGCTCGAAGGCGAGCGACCGCCGCCGTCCGACGTCGTCGACTATGTCGCGCGCCAATGCGGCGTGGCGACTGAGCGCCTCGCCTTCATTTATGCGCCGACGCAAAGTCTTGCCGGCAGCGTGCAGATCACCGCGCGCGTGCTCGAAGTCGCGCTGCACAAGGCGCATGCGCTGCATTTTCCCTTGGGTGACATCATCGACGGGCTCGGCTCGGCGCCGCTGCCGCCGCCGCACCCGGATTTCATCACCGCGATGGGACGCACCAACGATGCGATCATTTATGGCGGACAGGTGCAGCTTTTCGTGAACGGCCCCTCGGCGCGGGCGCGCGAGCTTGCCGAGAATCTGCCGAGCATAAAATCGAGGGATCACGGGCGGCCGTTCGCCGAGGTGTTTCGCTCCTATGAAGGCGACTTCTATAAAGTCGATCCGATGCTGTTCAGTCCGGCACTCGCGATCGTGACGGCGCTTGAGACGGGCGAGACCTTCCGCGCCGGGGCGATCGCGCACGAGCTTCTCGATGCCTCGTTTCGCTGAGGCGCGCGCAGCACGCGCGGGACGCGCAGGCGGTCTGCGGATCGCCATCGCGGCCGACAGGGTGGATTGGCATGTGAAGGAGCTCGTCGCCGCTTTCGCACGCGCCGGCGCGCCGGCAATCGCGATGAAGCTCTCCGCCTGCGGCTTCGATACGCGCCGCGCGTCGGGGCTGACGATCAAGGGCTTCGGCTACGGCCTTCCCGACGCAATGCTGGTGCGCGCGATCGGGGTGGGCTCGTTCGAGGAGATCACGCTGCGGCTGGGCGTGATGCATGCACTCGGCGAGTGCGGCGTGGTGGTCCACAATAGCGCCCGCGCCGTCGAGCGTTGCGTCGATAAGGCGGCGACCTCGTTTCTGCTGGCGCGGAACGGCATCGCCACGCCGCCGACTTGGACGGTGCAGTCGCGCGTCCAGGCGGGAGCGATCGTGCGCCGCGAAGCGGTGCACAAACCGCTTGTGATGAAGCCGCTTTTCGGCGCCCAGGGCCGCGGCCTCAAGCTGGTGCGCCGCGCCCGCGATCTGCCGCCGCACGAGGAGATCGCCGGCGTGTATTACCTGCAGCGCTTCATCGGCCAGGATGGCGGCGGCTTTTCCGACGTGCGGTTGCTCGTGTCGGGCGGCCGCAGCGTCGCTGCGATGCGGCGCCGCGCCTCACATTGGATTACCAACGTGAAACTCGGCGGCCGGCCAGAGGCTTATCTGGCGGATCGCGAAGAGATCGATCTCGCGATCCGCGCGGCTGCCGCCGTCGGCGCCGATTTCGCCGGTGTCGATCTCATTCGTGGGCGCGACGGCGGCGTATACGTGCTCGAAGTCAACAGCATGCCGGGATGGCGCGGTCTGCAGAGCGTGACGCAGACGCGGATCGCCGACGTGCTGGCGCGCGATTTCCTTGCTGCGCTCGAGGATCGGCGGACGGCGGCGATCAGCGCGTGAAGCAACTCACGCCGGAGCAGATCGCAGCGGCTTTCATCGCGTCGTGCTACGATGAGATCGAGGCGCCGAAACCCGGCAACGTGCACACATTCGCCGGTGGGCACGACATGGAGGCGAGTCATTTTCTCGACAGCGCGCGGGTCGCGACGCCCGCCATCGCCGCGCCCGGCGCGCGCGTCGGCGCGCGCATTCGCGGTGCCATCGACGCGACATTTGCCGAAGTGCAAATGAACACCAATCTCGGCATCATTCTTCTGTGTGCGCCGCTCGCTTGCGCGGCCGAAGCCGCCGCGCCGAAGCTTCGCGCCGCGCTCAGCGATGTGCTGGCAAATCTGGACGCAGCGGATGCCGCGGACGTCTATGCCGCAATCGCTCGGGCTTCGCCCGGCGGACTCGGCCGCGCTTCGCGCCACGACGTGCACGGGCCGCCACCGTTTTCGCTCCTGGACGCGATGCGCGAGGCGGCAGATCGCGACATGATCGCCCGGCAATACGCCACGGATTTTTCCGATATTTTCGGCTCAGGACTGGCGGCGATTGCGGAGGCGCACGCGCTCGGCGCCGGCCAGCCGATCGCACTTGCCGTGTATCTCGCCTTTCTCTCGCGCTTTCCCGACACTCACATCGTGCGGAAATTCGGCTTGGAAACCGCAGAGGCGGTGATGCGGGAAGCGCAGGGATTCGCTGCACGCGCGCGAAGCGAGGGGATTGCAAACACCTTGACCTCCGATCTTCTCGCCTTCGACGCTCGCCTCAAGGAGAAGCGCGTCAACCCCGGTACCAGCGCCGACTTGACCGTGGCCACGTTGTTTGCCGCAAGGCTCTCCGGCGTCTTGCCGATATCGCTCGGGGATGGTTGATTTGAGCCTGCGGGAGAACCGCTCTATCTGGCCAACCGGTCCGGGGTCGGACGCTGTCAACAAGGATAGTTTCAGCGCAGGGCGACATGCCGGCGCGCGTGATGTCAACGGGAGGAATGGTTCATGGCCACGATAAACAAGCTGATGG
>DATAOB010000019.1:0-4340 GCA_036265935.1 Beijerinckiaceae bacterium
GCTCTTGGGGCGCAAACGCTACCCGCTCGTGCTGATGCTGGAGCCGCTGTTTCGTTGCAACCTCGCTTGCGTCGGCTGCGGCAAAATCGACTATCCCGATCCGATCCTCAACCGCCGGCTGACGGTCAAGGAGTGCCTCGAAGCCGCCGACGAGTGCGGCGCGCCGATGGTAGCGATCCCCGGCGGCGAGCCGCTGATCCATCGCGAGATCGGCGAGATCGTGAAGGGCTTGGTCGCCAAGAAGAAGTTCGTCTCGCTCTGCACGAACGCGCTTCTGCTCGAGAAGAAGCTGCATGTGTTCGAGCCCTCGCCCTATCTCTTCTTCTCCGTTCACCTCGACGGTCTTCGCGAGCATCACGACAAGTCCGTCTGCCAACCGGGCGTATTCGATCGCGCCGTGTCCGCGATCAAGGCCGCCAAGGCCAAGGGCTTCACCGTCAATGTCAACGCCACGATCTTCGACGGCCATCCGGCCGAAGATGTCGCGGCCTTCCTCGATTACTGCAAGGAGCTCGGTGTCGGCATATCGATCTCGCCCGGTTACGCGTACGAGCGCGCGCCGGACCAGGAACATTTCCTCAGCCGCAGAAAGACCAAGGAGCTGTTCCGCCAGGTCTTCAGAATGGGCAAGGGCAAGAAGTGGAATTTCATTCACTCAAACCTCTTTCTCGATTTTCTTGCCGGCAACCAGACCTATCACTGCACGCCATGGGGCATGCCCACGCGCAACATTTTCGGTTGGCAGAAGCCTTGTTATCTCCTGGGCGAAGGCTACGCCAAGACCTTCCGTGAATTGATGGAGACCACCGACTGGGATTCCTACGGCACCGGCAGGTACGAAAAGTGCGCAAACTGCATGGCGCACTGCGGCTATGAGCCGACCGCGGCGGAAGCGACGATCTCGCAGCCCTGGCAGGCGCTCAAGGTCGCCATGTTCGGCCCGCGCACGCAAGGACCAATGGCGCCGGAAATTCCGCTCGACGGCCAGCGCCCGGCCGAATTCGTGTTCTCGCGCCATGTCGAGCATGAACTCGCCGCCATTAGAGAGGCCGAGAAGCGGGTCCCGCTGCAGGCGGCGGAATAACCGTTTCAGCCCGCCCTTCCCGCCGAGCCGCGATAGCGGCCAGAGCCGCAAACCATTACCACGGGCAATGATGCCGGGTTCACGGGCTTCCCGCGCACGGAATGACGCATCACATCCCATACGCCACCGAGCGGGCATTGCTATTTTTCAGACTGCGGTAGCGCGCGAGCGCCCACAGCGGAAAGAACTTCGCGTAGCCGTGGTAACGCAGATAGAACACGCGCGGGAAGCCGGTCGCGGTGTAGCGCGGCTCGTTCCAAAAGCCATCCTTGCCCTGGGTCCGTAACAGATAGTCGACCCCGCGCTTGACGGCGGGATGGTCGGTCTCGCCTGCCGCCATCAAGCCGAGCAGCGCCCAAGCCGTTTGCGAGGCCGTGCTCGGCGCGCCTTCTTGCCCGCGGTAATCGAGCTTGTAGCTCGTGCCGTCCTCGCCCCAGCCGCCGTCGGAATTTTGGATCTTGGCGAGCCACACCACGGCCCTGCGGAATTCGGGTGAGGCATGATCGACGCCGGCAGCGTTGAGAGCACACAGCACCGACCAGGTGCCGTAGATGTAATTCATGCCCCAGCGGCCATACCAACTTCCTTCGTCCATCTGCGTGCGGCGCAAATAGTTGATTGCGCGTGTTACAGCCGCGCTCTTCGGCGCCGTCTCGCCGATCTGCGCCAGCATCGAAACACAGCGCGCGGTCACGTCCTCCGTCGGAGGGTCGAGCAAGGCGCCGTGATCGGCAAACGGGATATTGTTGAGATAGTAGTATTCGTTATCCGCATCGAACGCGCCCCAAGCGCCGTTTTTGCTTTGCATCCCCAAAATCCATTCGCGTGCCACAGCAATCGACGCACGGAAGTCGCTCTGCGCGTCCAGGCTCTGCGCGCGATCCATCGCCATCACCACCACCGCCGTGTCGTCGACATCGGGATAGTGCGGATTGGCGTACTGGAAGGCCCAGCCGCCGGGCCGGACATCGGGCCGCCGCGCGATCCAATCGCCTTTGACATCGAGGATCTGCTTCGGCGCCAGCCACTCCAGACCTTTGCGCACTTGCGCTACGGCCTGATCGCCGCCGCCCTCGAGCAGGCTGTAACAGGTGAGCGCCGTATCCCAAATCGGCGAAACGCAAGGCTGGCAATAGGCCTCGTGCTCGTGCACGACGAGAAGCTTCTCGATGGATTTGCGCGCGATCGCGCGCTGGGGATGATGCTCCGGATAGCCAAGAGCGTCGAACATCATCACGCTGTTGGCCATCGCCGGGAAAATCCCGCCCAGACCATCCTCGCCGTTGAGACGCTCCGTTACCCATGCCACCGCGCGGTCAGTCGCGCGTTGCCGCAAGCGCCTCGGGAACATGGGCACGATAAAACGAAGGACGGCATCGACGCCGCGGAAGAACCAAAACCACGTCGCCTTCTGTTGCGGCGCCTTCGGCGCGAGGCCGATAGCCTGCGGCGGTTCGACGAAGAGCTCTTCAATCGTGACTCTCTTCGGGTTGCGGGCTCTGGGCTGGAGCGCCATCAGCACCAATAGCGGCACGATAACGGTGCGGCTCCAGTACGAAACCTTGTCGAGATGGAAGGGAAACCATTTCGGCAGCAGCATGATTTCGAGGGGCATCACCGGCACGGCGCGCCAGGGGATGAATCCGAACAGCGCCAGCATCACTCGCGTGAACACGTTCGAGCGCGACGCGCCGCCGCGTGCGCGGATCGCCGCCCGCGCACGGACCATGTGCGGCGCATCGACGGGGTCACCGATCATCTTGAGCGCGAAATAGGCTTTCACGCTCGCGCTCATGTCGAAGCCGCCTTCGTGGAATAACGGCCAACCGCCGTGATCGCCCTGGATGCGGCGCAGGTAGGCCGCGATCTTGGCTTCGAGAACCGTATCGACTGGCTCGTCCAGATAGTGCCGCAGCAAGACGTATTCCGCCGGAATGGTCGCGTCCGCCTCCAGCTCGAATACCCAGTGTCCATCGCGCTGCTGCAGAGCAAGCAGCGCGCGCGTCGCCGCCTCGATGCTCCGGTCGAGGGCAGGTGGGGAAGAATTGAGCTCAAGCGACACGCGGTTCATGACTTGGTCCTCAATCACGATCGAACGACGAGATCGGCCGCCCGATTGCCGGAGCGGATTGCGCCCTCGATGGTCGCCGGCAGGCCGGTCTTGGTCCAATCGCCGGCGAGCCATAAATTGTGCCACGCGGTCTTCGCGTCCGGACGCTTGGCATTCTCGCCGGGCGTCGCGGCAAAGGTCGCTCGGCGTTCACGCACGATCTGCCATGGTGGCAGCGCCGCAGAAAGACTGGCAACAGTCGCGACTTCCTGCCACAGGCTCTCGGCCAAGGTCTCGCGCGGAACATCGAGCAAGCGATCGGCAGCGCTGATCGTGACCGACAATCGATCGGGGAAGGTAAAGAGCCATTCCATGGTCCCGTTCACGATTCCGATAATCGGCGCAAGTCCCGCCGGCGGCTCGAGCCGGAAATGCGCATTGACGATGGCGCGAAACTGCGAGGGGGTCTTCAGCTCGGGAACGAGAGCCGCCGCCACGATCGGCGGCACGGCGAGGATCACGTCATCATCGTCGGTCGCCATCTTATCGTCGCCGAAGTCGAGGATCGCCACCTTGTCGTGCGCGAAGCCAAGTTCGCGCAGCCGATGTCCGAATACGACCTTCGCCTTGTGCTTGCCGAGAAAGCGCAGCGCCGGCTCGATGAAAACCTGCCCAAGCCCATTGCGGGCGATGAGCGGTCGGCAGGCTTCTCCGCCCGCGGCCAATGTTTCGCGGACAATGGCGCCAGCGAGGGCTGCGCTTGCCTCCTTAGGCTCGGTGTTGAGCGCCGCGAGCCAGAGCGGCCGCGCAAGGCGTTCGTAGAGAGGCCCTTCGCATTTTACCGCTGCGCAGATCGTCTTTGCGTCGGAAGCATACAGCAGACGAGCAAAGGAAAGATAATCCCTCGCGGTCGTGTCCGGCACGCGCCGCCTGCGATCAAAGATCCACCATGGCAGGCGCCCAGCGTTGATACGCAAGGTCCATCGCTCGCCGCTTGCGAGGTCTATGAACGCGAACTCGGCCGCTGCGGGACCGACCAGTCCGCGCCGGGAGCCAATCGTCTCCAGGTAGGACAGCGCGGCATGATTGCCGGAGAGCAACAGGTGGTTCCCGTTGTCGATCACCATGTCAAGCAGCGGGTCATGGTATGACCGGCAGCGGCCTCCGGCCACGCCGGCGGCCTCGTGCACGATGACACTGACCCCG
>DATAOB010000020.1:0-4652 GCA_036265935.1 Beijerinckiaceae bacterium
CCATCAGCTTGTTTATCGTGGCCATGAACCATTCCTCCCGTTGACATCACGCGCGCCGGCATGTCGCCCTGCGCTGAAACTATCCTTGTTGACAGCGTCCGACCCCGGACCGGTTGGCCAGATAGAGCGGTTCTCCCGCAGCCTCAAATCAACCATCCCTGAGCGATATCGGCAAGACGCCCACGCCGGTGGAAAGCGGAATATGCCGGCCTAGATGAACTTGCGCCGAACCCGCGCGAGCGGCGGCGGAGGTGTTCCCATGAATTTCCTCGAACTCATTCTCACCGTCTGCACGATCGCCAATCCGGCGGTCTGCGAAGAGGCGCGGCTCCCTTACGCCAGCGGCGGTTCGCTGCGGCAATGCATGTTCGAAGCACCCCCCGCCATTGCGCAATGGTCGGAGCAGCACCCGGCCCGCCGTGTCGTGCGCTGGCGCTGCGCCTGGCCGGGGAACGAAGAAAAGGACATCTAGGCCACGCGGGTTCACCACGCCGCTTTTGCGGACATCGTGGTGATGCCGTCGGGGCCGGAAATCCACAGATCGAGACCTCCCGCGCTTTCCGCAGCCTTCAGCGCGAATTGCTGCCCGTCGAACAGCGGATTGAGCGCCCGGAATGAAAAGACCTTCGGCCCCGGGCCGTGGATCGACGCGGCGAACTCGATGAGCAGGGTTGCCTGCAGGGGCCCGTGCACGATCAGGCCGGGATAACCTTCGACCTCCATTACATATTGTCGGTCGTAATGGATGCGGTGGCCATTGAAGGTGAGCGCGGAGTAGCGAAACAGCATCACCGGGTCGGCGGATATTGTCTCAGTCCAGCGCGCCCGGCGCTCGTCGCGAGCCGGCGCGGCGGGTTGCGTGTCACCGGAAGCCGCATCGCGATAAACGATATCGTGCCGCTCCTTAAGCGCGAGCCCGCGCGGCGTCGAGATCTCGTGATCGACGGCGAGGAAGCAGAGGCGGCCGGACCGTCCCTCCTTGATGTTCACATCGACGATGCGCGAATGCCGCTCGACCGCATCTCCGACCCGCAACGCATCGAAAAATTCGAGCCGCCCCGCGGCCCACATGCGCCGCGGCAGCGGAACGGGCGGCAGAAAATCGCCGCGCGCCGGATGGCCGTCCGGGTCGAGCCGCGATTGCGGCACCATGGGCGGGGCGAGACACCAGTGGATCGCCAGGGGGCATGGATCGCCGTGGCGGAGCGGCGGCCCGTCGCGGTCGAGCGTCACCCGCAGCTCCTCGGCCAGACGCGGCGTAATGACGTCGTGCGCCTTGGTGGTGCGGCCGATCCAGCTGCGCAGGAGCTCGGGATCGAGGGGCGGGTGCTCGGTCATCCGCCCACTTTGAATGACATGCGGCGATCAGTCACCGCCTCCGGCTGCCTGTCTGACGCATGCCGTAAACTCGACATCGCCGGAGCGTTACAATATAACAATTCACTCCGGATCGGACGCATGGCCCACCTGAAGTACCTCGATTTCTTTCCGCAAGTCTCGGGATTTCGCCTCTCACTTGGCCAGCGGCTCATCGCGGCCGCCCTCATCCTCGTGCCGCTCTGGGCCGCCGTCATCTGGGCGATCCGATGATCGCAAGCCCGGCGCATTTGCCCGACGGCATGCCCGACGCGGCAATCCGCTTCGATAACCTGACGCTCGGCTACGATCGTCACCCGGCAGTGCATCACCTGCACGGCACGATCCCCAGCGGCAGCCTGCTCGCCGTCTGCGGGCCGAACGGCGCCGGCAAGTCGACCCTGCTCAAAGGGGTGGCCGGGGCGCTCTCGCCGCTGAACGGCCGCATCGAAATCGCCCGCGCGGGGCGCGGCGGCGCCCGCATCGCCTATTTGCCGCAACTCGCCGCACTCGACCGAACCTTCCCGATCAGTGTCGCCGATGTCGTGGCGAGCGGCCTCTGGCACAAAGCCGGTCTCTTTCGCCGCATCAGCAATGGCGAGAACGCCGCGATCGATGCGGCGCTGGCTGCGGTCGGTCTTGCCGGTTTCGAGAGTCGCTGGATCGGCTCGCTTTCCGGCGGGCAATTCCAGCGCGCTCTCTTCGCGCGGCTGATGCTGCAGGACGCGCCGATCATTCTGCTCGACGAGCCCTTGAATGCGGTCGACGACCGCACCGCCGCCGACCTGCTCGATCTGGTCAAGCACTGGCACGGCGAATCGCGCACCATCCTCGTCGCGCTGCACGATCTCAACGTCGTGCGCAGCATCTTTCCACAGACGCTTCTCCTCGCGCGCGAAACCGTGGCGTGGGGACGCACCGAGGAAGTGCTGACCCCACACAATCTCACGGCAGCGCGGCGAATGAGCGAGGCCTTCGACGAGCATGCGCATGAATGCGCGCGGAACGCGGCGTGATGCTCGACGCGCTCTATGGCACGCTGATCGCGCCTTTCGCCGAATTCGATTTCATGCGCCGCGCGCTCATCGGCTCGATCGCGCTGTCGCTCGGCGCCGGTCCCGTCGGCGTGTTCATGATGCTCAGGCGCATGAGCCTCTTCGGCGACGCGATGGCGCATGCGATTCTTCCCGGTGCTGCGATCGGCTTTCTTGTCTCCGGCCTGTCGCTCGGCGCGATGACGCTCGGCGGTCTCGCTGCCGGCATTCTCGTCGTGCTGCTTGCCGGGCTGGTGACGCGCAACACGGCGCTTAAAGAAGACGCGTCGCTCGCCGCGTTTTATCTGATTTCGCTCGCGGCCGGCGTGACCATCGTCTCCCTCAAAGGGTCGAATATCGATCTTCTGCACGTGCTGTTCGGCTCGATCCTGGCGCTCGACGACCTGGCGCTGATCCTGCTTGCCGGCATCACCACCTGCACTCTGCTCACGCTCGCCGTAATCTACCGCCCACTGATCCTGGAATGCGTCGATCCCGCTTATCTGCAATCGGTGAGCCGCGCCGGCGGCCCGACGCATCTCGTGTTCCTCATCCTCGTCGTTCTCATCCTCGTCGGCGGCTTCAGCGCGCTCGGCACGCTGCTCGCGGTCGGCATCCTGATGCTGCCGGCCGCGACCTCCCGCTTCTGGGCACGCGAGCTCGACGGCATGATCGTCGCCGCCACGCTGACGGCGATCCTTTCGAGCGTGATCGGCCTCATCGTCTCGTACCATTCGGGATTGCCGACCGGCCCGGTGATCATCCTGTCGACCGGCTGCCTCTACGCGCTGTCGCTTTTATTCGGCCCGCAAGGCGGGCTTGTGTCGCGCCTCGTACCGCAGCACGTACACCTCGAAGCGTGAGCTCCGAGACCATAATGCAGCTTCGTTCCACATTCCCGGAGCCGCGAAGCGGCATCCGGGACCCAGAGCCGGCGCGTCTGCCCCTGGACCCCGGACCGCCTGCGGCGTCCGGGGAAGTGGCCAAATTCATCCTGGGACTTCTAACCGCGATTTTGCTTCTCGGCCTGTCCATTGCGCCGAGCGCCGCGGCAGAAAAACTGAAAGCCGTCGCCAGCTTCTCCATCCTCGCCAATCTCGTCAAAGAAGTCGGCGGCAATCATGTCGATGTCACCGCCATCGTCGGACCCGATGGCGACGCGCATGTCTTCCAGCCCTCGCCGCAGGACGCCAAGGCCGTCGCCGACGCCAATATCGTCGTCATCAACGGGCTCGGCCTCGAAGGCTGGATGGCGCGGCTCATTCAATCCTCCGGCACCAAGGCGCCGGTCGTCGTCGCCTCGAAAGGCGTGCGCCCGCTGCAGGGCGAAGGCGATGACAAGGGCAAGGCCGACCCGCATGCCTGGCAGAGCATCGCCAACGCGAAAATCTATGTCGGCAACATTCGCGACGGCTTGATCTCGGCCGATCCCGCCGACAAGGCCGATTACGAGGCGAACGCCAAAGCCTATCTCGGCAAGCTCGATCAGCTCGAGGCGCAAGTGAAGGCGGCGATCGCATCGATCCCGCCGAAGAACCGCAAGATCATCACGACGCATGACGCTTTCGGCTATTTCGGCCGCGCCTATGGCATGGCGTTCATCGCGCCGCAGGGCGTCTCGACCGAGACCGAGCCCTCGGCCAAGGACGTCGCGAAAATCATCCGGCAGATCAAGGCGCAGCGCGTGCCGGCGGTTTTCTTAGAAAACATTTCCGACGACCGGCTGATGCAGCAGATCGCCCGCGAGAGCGGCGCCAAGGTCGGCGACAAGCTCTATTCCGACGCGCTGTCGAAGCCGGGTGCGGGGGCGGATACGTATATTGCGATGATGCAGAACAATATTGCGGCGTTCTCGAAGGCGCTGCGGGAGTAAGGCGCGAGCTAGGCTCATGTAGAGCGGCGGCCGACATGAAGAACGCCTACTAAGGAATGGTATCGAAGCGGACATAAAATTCCTTCGCGCCTTCTGCAATACGAAACGCGGGCTCCAGCTCGCTTGGCACTGGAACATAGGTTCGATCTTTCGTGATTATAGTAGCGGTCGGGAACATAGCCCCGCCCGTTGTCGCGCTTCCAATGGCTCTTTCAACTCAATATCATAGTAGAGGCTTAGCTCACCAGCAGAGTTGATCTGCTCCCAGCAAACTGGACCGTTTTTGGCTAGAGTTTTCCGCGTCTGAGTCCCTGGCTGGGAGGAGCGGAAGACGATGAAGGCATCGAAGTTTTCGGAAGCGCAGAAGGCGTTCATTCTGAAGCAAGGCA
>DATAOB010000021.1:0-26544 GCA_036265935.1 Beijerinckiaceae bacterium
ATTGTTGCGACGGGGAAATTGTCGAAATTACTCTGCTGCACGCGACCATTCTTGAAGGTGATCTCGCCGTGCTTGGCGAGGCTGATGCCCATGATCGCCGCGCCTTCCATTTGCGAGCGAATGCGCTCCGGATTGACATAAGTGCCGCAATCGACGGCGGTGTCGACGCGCGGGATCGAAATGTTGCCCTTGTCGTCTACCGCGACCTCGATGACTGTGGCGATGTAGCTGACGAAACTGCGATGCGCGGCGATGCCAAGGCCGTGCCCTTGCGGCAGCTTGCGGCCCCATTCGCCTTTTTCCGCTGCAAGCTCGGCGACGCGGCGCAGTCGGCCGGTGTCGATTGGATATGAGTCGAACGGTTCGTCGTAATTCCAGAAATCCTTCACCGATTTCCCGACGTCGACGATGTGGTCTGGACCGATCAGCTCGATGAGCATGTCCTTGGGATCGCGGCCGAGCGCGTGCGCGATTTCGGCAACCATCGTCTGGATCGCGAATGCATGTGGAATATTCGAGACCGAGCGGAACCAGCCGATCCGCGTATGCGCCGCTGCTTCCGGATTCTCGCAGCGTATGTTCGGGATCGCAAACGGTACGTCGACAAATCCCTGCCCGAGCTCGATCGCCGACTCGTTTTTCGCGCCCGCCACGAAGCTCGACATGAAGCTGGGCGCCGCGCTGCGATGACGCCAGGTAATCACCTTGCCGGCTTTGTCGATGCCCGCCTCGATCCGCTCGGCCGAGACCGTGTGGAAGAAATCGTGGTGAATGTCGTCCTCGCGCGTCCATTGCACGCGCACCGGCGCTTTCAGCTTACGCGAAAGCAGCGCAGCCTCGATCGCGTAATCGCATTTCGATTTGCGGCCGAAACCGCCACCGAGCAGGGTGACGTGCACGGTCACCGCGTCCGGCTTCAGGCCGAGCGTCTTCGCGATGTCGTCATGCGTGCCGCCGGGGCTCTGCACCGGCGCCCAAATCTCGGCCGTTGTGTCAGTGACGTGCGCGGTTGCAGCCGGCGGCTCCATGCTGACATGGGCGAGATGCGGCAGGTAATATTCGCCGACGATCACCTTGTCGGCGCTCTTCAGCGCCGCGTCGACGTCGCCCTCGTTGCGCACGACTAGGCCGGGCTTGCGCACCGATTCTTCGAGCTCGGCGCGATAGGCCTCGGAATCGTATTTGCCATTGGCGCCGTCGTCCCACACGACTTTCAGCGCGTCGCGGCCTTTGATCGCGGCGCCGGTATTGCGGGCAATCACCGCGAGACCGCCAAGGGGCTGGAATTTCGACGGCCAGGGCCAGCCCTGCGCCTCGATGACCTGCTCAACGCCGGGCACGGCGAGCGCATCCTTTGCATCGAACGATACCAACTTGCCGCCGACGACAGGCGGGCGCACCAGCACCGCATATTTCATGTCGAGCAGTCTTACGTCGGCGCCGTATTGTGCCTTGCCGGTCGTGATGTCGTGCAGATCGACAAACGGGATGTTGCCCTTGCCGATGTAGCGGAACTCGGATTCGTCCTTGAGCCGCAGCGTATCGAGTTTAGGCACCGGCAGTTTCGCCGCGTCGGCGGCGAGCTCGCCATAGCCGATGCGCCGTCCGCTCGCGCCATGCACGACCTCATGGTTGGTCGCTTTCACTTCGTCTGCTTTGACGTTCCATTTCTGCGCGGCGGCTTCCTCGAGCATGGTGCGCGCGGCGGCGCCGATCTGGCGCATCGGCACGAGATAATGTCGCGTTGACCGCGAGCCGTCGGTATCCTGGTTGCCGTATTTGACCTCGTCGCCCTCGGCTTGCGTGACGCGCACGCGCGCCCAATCGGCTTCGAGCTCGTCGGCCACGATCATCGGCAAACTGGTGCGCACGCCGGTACCCATCTCGGCGCGATGCGCGACGATGCTGACAATGCCGTCCGGGGCGATCGACACGAAAACGCGCGGGTCGATCACGACGCCATGCGGCATTGCGCCGGCGCCGGTTTTGTAAGTCGGCGCGGTCGCGGCGCGCGCGAAAGGCGCGGCGAGCACGAGAGAACCGGCGGCGGCTGCGCCTTTCAGAACCTGGCGGCGGCTGACGTTCTCGATCGCGGCTTCACGAGCCGCTTCTACGAATGCGTGCAACATGGCTCAAACCCCCGTCGATGCGAGGCGGATCGCTGCTTCGATGCGTGTGTAGCAACCGCAGCGGCAAATATTGCCGGCCATCTGTTCGCGAATTTGATGATCGTTCGGGCGAGGATTCTCATTAAGAAGGGCGGCCGCCTGCATAATCTGTCCGGTCTGGCAATAGCCGCATTGCGGCACCTGCAATTGCCGCCAGGCCTTCTGCACGGGATGATCGCCCGTCGGATGCAGGCCCTCGATGGTCACCACCTTCTTGCTGTTGATGTCCTCCATCGCGGTGATGCACGAGCGCACCGCCTGCCCGTCGACATGTACCGTGCACGAACCGCAGAGCGCCTGGCCGCAGCCGTATTTGGTGCCGAGGAGACCGGATTCGTCACGCAGATACCAGAGCAACGGCAGCGACGGATCGCCGTCCCAGCGGTGCTCTTCCCCATTGACGGTGAGATTGATCATGACCGGGCGCTCCCTGAATCCATGCGGCGGTCTTCGGTGACGCCACGAGCAGCCGCGATGCACCGCATGTGGGACGGCGCCGCTACAGCTCAGGCTTCCAGGGTCATCTGCCGCCTCGACGCGAGCTTATGCCCGCGCTGGCTGGCGTCAATTCCAATTGAGTGTTGCCGTCAGGCAAAAGCACGGCAGCGCTGCCGCGGCTCGTGGTTACGGCCCCGCCCATGTCGCGAGCGCATCGTTGATCGCGCGCTCGCCGGTTACGCCTTTTTCCAGGGTCAGTTTGGCGACGCGCTTACTCTTCAAAAGCATGGGTATGTCGATCCAGGCGCGTGTTTTGATGAGATCGATATTGCGGTTTTCGAAATCGCCGCGTGCAAGACCAACGAGAAAATTATTATCCATGATCGGCACCGGCACGGCGCTCAACGGATCGCCGCTCGGCGCTTCGTCGCGGCGCATCTGCGGCGCGTCGATTTGCGCGACATCGCCAAGCGGGCTGCCGGCCAGCGGCGTGAAGCGGATCGAAATCGTATGCGAGGCAGGTAGCGCCGCATCGGTGTTTTTCTGGAAAATGAGCGATACCTTTAGTTTGGCATCGGGAATATCAACATCGGCGCGCACTGCCGTCGTCAGCGGCTGGCCGGCGTCGCGCGCCGCGTTTTCGAGGCGCCACACGACCGAGCCGATATAGGTCTTGACCTTGCTCTCTTCTTCCGGCGCCTCGACCAACAGCGCGGCACGATGCGCGACCGGCACCGTGGGTGTCTGGTCGGCGGGTCTGGCGGGCGTTCCGGTCGTCGACTTCGCGCCGGTTGCGGGCTGGTTCGCGCCGCCCACCCGGTCGGCGAGTTTAGCGTTGCCGGTTTCGCTCTGCGGCGTAGTAGGTTTTGCTTTGGCGAGTTCTTCCGGGCGATCGCGCAGCTTCCACGCAACCGCGGCGACGAGCAGCACGAGCAAAGCGGCCATCGCACCGGCGATCCAGATACCGCGATTGCGGCGGGCGGGCGCTTCGGGCCGCGGCGCGGCGGGGTGGAACTGGTCGCGCGGGCGAAGCGGCGGTTCCGATCCCGGGCGCGGCTGGGGAAGAGTAAAACCTGTCGCGGGCGGTGGCGCGAGGTCCTCGGCGGCGCTTGTATCCGCAATCGGCTCGGCCGGTTCCGGTGGCGCGGCAGGGCTTTCGTCCGCCGAAGACGCTGCCACCTGTGCAGGCGGGGCTTCACCCACCGCAGGAGTCGCAGGCGCGATGGGCTGGATTCCGAAACGGCGCAACGGCGGGCGCGGCGGCAACGGACGTAGCGATAGAGGCGAGCGTGCGCGAGTGGGCGCGCTTCCGGCCGGCCCTAGCGGCGCCGTCTCCGCAGGTGCAGCCTCAGACGATGCAGGTGGTGGCGCTGCGGCCTGTTGGGCCGCCAGTTCCCCCTCGAGCCGGTTGATCGCCTCGTCGAGCGCCTGGTTTTCGCGCTCTATGTCGGGTTCGGGAACGGGAGGATCGATCGCGCGGAGCTGGCCCAGCAGCGCCTTGCGGGCCCGCTCATAAATCTCGCGACGTGCCTCCGGATTCGACTGCGCTTTGGCAGCGACGGCTTTCGCCAAGAGCGGGTAATAGTCGGCCATCTGAGCGTTACAAGCACCTGGCGTGGACGAAGGTCAATCCTAAGCCAAGATTCGGTCAATCCTGAAAAGGGTTGTGAACCAATATGGTATCGTCGCGCTCGGGACTTGTGGAAAGCAGCGCGACCGGTGCCTCGATGAGTTCTTCGATTCGACGTACATATTTGATCGCTTGCGCGGGAAGATCGGCCCAGGAGCGCGCGCCGCTGGTCGTTCCCTCCCATCCTTCGATCGTCTCGTAGATTGGCTCGACGCGTGCTTGCGCAGACTGGCTTGCCGGCAGGCGGTCGATGCGCTCACCGTCGAGCATGTAGCCGATGCAGGCTTTCACTTCCGGAAAGCCGTCGAGGATATCGAGTTTGGTGAGCGCGATGCCGTCGATTCCCGACGTCTTCACCGTCTGGCGCACGAGCACCGCGTCGAACCAGCCGCAGCGCCGGCGCCGTCCAGTGTTGACGCCGTATTCGTGCCCGCGATCGCCAATGCGTTGGCCGATCTCGTCGTGAAGCTCGGTCGGGAACGGCCCGCCGCCGACACGCGTCGTGTAAGCCTTGGCGATGCCGAGGACATAACCGATCGCGCGCGGGCCGAGGCCCGAGCCGGTCGCGGCGTTCGCAGCGACCGTGTTGGACGAGGTGACGAACGGATAAGTGCCGTGATCGACGTCGAGCAGCGCGCCTTGCGCGCCTTCAAACAGGATGCGCTTACCGGAGCGGCGCGCGGCGTCGAGCAATTCCCACGTCGCGTCCATGTACGGCAGAATCTTGGGGGCGACGCTGAGCAGCTCGTCGCGCAATGTCGATGCCGACACGGGCTCCAGTCCGAGGCCGCGCCGCAGCGGATCGTGATGCGCAAGCAACCGGGCGATCTTTTCGTCGAGCGTGTCGGGCTCGGCCAGATCCATGAGCCGGATCGCGCGGCGGCCGACCTTGTCCTCGTAAGCCGGACCGATGCCGCGTTTCGTCGTGCCGATCTTGATCGCATTGTCGGAGGCGCCCTCGCGATGCGCGTCGAGCTCGCGGTGGATCGACAGGATCAGCGCGACATTGTCGGCGATCTTCAGATTGTCGGGGCTGACGGCGATGCCCTGCGCCTCAAGTTTGCCGATCTCTTCGACGAGATGGTGCGGATCGAGAACCACCCCATTGCCGATCACCGACATCTTGCCGGGGCGCACGATGCCGGAAGGGAGCAGCGCAAGCTTGTAGGTGACGCCGTCGATGACGAGCGTATGGCCGGCATTGTGCCCGCCCTGGAAGCGCACGACGACGTCGGCTTCGACCGACAGCCAGTCGACGATCTTGCCCTTGCCCTCGTCGCCCCACTGGGCGCCGACCACGACCACATTCGCCATCGCGCCCGTTCCCTCGCGCCGCGCGCAAATTTCCAACAAAAAACCCGGCGCAAGGCCGGGCTCTTGCGGTTGGGGATTAGCGGATCGGGCGGGGGGAGTAAAGGCGAGACGCCTCACGCCGATCGGCGTTCGACTTCGTCCGTGCCCGGGCCGACGACGCTGAGCACTGGTCTATCGGCGCTCGGCCAGATCCCGCCGCGGCCGTTCTTCTTGACGCGTAGAGCGCGGCGTCCGCGGCGGCGATCAGCTCGCGCGGCGACATCGTCTTCGTCGCCGCCGAACCGACACCGAAACTCGCCGAGACGACGCCGTGGGTGCCGGGACCCTCATGCAGGATGTCGGCCTCCAACAGCGCGCACCGCATCCGCTCGGCGATGCGGCAGCCCTCGCGCAGATCGGTGTTCGGCAGAAGCACAAGGAACTCGTCGCCGCCGAAGCGGGCGAGAATATCCTTCGGCTGACGCGTCGCCCCGACGATGACCGCGAATCTGTTTGACGCACGCGTCGCCGCCAAGATGTCCGTGATGGTCGTTGTAGCTCTTGAAGTAATCCATGTCGATCATGATGGCAGCGACTTGCGAGAAGGGACCTTTCCACAAATCCTGCAGAGCCTTGTCCAAGCCGCCGCGATTCAAGAAGCCGGTCAGCTTGTCGTGGCGGCTGGAAAGGTCGGCCTCCGCGCGGCGCAGGCTTTCGTGCAGCCGGAAGAGATAGGAGCGTCGCTCGCGGCGGTCATGACCAAGACTGCCCATGACGGTGATGTAGATGCCGATGCCGAGGGAGCCCATCGAGCCGTCCTGCCAGGTCAGCTCGGAAAGAAAATGAACGGCGATCGTATAGAGGACGAATACAAAACTTGCGACGAGGAGATAAATCCGAAAGGACGGCCGCAAGGTCCTGCTGAGGAACAGCATGTCGAGCAGAACGAAATATTAGTAGTGACCGGCATGCTCGCTTTGCGTGGCGAGAAACACGAAAAGATATTGTAGACACATCGCTGTCGCGATCGCGGCGGCAACAATTTCGCGCACAAGGCGCGGGGAGAGACGCGGCATCGCAAAGGCCGCCGCGATCATCAGCGGCGTGACGATCAGCCAGTGAATGCCCGCCTAGACTTGCCATACGTCCGGAACGAGGATGAGGTCGGCCGGCAGCACGGTGTTATAAACGATCGCGGCGGCGAGCATCTGTATCTTCAGGCGCCGCGCATGGCGCTCGCGGCTGTCGCGCTCGAACTGCTCCTTGATCGCCGGCGGAAACGGCTTTCTGCTGGCAATCAGCCCTTCCACCATCGGCAATGTGATCGCATCCGAAATCATGACGCGCGCTCCCAATCGGCGCAGCGTCTCAGCCAGAATTGAAGAAACCCTTCTGGAATTCGGTCAACGCGGCGTTAGCCTTAGCGGGCGGTTGCCGAACTTGCGGGGGCTTTACTTTCCTAGACTTTCGATCACCACTTCGCGTTCGGCGGGCCATTTCATCCGATAGGCGAGGCGGATATCCTTGGATTCACCGGGCGCGAGATCGAACGTCCAGCTCATCACGCCGCGTTTGTCGGCGACCTGCTTTTCCGTCGGCGTCGTCGTCTGCGGCAATTGCTCGATGCTGATCGCGGTATTCTCCGAGACCGGCAGCTGATCGATCACGCTCACGCGCACGGCAAAATCGTGCAGATTTTTTACCGTGGTTTTGAATTCACGCGCTTCGGTCTTGGTCTGACCAAACCAGGTCGGCTCGTTTTCCTTGCGCCGCACCGGCACGCGCGTGACCTTCACCTTGTCGTCGGCGCCGAAGCCGAGGTCGAGTGCATCGCCGGGGGCAACAAGACCGACGCGCCCGGTCCCGACAAAAGTGCCGTCGCGGCGCACGCGCACCTCGCCCGGCAGGATCGGCGCGTCGTCTTCGTTGACGAAATGGCCCTCGATATAGGCGGTCGGATCGAGCGCCGGCACGGTCTTGATGAGCGTCGTCGGCGCGATCTGGCGCGACGACAGGACGAAGCTTTTTGGAGTGCCGTCGGCGGCAACGCTGATGCGACCGGGCACCTGATAGGTTGCCTGGAAGGCGCCGGATTCGAGCGAAGCTACGCGCTCGGTTGCCGCGACCTGCGGGGCGGGGGCGACAGCGGTGGGCGCCGCTTCATTCAGCGCGCGAGTCGTGGCGCGAGGGGCGGCGCCGGCGGCTTTCGCGGCGGCTCCGAGCGGAACCGGCGGCTCGTAAAAGGCGATGCGCTGCGTCTGCATGTCCGGCGGCGAGGTGCCGCCGGCGACGCGCACGGTCGAGACGGAGAGCGCCACGTCGTTCCAGTCCTCGCCAGTCCGTTGCGTGACGGTGGCGCGGCGCACAAAATCGAGTCGCGGTTTGCCGCCCGTCGTGTCGACACTGGCATCATAGGTCGGCTGCCAGGACGCACCGGGCACGCGGTAGCTCAGTTCGAGCCGCGCTTTGGACACGCTCGCCGGCACCTGGATACTGGCGACGACGTCGCGCGCCGGCCCCTTGGCGAGCGGGCGCTGCCGGTTCCCTTCCAGCGCCTTGATCTCCTCATCGATGTCGCGAGCGCGGGCGCGTGCCGCGCGCAGCTCATCGCCGACTTTGGCAAGCGCATTGCCGACCGTGTCCCACGCGGCGTTCCACTGGCCGATATCGAGCGGCCGCGATTCCGGCGACAGCTTCTCCGGCCCGCTTTGCGAGAAGCGGATCATCATCGCCTGCTTGGCGGCGAGCGCTTCGATCGAAACCTGCCAGCCATCGCGATCGGCGCGCAACGCGCGTAGCCGCGCTTCGACGGCGCTGTCGTTGGACTTGATATCCGTCGGAGAGATCCGCGCTTCGAGCGTGCCGATCGTGATCTTCTCGGCCGCCGAGCCGGCGAGCCGCAGCGACGCGGGATCGAGCGAGAACGGCAGATTTTTGAAGACCAGCGTGAGGTCGCCGGCGCCGAGATCGACCTCCGCGACGCGCGTCACCGTCGCGGCATCGGGCGAAACGGCGACAGAATCGACTTTCGACTGAACCTCGAGCTCGGCCGAACGGGTCGGCAGCGAAAGCGCCAGGAAGAGGGCGAGCGCGCCCGCCCAAGGCATGACTGCCATGACTGCGATGCGCTTCATCGAACTTTCTCCGGCCTCGCCCACGCTATACTCCATGCGCTGCAAATCAGTCGTTTTCGGGCCGATTTGCTTCCCGCCCGGGCGGATGCGAATTCGCCTTCTCTCTCTTTTGTGCACCCCTCAGGAAAACGCGTTTGCGCGCCGTCAAGTCGATCTGGTCTGCCTTCTACGATCATGCCTGGCCGCCACTCATCGTCACAACGGCTTTATGGGGCGGCAATGGCGTGGCGGCGCGTGCGGCCGCCGGCGAAGTCTCGCCGATGACGCTCGTCTTCGTACGCTGGGTGCTCGTCTGCATCGCGCTGACCGCGCTGTTTCACGACCGCATTCTCATGGAGCGCGAGGAATTGCTGCGCGCGCGGCGCAAAATCCTGATGATGGCCGGCTTCGGTTTCACCGGGTTCACCGTGCTCTTCTACATCGCCGGCTATTACACGACCGCCGTCAACATGACGCTGCTGCAGACGGCGATCCCCGTCCTCGTGCTCGCCGGCGCGGCGGTTTTTCGCGGCGTGCCGATCACCTTCATGCAGGTCGTCGGCATGCTGGTTGCGCTTAGCGGCATTCTGTTGATTGCGACGCATGGCGAGCCGCTGCGGCTGCGCGAGCTCGAATTCAACCGCGGCGATCTGATGATATTGGCCGCGGCAACGCTTTATGCCGGCTACACGCTGGCGCTGTTCGACCGGCCGCCAATCTCCGCCCTGGTTTTCTTCGCCGGGCTCGCGATGGGCGCGCTGGTGAGCTCGTTTCCGTTCTTCTTGATCGAACTCGCGAGCGGCTACTTTTACATGCCGACGGCGAAAGGCTGGGCGATCCTTGGTTTCGTCGCGATTGGTCCTTCGCTCGTCGCGCAGCTTCTCTACATGCGCGGCGTCGAGCTGATCGGGCCGGGCAGGGCCGGGCTATTCAACAATCTGACCCCGGTGTTCGGCGCGATGTTTGCCGTGCTGATCCTCGGCGAGGATTTTCATCCCTATCACGCGGTCGCAATGGTGCTGGCGCTCTCCGGCATCTGGGTTGCGGAGCGGCGACGCGCACCGGCGCCAGAAAGGCGCGCGCGTTGACGCACCTGCCGGCAATTCCTAACTTTCCGCGCCTCCTCAAGGACATCGGATGAATCCCGCCACGGCGACAGAAGCCGCACCGCTTTCTCTGGAGGACGCCGCGCGCACCTCCGCCGCCTGGCCGTTCGAGCAGGCGCGCAATCTCGTCGCGCGGCTCGAGAAGAGCGGCAAGCGGGAGGCTTTGTTCGAGACCGGCTACGGCCCTTCCGGCCTGCCGCATATCGGTACGTTCGGCGAGGTCGCGCGCACCAGCATGGTGCGCCATGCCTTCGAAGTGTTGACGCAAGGCAAGTACAAGACGCGGCTCATCGCCTTCTCCGATGACATGGACGGCCTGCGCAAGGTGCCGGACAACATTCCGAACAAGGAGCTTGTCGCGGCGCATCTCGGCAAGCCGCTAATACGCGTGCCCGATCCGTTCGGCACGCATGAAAGTTTCGGCGCGCATAACAATGCGCGGCTGCGCGCCTTTCTCGACGCCTTCGGCTTCGATTACGAGTTCGCTTCGGCGACGGATTATTACGCATCCGGGCGTTTTGACGCGGCTTTGTTACGCATGCTCGCTCGCTACGACGCGATCATGAAAATCATGCTGCCGAGTTTCCGCGAGGAGCGCGCCGCGACATACTCGCCGTTCCTGCCCGTGCATCCCGAGAGCGGCATCGTCATGCAGGTGCCGATCGAGGCGCATGACGCGGAGAAAGGCACGATTACCTGGCGCGATCCCGCCACCGGCGAGATTTTCACCACGCCGGTCACCGGCGGCAAATGCAAGCTGCAATGGAAGCCGGATTGGGCCATGCGCTGGTATGCGCTTGGCATCGATTACGAGATGGCGGGAAAGGATCTCATCGACTCGATCAAGCTCTCCGGCCAAATCGTGCGGGCGCTCGGCGGCACGCCACCCGAAGGTTTTAACTACGAGCTCTTTCTCGACGAGAAGGGCCAAAAAATCTCCAAATCGAAAGGGAACGGCCTGTCGATGGAGGAGTGGCTCGAATATGCCAGTCCAGAAAGCCTGTCGCTGTTCATGTATCAAAAGCCGAGCGCGGCGAAGCGGCTTTATTTCGACGTCGTGCCGCGCACCGTCGACGATTACCTGACCTTCCTGGATGCCTATCCGCGCCAGGACTGGAAGGAGCGGCTCGGCAATCCCGTCTGGCATATCCACGACGGCGATCCGCCGCCGCCCGAGCATATCGGCGCGACGGGCACCAGCATCTCCTTCGGCATGCTGCTCAATCTTGCGACGGTCGCAAGCAGCACCGACGCCGCGGTCTTGTGGGGCTTTCTGCGCCGTTATGCGCCGGATGTTTCGCCGGAAACCCATCCGCGGCTCGACAAGCTCGTGCATTATGCCGTGCGCTATTTCCGCGACTTTGTCTTGCCCGCCAAAAAGTATCGCTTGGCCGACGATATCGAGCGCGACGCTTTGCAGAAATTGTCTGACATGCTTGCGAGCCTGCCGCCAGACGCAAGCGCCGAGACGATCCAGACGGCTCTCTACGATGTCGCGCGGCCGATTCCGCGCTACCAGGATTTTAAAGCCAAGACCGCAACGCCGCAGCGCCCGGGCGTGTCGAACGACTGGTTCAACATGCTCTACCAGGTGCTGCTTGGCGAGAATCGCGGGCCGCGCTTCGGCTCGTTCGTGGCGCTTTACGGCATCGAGCCCACACGCAAGCTGATCGCTGATGCGCTCGCAGGCGAACTGGTAAGGAAGAATGAAGCCGCTTGAGGTGACTCAACGCGCCACATTCCCGGAGGCCCGAAGGGCCATCCGGGATCCAGAGCAAATGCGTCTGCCCCTGGACCCCGGATCGCCTTCGGCGTCCGGGGAAGCGCAATGACTCGCATTCGTCCCGGCATTATCGGCGTCGTCACCGCCTCGGACCGCGCCAGCGCCGGAAAATATATCGACGAAAGCGGTCCGGCGATCGAAGCTTACCTGAAGCGCGTATTGATGAGCGCTTTCAGCATTGAGCGTCGCATCATTCCCGACGGCTTTGAGAGCGTGCGGGAGACGATCATCGATCTCGCCGACAATTTTCATTGCGATCTCGTGCTGACGACCGGCGGCACTGGCCCGGCACCGCGCGATCTCACGCCGGAAGCGACGCTTGCTGCGGCACCGCGCGAATTACCGGGCTTCGGCGAGCTCATGCGCAAGGTGAGCTTGGAGCAGGTGCCGACGGCAATCCTCTCGCGGCAGGTGGCGGCGCATCGCGGCGCCTGCCTCGTGATTAATCTGCCGGGCAAGCCGGCTTCAATTGAAGTGTGCCTGAATGCGGTAATGCCCGCGGTGCCGTATTGTCTCGATTTGATTGGCGCGGCCTATATCGAAACTAATCCGCAATTCGTGCAGGCATTTCGGCCGAAATCTAAGTAAGCGCGATTTACGCCGTCATTGCGAGGAGCGCAGCGACGAAGCAATCCATTCACCGCACGATCGTCTGGATTGCTTCGCTTCGCTCGCAATGACGGCTTTATGCCATTGCGCTTACTCCTCCACCGCCGCCAAAATCGCACCCGGCTTTGCCGCCGTGCCGGCCTGCAACAGCACGACCAGCCCTTCACCCTCGCCGAGCTTCGGCCGCGCGGCGTCGAAATGCGTGGCGCCGCCGGACCATTGCCCCAGCGGAATCGCTTCGCGCACGACATTCGTATAGGTAATGCTGCGGCCTTTGTTCTCGCCGCGGCCGATCGCGACGTTCGCCGTGCGCAGGACGCGGAGCAGCCACAAGGTCGCGGCGCCGCTTGCGTTGCCTTTCGGCGCGACATCGATGCCGATTTTGCCGTCGCGATCGGCGAGCGTCATCTCGCACGACAACATCTTCTTTTGCGCATCGAGCGCGTCCTGCACGCGGTCGCGATCGTTGCCGACGGCATGTGTCACGCCGTCGATCACCGCTTGCGGCGTATAGACCTGGTCGTCGCGTCGCGCCGCCGCATAGGCTTTCTGCCGCGCGGTGAAGGCAGGAGAGGCGAACGTATCCTTCCAGCCGATGTAATCCCAATAATCGACCGGCCAGGAGAGGACGACGAGGCTCGGGTCTTTCGCAAGCTCGGCGAGATAGCGATCCGCCGGCGGGCAGGACGAGCAGCCCTGGCTCGTGAACAGCTCGACGACGCCGCGTATATCTGCGGCGCGCGTCGCGCTCGCGGTTGCGGTAATAGCGAGGACGAACGCGAGGCTTGTTGCGAAGCGTGCGGGTGTCATGCGCGAAAGACTAGCGCCGGGACTACCTCACGCGCGAGTCACGTTGTGGTGAGCTGTCATTACCGCGCACCACCTCCCCGGACGCATGGAGCGAAGCGGAATGCGATCCGGGGTCCAGGGGCAGACGCGCCGGCTCTGGGTCCCGGATGCCGCTTCGCGGCTCCGGGAATGTCACCGCCCCCTCAGCGCCTGCAGCACCTTCTGGCCGGCGCGGCCGTCGCGCTTCATGCCGGCGCGGTCCTGGAAATCGGCGATCGCCTCGCGCGTCTTGGTGCCGAGCACGCCGTCGATATTGCCGATCTGATAGCCGCGCTGCTGCAACAGCGTCTGCAATTCCTTGCGCTCGAGACGCGAGAGGCCGGGATCGTCGGTCGGCCACGGCGTTTGGATGCCGGGCCGGCCGCGCAGCCGGTCGGACAAAACCGCGATCGCCAGCGCGTAGGAAATCGCGTTGTTATAGGTGTAGAGCGCATCGAAATTGCGCGTCACCAAAAAGGCCGGGCCGGTATTTTCGGACGGGATGATCAGCGCCGCGCTGCCGCCGCCGAGCGGGCTGCCGTCGATGCGGGTGATACCGCGCGAAGCCCATGTTGACATTGGCGCGCGCGTGCCGCGGCCGCTCGGGCCGGAATAATTTTCCGGCAGTTTCACTTCGAAACCCCAGGGCTGGCTCGAATCCCAGCCGCTCTTGCGCAAATAATTCGCGGTCGTACCGAGCGCGT
Organism: Beijerinckiaceae bacterium; assembly: GCA_036265935.1. Taxonomy (GTDB): domain Bacteria; phylum Pseudomonadota; class Alphaproteobacteria; order Rhizobiales; family Beijerinckiaceae; genus JAFASC01. The sequence goes on from DATAOB010000021.1 coordinate 13,673, forward strand.
CCGGCACCGAGCCGACAATGTCGCTGTGGCCATTGCCGTCGAGATCGACCCGCATGCGCAAGAACGTCGTCGGCATGAATTGCGTGTGGCCGAAAGCCCCGGCCCACGAGCCCTTAAATTCTTCCGGCCGGACGTCGCCATTCCCCAAAATTTTCATTGCCGCGATGAACTCGCCGCGGAACGCGTCGGCCCGGCGGTTCGCCGTGCACGAGAGCGTCGCCAGCGACTGCACGACCGGGCGCCAGCCGAATCCTTTGCCGTAATCGGATTCCACGCCCCAGATCGCAACCAGCGTCGCCGGGTCAACGCCGAAGCGCTCGCGCGCGGCGGCGAGCGCGTTCGCATATTCGCCGAGCTTCTGGCGGCCTTCCGCGACGCGCTCCTCGTCGACGAGCGCGGCCATGTAGTCCCAGATCGGCGTCGTGAATTCCGGCTGCTGGCCGATGAAGCTTGCGGCGTCGTTCGGCTCGAGATTGCCGGTGGCGGATTGGATCGTCGCTTGGTCGACCCCCGCGGCGGCGGCAGCTTTCTGCAAGCCGGCAAGGCATGAGGCCCAGTCCGCGCGCGCCGTCGCGGGGCCGGCGGCAATGAGCAAAGCAAGGGCGAGAAGCCTGCAAATCATTGGATCATGCTAGCCGAAAGGCGCGCTCTTTGCAGCCTTTGCGGCGCCGTGTCAGGGTTTTCCGCACGAAATGGGAGGACGCCATGATCATCGCATCCGTTCGCTTTGCGCTGCCGGAAGGCACGAGCCTCGAAGACGCGCGCGAGCTCTACGAGCAGAATCTCTCGGCCTACGAGAGCGCGCCGGGGCTGATCACCAAGTACTATGTGTTCGGCAACGGCAAAGGCGGCGGCATCTACTTATGGGAATCGCGCGAGGCCGCCGAGCGCTTCTATACGCCGGAATGGCGCGCGATGATCGCCAAGAAATATAAAGGCGCGGGCGAGATCGAGTGGCTGGAAAATCCCGTCACGGTCGACAATCGCGCGCGCAAAGCCAAGGCGGCTTAGCTTTAGGGAGCGTCTGTGAATTCATTGGAAATGGCTTCGACGCGCCAAGCTAGACGCACCGTGCCGACGGTCCCGCTGGCATCATCTTCCAATGTTTGAATGAAGCCTGCATGCTCCGCAATCTTTATACAACCTCGATCCAGGAAGAGCCTATCGCCCGCGGGTAATTCGAAGTCTACCGGGATTTCTGGAGATTGTAGCGCTTCGGCCATGCGAATAAGATTGCGATAGAAAACTGCCTGTCGAGGCGTCAAACCAGCCGCGAAATCGCGGAATTATCGGGCAGATATTCTTTGCTACCTGTTGGGTACAGGTCTTACAACGGGGCTCGGCGACCATGACTCAATCCTGACATCTATAATCATCTCTGCGATCCCATTGCCTGATAGAATGATTCAGCTACATCTGCTCGGGTGACTTCTTTTCGCGCAGTCCTACATTAGGCGCGCTTACCCTGGCGGCCGCAGTAAGGCAGCTTATAAAACGACGTCATTGCGAGGAGCGTGAGCGACGAAGCAATCGATGGGCAAGTGCTGCAATCGTCGTGCGCTTGCCACTGGATTGCTTCGCTTCGCTCGCAATGACGTCGTTGCTCTACGCCCACGGCCGCGCGTCCGCCGCCTTTTTTTCGAACGCGTCGATCGCGGAAGCCTTCTCCATCGTCAGCCCGATATCGTCGAGCCCGTTCAGCAAACAATGCTTGCGGTGCGGATCGATGTCGAATTTCACCACGCCGCCGTCGGGGCCGCGGATTTCTTGGTGCTCGAGATTGATCGTCAGCGTCGCATTCGCGCCGCGATCGGCGTCGTCCATCAGCTTTTCCAAATCTTCCGGCGAGACGACGATCGGCAGAATGCCGTTCTTGAAGCAATTGTTGTAGAAAATGTCGGCGAAGCTCGTCGAGATGACGCAGCGTATGCCGAAATCGAGCAGCGCCCAGGGCGCGTGCTCGCGCGATGACCCGCAACCGAAATTCTCTTCCGCGACGATGATCTGCGCGCACCGGTAGGCCGGCTTGTTCAGCACGAAATCCGGGTTCTCGGAGCCGTCCTCGCGGTAGCGCATCTCGGCGAACAGGCCCTTACCAAGGCCGGTGCGGGCAATCGTCTTGAGGTACTGCTTCGGGATGATCATGTCCGTGTCGACGTTCATGATCTTCAAGGGCGCGGCGACGCCGGTCAGTGTGGTGAATTTTTCCATGGCCTGCCCGTAGCAAAGCGGCGGGGGTGGCGCAAACGGAGCGGGGAAGGATCTATCCGCGGATCGACTCGTGGCGGATGGCGGTGCGCATGAAATAATAAAGCCCCACAAACCCGATCAGGCCGAAGCCGATCTCGAACGCGCGGCTGACCGCCGGCTCGAACTGGAAAATGCCGCCGAGCGCCCAGCCGGCTGCCCAGGAGGCGCCGACAAGCTCGGTGCCGACCAGAATCGCCACGGCGACGAGGGTTGAGACGTGCAGCCAATTGAGCGGCCGATTGTCGGCCGGGAGCTTTCTTTGCGGGGGCGCCATCGCGCGAACGCCTAGCGGGCCGCCCGCCCGCACGCAAGTCATTCCTGGCGGGGGATTCCTGACGAGATCAGCACCGGACTGATCTTACTGGCACTTCTCGATCTTCAGCGCGTCCTTGATGTCGGCGATGGTGCCGTCCATCTGGCTGATATTCTGGGTGCGGTCGGGCTCGGTCGTGCAGCGGGCGAAGATTGCGCTGGCGTTCTTCATCACCTCGATATGGTGTTTGTAGGCGGCACATCGGGCCGACGGGACCGCCGCACTGCGGCCGCTCTTCTGCAGATTGCCGAGCGTTTCCCGAAAGGAAGAATCGACGGACGACATGTCCTTGGTGCATTGGGGCGTCTGAATGACGCCGGCCGACGCTTGCTGAACGAGAACCGTGCAAAGTACAGCGCTGAAAAGACGCAAACGCGACATCGACCCCTCCGTCACAGCCACATAACCCCTAGCGTGGCCGCAAAGTTGCGTCAGTGCGAAATCTCACAGGGCAAAAAATTGCGTCAGCCGAGATTCAGTTCTTTGAAGAAGTCGTTGCCTTTATCGTCGATGACGATAAACGCCGGAAAATCCTCGACTTCGATGCGCCAGATCGCCTCCATTCCAAGCTCCGGATATTCGACGATGTCAACCTTCTTGATGCAGTCTTGTGCAAGGCGCGCCGCCGGCCCGCCGATCGAGCCGAGATAGAATCCGCCGTGCTTCTTGCAGGCTTCGCGCACCGAGGGCGAGCGATTCCCCTTTGCCAGCATGACCTTGGAGCCGCCGGCCGCCTGGAACTGATCGACATAGGAATCCATCCGCCCCGCCGTCGTCGGTCCGAACGAGCCCGACGCATAGCCCGCCGGCGTTTTCGCCGGCCCGGCGTAGTAGATCGGGTGGTCGCGGAAATAGTCCGGCATCGGTTCACCACGTTCCAGACGTTCGCGAAGTTTCGCATGCGCGATGTCGCGCGCAACGATCATCGGACCCGAGAGCGACAGCCGCGTCCTGATCGGATGGCGCGACAGAGTCGCGAGAATGTCGGCCATCGGCTGGTTGAGGTTGAGGAGGACGACCTCGCCGCCGAGCGCCGCCACGTCGACCCGTGGCAGGTATTTCGCCGGATCGCGCTCCAGTTCCTCGAGAAACACGCCGTCGCGGGTGATCTTGCCCAGCGCCTGGCGGTCGGCCGAGCACGACACGCCAAGCCCGATCGGCAGCGAGGCGCCGTGGCGCGGTAGCCGGATCACCCTGACATCGTGGCAGAAATATTTGCCGCCGAATTGCGCACCGACGCCGAGAGACTGCGTCATCGCGTGCACTTCCGCCTCCATCGCGAGATCGCGGAAGGCATGCGCGTCCTCGCTCCCCGAGGGCGGCAGGTCGTCCAGATAGCGGGTCGAGGCGAGTTTCACTGTCTTGAGGTTCAATTCCGCCGACGTGCCGCCGATGACGATCGCTAGGTGATAGGGCGGGCAGGCCGCCGTGCCGAGCGTCAGAATCTTCTCCTTGAGGAAGGCGAGCAGGCGGTCGTGCGTCAGCAGCGACGGCGCCGCCTGGTAGAGGAAGGTCTTGTTGGCCGAGCCGCCGCCCTTGGCGACGAACAGGAATTTGTAAGACGCCTCGCCCTCGGCATAGATTTCGATCTGCGCCGGCAGGTTGGTCGCGGTGTTCTTCTCTTCGAACATGCCGAGCGGCGCGAGCTGCGAGTAGCGCAGGTTCTTCTTCTCGTAGGCGTCGCGGATGCCTTCGGCCAGCGCGCTCTCGTCGTCCCCATCGGTGAGGACAAGCCGGCCCTTCTTGCCCATGACGATCGCCGTGCCGGTGTCCTGGCACATCGGCAGCACGCCCCCCGCCGCGATATTGGCGTTCTTCAAAAGATCGTAGGCGACGAAGCGGTCGTTCGCCGTCGCCTCCGGATCGTCGAGAATTTTCGCGAGCTGGGCGAGATGGCTCGGGCGGAGCAGATGGTTGATGTCGATCATCGCCTCTTCGGCCAAAAGCCGGATCGCCTCGCGCGACACGATGAGGAACTCGCGCCCGCCGAGCGTCTCCGCGCGCACGCCCTCACCGGTCAGCTTGCGGTAGCGCGTCTGATCCTTCGCCAGCGGAAACAGCGGGGTGTAGTGATAGGTCATGGGGCGGGAAGCTGGGCTAACTTGCGCGGAAACAGGCTGCGTTCTAATCCGCCGATCTCTTGAATCAAAGCGTTCGCTCGGTGCATTTCCCCTTTCCCGTTCTTCTCTGCGACATCGGCGGCACCAATGTGCGGGTGGCATTGGCGCGCGCGCCGGTCGAGGCGCCGGGCGCGCCGCTTCATACCGAGACGCACCAGCATGCCGGCCTTGCCGAGGCGCTCGAATCGATGGCGGCGAGCTGGCCGGAGCGTCCGTGTTCGCTGATCGTTTGCGCCGCCGGCCCGCTAGAAGGGCTGCGGCTGAAGCTCACCAACGCCGAGTGGACGATCGACGGCCCAGGAGTCGCCGACGCGCTGCGGCTCGACCAGGGCCTCCTGCTCAACGATTTCGAGGCGCAGGCGCTGTCGCTTCCCGCGCTTCTGCCGGAATGGACGCACGACATCAGCAAGGTGACGGCGCCCTTAGGCGGCTTGCGTCTCGTGCTCGGCCCCGGCACCGGGCTCGGCGCCGCCGCACTTGCTGAAATCGATGGCCGTTTCCTGCCGCTCGCGACCGAGGCAGGTCACACCTGCTTCGGGCCGGTCGGAGAGGAAGAAGAGGCGATCTGGCCGCATCTCGAGCGTGCCCACGGCCGCATCACCGCCGAGAGCGTCATCTCGGGTCCGGGATTGGTACGCGTGCATCACGCGCGGCTGGCAAGACGCGGGCTGCAGGCCGGCGAAGGTGACGGCGTTGCCATCGTCAATCGCGCTCTCGCCGGCGGGACGGAAGAGTTGGCGACAATCCGCCTCTTCTGGCGTCTCATTGCGCGCTTTGCCGGCGATCTCGCGCTCACGTTTCTCGCGACCGGCGGGATCAGCCTGTCCGGGGGCATCCTGCCGCGCATTTGCGGTCTTCTCGATGCTGGGGAATTCCGAGGCGTCTTCGAGGCGAAGGCGCCGCTCGAACATGTCGTGCGGGCGATTCCGACCCGCGTCGTCACGAGTGGAGCAGGCGTGCTCGCCGGCATGGCAGCGCTCGCCGCCAATCCGGACGGCTACATCATGGATTACCGAGCGCGTGCCTGGCGCGCGCCGCGCTAGATCAGGCGGCGTTCGGCGTCGAGGTTTGAGTCAGCACCGAGAACAGTCCGGAGGCGTCACGCGTCGCGCGCACCTTGGCGATAAGCGAGGGCTCGCGGAACATGCGCGCGACCTGCGCCAGCGCTTTCAGATGATCGGCGCCGGCGCTTTCCGGCGCAACGAGCAGGAACATCAGGTCGACGGGAGCGCCGTCGAGGGCCTCGAAATCGATCGGTCGCTCGAGCCGTGCGAAAATCCCGAAAATCCGCTTCACCTTGGCAAGCTTGCCGTGCGGGATGGCGACGCCATTGCCGATTCCGGTCGAGCCGAGGCGCTCGCGCTGCAACAGCGCGTCGAAAATCTCGCGCGCGGTGAGGCCCGACAGGGCCGCCGCCTTTTCACTGAGTTCCTGCAGCGCCTGCTTTTTCGTCGGCGCACGCAGCGACGGCAGGATCGCCTCAGGTGAGAGCAAATCGTTCAACGGCATGAGTGGATGTCCTGTGCCGATCCTTCTGGGCAAGACGCATGCCGCCGCAGCGCCGCCGGATGAGTACGCGATTTGAACTAAGCTCGCCGCGCGCGGCTGTCCGCGCCCGCCGGATGGTGCTCTTTCAGGCGCCGCTTGTAACGGCGCAATTGCTTCTCGGTCTTCTCCGCCGCCTGGTCGCAGCTTGCATAGGGATCGTGCGCGCGTCCCTCCGCCTGCAACGTGACGCCGGAGGTGAGATGCAGCGTGACGTCGGTAAAATAGCCGGGACCTTCCGGCGTGATCACGACGTGCCCGCTGACTTCGCCATCGAAATATTTGGAAATCGCCGCCTCGAGTTTCTCGGTAACGTGTTGGCGCAAGGCCTCGCCGATGTCGAGGTTCTTGCCTGAAATCCGCAATGCCATGAAGGGCTCCTAAAGCAGGTCCCGCAACCTGGATTCGCGTACGGCGATGCCCTCTGGACGCGTCACGGAATTGTTCCCCTCAACCGAATGACGCGATGAGGAGAGGGTTAAGAGTCCCGCCGAGCGAAGTCAATGGCCGGCGCAAGGCCGCAAAATGGTAGCTCAAGGCGTTGATCTCGTGGGCTTTTCTTCAGGAAGGGGCTTGCCGCGGTGGCCGGCCGGTCGGCTCAAAACGCGCGATGCATCGTCTGCTTCTCCCGCCGCCGCTCGACAGAGGACGGGATACGCAGGCTCTCGCGATATTTGGCTACCGTGCGTCGCGCAATGTCGATATCGGCGGCGCGCAACTCGGTAACGATTGCATCGTCGGAGAGAACGTTGCCGACGCTCTCGCGCTCGATCATCGCCTTGATCTTATGACGGACGGACTCCGCCGAATGCGCCTGGCCGCCGCTTTGCGCGGCAATCGACGCGGTGAAGAAATATTTGAGCTCGAACAGGCCGCGCGGCGTCGACATGTATTTATTCGAAGTGACGCGCGACACCGTCGATTCGTGCATGCCGATTGCGTCGGCGATCGATTTCAAATTCAGCGGACGCAAATGCTGCACGCCTTCGGCAAAAAACGCGTGCTGCTGCCGCACGATTTCCGTCGACACTTTGAGAATGGTGCGGGCGCGCTGCTCCAAACTTTTCGTCAGCCAATTGGCGGTCTGCAGACACTGCGAGACGAAGCTCCGGTCAGAATCGTTGGCGCGGCTTTTCGCGACATGCGCGGCATATGTCTGATTGACGAGAAGCCGCGGCAGGACCTCTGAGTTCAATTCCACATGCCAGCCGCCATCGGCAGCAGCGCGCACCGTGACGTCGGGTACGACCGGCTGGATCGGGCCGCCGCTATAAGCGCGCCCGGGTTTCGGATCGAGCCGGCGGATTTCGGCGACCATGTCGGCGAGATCTTCGTCATCGACGTCGCAAAGTCGCCGCAGCGTCGGAAATTCGCGTTTGGCGAGGAGCGGCAGATTGGCGATGAGCGTCTGCATCGCCGGATCGTAGCGATCGCGCTCGCGCAACTGGATCGCCAGACACTCGGCGAGATCGCGTGCACCGACGCCCGAGGGCTCGAAGGTATGGATTTTTGCAAGAACCATTTCGATGCGCGCCGCCGGCGTGCCGAGCCGCTGCGCGATGTCGGAAATATCTTCGCGCATGTAACCGATCTCGTCGACCGCATCAATGAGCGTGTGGCCGATCATCCGATCGACCGGATCGGCGCAGGCGAGAGCAAGCTGTTCGAGGAGATGATCGTGCAGCGTCGGTTTGGCCGCGACATAGGCCTCGAGATTCGCGGCTTCGCCGTTGCTCGGCGGGCCGACAGCCCCCGTCCACGAGGTTGCCGAAAGTCCGGCATCCGTGAGCGTGGTACTGGCCTCCGGAGAAACCGCCGGGCGATCGGCATCGAACGTGTTGCTCAGTTCGGTGCCGAGACTTGCTTCGAGCGCTGCGCCGTCGGTTGCCAGGGTCTCGCCTGCCCAATCGCTCTCGCGCGGCTCGTCTGGCTCGCTGAATTGAGCATCGGAACCCTGCCCATCCGGCGTGGCTGCCTCAGAAATGGGCAGTTCGCCGCCTGATTCCTCGACGCGCTCCAGCATCGGATTGCGTTCGAGCTCTTCCTCGATGAAGCTTGCCAGCTCGATGCTGGAGAATTGCAGGAGCTTGATCGCCTGAAGCAGCTGCGGCGTCATGACCAGGGACTGGCCCTGTCGCATCATGAGCTTCGCCGAAAGCGCCATTGTCGCCCCGCACCGGCCGGTTAGTCCGGCCCGTTTCTTGCATACGAGTCGATAACCTATGTTGTTCGGGTTGGCGAGTCCGGCCGCACCTTCAACCCCGCACCTTTTGCCGCAGGCGGTTAAGAGAGCGTGCTTGCAGGCGGTGAATCCCGCCTACATCCTGAAATCTTCGCCGAGATAGAAGCGCCGGACGTCCCGATTGGTGACGATCTCGTCCGGCGTGCCCGATGTCAGCACATGGCCGGAATGGATGATGTAGGCGCGGTCGATGAGGCCGAGCGTCTCGCGCACGGCATGGTCGGTGATGAGCACGCCAATGCCGCGGTCGCGGAGGTGGCGTACCAGATCCTGGATGTCGCCGACGGCGATCGGATCGATGCCGGCAAAGGGCTCGTCGAGCAGCATGAAAGCGGGATGTCCTGCGAGCGAGCGCGCGATCTCGCAGCGCCGCCGCTCGCCGCCCGAAAGCGCGATCGCCTGGGTCTTGCGCAGCCGCTTGATGTCGAATTCCTCGAGCAGGGCTTCGAGCTCGTCCTCGCGTTTGTCGCGATCGGGCTGGGTGATTTCGAGGACGGCGCGGATATTGTCCTCGACCGAGAGACCGCGGAAGATCGACGGCTCCTGCGGCAGATAACCAATGCCGAGCCGGGCACGGCGATACATCGGCAGCGGCGTGACGTCATAGCCATCGAGCTCGATGACGCCCTGGTCTGGACGCACGAGCCCGGTGATCATGTAGAACACCGTGGTCTTGCCGGCGCCGTTCGGCCCGAGCAGGCCGACCGCCTCGCTGCGCCTGATATAGAGGCTCACATCCTCGACGACGCGGCGCTGGCGATAGGATTTGGCGAGATGCTGGACGGCGAGCAGGCCCTCGTGGGTCGGCCGCATCGCGGTCGCCTGCGGAGCGGGGGCAGCGGGCCGGGCCGGAACTCGTGGCTGCGGCGCGTGATGATCGGCGGCGGGAAGCGAGGCGCCACTAAGCGGGGGCGTGCCGTTCCCGCCGTTCCGCAGCCGCCGCCAGCCTTCCGCCAGTCGCGCCATCGCCGTCCGCCAGAACGGCGGCGGCATCGACGAACCATAGGATTGATGCACGGCCAAAACGCAAAGTCCGGCGAAGCAAGCCAAAGGCTTGTTCGCAACAAGTGTGAGCGCATCAGGGCGCGTTCGGGCTTTCACCTTGAGGGGCTCTAACCGATTTTACGCAAAAGCGAAATTCGGACGCGCTACTCGGCCGGCACGGCGGCGTCGGCGCGGGTTGCTTTGGTCTTCGCCGTCGCCGCCGTGCGGCTCTCGCCGGCCGGCGCCGGCGCGGCGGCCGATTTCTCGCCCGGGATGAAGACGCTGCGCACGCGGCCACCCCCAGCGCTCGCGCCGCCGAGCACCACCGCTTGGGTGGTGTTGAGGTCGTAGACGAGCCGCTCGCCTTTGGTGACGTTTGCCCCCTGGCTCAGCGTCACATGGCCGGTCAGGAACACCTTGTTCTCGGCCTTGTCGTAGACGGCCGCGTCGCCGGTGCCGATCTGGTCCTTCGCGGTGACGGTCACCGGCCCCTGCGCTTCCATCCGCCGCATCTGATGGCCGGCGGAGGTGTTGGCGGCAGGTTCGAGGAAGATCGTCAGCACCGAGGCTTTGAGCCGGCTTTCGCCCTGGCTCGCGACGACGGCGCCGCTATAGACGAGCTTCTGATCCTTATCGAAATAATCGAGCTTGCCGGCATCGATGCTGACCGGATCCTTCGACGAGGCGCCGGGCAGGACCGGGCTCTTCTGGGCGAAAGCGGGGCCCGCGACGAGCATAAGCGCCCCGATGACGAGAGTGCGGCCGCTCATTGTGTGGCGCCCTTATGCAGCGCCGCCGCCTCGGCGACCTGCTCCTCGGGCAAGATCACCGAATGCACATTGCCTTCGAACACGACCTGCTGGCCGTTATCTAAGATCTGCATCTGGTCGGCATCGACGGAGCCTGCCTTCAGCACGACTTTCACCGGCTCGGTCGTCTTCATCAGGCCTGTCTTCAATTCCATCAGCGCCGACTGCGTCTTCATGTCGTAGCCCGCATCGCTGCGGATGCGCACGAGCCCGTCCAAGTGCAGCTCATCTTTGGCGGAATTATAGATGCCGCTATTCGCCGTGAGGTTGACCCAGGCGCTCGCCGTCATCTGCGCCTTGGCATCGAGGCGGACGAACTCGATGATCTCGGGCCTCAGCATGTCCTGGATGCCCTGGGCGGCGCGCACCTCGTAGGGCATGCCGTTGCGGCGCTTGCCGGTGAGCCGCGGCGTCTCGATGGTGATCTTGGTGCCCTGCAGGCCTACGCCGCCGATCGACAGGCTGGCGAGCCGGCCGAGCGGGTCGAACAGGATGATGACCGCGCCGAGGCTCACCGTCACGCCGCAGAAGATCAGGATGCTGCGCTTGAACAAGCGCACGCGCCCGGTATGCCGGCCGGCCCTGACAAAGGCGCGCTCGTCCGGCCCGCCGGCCACACCGAGCCGGTCGCGGTCGCGGGTGCGGCGCGGGAGTGCGGCGTTGCTCATCCTAGGGGTCTTGACTCATACTTTCGGCTGGCGCCAGGGGATGGTCACTTCAGCTATCGTCGCATGGCGAAGTTAAGGCGCCATTCCGGCCATGAGCTTAGCCGTGGGCGAAAATATCGGTCTCGCCCCAGCCCATGAGGTCGAGCCTGACCCGCGTCGGCAGGAAAGCGAAACATTCGATCGCTAGCGCCAGCCGCCCCTCGCGCTGCAGCATCACATCGAGCTTGTCGCGGATCGCATGGAGATGCAGCACGTCGGAGGCGGCGTAGGCGAGCTGGGCCTCGCTGAGCTCCGGCGCGCCCCAATCCGAGGATTGCTGCTGCTTCGAGATTTGCACGTTGAGAAGCTCGCCCGCGAGATCCTTCAGGCCGTGCCGGTCGGTGTAGGTGCGGGCGAGTTTGGAGGCGATCTTCGTGCAGTAGACAGGGCCGGGCATGATACCGAACGTCTTCTGCAGGATCGCTATGTCAAAACGCGCATAGTGGAAGAGCTTTTCGACGCGCGTGTCGCGCAACAGCCGCACGAGATTGGGCGCTTCGCGCTGACCGGCTGCGATCTGCACGAGATCGGCCGTGCCGTCGCCCTTCGACAGCTGCACGAGGCAAAGCCGGTCGCGCTGATTGACAAGGCCCATCGTCTCGGTGTCGACAGCGACGCTCGCGCCAAAGTCGATCGAGTCGGGGATATCGCCGCGATGCAGGGTGATGGTCATGTGAGCGCCGCTTAACCGGAGCTTTGTGTATCGGGCGTGAACTACGCTGTCGAGCGCGGGAGCGGGCCGCAAAGCGCTAACGATTCACGTGCGCACCTTCCCCCCTTGCGGGGAAGGTGCCCTTCGCGTCAGCGAAGGGCGGATAAGGGGTCCGATTGGCCCCCTCACCCGTCGCGACTGCGTCGCGACACCCTCTCCCGCCGGGGGAGAGGGTGCGCTAACGATCGGCCTTCAGGCCAGCATGATGTGCTGAAAGGAGTATCCGCATCTTCTCCCTTGCCGATCTCGAAGACGCGCTCGCTGAAGTGCACGCGGCGTTTCCGGCGACGCCGGAGCGGCAATGGCCGCTGCTCAGCAAACGCTGCGGCGCCGACGTCTGGGTGAAGCACGAGAACGCGACGCCGATCGGCGCTTTCAAAGTGCGCGGCGGCCTGATCTATGTCGGCCGTCTCGCCGAGGAGCGCGGCGCGCCGAACGGGCTCATCTCGGCGACGCGCGGCAATCACGGCCAATCCCTGGCTTATGCCGGCGCGCGGTTCGGCATTCCGGTGACGATCGTCGTGCCGCACGGCAACAGCACCGAGAAGAACGCGGCGATGCGCGCCTTCGGTGCGCGGCTCGTCGAGCACGGCTCGGATTTCGACGAGGCGCGGAACGAAGCGATGCAACTCGCCGAGCGCGAGCAGATTTTGTTCGCGCCGGTCTTTCATCGTGATCTCGTTCTCGGCGTCGCCACTTGGGCGCTCGAATTGTTCCGTAACGCACCACCGCTCGATGTACTTTACGTGCCGATCGGATTGGGCTCCAGCATTTGCGGCGCGATCCTCACGCGCGATCTGTTTGGGCTTTCGACTGAGATCATCGGCGTGCAGAGCGCTGAGGCCGCGTGCTATGCGCGCTCGCTCGAAGCCGGGCGCGCGGTCGAATTAAACAGCGCCGACACGAAGGCCGACGGGCTTGCCGTGCGCATTCCCGACGCGCAGGCGCTCAAGATCATCAAGGACGGTGCGTCGCGCGTGATCACCGTGACGGACGACGAGATTGCGCAAGCGATCCGCGTCTATTGGACCGACACGCACAATCTTGCCGAAGGCGCCGGGGCCGCCGCGCTCGCCGGGCTTTTGCAGGAGAAAGACGCGATGGCCGGAAGCCACGTCGGCGTTTGCTTGAGCGGCGGCAACATCGATTTGGCTTTGTTCAAGAGCTGGGTGGCGGAAGGGGTGTGAGGG
>DATAOB010000022.1:0-15030 GCA_036265935.1 Beijerinckiaceae bacterium
GGTGATCCGCTGGATGTGATGGTTCTGCATGAGGAGGCCATACCCGTCGGCTCTTTGGTTTCGGTTCGCTTGTTGGGAATCATCGAGGGTGACCAAACCGAACACGGGAAAACCGTCCGTAATCACAGGATACTCGCCGTATCCACTTGCTCGCACGAATACGAGCAGATCAAAGACGTCGAGCAGCTAGGAGACAAATTTCTCGATTACCTGACGCAGTTCTGGGTGAACTACAATATCCTCAAAGGCAAACGGTTTGCCGGTTACGTCCGATTTGCCGGTGCGATCGGCCGCCACTTCTTGATGCGTGGAATTTCGTCCATCGTGGTCGACTCCGATCCGCGCCCGGGAGCTCACGGGCGTGCCCATCGAACGCGCGCGACGCTATTACGCACGCGGCCCGCATCCGCCGCGCAGCGGCGATATCGCCTATACGGAAATCGTCTTTCTCGACACCTGAGCTCAGACGAGCCAGCCAAAGAATACACTGATAAGCAGCACCACGCCGATAAAAGCGCGATAGACGACAAAGGGCCAGGCGGAGAAATTTTCCAAAATCCGCAACAGGCCCCAGATCGCCACAAATGCCGACAGCGAAGCGACGAGAAGGCCGACGGCGAGCACCGACCAGCCGTGCGAATCCAAATGGATTTTGTACAATTCGTAGAGTTCTTTCAGTCCGGCCGCAGCAATCGCCGGCAAGCCGATGAGGAAAGAGAAACGCGCCGCGTCGGTGCGCCTGAGATCGAGGAACAAAGCCGCGGTCAGCGTCGAGCCCGAACGCGAAATGCCGGGTATCAGCGCGCCGGCTTGCGCAATGCCGACGATCAACGCATCCTTGAGCGTCACATGATCGAAGGTGCGCGAATGATTGCAATAGACTTCGGCGACGGCGAGCAGCGCCGCCATAATGATGCAAGAAAGTCCGATGACGGTGAGGCTGCGCAACGGCGAGCCGCAGGTGTTGAGCACCGGCGACAGTAGAATGCCGGCGATGACGATCGGGATTGTCGCCAGTACGATCCACACCGCGAAACGGAAGTCCCAGGAGCGGAAATTGCGGCGCCGGATCGAGTAGATCGAGCCGAAGATCAGCCCGCGAACGTCTTGCCAGAAATAGCTGATGACCGCGGCAAGTGCGGCGAGCTGCATCGCCGCGGAGAAGGCCGAGCCCGGGTCCTGCCAGCCGAGCAGCGCCGGCACGATGCGCATATGCGCGGTCGAGGAGATCGGCATGAGCTCGGTAATGCCCTGCACGATGCCGAGCACCGCGACCTTGGCGTAGCCGAGCGCGACGAAGCCGGTGTCGAATTGATTGGTGCAGGCGCCGGCCATGAGAGTCTCGCGATTAATAGGGCGTGCGAATCGTGCGTGAGCAGCAAGCGACTCAGATAGCCCACCTTGCCGGAAGCCCGAAGGGCTATCCGGCATCCAGAGCAGCCCGCGATTGCTGGTCCCCGGATCGCGCGTCGCGCGTCCGGGAATGTGGCTAAATCCCCAGCGCTTCTTTCAGCTCGCGCAGCTGATCGAGCTTCTCGTTGGCGAGCCGCTTCTGCTCGTCACCCGTGGCATCGGCGACGTCCTCTTCCGCATCCTTGATCTGCGCGGCGATCGCGGCGGCGTCGAATTCCTCGACCGGCATTGCGACCTCAGCGAGGATCGTCAGCCCGCTCGGCGCGACGTCGGCGAAGCCGCCGCGCACGAACAGCCGCGATTTTTGGGTCGCAGTCTCGTCGACCTCGACAATCCCGGGCTTCAGCCGCGTCATCAGCGGCGCGTGATCCTTGAGCACGGTGAACTGACCCTCCGTACCCGGCACGATCACCGCTTCGACCTCGCCGGAGAACATGAGCCGCTCCGGCGAGACCAGCTCGAAATGGAAAGGGTCGGGCATCAAGCCGCCTCGGCGGCGAGCTTTTGGGCCTTCTCGACCGCCTCTTCGATCGTGCCGACCATGTAGAAGGCGGCCTCCGGCAGGTGGTCGTACTTGCCTTCGACCAAGCCCTTGAAGCCCTTGATCGTGTCGGCGATCGCGACGAGCTTGCCGGGCGAGCCCGTGAACACTTCCGCGACATGGAAGGGCTGCGACAGGAAGCGCTCGATCTTGCGGGCGCGCGCCACCGTCAGCTTGTCCTCTTCCGAGAGCTCGTCCATGCCGAGAATGGCAATGATGTCCTGCAGCGACTTATAGCGCTGCAGCGTCGACTGCACGCGCCGCGCGACATCGTAATGCTCCTCGCCCACGACCGCTGCCGACAGCATGCGCGACGTCGAGTCGAGCGGATCGACAGCGGGGTAGATGCCCTTCTCGGCAATCGAGCGCGACAGCACCGTCGTCGCGTCGAGATGCGCGAAGGAGGTCGCCGGCGCCGGGTCGGTCAAGTCGTCCGCCGGCACGTAGATCGCTTGCACCGACGTGATCGAGCCTTTGGTCGTGGTGGTGATGCGCTCCTGCAAGGCGCCCATGTCGGTTGCGAGCGTCGGCTGATAGCCGACCGCCGAGGGGATGCGACCGAGAAGCGCGGAGACTTCCGACCCCGCCTGCGTGAAGCGGAAAATGTTGTCGACGAAGAACAGCACGTCCTGGCCCTGGTCGCGGAAATATTCGGCTACGGTCAGGCCGGTGAGGCCGACACGCGCACGCGCGCCGGGCGGCTCGTTCATCTGGCCGTAGACCAGTGCGCATTTCGACCCCGCGGCCGAGCCGCCATGCTCCTTCGGATCGACATTGACCTTCGACTCGATCATCTCGTGATAGAGATCGTTGCCCTCGCGGGTGCGCTCGCCGACGCCGGCAAACACGGAATAACCACCGTGGGCTTTCGCGACGTTGTTGATGAGCTCCATGATCAAAACGGTCTTGCCGACGCCGGCGCCGCCGAAGAGACCAATCTTTCCGCCTTTGGCATAAGGCGCGAGCAGGTCGACGACCTTGATGCCGGTTTCGAGAATCTGCGCTTCCGTCGCCTGCTCGGCATAAGAAGGCGCCGGCGCATGGATCGGGCGCAGCGCATCGCCCTTGACGGGGCCCGCCTCATCGACGGGCTCGCCGATCACATTGATGATGCGCCCGAGCGTCGCCTCGCCGACCGGCACGGCAATCGGGGCGCCGGTATCGGTCACCTCCTGGCCGCGCACGAGCCCTTCGGAAATGTCCATCGAAACGCAGCGCACCGAGGATTCGCCGAGGTGTTGCGCGACTTCGAGAATAAGGCGGTTGCCGCCATTCGTCGTTTCGAGTGCGTTCAAGATTTCCGGCAGATGCTCCTCGAACTTGACGTCCACGACGGCGCCGATGACCTGCGTGATCCGCCCGGTCGCCCTGTTGCTCATCGACGAAGGCGCGCCGGTTCCGTGCGTCATGGTGAGTTCAGCCATAGGTACCTCAAGCTTCCATGTTGATGTAGGGCATTAGAGCGCTTCCGCGCCCGAGATGATTTCGATCAGTTCCTTCGTGATCATCGCCTGGCGCGAACGATTGTACTGCATCGTCTGCTTGCGGATCATTTCGCCGGCATTGCGTGTCGCGTTGTCCATCGCGCTCATCTGCGCGCCGTAGAACGACGCCATGTTCTCAAGTAGTGCGCGGAACACCTGCACCGTGATGTTGCGGGGCAAGAGTGCCGTCAGGATTTCGCCCTCGTCCGGCTCGTAATCGTAATATACGCGCTCGCCTTCGGTTTCAGCGGAGCCAGAGCCCGCGACTTGCGCCGGAATCAGCTGCTGCGCCGTTGGAATCTGCGCGATGACCGATTTGAAGCGCGAGAAATAAAGCGTGCAGACGTCGAATTCGCCGGCATCGAAGAGCGCGATGATGCGCCGGCCGATCGCGTCGGCATTATCGAAGGTGATCGTGCGTACACCGCGCAGATCGACATGCTCGATGATCTGGCGGTCGAACTGCCGGCGCAGCTGGTCGTAACCTTTCTTGCCGACGCAGAAAAATTTGACGGCTTTGCCCTGGCTCATCAGCGTCAGCGCGTGGTCGCGCGCCAGCCGCACGATCGCGGTGTTGAACGCGCCGCAAAGGCCGCGCTCGCCCGTGCAGACGACAAGCAGATGGGTGTCGTCACGGCCGGTGCCGCCGAGCAGCGCAGGCGCCGGCGACCCTTCGCCGATGCCGGCGGAGAGATTGGCGAGCACTTTGTTCATGCGCTCGGCATAAGGACGCGCCGCCTCGGCCGTCGATTGCGCGCGGCGCAGTTTCGCCGCGGCGACCATCTGCATCGCCTTGGTAATTTTCTGCGTCGCCTTGACAGAGGCGATGCGATTGCGAAGGTCTTTTAAGCTCGGCATTCCATCCGCCTCTGGCCGCCAACGGCCGGGCTAAGCCGGCCGACGCGCTCGATCAGGCATGCGCCTTGGTGAAACTGCCGGCGAATTGTTCGACGACGCTCTTGAGCTTGCCCGCCGTCTCGTCGCTCAGATCGCGCGAGGTGCGGATCGCCTCGAGAATATCGGTGTGCTGTGTGCGCAAAAGCGCCAGCAGACCCTCCTCGAACGGGCGCACTTGCTCGACTGGCAACGGATCGAGATAGCCGTTGACGCCGGCATAGATGACGGCGACCTGCTCTTCCATCTTCAAGGGCGAGAATTGCGGCTGCTTCAGAAGCTCGGTCAGCCGCGCACCGCGGTTCAAGAGGCGTTGCGTCACCGCATCGAGGTCGGAGCCGAACTGCGCGAAGGCAGCCATCTCGCGATACTGCGCAAGCTCGCCCTTGATGCGGCCGGCGACTTTCTTCGTTGCTTTGGTCTGCGCCGACGAGCCGACGCGCGACACAGAGAGACCGACATTCACCGCCGGACGGATGCCTTGGTAGAAGAGATCGGTCTCGAGAAATATCTGACCGTCGGTGATCGAGATCACGTTGGTCGGAATGTAAGCCGACACGTCGTTTGCCTGCGTCTCGATCAGCGGTAGCGCCGTCAGCGAGCCGGAGCCGTTATCCTCGTTGAGCTTCGCGGCGCGTTCGAGCAGCCGCGAATGCAGATAGAACACGTCGCCGGGATAGGCCTCGCGGCCGGGCGGACGACGCAGCAGCAGCGACATCTGACGATAGGCGACCGCCTGCTTCGACAGATCGTCGTAGATGATCAGCGCGTGCATGCCGTTGTCGCGGAAATATTCGCCCATGGCACAGCCGGAGAACGGGGCCAGGAACTGCATCGGCGCCGGATCGGATGCGGTCGCCGCGACGATGATCGAATAGTCGAGTGCGCCGCGCTCTTCGAGCACCTTGACGAATTGTGCCACGGTGGAGCGCTTCTGGCCGACCGCGACATAGACGCAATAAAGCTTCTGCGATTCGTCGCCGGTATCGTTGATCGATTTCTGATTCAGGATCGTGTCGAGCACGACGGCGGTCTTGCCCGTCTGGCGATCGCCGATGATCAGCTCGCGTTGGCCGCGGCCGATCGGGATCAGCGAGTCGATCGCTTTCAGCCCCGTCGCCATCGGCTCGTGCACGGATTTGCGCGGAATGATGCCCGGCGCCTTCACGTCGACGCGCGCCCGCCGCGTCGCTTTGATCGGGCCCTTTGCGTCGATCGGATTGCCGAGCGCATCGACGACGCGACCGAGCATTTCCTTACCGATCGGCACGTCGACAATCGCGCCGGTGCGCTTGACCGTCTGGCCTTCCTTGATGTCGCGGTCGGTGCCGAAAATGACGATACCGACATTGTCGCTCTCGAGGTTGAGCGCCATGCCGCGCACGCCCGACTCGAACTCGACCATCTCGCCGGCCTGCACGTTGTCGAGGCCGTAGACGCGGGCAATACCGTCGCCGACGGAAAGAACCTGGCCGACTTCCGTGACTTCGGCCTCCTTGCCGAAATTGGCGATCTCGTTCTTGAGGATCGCGGAAATCTCTGCCGCGCGGATATCCATCAGCCGACCTCTTTCATGCGTGTGCGGATTGAATTCAACTTAGTGCGTACCGATCCGTCGACCATGCGCGAGCCGAGCTTGACGACGATGCCGCCGATGATCGCCGGATCGACATGCGTCGTCACCTCGACCTCCTTGCCGCCGGTCACGTCGCGCAGCGTGCGCTGCAGATCGCCAGTGTGCTCATCGGAAAGCGGATGCGCGACGGTGACCTCAGCGCGCGTAATGCCGCGTTCGGCATCCCGCAGCTTTTCAAAATCGCGGATCATCGTCTCGACGGCGAAGAGCCGGCGCTTCGTCGCGATAAGCCTGAGGAAATTGGCGGCAATTCCGGAAATTCCCGCTTTCGCGAGGATCGCATCGAGCGCCTTTACCTGCGCTTCAGCGGGAATGACGGGACTGCGGATCAGCCGGCGGAGATCGTCGCTCTCGCGCGCCATGTCGCGGAATTGTCTCAGTGCGGCGACGACATCTTCGACCGCGTTATTCTCCTTGGCGAGCTCGTAAAGGGCGGTGGCGTAGCGGCCCGCCATTCCCGTTACGATCGTTTGCTCTTTGACCACGTGGGCTCAGGTCCTTCGCGCATCAATTCTGCCGCAAGGCTCGTCGGCACGGCGGCGGGCCGTAAATCCTTGAAGCAAAGCGTGTTCTGGAAAGGAGCGCAGCGTCGTCTCCCACGCTCCGGAAGCGCGGGTCAGGTAACATAGGGTTTTTGCGACCGCAACCCTGCAAAGCCCGCGCTGAATCGCCTGGTTTTTGTGACGCTTGCTCAGGCCGCGACGCGTACTTTCAGGTCGAGCTTCGGCGGGCTGTTCAGCGTCTGGAAGACGACGCAATAGCGCTCCGTCAGCTTGATCAACGTGTCGATCTTCTCCTGCGGCGCCTCGCTGTCGAGATCGAAGGCGAGACGGATTTCGCGGAACCCCACCGGCGCGTCCTTGGCGACGCCGAGCGTGCCGCGAAAATCGAGGTCGCCTTCGGCTCGCACCGTTCCGGCGCGCAGCGGAATTTCCAATGCGGTCGCCACTGCCTTCAAAGTAACGCCGGCGCAAGCGACGAGCGCCTCGAGCAACATGTCGCCCGAGCAGAGCTCGGCACCCGAGCCGCCGGTCGCCGGATGCAGGCCCGCGACCGCCAGCGCGCGTCCGGTTTCCACCTTGCAGGCGATCTTGGCGTCGTCGATCGAGCCCTGCGCCTTCAGCGTGATGACCGCGGCGTCGGGCTCGCTCTTGTAGCGCTCCTTATAGGGCGCCTGCTGGGCGCGGAGAGCGGCTGCATCCATCGATATTTCTCCTGTTCTGAAGTGTCTTACCACCAAGCTCCGGTGGCGTGTTTGGCTGATTGACGTGCAATTGGCGCGTCCAGGGAACCGTCGAGCGCGGCGAGGATCACGCGCTTGGCCTCGATGAACGCCGGCGATAGCCGGTCGCGCGGGCGCGGCAGATCGAGGGGGATGTCGGCGAAGATGCGCCCCGGCCGCGGCTGCATGACGACGGCACGATCGGCGAGGACGACCGCCTCCTCAACGTCATGCGTGACCAGGACCAGCGTCGGGCGCTGCGCTTCCCATAGCCCGAGCAGGTGGTCGTGAAGGCTGGCGCGGGTCAGCGCGTCGAGCGCGGAAAAAGGCTCGTCCATCAGCAGAACTTTCGGCTCGGTGACGAGCGCACGCAGGATCGACACGCGCTGCGCCTGGCCGCCGGAGAGTTCGCGCGGCCAC
Organism: Beijerinckiaceae bacterium; assembly: GCA_036265935.1. Taxonomy (GTDB): domain Bacteria; phylum Pseudomonadota; class Alphaproteobacteria; order Rhizobiales; family Beijerinckiaceae; genus JAFASC01. The sequence goes on from DATAOB010000022.1 coordinate 7,611, forward strand.
CGCTGCCCGTAACCGGCGAGGCCGACGCGCAACAGCGCCGCATCGACGCGATCGTGGCGCTCGGCAGACGAGCGGTCCATCAGGCCGAAGCCGACATTCTGCGCGACGCTCAGCCAGGGCAAAAGCCGCGGCTCTTGAAACACGACGCCGATCGCCGGGTGCGGCGCATGGATCGCTTCGCCGTCGAGCGAAACGGCGCCGCGTGTCGGTGCATCGAGACCCGCTACGAGGCGCAACAGCGTGGTCTTGCCACAGCCGGAACTGCCGACGACCGCGACAATCTCGCCGGGGCCGACTTCGAGCGACACGTCGGCAATCGCCGCGATATCAGGCGCAAAGATTTTCGACAGCGCTTGGAGCTGCAGCATGAATCAGTGCGCCGGCACGGGCGGCGAGGCGATCGGCGCGGCAGCGGAGCGCGACACGCTTTGCGCAAAGGAATCCTGCCAGCGCAGCAACGGGCGAAATGCGGCGACCAGCGCGCCGTCACAGATTTTGCCGAGCACAGCAAAAACGAATATCGCGGCGAGTATCTGATCGGGCTTGCCAAGCTGTTGGCCATCGACAAGCAGGAAGCCCAAGCCTTCCGAGGCACCCATGATTTCGGCGGCAACGACAAACATGAAGCCGAGGCCAAGACCTGATCGCAACGCGACGGCACCGTCGGGTAAGATCGCCGGCAAGAGAACGCGGCGTGTCAATGCCAGCGGCGGCAATCTGAACGCGCGCCCGACCTCGACGATCTTGCGGTCGATATTGGTGATCGCCGCCATGACGCCGAGATAGACGGGGAAGAACACGCCGACGGCAATGAGCGCGACCTTCGATGCCACGAAAATCCCCAGCCACAGGATGAACAGCGGCACCCAGGCGAGGGAGGGAATGGCGCGCAGCGCCTGCACCGTCGGATCGAGAAGACGCGATGCGGTTCGCGAGGCGCCGGTCAGCGCGCCGAGCAAAATGCCGACGATGCTGCCGATGAGAAAACCGGCAGCGAGTCGCAGCATCGTTGCGGCAATGTGCGTCCACAATTCGCCAGTTGCCGCGAGCGACCACAGGGTTTGGCCGACGCGGCTCGGCGGGGGCAACAGCCGTGCCTCGACGAGCCCCAGCCGGGCGGCGAACTCATAAAGAAGCGCTGCTCCGACGGGAAGAATGAGCCCGACGGCAAGCCGGTTATTGAGGAAGGAACGCGGCGGCGCTTTCATCGCAAGGGAAGTAGAGCCTTCGAAGCCCGCGCGCAATCAGCGACGCGTGCCCGCGACCGCCGCAACTCTGATCGCGAGCTACGACGCCGCGTATTGCGTGTCGATCAGCGCCGCGGTCGCGGCTTTCACGTCGACATCGGGCTTAATCACGCCGGCTTTCTGCAAGGCGAGACCGGCTTCCAGCACCGTTTGGCGCGTTGCATCGGTAATGGCTTTATTGGTGTGATCGGTCCGCTCGAGCTGCCGTGCGACGACCGGGCCTGGCAACTTGGTTTCTTTCGCCAATATCGCCTGCAATTCGGCGGGATTGGCGAGCGCCCATTGCCGCGCCTCTTCGTAGATCGCCAGCACGCGCTTCACCAGGTCCGGATTTTGCGCGGCGAACGCTTCGCGCACGTTGAGGACGCCCCAGGTGTTTGCCTCGGGCTTGCGGTAGAAGAGCTTGGCGCCGTTTTCGATCTCGGCCTGCGCCATCATCGGATCGAGGCCGGCCCAGGCATCGACGTCGCCGCGGATCAGCGCGGTCTTGCCGTCGGGATGCTGGAGCAGGACGAGACGCACGTCCTTCTCGGTGAGCCCGGCGGAGTCGAGCGCCCGAACGAGGAAAATGTGCGGGTCGGTGCCGCGGGTGACCGCAACGGACTTGCCCTTTAGGTCGGCGGGAGAGGTGAAAGGCGTGTCGGCGCGGCAGACGAGCGCCGTCCATTCCGGCCGCGAGTACAAACCGACCATCTTGATCGGATTGCCGTTGATCCGCCCGATCAGCGCCGCGGCGCCGGCGGTGGAGCCGATATCGATCGAGCCGGCATTGAGGAATTCGAGCGCCTTGTTGGAGCCGAGCGTCTGCACCCAACGCACGCCAATGCCGTCCTTGGCGAATGCTTTCTCGACCAGGCCCTTTTCCTTGAGTACGAGCGAGAGCGGATTGTAGGTCGCAAAGTCGAGCCGGATTTCGCTGGGAGCGGCGGCTGAGGCGCCCCTTGCCATCGCGCCGAGTCCGGCGGCTGCGGCGGTCGATTGCAGGAATGAGCGGCGGCTGAGGAACATCGCGAAGGCCTCAATGGATCGTCCGTTTTGTAGGACGAGCTGTTCGATATGTCAAACGACGGCGCTTCCCGGCGAGCGGTTTACGAAAATTGCGGGCCGCGTCGCGCCTCGGATAGCGCGCGGGAAAGGTCGCGCGCGAACGCCGCCTTCTCATCCGGCCCGAGGAACGCCGCGACCTCGACGCGACGGCCGCGCGATACCAGCGACAATTGCTGCAGGCCGAATTCCTCGTGCTCGCGCCGCTCCAGCCGCGTCCAGCTCGGATTGAATCGCCATTCCTGCCGCGCGCCGCGCGCGCTCACCTTGGCGAGCACAAGCTCGAGCGGCGTGACGCTCACGTCCTCGTAGGCGCGCGCCGCTCGATAATTCGCACGAAAGGCGAAGTAGAACAGCGCAACGTCGGCGCCCATGAAGCCAGCGATTGGCCAGGCGCCGAGGATCACGAAAGGCAGGCTGGTGAAAAAGCTCCCCGCCGAAAACAGCATCACCAACAGGCGAAAATTCCGCCGGCTGAGCGAGCGATGCGGCACGATTCGGGCGACAAAAATTTCGCGGGTGGTTGGGTCGGCGACCACGACGAAGCTTCTCGACGACTTGCCTTTGCCGAAGCGGCAGCCCTCGTTATAACGCGTCTATGGCGCAGATGAAGAGGACACAGCGAAATCGCCGCGCCGCCTCTGCGCCGCCCGAGACGGCACTCAAACCCGGCGGAAAGCCGCGTGCGCCGCGCCGTCCCAAACCAGCCGATCCAGCGACGGTGCGCGAGATTTTCACGCGGTTTCGCGCCGCCAATCCGCATCCCAAAGGCGATCTCGAGTTCATCAACCCGTTCACGCTTCTGATCGCCGTCGTATTGTCGGCACAGACGACTGATGCCGGCGTCAACAAAGCGACGCGCGAGCTCTTTCCGATCGCCGATACGCCGCAGAAAATACTGGCACTCGGCGAAACCAATCTGCGCGAGCGATTCAAGTCGCTCGGCTTCTTCAATACGAAGGCCAAGAACGTTATCGCTTTATGCGAGCAACTGATCGCCAAATATGACGGTCGGGTACCGACGAGGCGAGAAGAGTTGGAAGCCTTACCGGGCGTCGGGCGCAAAACCGCAAACGTCGTACTGAACGTCGCCTTCGCGCGCCCGACGATCGCCGTCGACACGCATGTGTTTCGCGTGTCGAACCGCATTCCACTGGCGATCGGCGCGACGCCGCTCGAGGTCGAGCTCGGATTGGAAAAGATTATTCCGGACGAGTTCAAGACGCACACGCATCACTGGCTGATCCTGCACGGGCGTTACACATGCAAAGCGCGCCGGCCGGAATGCGAGCGCTGCATCATTCCAGATTTGTGCCGTTCGCCGGAGAAGCGGGTGTAGCGCTTAGTGCGCGGTCTCCGTCGCTACCAGGCGCCAGTTCGGATCGCGCGAACCGATCTCGCGCGCGAACGTCCAGATGTCGGTCATGTCGACGACGCGCTCCGGACTGCCGTCGATCACCGCACCGGCTTTGTCGTAAGTTGCGGTGATCAGCTTGGACAGGAAACGCACGGTGACCTGCGCCAGCGTTCCCCGGACCTGCGCATCGTCGATCGTGACTTTTTCGAGCGAGACGAAGGTCATCTCGACGCGCTCGCCGCGCGCTTCGCGCTCGGTGATCGCATGCGTGAAACTCTCGTAAACGTCGTCGGCGAGCAGCCGCCGCAGCGTGCCGCGATCGCCTTTAGCAAAGGCCGTGACGATCATCTCATAGGCTGACTTGGCACCGGCGAGAAAGGCGCGCGCATCGAAGCCGGGCTCCGCCGCAGCGATCGCGTCCAAACCCGGAATCGCACGCGAATCCGGATCGACCAGATCCTTCCAGCGGTCGGCATCGGGCTTGGGCTGGGCGGCTCCGCCGCCATTAGGTGCGGGCGCGCCGGGCAACGGAATTACATTGCCGCCAGGCAGCGACTGGCGCGCCGCCTCCTCGGTCCGGGGGGCGAAGGGGCGGTCGCGCGGCTTCTCATGCCCGGTGCGGGTGCCGAGGACCGAGCGCAGCTTCCAGACCACGAAGACGGCGAGCACGGCGAAAATGATGGTGGTGATGTCGATGGGCTCGTGCATTTTTTGCTCGGAACGCGAATGGGCGGACCTTCCGTCCTGATATAGGGTGTTGCCCGCCGCTTGTGACCATGTCCAGTTCATTTCGCGGCAGCGCGTAGGCACCGGCGCTCAGCTTGTGATGCCCTGCCATCCGTGCTAGGCGGCGCGCGCCTTTTCCCGGAGCGCGCGTGGCGCTCCGGCCCGCGACATTTCCAGTCGCGCTGCAGGAGTTTCTTCAAATGGCCGATACGCCGGGCAACGGCTCGACGCCCACCCAGGGACCCGCGCTCAATTCGCTTGCGCAATACATGAAGGACTTCTCCTTCGAAAATCCGAATGCCCCGCGCTCATTGGGACCGCAGGAAAAGGGCCCGAACATCTCGATCCAGGTCAACGTCAATGCGCGCCAGCTGGCTGAGACCGATTTCGAGGTGAGCCTCGTGCTCGAAGGGAGCGCCGGCGAGGCCACCGACACGCTGTTCAAGTTCGACCTCACCTATTGCGGCATTTTCCGGCTGACCAACGTGCCCCAGGAGCAGCAGCATCCGATCGTCATGATCGAGTGCCCGCGGCTCTTATTCCCCTTCGCGCGGCAGATCATCGCCGACGGTGTACGCAACGGCGGCTTCCCGCCGCTCTACATCGATCCGATCGACTTCGTCGGGCTCTATCAGCAGCGGGTCGCGGAGCTGCAGGGTCAGCAAGGCCAGCCGACCCAGGTCGGCGCGGCGTAACACCGAGCCGGCATCCGGGCGCTGACAAGCGCGGAACTTTCAACATTGCTCGCCATTTGCGGGGCGATCATCCGTCGCCTTGAGGAGAGCAAACCCATGAAAGCCTTAACTTTAGCCGCCGCCTTCGCCCTCGCCCTGCCGGGCTTCGCACTGGCGCAGACCGGTACCCATTCGCCGGGCGCCTCCGGCTTCGCGCCCGGTCATGAGCAAAAGACGCCGGGCGGTGCCGCGGCGGTATCCCCCGGGCACGAGATGCAGGACGCTCGCTCAGCCCGCAAAACCGTGACGCACGGCGCCTCCGACTTCTCCCCGGGCGATAAAATGAACGACAAGCGCGGCAAGTAAGGAGGCGACCATGCGCAGCTTGATTGTTGCCATCTTCAGCGCCGCTGCTCTGGCGCTAACGCTGACTGCAACGCCGGTCGAGGCGCGCCACGGATACGGCCATGGCTACCGCCATGGGCATCATGGGCGCCATCTCGGTTGGGTGCGCGGGCATCATTATGGCTGGCGCCACCACCACCACCGCTACTGATCGGTGAAGACCTAGCGTTTGCCGCCGGCCGGCTTCGCCGGCTGGCCGCTGCTCGACTGTTTCGAGAACGGCGAGGCCGCGACCGGCTCCTTCGGCCTCACCTTCTTCGGCTTTTTCGGCTCGCGCCCGCTGCGTTTCTGCCCCTTGGCCATGGCGTGATCTCCCAGCGTCTCACGGACGCGCCCATCACGCCCGCAAACGGGCGCGCCGTCCAGCAAAATCCACGCATGAGCCCATACTCCCGCGCCCCTTCCCGCGCCCGCCCGCCGCGCTAGCTTCATCTTGGGCGGCACCCCGCTCCCCTCGTTGGAGGACTTGAAAATCATGAAGACAACCTTCGCTCTCGTCGTCGCCGGCCTCATGGCGGCAGGGCCTGCTTTCGCGCAAGGCACGGCAGGCGGAACCCCGAATACCGGCCCGCAAGGCACCGGCAATTTCGTCGCCGGCAAACCGGAAGGCACCGGCAACCCAGTCGCCGGCAAGCCGGGCGATCCGCCGGCCGCCAACAAGGCGGGCGCCACGACAAGCGGCGCCGGCACCGGCGCGGCGTCGACCTCGTCCGGCGACATGGGCGGCACCAACGCCAGCAAGAAATAACCGGAAGAACGCGAACGAACTTGGGAGGTACGATTGGAACGGCGGGGACAAAGCCCGCCGTTTCCGCTCGCTTAAGTCGATAATGAAGCGTAGAGTGCCGACTCGCCTCCTCGGGCGAATTGGACGTCCCACCCCATGTCCGCCGGCCTCAAGCAGATCGACCTCGATATAGCCGAGGTCGAACGCTGCATCGTCGCCAAGAACGAGACGATCATCGCCGGCCTGACAAAGGGCCGGGACACGATCGACGAGGAAGGCGAAGTCGGCGTCATGAACACGACCCTGCAGGGAATGCAGGGCGCGCGGCGCAAGATCGTCTCCGGCCTTCGCGCGCTCATGCCGGCGAAGAAGCGGCCGCGGAAAGCGCCGCCCTTCAGCGCTGCCGGTTGAACTCGTCCTTCAAAGCCGCCAGCGTCGTCCGCTGCGCCTCCAGCATCCCGGCGTTCTCGAGCGCGTAGATCTTGTCCTGCTGCTTCTTGACCAGCCGCTTCAAGGCCTCGCGCTCGGCGCGGGCTTCGAACGTCCTGTCGATGCGCTCGATCGAGCGCGACAGCGACGCGATGATGTCGGCGCGGCGCTTGCGCTCGACAAGCGACATCTTCGCATTCATCGGCCCGCCGGATTCGCCCATGGCCGCGAGCTCGGCGCGCGCATGCGCGGCGACTTCGAGCGCGAGTCTTTGCGGGTCGAGCGGCTGGCTGGTGTGCTCCGTACTTGCCGCCTCCCTCTCCCGCGCGCGAGACCTCTGCAAAACGAGAGACGGGTTTTCCGATTTGTGATTCGCTTGGCTGCGGAGGGTGAGTCGGATGGATCAGGTGAGCTTCGTCGATGCGCTGCTGCCGGCCGGGTTCGGGCGCAATGCGCGGCTTGAGCGGATCGCCAAATTGATCGACTGGGCACCGATCGAGCGGCTTGTTGCGGACATCCATCCGGGCGAGACGGGACGGCCGCCCATATTGGCCCCTGGCGATGTTCAAAGCTCTGCTCTTGCAGCAATGGTATGGGCTCCAATCCCGGTCTCGAAGAGGCGCTGCTCGATCGCGTGTCGTTTCGCCGGTTCTGCGGCTTTGCGCTCGATGCGGCGATCCCGGACGAGACGACCTTGTGCCGGTTTCGCAACGCGCTGAAGGCGGCCGAGCGCGGCGAAGCGCTGTTTGCCGCGATCGGCGCGCAGCTCGATGCGTCGGGCTTTGTTTTACGCAAGGGCACGCTGATCGAC
>DATAOB010000023.1:0-15408 GCA_036265935.1 Beijerinckiaceae bacterium
CTGCCGCATTGGCAAAGCGTTCGCAACCGGCTCATCGGCCGCATTCGCGGCGGCGTCGAACGCACGTTCGTCGTGTTGAAGCGCGTCTATGGACTTGACCGGATGCGCTATCGCGGACTTGCGGCGAACCGTTTGCACGTCAACCTTATCGCCATCGCGTTCAATCTACGCCGCGCCGCCGCCGGCCTCACCTGAGACGCGGGCTCTAAACGCCAGATCAAGGCCCGCGCGACGGCGCACGCCGCGCTCCTTGCGCCTAACCCCACAACCCGTTCAGCCTCCTGGCCCACCAACCCGCGTTTTGCAGAGATCTCCTGCGCGGGGAGAGGGGATGCTAACGATCCGCGCCCTGCCACGGGCCAACTCGACTCGTCGCGCCGAAACCAACATTGTCTCCCTTCCGAAGGAGGTTTCCGCATCGTGACCAGCCCTCCCGAAAAACCCGCCCCGGTCCATCCCGTCAGAACCATTCCCGAGCCTCGCGGCAACGACAAAGCAGCGCCCATCGTCTATTTCGACAAGGCGTTCGCCTACGGGATCACGCAAGGCATCGTGCAGGTCGAGCTTGCCCAATCGTTCCCGGTTCCGGCGGCGCCACGACGGGCGAGGCATTCGTCGTCACCGCGCATTTGCGCTGCAGCCCAAGCGCCGCGCACGATCTCATGCGGGCGCTCGAGGGCGCCCTCAACATGCTCAAACGACCGGAAGGCGTGGCGAACTAAATATCGGCGATTTCCTTTTCGCGGCGGCTTACCTGCGTGACCGCCCGCGCAACCGCAAGCGGACGCGGGCGCCGCTTGCCTCATTCTTCCGGGCCTCTGGCGGGCGACGGCTCACCCCTGCGCGGCGGTCACAGTCGCAGGCGTGCTGGTATGCCAAATACATTCCTGTGTCCGGACAGAACAGACCCGCTGCATGTGCAGAAGAGAGCATGCGAGCCCTACTCCCCGGCAGCATTGAATTGTGTGAAACGCCACCCCTCGGCGCTGGTACAACCCGCGATAAACGCTTTGTGACCGCACTTTATCATTTGCGACTTGAATCCGCGCTGGCGACCCGCCAAGTTAGGGCATTCGCCGCGGGGGCGCTTGTGCCGGTGCGGCGTAAAACCATAGAGGATTGGACATGAAGACCCTCAAATTTGCGCTTCTCGCCGCCGGACTTGTCGCCGTCGCACCCGCTTTCGCTCAGACCGCGGGCGGAACGGCGAACACCGGCCCGCAGGGCACCGGCAACTTCGTCGCCGGCAAGCCCGAAGGCTCGGGCAACTTCGTTGCCGGTAAGCCGGAAGGCACCGGCAACTTCGTCGCCGGCAAGCCGGAAGGCAACGGCAACTTCGTCGCCGGCAAGCCGAAGGATCCGGCGAAGTAAGTTCCGTCTTTCCGCGTAAGTTCGAAGTCTAAATCCTCGGCGGGGCGCAAAGCGTCCCGCCGTTTTCTTTTGGAGCTGAGACCCATGGGCTTCTGGCGTGCCCTCCCCCTCGCGATCTTCTCAGGTCTCGCGGCCTTAGCGCCGATCTGCGCCGCCGGCGCCGCACCGGAATCTTTCGCTCCGCTTGCCGCCCGCGTATCGCCCGCGGTGGTCAACATCTCGATCAAGGGGATGGGCGAAGCTCCGATGATGATGAAGGGCGACGGCAAGAGCATCGCCTATGCGCCGCACATCATCGATCTCGTCGGCTCCGGCGTCATCGTCGATCCGAGCGGCATCATCGTCACCAACAAGCACGTGATCGACAATGCCTACGAGATCACCGTCACCCTTTATGACCGCACCACTGTGCAGGCGCGGCTCCTCGGCAAGGGGCTCACCTTCGACCTGGCGATCCTAAAGATCGACGTCGACCATCCACTGCCCTCGATCAAGGTCGGCGACAGCGATAAGGTGCGGGTCGGCGACCGCGTGATTGCCATCGGCAATCCGCTCGGCCTCGCCAGCACGGTGACAGCGGGCATCGTCAGCGCGCTGCACCGCGACCTCATGGGCACGCCCTATGACGAATTCATCCAGACCGACGCCGCGATCAATCACGGCAATTCCGGCGGGCCGCTGTTCAACATGGACGGCGAGGTCATCGGCATCAACAACCAGATTTTCTCCGATTCGGCCTCGAGCGGCTCGATCGGCTTGGGATTCGCCATTCCCTCCAACGACATGAAATTTTTGGTCGAGCAGATCCGCGACTACGGCCGGCCCCATCTCGGCTGGCTCGGATTGCGCGTCCAGACGCTGACCCCGGAAATGGCCGATTCGCTGGCGCTGCCGCCCTATAGCGGCGCGATTGTCGCGGAGGTCTCGGCGGGCGGCCCGGCGGCCGAGGCCGGCATTGAGGTGGGCGACGTCATTCAGGGCTATGCCAACCAGAAAATCTCGGATTACCGGACGCTGAACCGCCTCATCGCCCAGTCGATCGGGCGAACCGTCCCGCTCTCCGTCTGGCGCAACGGCTCGGCGCGTATGGTGACCGTCTCGATCCGGGAGTACCCGCAGGAACTCTGGATCACCTACAAAAGCGCGATGAAGGCCGAGCCGATCTTCCGCAAGGTGCGCGACTTCGGCTTCGACATCGCCAATCCTTCCGACGAGCTGAAGCTGCAGTTCGGGATCAAGGGCGAGGCGAGCGGCCCCATCGTCACCAATGTGGTCGAGGATACGGCCGCGAGCGGCGCCAAGTTCAGGCCGGGCGACGTCATCCTCAAAGTGCAGATGGAGGAGGTGAAGACGGTTGAGGAGTTCGAGCTGAAGCTCCGCGATCGCACCAACCAGGGATCGCGCTACGCGCTCATCTTCGCCAAGAACGCCAGCGGCACCACCCGTTGGCTGACCCTGCCGCTGCGGCTCTGAAAGGGCGGCAATCCTGCGCTCCGCATTTCCCTCGCCTTAACGACGCCGGGCCTATCCTCCCTGGGTGAACCCCGCGCCGCAACGCCACTACGTCGCGCTCGATGCGTTCCGCTTCATTGCGGCGCTCGGCATCGTGCTGCACCACTGCGCGATCTACGCCGATGCGATGGGCTGGCAGTCGCATGTGACAATGTTCGACAATTTTCGCCTCTGCGTCGATTTTTTCTTCGCGCTTTCCGGCTTCGTGCTGATGCATATGCATGGCAGTGCGATCACGAGCGGCAGCGATTACCTGCGTTTCCTGCAGAAGCGGCTCGCGCGCATTTATCCCCTGCACGCGCTGATGGTGATCGTCTTCATCATGCTTGCGCTTGCCGTTGCCGGCAGGCCGATGGCGACGCGCATTGCGCCGGTGCTCGATCCAGCCACCGCGCTGCCCAATCTGATGCTGTTGCATTCGTTTGGCGTTACGCAGACGCTGTCGCTGGACTTTCCATCGTGGTCGATCTCGGCCGAATGGTTCCTCTATCTCCTGTTTCCGACGCTCGCTGCCTTCGTCCTCCGCATCGGGCCGCGCGGCGCGATATTTGCCGCGATCGCATTTGCCATGGCGCTGGCACTTACACGCGACGCGCTTGACTTGCGCGATTGGACGCGATCGACATTCGATTTCGGTATGCTGCGCGCGCTGCCGAGCTTTTCTTGCTGGCATAGCCGTTTGCGTGATGGTCGAACGCGCACCCCCATGCGCATTTCATGGACGTGGATTTATGGCGCGGGAATTGCTCTCATCGCGCTCATGCTTTCGCCCGCATCCGCTGCCCTTTCGATTGCCATTTTTCCCCTCTTCATCGGGCTCCTCGCTCTGGCCGAACGTGGCGGCGGGCCGACGCTCTTGACGCGAGCGCCCTTTCCTAGGCTCGGCGACGCATCGTATTCGGTCTACCTGCTGCACGCTTTAATGATGTTGCTCGCGGCCGAAGCCATCAACGCCACCGGCGCGACCGGATTGGCCGCCTTCTTGGCGCTGACAGCGGCGACGATCGCGCTCACGATCCCACTCGCGCTTATTACTTTCCGCTTCTATGAAACGCCGATGCGCCGCTGGCTGTCGCCGGCGCATAGCGGAAGTTATCGGTTGCGCCCCGCGGCGAGCCGGCGCTCCATCGCCAGCGAATAGCGCGACATCCCGAAGCAGAAGACGAAATAGAACATTGCCGCGAACAGATAGCCGGTGGTCGAGATCGTCGGCCCGGCCCATTCCGGATCGAGGCGCGCCGTGTCGACGGTGCGCAGGAAATCAAAGATGCCGACGATGGCAACGAGAGTCGTATCTTTGAAAAGACCGATGAACGTATTGACGATGCCGGGAATGACGATCGTCAGCGCCTGCGGCAGCACGATCAGCCGCATCATTTGCGGATAGTGCAGGCCGAGCGCCTGCGCGGCCTCGAACTGGCCGCGCGGAATGGCGTTCAGGCCGCCGCGCACCACTTCGGCCATATAGGCCGAGGCAAAGAGCGCGACGCCGATCAGCGGCCGCACCAGCCGGTCCGGCGAAAACTGCTCCGGGACGAACAGCGGCAGCATCGTATTCGCCATGAACAGCACAGTGATCAGCGGCACGCCACGGACGAACTCGATGAAGCCGATCGAGAAAAGGCGCACCGCAGGCAGTCGCGAACGCCGCCCAAGGGCCAGAAGCACGCCGCCCGGCAGCGAGAAGACCATCCCGACCAGCGCGACGAGCAGGCTGACGAAAATGCCGCCCCAGAGGTGCGTCGGCACTTGCGTGAGCCCGAGCGCCGGCGTGCCGTAAAGCAGCACGAACGCCAGCACCGGATAGACGACAAAGAATAGAATCGCGCCGAGGCCCTTGCGCGGCGAGGCCGGCCACAAAAGCCAGGCGATCAGGACCGCGCCGATGAGTAGCGTGATGTCGACGCGCCAGCGTTCTTCGACCGGATAAGAGCCATAGACGAAGTACGGCAGCTTGCGCGCAACATAGGCCCAGCAGGCGCCAACACCCGGCGGACGGCAGGCGGCGCCATCGAGCGCCGACCAGACCGCGTCGATCACCATATAGCGGATGAGATCGATGCCGAACCAGATCGCAATCGCCGCCGCGACGAGAGTGAGAATGCTGGTCCAGACGTCACGGAAGAGATTGCGGCGTACCCACCCGATCACACCGCCGACCGCCGCCGGCGGAGGTTTTTCGGGCGCCGCTTCGGTGCGTACGAAAAACGTATCGTCGAGCGAGTCTTGAATAGCGCTCATGGAAACGCTTTCATGGCCCTAGCGCTCCCGGATCGCGGTATGGCGCGCGTAGAGATTCATCACAGCTGACGTCGCCAGCGAAATTGCGAGATAGACCGCCATCGTTATGAAGATGACCTGCACCGCCGCGCCGGTCTGATTGAGCACGGTGCCGGCAAAAATCTGCACGAGATCGGGATAGCCAATGAACACCGCAAGCGAGGAGTTTTTGGTAAGATTCAGATACTGGTTTGTCAGCGGCGGGATGATGACGCGCATTGCCTGCGGCATGACGACGAGCCGCCGCAACGGGCCCGGACGCAGCCCGAGAGCAAGCGCCGCTTCGGTCTGTCCGCGCGGCACCGACTGGATACCGGCGCGCACGATTTCGGCAATGAACGACGCGGTGTAGAGGATGAGGCTGAGGAGCAGCGCGACGAGCTCCGGCGAAAGCCGGATGCCGCCGACGAAATTGAAACCGCGCAATTGCGGCATGGCGAGTTCGAGCGGCCGGCCGAGGAGGAAATAGACAAGGATCGGCAGACCAAGGATGAGGCCGACGCTCACGCGCATCACCGGCCATTGCGCGCCGGTCCGCATCTGCCGGCGGCGAGCGACATACCAAAATATAATCGACCCAAGGATTCCGGTGCCGAACGCGATTAATACATAATCGAAGCCGGCGCGCGCCACCGGCTCCGGCACAAATAATCCGCGATTATTGACGAAGGCGAAGCCGAAAATATCGACCGATTGCCGTGGCCCGGGCAGCGGTTTCAACACCGCATTGTACCAGAACAACAGCTGCAGCAGCAGCGGAACGTTGCGGATCACTTCGACATAGACCGTTGCGAGCCGCGCTAACAACCAGCTCTTCGACAAGCGCGCCGCGCCGACGGCGAAACCGACGATAGTCGCCAGGATCACGCCGACGATCGCAACAAACAACGTGTTGAGCAGGCCGACAACGAACGCGCGGCCGTAAGGCCACACCGCGGAATACGCGACGAACGACTGGTTGATGTCGAATCCCGCCGGCATATTCCAGAACGAAAGATCGGTCGGAATGCCGCGCGCATGCATATTGTCGCGCGCGTTGATCGTCGCCTCGATGACGATAAACGCGACAACCGCCGCAAGCAGGATTTGACTGGCGAGTCCGCGCCAGAACGGATCGTTCCAGAAAGGTGGGCGTTCGGTGGCGAGCGGTGCGGCGGGAGTGCTCATGTCCCTCCCCTATTTCGCTCGCGCCTCTCCTTGCCGGCTTTTAGCGAATTGGCGGCGCGTATTGGATGCCGCCCTTGTTGTAGAGGGCGTTCAGGCCGCGCTTCAATTTCAGCCGCGAGCCGTCGCCGAGATTGCGGTCGAACACCTCGCCGTAATTGCCGACATTCTTGACGATGCGCAAAGCCCAGTCCTGCGTCAGGCCGAGATTGCTGCCGTAATTGCCCTCGGCGCCAAGCAGACGGCGGACTTCCGGATTCGTGTCCTTGGCCATCTCGTCCGCGTTCTTCTGCGTGACGCCGAGCTCCTCGGCGTCAAGCATGGCGAAGGCGGTCCAACGCACGAGATTGAACCATTGATCGTCGCCCTGCCGCACCGTCGGGCCGAGCGGCTCCTTGGAAATGACTTCCGGCAGGATGATGTGATCGTCGGGCGTGCCGAGTTTTAGGCGTTCAGAGACAAGTTGCGAGCCGTCTGTCGTGAACGAGTCGCAACGGCCGCTGTCATAGGCCTTGATCGCCTCGTCGGCTGTGGCGAATACGACCGGCTCGTACTTTTTGTTATGCGTGCGGAAATAGTCCGCAAGATTGAGCTCCGTGGTCGTTCCCTGCTGCACGCAGATCGAGGCGCCGTCCAAGTCGGTGGCCGAGTTCACGCCGAGTTTCTTGCGCACCACGAAACCCTGACCGTCGTAATAGGTCACCGCCGGAAACAGGAAGCCCTGCGCGACCTCGCGCGATTGCGTCCACGTCGTGTTGCGCGAGAGAACATCGATCTCGCCCGATTGCAGAGCGGTGAACCGATCCTTGGCGGTCAGCGGGACGAAGCGGACCTTATTCGGATCGTTGAAAATCGTCGCAGCGACGGCGCGGCAGAAATCGATGTCGAAGCCGGCCCAGTTGCCCTTGTCATCGGGGAGGCCGAAGCCCGGCAGGCCGGGATTTGAGCCGCAGATGAGATACCCGCGGCTTTTCACCTGATCGACCGTCGCCGCAGAGGCGGGCACGGACAGGAAGGCGCCGGCCAGAAGGGCCATGGCAGCAAGCGGACGTTTCATGGAAAGCCCCAAATTGTGATAGCGGCAGGCGCCGTGAAGGTTCGAAGCGCATCGAACTGAGTTTCCTGAGGGGCGTCAAGCGGCGCTCCGAGCGCGCCCACGGGAAGGGATGATGACGAAATCAACGAGGGACAGCCGTGCCGGGATGGGCAATCGGACCCGCCTCGTCCATGCCGGCCGGCAGCCATTCGAAAATTTCGGTTTCATCAATACGCCGATCTATCGCGGCTCGACCGTGCTCTCTCCCGATGTCGAAGCGCTCTATGCACGTAAAGCCCGCTTCATTTACGGCACCAAGGGCACGCCGACGACGGAGGCGCTGGAAAACGCCTGGAGCGAGATCACCGGGGCCGCGGGCACCGTGCTCACTCCCTCTGGCCTGTCGGCAATTACGGTCGCGATCCTCAGCGTCGTCAAAGCCGGCGACCACATTCTGGTAACGGATTCCGTTTACCGGCCGACGCGTAATTTTTGTGAGACGGTGCTGAGCCGGCTCGGCGTCGAGACGACTTACTACGATCCGCTTGTCGGTGCCGGGATCGGCGAAGTGATGCGGCCAAACACGCGGGTGGTTTTCGTCGAGGCCCCGGGCTCCCAGAGTTTCGAGATGCAGGACATCCCGGCGATCGCTGAGGTCGCGCATGGGCGCGGCGCCTGCGTCATCATGGACAATACCTGGGCGACGCCTTTGTTCTTCCCGCCGCATGAACGCGGCGTCGATCTCGCAGTGGAAGCCGGCACGAAATACCTCTCGGGCCATTCCGACCTGTTGCTCGGCATGGTTTCGGCCACCGCGGAATACTGGCCGCGGCTGCGCGAGACCTTTGACGCGTTCGCGATGTGCGCCGGGGCGGAGGATGTGTTTCTCGGGTTGCGCGGGTTGCGCACCCTGGAGCTGAGACTGCGCGAAGCCGAGCGCCAGGGCCTCGCTCTGGCTAGCTGGCTCGCCGCGCGGCCGGAGGTCTCGCGTGTGTTGCATCCGGCATTGGCGCAACATCCCGGACACGAAATCTGGCGACGCGATTTCCTGGGTTCATCCGGACTGTTCTCGGTGATCCTCAAACCGGTGTCGCGGGCGGCAGTCGCGGTGATGCTCGATCACCTTGAACTGTTCGGGCTTGGCTATTCCTGGGGCGGGTACGAGAGCCTGGTGATCCCATTCGACTGCCGGACCTACCGCACCGCGACGCAATGGGACCCGGAAGGATCGGCGCTGCGCTTCTCCGTCGGCTTGGAGGATATCGAGGACCTCGAAGCCGATCTCGACCGCGGCTTTGCGCGGCTCAAGGCAGCGGACGCAGCCTAAGCTCGGCGGCTACTCGTTGCAGTTGGAACAGATGTTCGGCGTCTTCATGATGACGTCGACGTTGCTCTGAGCCCGGCGCGTGGGCGAGCGCTTCTTCGGCGGCGTCGGATCGGGAGTTTGGCCCGATAGGTCGGCGTCTCCGCGGACGGAATCGTTCAACGGAACATCGGACGCCGTCGGCTGGCGATGCCCGATCGGCGCCTGCTGTTGAGCGCACGCGAATTGGCTCGGCGCCAGCCAGGCAAGCGCGAGGCCGAAGGCGGCGACTGTCAGGGTTTTAAGCATCATTTGCCTCTCGGCCTCGGCTTTCGAGCGGAAGAGACCATCTCGGCCGCGGCTTTGCAATGGCTGCTGCCGGCTTGGGTCCGATCGGCAGAGCGGAACCTTTCAGCTTGACAGAGCTCCTGGCCGGGCACCAACTCGCCGCAGACGAATTCGAGGTCCCGCGGGCGGAAATGGGCTCCGACAACAAAATCTCGGTGCTTCGGCCCGGCGAGAAAGGCCGGGAGGAGGAGGTTGAGGAGGAGGAAGACGCCGCGCCCCCCGCCGACGGCGTCCGCGCCAAAAACCGCCGTCAGAAAATTTTTTTCATCCTGGGGACACTCCTCCTCACGATCCTCATCGTCGGCGGCCTGCGTTATTGGGCACATTCAATCCGCCCGCTCAGGGTCGCGGCGGGCCCGCCTGGAACGGTCGAATTTAAGCTCGCCCAGCAGCTTGCCGATCTGGTTGCGGCCAACAGCACCGATCTGCAGCTGCGGATTATCAGGGATGACAGTGCCGCCGCGGCGACCGCGCGGTTCGCGCGTGGTGATGCCGATCTCGGCTTCGTGCGCACCGATCAGAAGGTGCCGAGCTCGGCGCGTGCGTTGGCGTTACTCGAACGTTTTGCCTTTCTCATGGTGCTCCCGAAAGCCAGCAAGATCGCCAATCTCGGCGACCTTCGCGGCAAGAAGGTCGCGTTCATCACCTCGCAGCCCGCCGCTGAGCCGTTGCTGCGTTCGCTCCTCAACGCGGCGCAAATCGACCCGGACCGCATTACTTTCCAGCAAATGCCCGGGGACACGCCAATCGAGCCGCTGTTCGCGCGCGACCAGTTCCAGGCGGCTGTCGTGTTCGCCTCCTTTTCGGCGCTTGCAGAGAGCAAGCGCTTCGATAAATTGACTAAGATCGACGTAAAAGCGATCGAGGGTAGTAAGGCTCTCGAACGCAAAGTCTCGGGATTGACAAGCGAGACCGTGGAGGCTGGTCTTCTTTCAACGAGTCCTAAGCTTCCCGAGGAGGATCTCGAGACCGTCGGTGTGCAGGAAATCATGACGGTGCGCCGCCGCTTGTCGGATACGCTTGTTGCGGAACTCGCCGGCATCCTGCTCGAAAACAAGAATGCTCTCGCGGTCGGCAATACTTTCGCGACGCGAATCGAGCCGCCGGACACCGACAAGGACGCCTACATCGTCGCCCATAAGGGCGTGGCGGAATATACTGACAACGAGGTCAAGAGCTTTCTCGATCGTTACAGCGATCTCTTCTATATCGGAACGTCGGTCGCAGGCATTCTTGGCTCGATCAGCGCGGCAATCTATACGTCGTTTACACGGGTCAAACCGCTTGAGCCCAGCGAGTACACGGAGCAGGTCTTGGCGATCATCGACAACATTGCCAATGCCAAAACCGCTCTTGAGCTCGACGAGGCGGAAAAAGAACTCGATATCGTGTTGCGACAAGTTTTGATCGGATTGAAACATGGCAACGTATCGACGCGCGGTTTGGACGGATTCCGCCTCGCTTATGAACGCGCCCATTCTGCCATCATGCAGCGTCGCCAGCGCATCACAGAGGCGCCGGTAATCTCGCGCGTGAGTGAGGCATGATGCACTCAGCTGTTGCTGAGCCGGCCGTAAAGGGCCAAGCGCGTTTTGCGCAGGACGTAATCGGCACGATCGGCCGTACGCCGCTAATTAAATTGCGCAGCGCCTCCGAGGTGACCGGCTGCACGATCTGGGGCAAGGCCGAGTTCCTCAATCCCGGCGGTTCGGTCAAGGATCGCGCCGGACTGGCGATCATTGAGGACGCGGTCGCTCGCGGGCTGCTGAAACCAGGCGGGCTCGTAGTCGAGGGAACCGCGGGCAATACCGGCATCGGTCTTGCGCTTGTCGCAAATGCGCTGGGGTTTCGCACCGTTATCGTGATTCCGGATACGCAGAGCGAAGAAAAAAAGCAGATGTTGCGGTTGCAGGGCGCCGAGCTCATCGAAGTGCCGGCGGTGCCTTACGCAAACCCGAACAATTACGTGAAGCTTTCCGGCCGGCTCGCCGAGCGTCTTGCACGCGAACATCCGCAAGGCGCGATTTGGGCGAACCAGTTCGACAACGTCGCCAATCGCGAAGGCCATCGCATGACAACGGGGCCGGAAATTTGGGAGGACACCGGCGGCGCGGTTGACGGCTTCACCTGCTCCGTCGGCACCGGCGGCACGCTTGCCGGCGTCGGGCTGGCACTGAAGGCACGCAATCCGAAGGTGAAGATCGCGATCACGGATCCGCTCGGCTCGGCGCTCTACTCGTATTACGCGACGGGCGAGCTTCAGGTGACCGGCAACTCCATCACCGAGGGAATCGGACAGGGACGCGTCACCGAGAATCTCAAAGGTGCGCCGATCGATCTGGCGTATCAGGTGAGCGACGAGGAGGCGCTGCCGATCCTCTTCGAACTCGCGGAAAACGAAGGGCTGCTGCTCGGCGGCTCTTCGGCCATCAACATCGCCGGTGCGATTCGTCTGGCCCGCGATCTCGGGCCAGGTCACACGATCGTCACCGTGCTTTGCGATTCCGGCTCACGCTACGCATCGAAGCTGTTCAATCCGCAGTTTCTGCGTTCGAAGAACCTGCCGGTGCCAGGTTGGATGGAGCGGCGCTCGACAATCGACCCCGGTTTCGTGGCGGCGTAGGTCAACAACAAAGACAAAGATCGAGGGAGAGAATGCCTTTGCGAAAAGCAGAGCACGCGCATTTCGTCACGACCGACTGGCTCGCGGAAAATCTGACGAGTCCCGATCTCGTCGTGATCGACGGCTCCTGGTACTTGCCGGACGAGAAGCGCGATCCGCATGCGGAATATCTCGCCGGCCACTTACCCGGTGCGGTCTTCTTCGATATCGACGCGATTGCCGACCACTCGACCGCCCTGCCCCATATGCTGCCGGATCCCGTGGCGTTTTCGAGCGCCATGCGCAAGCTTGGCATCGGCGACGGCATGCGCGCCGTCGTCTATGACGGCGCTGGCCTGTTTTCGGCGCCGCGCGTCTGGTGGACGCTGCGCGCCTTCGGGATGCGTGAGGTCGCGGTCCTCGAAGGCGGGCTGCCGCAATGGAGGGCGGAAGGGCGGCCGCTGGAGGAAGGTCCGGTGCAGCGCCAGCTGCGGCACTTTACGGCGCGTCTCGATCACGGTGCCGTCGCCTCGCAGAGCGATGTCGAGCGCCAGCTGAATGCGGGCGTGCAGCTCGTCGACGCCCGCTCGGCGGCTCGTTTTGCCGGGGAGGAACCGGAGCCCCGTCCCGGCGTGCGGCCGGGGCATATCCCGGGCAGTCTGAACCTGCCCTATCGGGAGCTCGTCGTGGATGGACGGTTCCGGCCGCGAGCCGAACTCGAGAGGAGGGTCTCGGAGGTTGGCGTCGACCTCAGCCGGCCGATCACCACGACCTGCGGCTCCGGCATCTCCGCCGCGATCCTCTCGCTGGCCTTCGAGTCGCTCGGGCGCTCGGCGGTGCCCGTCTACGATGGGTCGTGGACGGAATGGGGCGGACGCAGCGACTTGCCGGCCGAGACGGGAAAAGCCCGCGCGACTGCCTAATTTGCACGCGTTCTGCTTGTGGAATAGGCGGAATGACGGCATGCCGCGCAGGCAAAGCCGCGATTCCGCATAGATGCATGGCACGCCACCTGCTATAGCTCGACCATACCATTGCCGCCTTCAGACGCGGCGAACTCACCGCCGGGACCTGACGCGGAATGAAGAAGATCGAAGCCATCATCAAGCCGTTCAAGCTCGACGAGGTGAAGGAAGCGCTGCAGGACGCCGGGCTCCAGGGGATTACGGTGACAGAAGCCAAGGGGTTCGGCCGCCAGAAGGGCCATACCGAACTCTACCGCGGCGCCGAATACGTCGTCGATTTCCTCCCGAAGGTGAAAATCGAGATCGTGCTGGCCGATGACTCCGTCGACCGCGCGGTCGATGCGATCCGCAGAGCGGCCCAGACCGGCCGCATCGGCGATGGCAAGATTTTTGTATCGAATATCGAAGGCGCGATCCGCATCCGAACCGGCGAAACCGGTGCGGATGCGATCTGACGTTCAAAAACGCCTCACCCACCTCTCAACCAAGCTCGAATGACAGAAAGGCTGTGACATGCAGAGCGCCAAGGATGTTCTCAAGGCGATCAAGGATAATGACGTCAAATATGTCGATCTCCGTTTCACCGATCCGCGCGGCAAGTGGCAGCATGTCACATTCGACGTCTCGCTCATCAATGAGGACGCGCTCTCCGAAGGCCTGATGTTCGACGGCTCCTCGATCGCCGGCTGGAAGGCGATCAACGAATCCGACATGACGCTCATGCCCGATCCGACATCGGCCTGTATGGATCCGTTCTTTGCAGCGGCGACTATGGTCATCGTCTGTGACGTTCTCGAGCCGACGACGGGCGAGCCTTATGGCCGCGATCCGCGCGGCATCGCGAAGAAGGCCGAAGCTTACGCCAACTCGCTCGGCATCGGCGATACTGTGTATTTCGGCCCGGAGGCCGAGTTCTTCGTGTTTGACGACGTGCGGTTCGCTGCCGACCCTTACAATACGAGCTTCACGCTGGATTCGATGGAACTGCCGTCCAATATGGATACCTCCTACGAGGGCGGCAATCTCGGCCATCGTATCCGCACTAAGGGCGGCTACTTCCCGGTGCCGCCGCAGGATTCGGCGCAGGACATGCGCGGCGAGATGCTCGCGGCGATGGCCTCCATGGGCGCCAAGGTCGAGAAGCATCACCACGAAGTCGCCGCCGCGCAGCACGAGCTGGGGTTGAAGTTCGGCCCGTTGACGACGATGGCCGACCACTTGCAGATCTACAAATACTGCATCCACCAGGTGGCACAGAGCTACGGCAAGACTGCGACCTTCATGCCGAAGCCGGTCTTTGGCGACAACGGCTCGGGCATGCACGTGCACCAGTCGATCTGGAAAGGCGGCAAGCCGGTCTTCGCCGGCAACAAATATTCCGATCTTTCGGATGAATGCCTGTGGTACATCGGCGGCATCATCCGCCATGCGAAGGCGCTAAACGCGTTCACCAATCCCTCGACCAACAGCTACAAGCGCCTAGTGCCTGGTTACGAAGCGCCGGTTCTGCTCGCCTATTCCGCGCGCAACCGATCCGCCTCGTGTCGCATCCCCTACACGTCGAACCCGAAGGCGAAGCGCGTGGAAGTGCGCTTCCCCGATCCAGCGGCAAACCCCTATCTCGCCTTCGCAGCAATGCTAATGGCCGGGCTCGACGGCATCAGCAACAAGATCGATCCGGGCCAGGCGATGGACAAGGACCTTTATGATCTGCCGCCGAAGGAGCTAAAGAAAATCCCGACGGTCTGCGGCTCGCTGCGCGAAGCGCTGTCTAACCTCGACAAGGACCGCAACTTCCTCAAGTCCGGCGGTGTCTTCAACGACGACTTCATCGACAGCTATATCGAGCTGAAGATGACGGAGGTGATGCGTTTCGAGATGACGCCGCATCCGGTCGAGTTCGATATGTATTATTCCTGCTGAGTTCACGCGGGAGCGACGATCGAGGCCGGCTTCGGCCGCCCTTCTGCCTCGGCCGCGGCGCTAACCCGTTCTTCGGCAATTCAGCAAGCTCAAGCGCAATAAATCCCAAGCACCGCCTGTCTCCAAACCCGACATGACGCGGCGACGGAGACTGTCATGCGCAAAATCATTCTCGCTACGGCTCTCGCAGCCGCCTTGATTCCGCTTACGCAAACAGGCGCGAGCGCGGCCTGGCCTGCGCCGATCGGCCACCGCCAACCAAATGCCGCCGAAGTGCCTCTTAACGATTCCGTAGTTGGCGAGAGTAGCGAAGGCCGTTCAGCTGCCGGACCTTTCGGAGGACCGACGGGCGCAATCCCTCTCGACGGTATGAGTTTCCCGGATATCTGTTGAAACTGCGACCGGTAGTCAGGCTACGCTGCTGCAGGGATCAAATCTGCCTCTGCGGCCGCGGGGTTTTCCGGAGAACGACGTGCGTCTCGCTGCGGCCCTCACGATGCCTCATCGCCGCTGTCATGCCGGGCCGAGCGCAGCCGCGACATCCCGCCGAAACAATGCGCGATTTGCAGGAGCGTTTCGCCGCGTGTTTTCAGCCGCCTTCGAATGCCGAAGGAACGCGAATCACATTTTACTTTTCGCTCGACAGCAACGGCGACATCGTTGGCGGGAAGCCGCGCACCGTGGCGTTCGGATTCAACGGCTCCGAAGACAAACGGAGTCGTTTGGATATTCAGGCCGAGGACGCCCTAACGAAGTGCTGGCCCGCCTTCGCGATCGTAGGTAAAGTCCTCCCGTTCGAAGGTCCCGTCGGTGCGCGCCGACTTGTCGAACACCGGGATGTGTGGCTCGATCCCGCGCTCATGAACAAGCCAGCCCAGCATCTCGGCTGACCCATAGGCGCGAT